>NZ_SOFY01000051.1 GCF_004402595.1 Cryobacterium shii | reverse complement strand
CGGGGCAAACCCGAGGTCATGGCCCCGGTCTGCCACGACCCGGCCCGCACCTGGGTACCGGGCCAGGACCACCGCGCCCACCGGGCCAGTCAGGCCGGCCGCGACCGTGGAGCCCGGCCGCGCGCGCACCCTCGGGCCACCGATTCCACCAACTAGCGGTCACCGGGTCTCGGCAGGCGTGAGCCCGCGCACTGCGGAGGGGGGAGACAACAGCTAAACTTCAACAGCCAGCCTCTGTAGCTCAACGGAAGAGCAGTTCCGTCCTAAGGAAACGGTTGGGGGTTCGAATCCCTCCAGGGGCA
Organism: Cryobacterium shii; assembly: GCF_004402595.1. Taxonomy (GTDB): domain Bacteria; phylum Actinomycetota; class Actinomycetes; order Actinomycetales; family Microbacteriaceae; genus Cryobacterium; species Cryobacterium shii. Next base: position 81,150 of record NZ_SOFY01000051.1, on the reverse strand, counting down.
CATTTCTTCAGGCAACACAGATCTTCAGGCAACACGGATCTCTGCGGGTGTACCCGAACGGGGACGGGTTGAGCCCAGTCGCTGCAGACTCGCCCCAGGGACGTCCACCTTTTCTCCGACAGCGGCGAATGAGCTGGCGTGGTAATTTATCACCGTTCATTTCGGTTGTGGCTGATGGCTCACTCCGTGCCGAACCAACCCGTCTCAGAGTCCGCGTCAGGTTGACGTCGCTTTGGGCGCATCGCGTCAACTAGGCAGGGAGTCAGTACATGAAGAAGATTTCGTATGGCGGAGAGTCGTTCCTGACAACTGACGGGGCCGCGGATGCACTCCTGGAGTTAGTCGTCGCCCTTCCGGACGGCCACGTGTCCGAGCTGATCAAACTACCCGCGGTCAACAGCGACGGTGACGAGATGGTCGTGCAAATGGTCGTCGGTCCACGCAGCGAGCTCATCAGCGTGCCGGAAGAATCCAGCGCGGGGGAACCCGACACCGTCGAAGCGGTCGCCTACCTTCGCGGCCGCGTGGGCACAATCACGGCCCCCAGCGAGGTGGCCTACACCGAGGCGCTCTCCTGTCCGGACTACGAATGGGACATGCCGTAGGCCCCTGTCGTCTGTCCCCCTCCTGAGGACATCAGTCGAATTGGCTTGAATTCCGTCCCCGAGTGAATGAAGCTGGACGAAATCGTTAAGCGGTGCCGCAAATGATGCGCGCACGAATCTCCCGCTGACGAAGCCGAGGGGAGCACCCAGTGGTTAGAAACAGCACGCGCGACAAGCACGACCGGGCACCGGCGCCCGACGATGCCCGCATGCCCGACTCGCTGACCGAGATCGCCAAGCCGTCCTGGAAGTACGTGCTGCGCAAGACCCTGCGGGAGTTCTCGGCCGACCAGTGCACCGACCTCGCCGCCGCCCTCACCTACTACGCCGTGCTGTCGATCTTCCCCGCATTGATCGCGCTCATCTCGCTCCTGGGAGTGTTCGGTCAGGGTAATACCGCGACGAACTCGATCCTTTCTCTCGTCGACCAGGTCGCCCCCGGTGGCACCGCCGACACTCTGCGGGCCCCGCTGGAGCAGTTCAGCTCGTCGCCCGCGGCCGGCGTCGCCCTCGTCGGCGGCATCCTGCTGGCGCTGTGGTCGGCATCCGGCTACGTCGGCGCGTTCAGCCGGGCCATGAACCGCATCTACGAGATGGAAGAGGGGCGGCCGTTCTGGAAGCTGCGCCCGATGCAACTGGGCGTGACCGTGGTCTGCATCCTGCTCATCGTGGTGGTGCTTGTGGTGTTGATTGTGTCGGGTCCGGTCACGAATGCGCTCGGCAGCGCGCTGGGGTTGGGGCAGACCGTGCAGCTCGTCTGGTCCGTCATCAAGTGGCCCATCCTGGCGCTGGCCGCCGTGTTGATCATCGCCATCCTGTACTACGCCACTCCCAACGCCCAGCAGCCCAAGTTCCGCTGGATCAGCCTGGGGGCATTACTCGCGCTCATCACCCTGGCGGTCTCCTCGTTCCTGTTCGGCCTGTACGTCACCAACTTCTCCAACTATGACCGCACCTACGGTTCTCTGGCCGGCATCGTGGTGTTCCTGCTCTGGCTGTGGATCGCCAACCTCGCCCTGCTCGTCGGCGCCGAGTTCGATGCGGAGCTGGAACGGGGCCGGCAGCTGCAGGCGGGCATCGCCGCCGAGGAAGAGATTCAGCTGCCGCCGCGGGACACCCGCAAGAGCGACAAGGCGGCCGACAAGGCACGCGAGGACATCAAGCTCGGCCGACGTCTGCGGGAGCACAGCACACCGAGTGACGACGGCGAACCGACGAGAACGAAATAGAAGTAAACACCGGGCCGGTCTCCTGAAGAGTCCACATCGAGGACGGGATCCCGCCCTCAGAGTCCCGGACTGCCCGTGCGTTGTGCTTCGCCGGCAAGGGTGCAAGTCTTGACGGATGCCGCTTCCGGGCATTCCGGGACGAGCCACCAGACTAGGAGCACCGATGACCGTTTCGTCCGATGAAGAGCTCGCACTGGCCCAGTGGAGTCGACGGCTGACGCAGGCCCTGCAGATCCTGGACCTCGAGGTCGACACCCAGATGATCCTGCAGTTGGCCGAGGAATCCAGGTCCGTCAGCCCCTCCGCCGGGCCCCTCAGCGCTTTTATCGTGGGCTTCGCTGCCGGACAGGCGACCAACAGCGGCAAGAAGGAGGTTCAGTCCGCCGTCGAGACCGCAGTGCAGAAGGCCCGCGGACTGGTATCCGACGGCACTCAGGACGGCCCGGACAGCAAGGGCTGGGTGGACTCAGCCCAGTAAGGGCTCTGACCCGGACGGCTTCAGGCGAACGATGACCGCCTTCGAGACCGGCGTGTTGCTGCCATCCGCCACGTGATCGAGCGGCACCAGGACGTTTGCCTCCGGATAGTAAGCGGCGGCGCACCCGCGCGGCGTCGGGTAGGAGACCACGCGGAACTTTCGCAGCACGCGCTCCTTGCCGTCCTTGTACTCGCCGAAAATGTCCACCAACTGTCCGTCGGCCAAACCGAGTTCGGTGATGTCTTCGGCGTTGACCATGATGACGTGGCGGCCTTTCCGGATTCCCCGGTATCGATCGTTGAAGCCGTAGATGGTCGTGTTCCACTGATCATGGGACCGCAGGGTCTGCAGGATCAGGGTCCCGGCGGGCCGTTCCACCGGCTCCAGGTCATTCGCGGTCAACACGGCCTTGCCGGTGGGCGTGTTGAAGGTGCGGGAATCGCGCGGGCCATTCGCCATGATGAAGCCGCCATCCTGCCTGACCCGCTCGTTGTAGTTCTCGCACCCCTTCACGACCCGGGAGATATGGTCGCGGATCAGGTCATAATTTTTCTCAAAGCCGTCCCAGTCGGCGTTGATCCTGTCGCCGAGGGTCGCCTTGGCCAGCCGAGAGATGATCGACACCTCGGAGCGCAGAGTGTGGGCAACGGGTTCCACGCTGCCCCACGACGCGTGCACCGCGCAAACGGTGTCCTCGACGGAGATGAACTGCGTGCCGGACTCCTGAATGTCGATTTCAGTGCGGCCCATCGTGGGCAGGATGAGTGCCTCTGTGCCGGTGACAGTGTGGGATCGGTTGAGCTTGATGGAAATCTGGGCGGTGAAGTCGCAATTTTCCATCGCCGCTTCCGCCGCGTGTGTGTCCGAGATTGCCGCCACCAGGTTTCCACCGAGGGCCAGGAAGAACTTGATTCTTCCGTCCTGCATGCGGCGGATCGTGTCGACGGCGTCGACGCCGTGCTCCCGCGGAGGCTCGAAGCCGAACTCCTTCCCCAGGGCGTCCATGAATGCCGGGGGCATCTGTTCCCAAATGCCCATGGTCCGGTCGCCCTGGACGTTGCTGTGGCCGCGGATCGGAGAAGCGCCGGCTCCAGGCTTGCCGATGTTACCGCGCAGCAGCAGCAGGTTGATGATCTCCTTGATGGTGGCGACCCCCTTCTTCTGCTGCGTGATGCCCATGGCCCAGGTGATGATGACCTTGTCCGCCTTCAGGTACCGCTCGGCGAGCTCGTCGATCTCCTCGATCCGCAAACCGGTCGCGTCGAGCACCTCCTGCTCGTCGAGCTGCGCCAGGTGCTCTTTCAGCTCCTCAAGGCCTTCGCAGTGCTCCGCCAGGAACTTGTGGTCCAAAACCGTGCCGGGGTTCCTGGCCTCCGCGTCGAGGACCCGTTTGGAAACGGCCTGCAGGAGGGCCATGTCGCCGCCAAGCCTGATCTGCAGAAACTGGTCGGCCAGCTCGGTTCCCTTACCCGCGACGCCGCGAACAGTTTGCGGATTCTTGTACCGCTTCAGCCCCGCCTCGGGCAGAGGGTTCACAGCGACCAGGCTGCCGCCATTGCGCTTGCAGGCCTCCAGCTCGTTGAGCATGCGGGGATGGTTGGTGCCGGGGTTCTGGCCCATCAGGATAATCAGGTCCGCCTCGGCGAAATCGTCGAAGGTGACCGTTGCCTTGCCGATGCCGATGGTCTGCCCCATGCCCCAGCCGGAGGACTCGTGGCACATGTTTGAACAGTCCGGCAGATTATTGGTGCCGTAACCGCGCACGAACAGCTGGTACAGGAACGCAGCCTCGTTGGATGTGCGGCCGCTGGTATAGAAGGCCGCGTCGTCCGGAGATCCCAGGGCGTTGAGCTTCGTGGCGACCAGCTCGAAGGCCTCGTCCCAGGTGATGGGGCGGTAGTGGTCCTCGCCGGCGGGCTTGTAGACAGGCTCGGTCAGTCGACCCTGCATGCCGAGCCAGTACTCGCTGCGTCCCCGCAGGTCGCTCACGGAGTGCTCGGCCCAGAAATCAGCACCGATGACGACGGGAGTCGCCTCCCAGGTGACGGCCTTGGCGCCTTCCTCGCAGAATTCAAACGCCTTGCGGTGGTGTGGGTCGGGCCAGGCGCAACTGGGGCAGTCGAAGCCCTTCTTCTGGTTCATCGCAAGCACCGTTTTGCGGGCCCGGTTGACGCCCATCTGCTCGATGGCCGGCACCATCGCGTGCATCACGCCGGGGATTCCTGCGGCCCAGTCCTTGGGCTTGCTGACCTCGAGTTCGCTCTCGTCGGCTTCCTCGAATTTGGGGTTCTTGCTCACCGTGGCCATGCCTTTCACGTCCAGTCGCAGCGAGGGATCGCCCCCGAAGCGGGGGTTTCGCACCCCCGAACCAACAGTAATCACCTCACGAGGGTCATCGGAAGTGCGTGCCCCCTATTGTCAGGCTGCGAACCGGTGGTCGGAGTGACAGCGGATGCCGACGTGAAGCAAGCAACAAATCTCGGATAGCGTCGGAGTATACGATCACACCGCTCCGGTGGTCTCCGAAGATGCAGCGTCCCCGAGACCACCTCGTCTGGAGTGCCCCATGATTTCCCCCCGCATCGCGTTCGTTGACGTCGACGGCACCCTGATCGAGACCGGATCGGAGATCGCAGACTCGACTATCGACGCGGTGCGCACCGCCAGGAGCAACGGGCATCTGGTGTACCTGAGCACCGGTCGGGCATCCGTGGAGATCTACCCCGCGATCCGCGACATCGGCTTCGACGGGACCATCAGCTCCGGCGGCGGGTTCGCGGAAATCGGCGACGAACTCGTGATCGAACGCACCATGCCCGAAGATGCGGTGGCGCGGATGATCGGTTTCTACGAGGAGTCGGGGTACGACTTCTACCTGCAGTCCTTCGACGAGCTGTACCCGAGCCCCGGCGTGCGCGACCGCTTCGCGGAGGACCACGCGGCCGACACAGAGCGGAAGGCGGGAACCGGGGCTGACCCGGCATCCGTCACCGATGCCGACGATCACCCGGCCCTGATGGCATTCGCCGACGTTCGACCGTACAGCTACACGGGCATCGCGAAATCGGTGTTCCTCGCCGGCGACCTTCGCGCGTACGACCGCGTCTCGGAGGCGCTCAGCGGAGAATTCCACGTCATCACCGGCACCATCCCGCACATGGGTCGCGGCAGCGGCGAGGTGACGCTGAACGGCGTGAACAAGGGCTCCACGGTCCTACGGCTCCTCGACCGGCTCGGCCTGGACGCGGCATCCGCCATCGGCATCGGCGACAGCAGCAACGACATCGAGATGCTGCAGGTCTGCGGGGTCGGCATCGCCATGGGCAACGCCACGGATGCCGTCAAAGCCCACGCCGACGAGGTCACCACCACCGTGCTCGATAACGGTGTCTGGAATGCCTTCCGCCGCCAGGGTTTGATCTGATCCCTCGCGTGGCATCCGGATGCGGTGTCTTCGTAACCCGACACCCGCCGGTTACCTGCGCGTCCTAAACTGGTGGCTCGCGCGGTGGACGGCACCGCGACCCGGACAAGGAGCGCGCGATGCAGATCCAGAGCCAGTCCGGCCAGGATGTGCTCGAGGCCGGATCCAGGGCGCCGGCGGCGCGTACCCTCATCGACATCCTGCATGGCACCGCCGACCGGCATCCGACCGCGCTCGCCCTGGAAGACCAGGACGGCGCGATCAACTATTCCAGCCTGATGCGCTTGGTCAGCGAGCAGGCGGAACGGCTCAGCCGCAGCGGGGTGCGCCGGGGCGACACCGTCGGCATCCGCATTCCGTCGGGCACCCGCGAACTGTACGTCTCCATCCTGGCCACCCTCACCGTCGGCGCCGCCTACGTTCCGGTCGACGCCGACGACCCGGAGGAGCGGGCGCGGCTCGTCTTCAGCGAAGCCCGCGTCGTGGGCGTGATCGGCCCCCGGGGCGTGTTCGCGGTGCGCGAGTCGCTCGACGCCGAACTGTTCGCCGAACGGATGCTGCCGGCGGGCGACGACCTGGCCCTCGCCGGAACAGACCGCACCATGCCGACCCCGGACGACGACGCGTGGGTGATCTTCACCTCCGGGTCGACCGGGGTGCCCAAGGGAGTCGCGGTCAGCCACCGCTCCGCGGCCGCGTTCGTCGACGCCGAGGCAGACCTGTTCCTCCCCGCCGACCCGATCGGACCGGCCGACCGCGTGCTGGCGGGACTGTCGGTGGCGTTCGACGCCTCCTGCGAGGAGATGTGGCTGGCCTGGCGGAACGGCGCTTGCCTCGTCTCGGCCCCGCGGTCGCTGGTTCGGTCCGGCGCGGACCTCGGTCCGTGGCTGATCGCCCACGGCGTGACGGTCGTGTCGACCGTTCCCACCCTCGCCGCGCTGTGGCCGGAGGACTCGCTCGAACAGGTGCGGCTCCTCGTCTTCGGCGGCGAAGCCTGCCCGCCCGAACTCGCGGCCCGGCTCTCGGTGCGGGGGCGCGAGGTCTGGAACACCTACGGCCCGACGGAGGCCACCGTCGTCGCCTGCGCCGCCCGGTTGGACGGCGACGGGCCGGTTCGGATCGGACTGCCCCTCGCCGGCTGGAACCTGGCCGTCCTGAACGCGGCCGGGGACCGGGTCGCCCACGGCGAGACCGGGGAACTCATCATCGGCGGGGTCGGGCTCGCCCGCTACCTCGACGCCGGCAAGGACGCCGAGAAATACGCCGCCCACGACGGACTCGGCTGGCACCGCGCCTACCGCAGCGGCGACCTGGTGCGCTACGAGCGTGAGGGCCTCGTGTTCGTGGGCCGGGCCGACGACCAGGTCAAGCTCGGCGGCCGGAGAATCGAACTCGGCGAGGTCGAGGCGGCCCTGCGGGCCCTGCCAGGGGTGGCCGGTGCCGCGGCAGTGGTGCAGATCACGCCGGCCGGAAACAAGGTGCTGGTCGGCTACCTCGCACGCACGGAGGGCGCCGCCGAGTTCGACCGCGCCGCCGCGAACATCCGTCTGCGGGAGGAACTGCCCGCCGCGCTCGTGCCACTGCTCGCGGTGGTCGACGACCTGCCCACTCGCACCTCGGGGAAGGTCGACCGAGCCGCCCTGCCCTGGCCGCTTCCGGCCGGCAGCGACGCCGGCGCAGCGCCCCGGCTGTCGCCGACGGCGGCCTGGCTCGCCGAAAGCTGGGCCGCCATCCTGGGCGTCGCAGCCGACGGGCCAGACGCGGACTTCTTCGCCAACGGCGGCGGCTCGCTCGCCGCGGCGCAGTTCGTGTCGATGATCCGCCAGCGCTTCGCGGACACCCGCGTCTCCGACATCTACGACTACCCGCGGCTCGGCTCGCTCGCCGACGAACTCGACGGCCGGGTTCCGCCTGTCCCGCAGCGGGGGCGCGAGGTGCTGCCCGTGCCCCTGCGCAGCCGGATCGCGCAGAGCCTGCTCGGCATTCCTCTGCACGTGCTCGTGGGGGCGCGCTGGCTGGTCTACCTCTCGGCGGCGAACAACCTGCTCGCCGCCGCCGGCGCCACCTTCGCGCCGACGCTCTCCTGGTGGTGGGTCGCGCTCGGCTTCCTCCTGTTCGTCACCCCGCCCGGCAAGATGACCATCTCCGTCATCGCAGCCCGGCTGCTGCTGCGCGGCCTGGAACCGGGCAACTACCCCCGCGGCGGTTCGGTGCACCTGCGCCTGTGGCTGGCCGAACAGGTCGCGCTGCTCGTGGACGCCGCCAGCCTCGCCGGGGCGCCGTGGATCAGCTACTACGCCAGGGCGCTGGGCGCCCGCGTCGGGCACGACGTCGATCTGCACGCCCTCCCGCCGGTGACCGGGATGCTGGAGATCGGCGCCCGGGCGGCGATCGAACCCGAGACCGACCTGGCCGGCTACTGGATCGACGGCGACGTGCTCCGGATCGGCCGGGTTCGGATCGGCGAAGAGGCGACCGTCGGGTCCCGCAGCACCCTGCTCGGCGGAGCCCGCATCGGCGCCGGAGCGGTGATCGAGCCGGGGGCGGCCGTCTCCGGCGTCGTGCCCGCCGGCGAACGCTGGGCGGGATCACCCGCCATCCGGATGGGCGCCGCGCACGGGTCGTGGCCGGCCGAGCGCCCGCCGCGCGGTCGCCGCTGGCTGACCGCGTTCGCGGCCGGGGCCGTCGGCATGACCGCGCTGCCGGTCATCGCCGTGATCGTGGGCGCCCTCATCGTCGGCGCGGCCATCGGTGACGCGTCGACCCTGTCCGCGGCGCTGGGGCGGGCGGCCCTGATGATGCCGGTCGCGGTCATCGCGGCCGGCCTCGTCTACGCGCTGCTGGTGGTCGCGTCCGTGCGCGCCCTCGGCGTGGGGCTGCGCGAGGGCTACTACCCGGTGCGCAGCCGGATCGGCTGGCAGGTCTGGATGACCGAACGCATCCTCGACGGCGCCCGCACACTCCTGTTCCCGGTGTACGCCGGCCTGCTCACCCCGATCTGGTTGCGGCTGCTCGGGGCGAAGGTCGGCGCGGGCGTCGAGGCCTCGACCGTCCTGCTGATCCCGGCCCTGACGACCATCGCCCCGGCCGCGTTCCTCGCCGACGACACCATGGTCGCCTGCTACGAGCTGGGCGGGGGCTGGCTGCGCATCGGCCCGGCCAAGATCGGCCGGCGCGCGTTCCTGGGCAACAGCGGAATCGCCGGCGCCGGGCGCACCGTTCCGCGCAACGGTCTCGTCGCCGTGCTCTCCTCCACTCCGCGGAAGGCCAAACGCGGCTCGTCCTGGCTGGGCAACCCGCCCGAGCGGCTGCGGCGCATCGCGACCGACGTCGACGAGACGCTCACCTTCCACCCGCCGGTGCGACTGGTGACCCGGCGCGCGCTCTGGGAACTGCTGCGCATTGTTCCGGTCATCGTCACAGCCCTGATCGCGCTCGGCGTGCTCGCCGCGCTCGCCTGGCTCTGGCTCCGGCTCGGCCTCGGTTGGGCGATCGCCCTGTCCGGAGTGGTCATGCTCGCCGCCGGCATGGTCGCGGCCCTGGTCACGACCGCGGCCAAGTGGATGCTGGTGGGCCGGATCCGGGCGACCGAGCATCCGCTCTGGTCCTCGTTCATCTGGCGCAACGAGGTATCGGACAGTTTCGTGGAGATGGTGGCCCGGCCCTGGTTCGCGGCGAAGGCGGCAGGCACCCCGGCGCTGGCCTTCTGGCTGCGCACCCTCGGGGCGAGAATCGGCCGCGGGGTGTGGTGCGAGTCGTACTGGCTACCCGAAGCGGACCTCGTCGCCATCGCCGACGGCGCCACCGTGAACCGCGGCTGTGTGGTGCAGACGCACCTGTTCCACGACCGGATCATGCAACTCGACCGCGTCAGCCTGGCCGCGGGCTCGACGCTCGGGCCGCACAGCGTGATCCTGCCGGCCGCCTCGGTCGACGAGGGCGCCACCGTGGGGCCGGCCTCCCTCGTGATGCGGGGCGAACGGGTTCCCGCCGGGTCGGTCTGGTCGGGCAACCCGATTTCGCCGTGGCGGTCGCTGCCGTGGCAGACTTGACGGCCCATGCCTCAGAACAAGTCTTCACTCCCGTCTCGGCCGGTGCCGCCGAATAACGGCGCGCCGACCCACGGTGCGCCGACAGTGGATGACGCCTACACACCGCAGAACGGGAACGGCGGCTATCTGGCCCAGCACTACGACCTCGACCTCGACTACCGGGTGGCCACCAACCAGCTGCGGGCGACGGCGACCATCACCGCGCTGGCCTCGATGAGGTTGGACCGGTTCAGCCTCGACCTGGACGGGCTCAGCGTCGACCGGGTCACGGTCAACGGGGTGCGGGCGCACAAGGTGATCCACGCCGCGCGGAAGCTGCTGATCCTGGTGGCGACCCCGATCGACGCCGGCGATCGGTTCGAGGTGAGCGTGCGGTATCGCGGGGCGCCGCGCCCGCTCCGCAGCATTTGGGGCGACGTCGGCTGGGAGGAGCTTGACGACGGGGTGCTCGTCGCCGGCCAGCCCACCGGCGCGGCGTCGTGGTACCCGTGCAACGACCATCCGAGCAACAAGGCCTCCTTCCGGATCCGGCTCACCTGCGAAGACCCGTACACGGTCGTGTCCAACGGAAAGCTGATCGCCCGGTCGACCCGATCGGGTCGCACCGCCTGGACGTTCGATGTGCCCGAGCCGATGGCCACCTACCTGGCGTCGGTGCTGATCGGCCGCTACCGGCGCACCGACCTGGCGGCCGCCCCGGTCGCCCAGCGGATCTTCTTCCCCGCCAACCTCGCCCGCGAAGTGGCCGTTGACTTCGGCCGGCTGGGGGAGATGCTGTCCCTCTTCACCGCCCGATTCGGGCCGTACCCGTTCGGCGCCTACTCGGTCGTGGTCACCGACGACGAGCTGGAGATCCCGCTCGAAGCGCACGGCCTCGCCGTCTTCGGCCGCAACCACGTCGACGGGGCGCACGGCAGCGATCGGCTGATCGCGCACGAACTGGCCCACCAGTGGTTCGGAAACAGCCTGACTGTGGCCCGGTGGCAGGACATCTGGCTGCACGAGGGATTCGCGTGCTACGCCGAGTGGCTGTGGGGGGAGGCCAGCGGGGGACCGTCCGCAGACCGGAGCGCGGCCGAGCACCGCGCGCTGCTCGACGCGCTGCCCCGCGACATCGTCGTCGGCGATCCGGGACCGCACGACATGTTCGACGACCGGGTCTACAAGCGCGGCGCGCTCGCCCTCCACGCCCTGCGCCGCGAGCTCGGCGACGACGGCTTTTTCGGCGCCGTGCGGGCGTACACCCGCGACCGGCGACACGGGTCGATCTCCACGGACGACTTCGTCGAGTTCTTCTCGGTGCACACCGGGAGCGGCGAGGTGCGCCGGATCGTCGACCGCTGGATCTACCGGACCGTGCTGCCCAAACTCTGAGCCGGCCGGTGGCCTGGCCGCCGACGGATGTCCGTGGCGGTCAGCTGCAGCACCGTGAGCTGGGCACCGGTGTGCACGGTGTCGGTGTGCACTGTGTCGGTGTGCACGGCGACCGTGCCGGCCAGTCCCGGCCCCGGATCGAACCGGGCCAGGCGCATCGTGTCCAGCGGGAAGCCGGCCCCCGGCCAGGCCGCGAGGTGCGGGGCGGCGGCATCCGTGGCTGCACCCGTCGGAGCGGCGGCGGTCAGCGTGACGGTCAGGTCCCGCGGGTCCACCCGGAGTCCGTCGCCGGTGCACTTGAGGATCGCCTCCTTGGCCGTCCACAGGGCGGCCCGCGCGGCCGCGGCGTCGGCGGGCGGGACGAAGTGGAGGGCGCCCTGCTCCGCCGCCCCGAACGCGACCCGGTCGAAGTCGGCCCGGGAGACGGCCGCCAGGCTCTCGATGTCGACCCCGACCGGTCCAGCGAAGGTCAGCGCGACGGCGACCGCGTCGGCGGCCCGGCTGAGGCTGGCGTGCAGGGGCCAGGGGTGCAGGGTGCGGCCTTTCGCGCTCGGAGGAACGTTCAGCACCGGTCTGCCATGGCTGCCGCCGCAACGGTCACAGGTGCGGTCGATCGACACGTGTCGGGGATCCACGCCGAGGACCCAGGCGGCGGCGGCCGCCAGGAAGCCGCGATCGGCGGCATCCGTTGCCCCGCGCGGGGCGACCACGACGAACACGTCCCGCGTTCGCTCAGCATTCACGCCCCCAACCTACCGCCGGGACCGTCGGAGGCGGCGGGCGGCGCTCCCGACGGATGCGACACTTGTAGCTGCTATATAAGGAGCGCCCGTGGCACTGATCGACAACGCAATCTACGTGAACGGGCATCGAGCCGCCAACCCGGACACGCTCGACGAGACCTACGCGGCCATGAAGTCCCGGAACGGCTTCGCCTGGATCGGGATGTACCGCCCGTCCGAGGCCGAGGTGCGCTCCGTCGCCACCGAGTTCAGCCTCCACCACCTGTCGGTGGAGGACGCGTTGAAGGGCCACCAGCGCGCGAAACTGGAACGCTTCGGGGACATCCTGTTCGTGGTGCTGCGGCCGGCTCGCTACATCGACGCCGAGGAACGGGTCGAGTTCGGCGAGCTGCACGTGTTCGTGGGCCCGGACTTCGTGGCGACCATCCGTCACGCCGAGTCGCCCGATCTCGCGAAGGTGCGCCTGCGGATGGAGCAGGCGCCGGAACTGCTGGCCCTCGGGCCCGAGGCCGTGCTCTACGCGATCCTGGACCAGATCGTGGACGAGTACGGGCCGGTCGTGGCGGGGCTCGAGAACGACATCGACGAGATCGAGAACCAGCTCTTCGACGGCGACCAGGCCGTGGCCCGGCGCATCTACGACCTGTCCCGCGAAGTGATCGAGTTCCAGCGCGCGACGCAGCCGCTGGTCGGCATGCTCGAGGCGCTGCAGAAGGGCTTCGGCAAGTACGCGGCCCCGACCGAACTGCAGCACTACCTGCGTGACGTGCTCGACCACACCCTGCGGGTCGTCGAGCGCGGCGCCGCGTTCCGGCAGCTGCTGGACAACGCGCTCACCGTGCACAGCACCCTCGTCACCCAGCGTCAGAACGAGGAGACGCGCCGCCTGTCCGAGACCAGCGTCGCCCAGAGCGAAGAGGTCAAGAAGATCTCCAGCTGGGCGGCCATCCTGTTCGCGCCCACCCTGGTGGGCACGATCTACGGCATGAACTTCAAGGCCATGCCCGAACTCGGGTGGGTGTTCGGCTACCCGTTCGCCCTGTCCCTGATGCTGGCCATGGGGATCGGACTCTACCTGGTCTTCAGGAAGAACAACTGGCTGTAGGACCCGCCGGCCTGACCGGGGTCAGACGGATGCCTGGGGCTGCGCGTCGAGCCAGGCTCCGACCTCGTCGTCCAGGGTGCTCTTCTCGGCGGGAGTGAGGAACGAGGCCTCGATCCCGTTCCGGGCCAGAAGCGCCAGCCGGTGCGGGCCCAGGCCGAACTCGCGGTCCAGGGCCGTCAAATTGTCGTCGATGTAGCCGCCGAAGTACGCCGGGTCGTCGGAGTTGACACACACGAGCAGGCCGCGGTCCAGCATCCGCATGATCGGATGCCCGGCGAGGGTGTCGATGACCCGCAGCCGCACGTTCGAGAACGGGCACACGGTCAGCGGAACGCGGTCCCGCACCAGGCGGTCGAGCAGGGCCTCGTCTTCCAGGCTGCGGATGCCGTGGTCGATGCGCTCCACCCCCAGCAGGTCCAGGGCCTGCCAGACGTACTCCGGCGGTCCCTCCTCGCCCGCGTGGGCGACCAGGCGCAGCCCGTTGGCGCGGGCCAGGTCGAAGACCTCGGTGAACAGCTCCGGGGGATAGCCGACCTCGGCGGAGTCCAGCCCGATGCCGTCGATCCGGTGCGGGCTCGCGAGGATCTCCCGCAGCAACTGCAGCGCCTCGGCGGCCGGACGGTCGCGCAGGAAGGTCACGATCAGTTTCGTGCTGATGCCGACCGAGTCGACGGCGGCGTCGAGGGCATCGCGCACCCCGCCCAGGGCGGTGAGCAGCGGCACGCCCCGGCTCGTGTGCGCCTGCGGGTCGAAGAAGATCTCCGCGTGCCGCACGCCGGCGGTGCGGGCCCGCTCGAGGTAGGCGCGGGTCAGATCGGTGAAGTCGATGCGTTCCCGCAGCACGTCGAGGTTGCGGTAGTAGAGGTTCAGGAAAGACTGCAGATCGGTGAACTCGTACTGCGCGCGCAGCTCGTCGAGGGAGCCCCACGGCAGGCGCACATTGTTGCGCGCGGCGAGCTCGAGGATAAGCTCGGGTTCGAGTGTTCCCTCGATGTGCAGGTGGAGTTCGACCAGGGGGAGTGTCATTGAACCATTCTCGCCGAGAAGGATCGGCGCCGGCCCTCGCCGCCGCCCCGGCTGTCGTGCGGGTGGTCGCTCGGACGGCCGCTCGGACGGCCGCTCGGACCGAATCCCGCCGAAACGGGCCGTTCTGGCCCCTAATCCCGGTAAAAACGGGCAGCCTGCCGGTGAATCCCAGTTGACTGAAATAGGGTGTCGGTGTGCGGCGCCTTGATAAGAAACTAGATGACAACGGCATCCTGTCGGAAATTCAGGATGCTGCCGCCTCCGACCCTCGCAACTCAGGCCCTCGCAACTCCGACCCACGCAGCCCCGACCCGCACGACGCGGCGGCCCCGCACGCGGTCAGCCTCGGTGATCCGTCCCTCGTCGTCGGCAACGTGGCCGACCCGGTCTGGCAGCGCTGGCGCGCCGAACTGGCGGAAGTCGGCGGACGCTCACCGCTCCTGCACTTCAGTGACGGGCCCCGCACCCGGATCGAACTGAGCGCAACCCACCCGGGCGGACTGCCGCAGTTCATCACCGGCAAGACCACGCTGCTCTCGAACCTGATCCGGGACGAGCTGGCCCTGCGCAACGCCCGGCTCGCGGCCGGCGAGATCACCCAGAAGGGCATCGAGCTGCGATCGATGCGCGGCATCGAGTCCGTGCACCTCGCGATCGGCCTGGCCGAGTGGCGCCACGGTGACGTGGACTACACGGCGCCGGTGCTGCTGCGCCCCCTCGCCATCCGCCGCTACGGCCGCGACTTCGAGCTCAAGCTCAAGGGCCAGCCCTTCCTCAACCCCGAACTGGCCCGCGCACTGCACGACCAGTTCCAGATCACCCTGGACGCCGACGCGTTCGTGGCCCTGGCCGTCACCAACGGCGCCTTCAAACCGCAGCCCGTGATCGACCGGTTGCGCGGCCTGACCTCGCACCTGCCGTGGTTCAACGTGGTGCCGCGCCTGGTCGCATCCTCCTTCGCCGACGTGGGCCGCGCGCTCTCCGCCGACGCGGCCCGGCTGGACCACCCGCTGCTCGACGCGGTCGCCGGCAACCAGAACGCCCGCCGGGCCATCGAGACCGCGTACAACCCGGTCGTGCCGATCGGCCAGGACTCCCGGCCTCCGGCCACCGACATCCTGCTGCTCGACGCCGACTCCGAGCAGGAGAACGTCGTGGCGCAGATCGCGGCCGGCAACTCCCTCGTGGTCAAGACGCTTCCCGGCACGGGCGGCACCCAGACGATCGTGAACGCGATCGGCTCGCTCATCTCGCAGCACAAGCGCGTGCTCGTGGTCAGTGCGCGCCGGTCCAGCCTCGACGGCATCGCGCACCGCCTGGTGCAGGTGGGGCTGCCCGGCGTCGCCGTCACCCCGCGCACCCTGCGGCGCGACCTGATCCAGTCAATCACCCGCAACGAGAAGGCCGCCCAGCCCCTGGTAGGCGACGTCGACGACGCGCTCGTGCGGCTGCGCAAGGTGCTGCTCGACTACCGCTCTTCGCTCACCCGCCGCGATTCGGCCCTCGGGGTGTCGGTGCTTGATGCCCTCGGCGAGCTGGCCAGGCTGGCCCAGCTGCCGAGCCCGCCGTCGACCACCGCCCGCCTCGACCGGCGCGCCCTCGAGCGCCTCGCCCATGGCCGGGCCGCCGCGGCGGCGACGCTGATCAAGGCCGCCGCGCTCGGCGAATTCCGCTACGGCCCGGGCGACTCGCCCTGGTACGGAGCCTCCTTCACCTCCACCGCGGATGCGTCCGCCGCCCACCAGCTGGCCAAACGGGTCAACCAGGTCGAACTGCCCCGCCTGCTCGAGCGCGCCGCCGGGCTGGTCGGCCAGACGCGGCTGCGCCCGTTCGAGACGATCACCGAGCTCGGCGTCTACCTGCGGCTGCTGCTGGACATCCGGGAGACGCTCGACAAGTTTCAGCCGGCCGTGTACGACCGTTCGCTGGCCGAACTGATCGCCGCGACCGCCGCCCGCCGCGATTCGCCCGAGATGACCGGCGCCAGCCGCCGGCGACTGCGCAAACTCGCCGATGAGTACCTCCGTCCCGGCGTGCGCGTCAGCGACATGAACGAGAGCCTGCGCCGCATTCAGCAGCAGCGCACCCTGTGGCAGCGCTTCGTCGTGGCCGGCGTCACCCCGGAGGTCCCGGTGGGGATCTCCGACGTGCACGTCGCCTTCCAGCGCGTCGCCGAAGACCTTGCCAGCCTCGACGTTCCGCTCGGCACGGCCGGCACCACCCGCCAGCTGTCGAACCGACCGATCAAGGAACTCATCCACGCGGTCGCCGGCCTCGCCGCCGAGAGCGAGGTGCTCGCCAACCTGCACGAGCGCACCGCCCTGCTCGCCACCCTGCGCGAGCACAACCTCGACCCCCTGATGACGGACCTGTCGCAGCGGCACGTGTCCGAGAAAGACGTCGCCGTCGAGCTCGAACTGGCCTGGTGGCAGTCGGTGCTGGAGACGATGCTCAGCGGCGACAAGGCCCTCCTCAACGCCAACACGCAGGTGCTCGACCGCCTCGAAGCCGACTTCAAACTGGTCGACGAGGCTCACGCCTCGACCACCGGCCAGCTGCTGGCCTGGCTGCTCGCCGAGACCTGGAAGATCGGCGTCGTCGACTGGCCGGAAGAAGCCGATCACCTGCGGCGCCTGCTCCGCGCCGACCGGGCCACCCCCGGCCGCCTGCACAAGGCCGCACCGCACCTGGGCCGGGTGCTCGCCCCGGTCTGGCTCGCCTCACCCTACGAGGTCGCGGGCTTCGACGACCAGATGAGTTTCGACACCGTGCTGCTCGTCGACGCCGGGGCCACTACCCTGGCCGAGAACGTCGGCGCCATCCGTCGTGGCAGGCAGATCGTCGCGTTCGGCGATCCGGTCACGCAGACCCCGTCCGCGTTCGAAACCGGCATCACGGATGCCGCGGACGACCGCACCGTGCAGGAGACCAACGTGGATGCCCTCCACGCCGACTCCGCCCTGGCCCGCCTCGGAGAGCTGCTCCCGACGCTGACCCTGACCCGAAGCTACCGGGCCGGCGGCGAGGACCTCGCCGAGCTCGTCAACCACCGCTTCTACGGCGGCCGCATCGATTCCCTCCCGTGGGCCGGCAGCTACCTCGGCCACGGCAGCCTCACCATCAATTACGTCGCCGGTGGGCACGGCATGCCCGACGCCGACAGCGGCGCCGTCGAGAGCGTCGACGCGGAGGTCGCCAAGGTCGTCGAACTGGTGATGGACCACGCGGTGAAGCGGCCCAAGGAATCCCTGATGGTGATCACGGCCAGCGCGCGGCACTCCGTGCGCGTGCACCAGGCCGTGCTGTCCGCGTTCTCCAAGCGCACCGACCTCTCCGACTTCATCCTGAAAGACCGGGCGGAGCCGTTCACCGTGCTCACCCTCGAGCAGGCCGTGGCCCAGAGCCGCGACCGGGTCATCTTCTCGATCGGCTACGGCCGAACCCCGCACGGCCGCCTGCTCACCAACTTCGGTTCGCTCGGCGAGCCCGGCGGCGAACGGCTGCTGGCCATCGGCATGACCCGAGCCCGGCGGGCCATGGACATCGTCTCCTGCTTCCGCCCGTCGGACATCGACGAGGACCGCCAGCGCCACGGCATCCTGGCTCTGTCCCAGGTGCTCAGCGAGACCGAGGCACGCCGCCACGAAGCCCAGGTGCCCGATGCCAGCGAGGCCATGCTGGTCGACCTGGCCCGTCGCCTCGAGAAGTTCGGCCTGACCGTGTCGCTCGGGCACCGCGGCAAACTGGCCCTGGCCGGATCAAACGCCGGCCGTGCCGTCGTCGTCGAAACGGATGCCGTGGTCGGCCGGTCGAGCCTGCGCGAGTCGCTCCGGCTCCGGCCCGAGGTGCTGCGCCGCCTCGGCTGGCACTACCTGCGCGTGCACAGCTTCGAGCTCTTCAGCAACCCGGACGCTGTCGCCGCGCGGGTCGCCGCGCTCGCGGGCGTCACCGCCCCGCCGTCGACACGGCCGTGACCGCTGACGCCAGCCCTGACGGCGGTCCTCACGGAGTAGCTGACGGCGGCGCCGACCAGCCGGCCGCGGCATCCGCGGAGCCCCGCCAGTCGGTCGTCAGACAGCCCGGCACATCCCGGCGCGCCAAACTGACACCGGCTCCCGGCACGGATCCCGATCCGCACCCGCCGGTACTGCGCGAGGAGGGCGGGGTCGTGCCCGTCGATCCCGCCGGACCGGGCACCCGCGGCGTCAACGACGACCGGCTGCGCCAGGACCGCCCGCCGCACTGGTGACGCGGGCGCGCTCCGGTCGGGGCTAGAGCGTGTGCTTCGGGCCCCGGTCGAGCGTCGCGCCGGCGGCCAGCAGGTCGCGGATCTCGCTCAGGAGTTCGAGCTCCGTCGCCGGGGCGGCCACCTCGGCGGCGGTGGGGGCGCCGGCGAGACGGCGGCGCTCCTGGGCATGCTTCAGGTGGTTGAGCGGCATGACGAAGACGAAGTAGACCACGGCCGCGACCAGGAGGAAGTTGATTGCCGCCGCGAGCACCAGCCCGAATGACAGTTCAGCGCCGCCGGGAAGCCCGATCACCATCGCTTTCGCGAGGCTCTCCGAGTTGAAGATCGCTGCGACCAGGGGGTTGAAGATGCCCTTGACGATCGCGTTGACCACCGCGGTGAACGCGGCCCCGATGACGACGGCGACGGCGAGCTCGATGACATTGCCGCGCATGATGAATTCTTTGAAGCCCTGGATCATGGTCATACTCCGCTGAGGTTCCGGCGCCGTGAGGCGATGACGGGGGAGGTGGTGGTAGTGGTTAGGAAGACTTGGCGGCCGGGGCGGCGGAGCTCGTGCTGCCCGAGGTCGACTTCGCGGGGGAGGACGAACTCTCCTTCGCCGGCGCGGACTTCTCGCCGGCCTTCGAGT
This sequence comes from Cryobacterium shii, assembly GCF_004402595.1. Lineage (GTDB taxonomy): Bacteria > Actinomycetota > Actinomycetes > Actinomycetales > Microbacteriaceae > Cryobacterium > Cryobacterium shii. The sequence goes on along the minus strand of NZ_SOFY01000051.1, from coordinate 62,234 downwards.
CGGACGAGCCGCCCGACGCCTTCTCGAATTTCTTGTCTGACTTCTTGTCGGACGTCTGGCTCGAGCGCTCGAGGGAACGCTTCGAATCCGAACGGGAGTCATTGCTGTAGAAACCGGACCCGCTGAAGGTCACGCCGATCGACGAGAACACCTTGCGCAGCTTGCCGCCACAGGTGGGGCACTCGGTGAGCGTGTTGTCGGTGAAGGCTTGCTGGATGTCGAACGCGGTGTCGCACTCGGTGCAACGGTAAGAATAGGTAGGCACTGGAACTCCGGCTGTGGGACCGGCCGCTGGCCGAATCCCCGATTGTATAGATGGCTTCGCTAGATTTTACCGGTGTTGGCTGGAAGCCACGTCAACGGCGCATGCGGTCAGAACGCGATGATCCGCGACGGGGTGACCAGGCCGTCCACCGGCTGGTCGTGCACCTCGCGCGGGACCTCGTCGACGAACTCGTTGTCGTAGATCACGGCGTAGACCGGCGGGCACTTCTCCATCGAACCGAGGGTCTTGTCGTAGTAGCCGCGGCCCCAGCCCATGCGCAGGCCGGTAGCGTCGACGGCCGCGGCGGGCACCACGATCAGGTCGACGTCGTTGATCGCGATCGGGCCGAGCAACTCGCCGGCCGGTTCCGGAACGCCCGCGAGACCCGGGGTCTCGGTCTGGTCTTCGCCGACGGTCCAGTCGAGCAGTCCGTCGTCACGGGAGACGGGGAAGAGAACCCGGATCCCCTGGGACTCGGCCCAGTTCACGAACGGGCGGGTGTTGGGCTCGTTTCGGCTGGACAGGTAGCAGGAGATCGAACGCGCCGACAAATCGAGCGTGATGCTCTGGAGATTGGCGGTGAGGCCGGCCGTCGCGGCGTCGCGCTCCACCGAGGTCATGTTCTGGCGGCGCTCCCGCAACTCGGCGCGGAGCGCCCGCTTTCGATGACCGATGTCGGAGTCCATACAAGTCATCCTAGATGCCGCTAACGTAGGGGCCATGGGGACATCAATTACCAAAGCCGTCATTCCCGCCGCTGGTCTGGGCACTCGCTTCCTTCCGGCCACCAAGGCCATGCCGAAGGAGATGCTTCCGGTGGTTGACAAGCCCGCGATCCAGTACGTCGTCGAGGAAGCGGTCGCCGCTGGTCTGCCCGACGTGCTGATGGTCACCGGGCGCAACAAGAATGCCCTGGAAAACCACTTCGACCGGATGACCGAGCTCGAGGCGATCCTGGAGAAGAAGGGCGATCAGAGCCGGCTCGCGAAGGTGAACTGGGCCACCGAGCTGGCGGACATCCACTACGTGCGCCAGGGCGACCCGCTGGGTCTCGGCCACGCCGTTCTGCGCGCGAAGATGCACGTGGGCAATGAGCCGTTCGCCGTGCTGCTCGGTGACGACATCATCGACTCCCGGGACCCGCTGCTCACGAAGATGCTGACCGAGCAGGGCAAGCGCAACGCGAGCATCATCGCCCTGATGGAGGTCGACCCCTCGCAGATCCACCTCTACGGGGCCGCCGCGGTCGAGGCCACCGATGACCCCGACGTGGTGCGGGTGACCGGACTGGTCGAGAAGCCGGACGCGGCGGATGCCCCGTCGAACCTGGCCATCATCGGCCGGTACGTGCTGCGCCCCGAGGTGTTCGGGGTGCTCGAACACACCCAGCCCGGCAAGGGCAACGAGATCCAGCTCACCGACGCGCTGCAGGAGATGGCGGCGACCCCGGATGCCACCGGCGGCGTGTACGGCGTCATCTTCCGCGGACGTCGCTACGACACCGGTGACCGCCTGGACTACATCAAGGCCATCATTCAGCTCGCCGTCGACCGCGACGACCTGGGCCCCGACCTCCGGCCGTGGCTCCAGGACTTCGTCGCGACCCTCGACTAGGGCCTACCGGCAGCCCCGGCGGCAGGCCGAGCGGGTAGATTGAGGGAACAACATTCTGGAATGAAGAGACGGGCAGGCTGTGGCCATCGCGATACCGACGCTTCATGACGGGCCCGTCACCCTGCGACCGATTCGGTTGCGGGACGACAAGGTGCTCGAGCGGTCCCTGATGGAGAACCGGAGCTGGCTGCGCACCTGGGAAGCCACGAGCCCGTACGCGCCGATGTCGTTCGACACGCGGTCGAGCATCCGCAGTCTCCTCGCTCACTCCCGCGCCGGAAGCGGTCTGCCGTTCCTGGTCGAGTACGACGGCCGGCTGGCGGGCCAGCTGAACGTGTCGTCGATCACCTGGGGATCGTTGTCCTCGGCCACGATCGGCTACTGGGTGGCCCAGGAATTCGCCGGCAAGTCGATCACTCCGACCACCGTCGCGCTGGCGACCGACTATTGCTTCGGCCAGCTCGGACTGCACCGGATGGAGATCTGCATCCGGCCGGAGAACGGCCCCTCGCTGCGCGTGGTAGAGAAACTCGGGTTCCGGTACGAGGGTCTGCGGCGGCGCTTCATCCACATCAACGGCGACTGGCGCGACCACTTCTGCTTCGCGCTGGTGGCGGAAGAAGTGCGCCAGGGCGTGCTCAACCGCTGGCACGCGGGCGCAGTGTCGCCCGACGCAGCCCGGGTGACGCCGTCCGACCTCGCCGCGGCCGCGCATCCGTTGGCCGTGACCGACCGATGACGCGCCGAATGTTCGGTGACACACCCTCGGTAATCATCCCCGGAAGCCCCCGGCGCTCCTACCGTAGGGACCATGAGTAGCGAGGTCCTGGGCGGGGGAGTCATGATCGCGGTCGCCGCTGCCCTGTGGGTGACCTATCTGATGCCGACCTGGGCGCGACGCCGACAATACCTGACCACCGAACGGAACGCCGTGCGCCTTCAGCAGACCCTGCGTATCCTGGCCGAGACCTCCGAAGTGCCGCGGGAGGTTCGCCTCGAAGCGAACGCGCGCACGGTGGTCACCCAGCGCAAACTCCTGGCCCAGGCCGAGGACGACGCCCGGGCCGAGGCCAAGGCCGTGACGGATGCCGCGGCCGCCGCCCGGCGGGCCGCCGCGGCCCGTTCCGCGACGGAGCGTGCGGCCGTGGCCCAGGCCGCTGCAGGCCGTTCCGCGCTCGCCAGGCCCGCCGCTTCCGGTGCGGCCGGCAAAGCGAGCCGCCTGCGCCGCGTGCGCGCAGTGACCTCCCTGTTCCTTCTGACCGGAGTGGTCCTGTTCGTCTCCGGCGCCTTCGCCCTCGCCGCCGGCGGAACCGGGGCGGTCCTGGTCAGCGGCCTCGTCCTGGCTGCCCTCGCCTTCGGCGCCCTGTCGCGCCTGGCCCGCACCGCTCGGCGCGCCCACGAGGGGCACGCCGCCGGGGTCGGAACCGGCGAATCCGCCACCGCGTCGCGGGTCGGGCAGACGTTCGAGCCCGTGCAGCTCGAGGAAACACCGGTCGCGGCCCACAGCTGGACGCCGCATCCGCTGCCGCTGCCGATGCATCTCTCGCGCGGCTCCGTCGCCCAGACCGCGATGGCCTCCGTGGAGGCCGCAGCGGAACTGCGCAAGGCCGCTGCCGAAGCCGAGGTGGCCCGGAGGGCCGCCCAGCTGGTCGTGGCCGCCACCCCGCTCAGACGGCCGTCGGCGGCTGCGGCCCCCGTTGCGGCCCCCGCGGCCGCGACCAGCAGGTTCGCGTCGATGGGTGTCGTCGGGGAGACCGCGCCCGGCATGAGCGATCTCGACGCCGTGCTGCGTCGGCGTCGCGCCGTCGGCTGATCAGCCGAATCATTCCGGGCTTTTCCTGCCGTTGACGGCCCGGCGGCAAAAGTCATCGGCCGCGCGTGATATTCTGCATAAGCGGTTAGGGGCTATGGCGCAGTTGGTAGCGCGTCTCGTTCGCAATGAGAAGGTCAGGAGTTCGAATCTCCTTAGCTCCACCGATTGAAATGCCCGGCAAGCCAGGTTCCCTGGCCAGCCGGGCATTTTTGTTTTCCAGGTCGTGCCGGATCGCAGTCGTAACGAATTCGACGGAGATTCTGCCCAAGTCCGTCCCAAACGGGGCAAAAGCGTGTTTTTAGAGCAGTATCTCCGTCGAATTGGTTTGACGCGGCCGGCTCCTGGTCAGCCGACGAACGTCGCCATCGTGAGCACGGTCGTGCCCTCCACGTCGGCGGTGGACAGCGCCACGCGCACGGCCCCGAGCTCGGCCAGGGAGGAGACGTGGGTGCCGCCGCAGGGGATCCGCGCGCTCTGTCCCGGCAGGTCGCAGACCCAGTACCGGCGGTCGGTGAGCAGCGGGCCGTCAGCGTCGATGTGCACGCTCGCGCCTGTGGCCACCCACTCGGCCAGCGTCGCGTTCAGGGCGCCCTGGATCTCGGGCAGCGCCTCGGCCAGGCCCTCGGTGATGAACCCCTTCTTGCGCAGGGACTTGCCGAGCCGGTAGGTGTCGACCGATTGGTTCTCCCCGATCAGGGACACATCGATCGCGGTGCCGTCGAAGTCGGGGTTGCCGAGCGCGTCGGCGCGCACCTCCTTCTTCCAGCGGTCGGCCAGAGCCAGGTTCAGGCCGAGCGCGGCGAGGTGGCACGCGGTGTGGCCCGCGGACATCCGGGTGCGGTAGTCGGCGTCGACCTCGACCTCGACGATCTGCCCCTCGGCCGGTGCGGCATCGCCCGACAGCAGATGCACCACGACGAACGCCCACCCGGCCGTTCCCTTCTGCACCGGGATGTCCCGGCCCAGATACAGCGCCGTCCCGTCCGTCGCTCCGACCACACAGTCCACCACCGGCAACTCGGCTGCCGCGGCGCGCAGCACGGCCCGGTCTGGCCCCTGATCAGGCCAGCCGGCATCCACCGGGTGCACGGGGGTGGCGTCGAGCAACACGGCGACCAGTCCAGTGACCAGCCCCTCGGCACGCGGTTCGACGTGCAGCACGGTCGCGGTGAGACGGGTCAACCCGGCCGGGTAGTCCACCCGGGTGTCCAGGGAGGGAAGGGTCATCGGCAGGTCCTTTCGGGACGACGGGACGAAAAAGGGTGTTGCCGCGGCATCCGCGGCAACACCCTGAGTTTAATCGTGGAGGCGACCCTAGGCCTTGCGTGCCTTCTCGGTCGTTTCGTTCGCCTTGGCGTGCTTGTCGGCACGCTTCTCCTTCAAGGACTTGCCGGCAACCTTTTTGGATGCGTCCTTCTTGGGTGATTTGTCAGCCATGTGTACTCCTTCGAACCGAGCCCCAGCGGCACCGTGACTTCGACCCTACGCGGGTTACCGCGAAAGGGCACCTTCCAGTTCCGCCGGAACCCGGCCCCTGTGCAACTTCGCGGCCCCGTCGTAGGCTGCACCCGAGCGGGCCGCTCCGCCGGTGTCGGCTCCACCCCGCAGAGAGGAACTCAAGATGAGCGACAAGGCCACCTACCAGGCAATCTTCTTCGGCCCCAACGTGATCGCGGCCGGCACGCCGCGGGAACTCGAATACGTCGATGGGAAGTACCAGCAGGAGGTCGTCCTCCAGATCGAGGAGGACGGGGTGACCACCCGACGTCGCTTCAAGATCGGCCGGGTGACCGATGAGCCGATTGCCTACCGTTTCGACGAAGACGTGCACGACGAGAAGGGCGAAGCGGATGTCCCCAACTAGGCGGGCATCCCCGACCGGCTAGATCCGTTTGCCCGGACCGCGGCCGAGCCGCACCGGCAACGCCATCAGCGGGCCGACGAACCGGCGCTGCAGCCTGCGGGCGGGACCCCAGACGAACTGCACCACGTACTGCGCGAGGATGGCGCCGGCGGCCAGCGCCGCGGCCACGGCGCCGGCGGTGAGCATGCTGAGCAAGCCGTCGATGTTGCCGTCGGACAGTTCCAGCAGGCCGCGGAACAGGATCAGGCCCGGCACCAGGGGCACCAGGGCCGACACCACGATCACCAGCGGGGGAGTGCGCACGATCCGCGCCGCGATCGCGGCCAGCAGCCCGACGCCCACGGCGCTCATCGCCGAGGACCAGACCAGGCCGAAACCGGCGCTCGCCCCGGCCAGATAGAAGAACTCGGCGACGGCGCCGAGCAGGCAGACCACCCAGAATGCCCGCCAGGGCACCTGCACGCCGAGGGCGAACCCCATCACGATCACCACGGATGCCGTCAGCAGCACCGGCAGATCGGCCAGGGTCGGCGCCAGGTTCGCGTCGACCTGCAACTGCAGCCCGAACCGGGCCAGCAGCAGCGACCCGCCCGCCACACCCGTGACGAGTCCGCCGGTGATCAGCAGCGCCTCCAGCATGCGGGCGGTCCCGGTCAGGTAGAAGCCGGACAGGGTGTCGTGCACGGCGCCGAAGGTGGTGACGCCGGCGAGAAGCATGATGATGGTCGCGATGACCACCAGAGACGGGTTCGCCGAGGGGTCGATCTGCGCCACGATCGCCGCGACGATCGGCCCGATCGCCCCGCCGACCACGTTTTGGTAGAACACGGGAACCTGCCGCCGCTCCAGGGACGCCGTGATCAGGTCGATGAAGAAGGTGGCGACGAAGGCGGCGATGTAGACCACCGGCCCGCCGCCGATCAGCGCGCCGGCGCCGGCACCGACGAGGCTCCAGCCCAGGCGGCGGAACAGCGCGGGCACCTGGGGTTTGGCGCTGACGATGGTGGCCAGCCGTTTGCGGGCTTCGGCGACATCCGGTGGCGAATCGAGGATTTCGGCGATCAGCTCACTCGTCGCCGTCAGCTTGCTGTAGTTCAGCGAACGGTACTTGACGTTTCGGCTGCGGGTGACCGACTCGTGAGTGGCCGGGTCCTCGTAGGTGAGGGCGATGATCGTGTGGGTGACATTGGCCTCGGTTCCCCGCAGCCCGTAGGCGCGGGTGATCGCCTCCATCGCGGCGGTGGCGTCCTCCGCGCCGGCGCCGGCCGCGAAGATGACCTCCGCGAGCCGCATGGTGAGGTCGAGGACCGAGCGGGTGTAGGCGGCGCTGTCGAAGACATTGATCGCGCGCGTGACGTCAGACATCGAGCGGGCCCAGCCAGGCCGCGGCCACGGTGGCGTGTGCGGATTCCGCGTCGGAGGGGTGGAAGATCCCGGCGAGCACATCGCGGTACAACCGGCCCAGCTCGTTGCCGGCGAAGTAGGACGAACCTCCGCTGACCCGCAGGGCCTGGTCGACGACCTGCCGGGCCGTCTCGGTGGCGCGGTGCTTGAGCCCGGACAGGAGGGGGAACCACTGCCGGCCGCGATCGACGCCGGCGTCCACGTCGTGGGCGAGGGCGTCGACCTGCGGGTACAGGCCATCCATCAGCATCGCGGCATCCGCAACCCGCCAGCGGATGTCGGGGTCCTGCGCCAGAGTGCGGCCGTCGTTCTTCAGCGAGGTGCGCCGCCCGGCGGCATCCACGGCCAGTTCGACCGCGCGCCGGCCGATGCCGGTGTAGACCGCGGCCAGCAGGATCTCGAAGTTGGCGAAGATCGCGAAGAGCAGGGGGTCCGGGTTGGGCCCCGGGTCGAGGCGGCGGAAGACCCGGTCGGGGCGGGCGGAGGCCTCGCTGAGCACGGTGCTGCGGCTCTGGCTGGCCCGCATCCCCAGGGTGTCCCAGTCGTCCTTCTGGCTGACTCCCGGGTCGGTGCGGTCGATGAAGGCCCACACGATTTTCGGCGCGTCGGGGGACTCGGTGTCCAGGCCCATGGTGCCCAGCCGGGTCCAGGCGGGGGAGAGGGTCGTGAAGATCTTGGTGCCGGTGAACCGGTAGCCACCGTCGGCCTGCGGCGAGGCCGCGGTGATCGACCCGGACAGCACCAGGTCGTTGCCTGGTTCGCTCACACCGAACCCGAAGACCTCGCAGGCGGCGGCGCCGTGCAGCACGAACGCGAGCGAGTCGTCGCCGCGGGCGTGCAGGGTGCGGGCCACGCCGGTCCAGACCAGGTGCATGTTGACGGCGAGGGCCGTGGCCGGGGCATGGGCGGCGAGCCGGATCTGGTCGCGAGCCACCTCGTTCAGGCTGCGGCCGAGGCCGCCGAATTCGACCGGAACCAGGGCTCGGAGGTAACCGGCCGCGGTCAGGTCGGCCAGATCGTCGGTGGGGAAGGTGTTGTCCCGGTCGTGGCCGGCGGCGCGGGACCGGATGCGCAGGAGGAGCTCGTCGCCGAGGGGGGAAGGGCTGGCGGGCGTAATCACGTACTCCAGCCTAACCTCCGGCCTAATCGGCCTTGCGCCTCCGCGTGGACAACCAGACGACGAGGCCGACGATCGCGGCGACGAGGGACAGGGCCAGCAGCCACGGCAGGGCGAAGCCGACGCCCACCATCGCGGCGGCCAGGGCAGCAACGAGGGCGTTCCAGCCGGCCAGGATCCCGGTCCAGAAGTCGTCAGGGGAGCCGGGGGCGACCGTGCCGGTCGAGTACAGGTCGAGGCTGATGGTCGAGAAATCCACCTGATCGGCGAGGTAGTCGCGCTGGGACTGCAGGCCCTCGAGCTCGCTCTGCCGGCTGGCCAGGGCGCTCTCGATCGCGATCAGGTCGGTGGTGCTGGTGGCCTGTTGCATCAGGGTGAGAAGGCGATCGACGGATGTCTGCAGCGACGTGATGCGCGCATCGAGGTCCTTGGTCTGCTGGGTGATATCCGAGGCATTGAGCGACACGAAATTCACCGTGCCGAGTTTTTTCAGCTCGGCGAGGGTGCGGTCTAGCTCGTCGGACGGGATGCGCAGGGCGAGGTTGGCGCTGGCCGGCTGGTTGTCGGTGGCCGGGTTCTCGGTGCGGCTGTCGATCCGGCCGCCGGCCTGCTCCGTGATGGTGACGGCAGCCTGGGCGGACTTGATCGGGTCGTCCACGGTGATGGACACGGACCCGGTGGTGATCACGTCCCGGTTCTCCGAGGTGACATTGCCCGTGCTGCCCTCCGGGGCCACGGCGTCACCGGGTTGAATCGATTTGCCGGACTGATCCGTCTGGCCGGACTGGTCGGACTGGTCGGACTGGTCGGACTGGTCGGACTGGTCGGACGAGCCGGATCCCTCGCTCGACGGGGCGGAGCCGGTTGAAGCGCCCGGCGCGGTACATCCGGCCAGGAGGAGGGCGGTGAGGACGACCGCGCACGTCAGGGAGAAACGCTTCATGGCCTCACTGTAAGGCTGCGCTCGGTGCTGGTGTCCGGACGTAAATCACGATCCAGTCTCGATGGTTGCCGCCCGACCCGACCATACTTGAACCATGACCTGGTGGGCGGACCTGACCGAACGGCTCCGATCCCGCCGCCCGCCGCTCCTGCACGTCGCGACGGATGAGGGGAGCGGCCCGGTCGTGATCCTGGTGCACGGCATCGCGTCGTCGTCGGAGACGTTCCGCGAAGTGGTGCCGCTGCTCGTGCGGAGCCACCGCGTGATCGCTCTGGACATCCTCGGCTTCGGGAAGTCGCCGGCCCCCGACGGCTGCGAGTACCGGCTCGAAGACCACGTCGACGCGCTCGCCGCCACGATCCGCTCGCTGAAGCTGCGGGAGCCTTTCATGCTGGTGGGACATTCCCTTGGCAGCCTGATCGTGGCCCGCTTCGCGGCGCTGCCCCGCACCCGGTCGTCCCGCCGCACCCGGGTGTCCCGGGTGGTGCTGGTGGGGCCGCCGGTGTACCTGTCTCCGGCCGAGATCGGTGACCGCTGGGTGCGGGCCAGGGTGAGCGCCTACCTGCGCGCCTATGATTTCCTCCGGCTGAACAAGGAGTTCACCCTCGCCAACGCGGCGATCATCACCCGGCTCCTGCCCCGAGGCATCTTCGAACTCACCGAGCGCAACTGGACGCCGTTCGTGAAATCGCTGGAGAACTGCATCGAGAACCAGACCCTGGTCAGCGACATCGCGAGTCTTCAGTTGCCCGTAGACGTGGTCTACGGCACCCTCGACGCGTTCCTCGCCGCGGGCAGCATGACGGTGATCGAGCGGATGCGCCACGTCACCATGCACCGCGTCGACGCCAACGACCACCTCATCCGGCCGCGCCTGGCCCGGGCGCTGGTCGGGGTGATCGACCAGTCGGAACCGGCCGCGCCCGCCGCGTCCGTCCGCAGTCCCGGCCCCGGTGATTAGGCTGAGGGAATGGACACACGCACATTGGGAAGAACCGGCCGAACCGTCTCCGTGATCGGGTTGGGCACCTGGCAACTGGGAGCGGACTGGGGTGACGTGTCGGAGGCCGACGCTACCGCGGTGCTCGCGGCATCCGTCGACGCGGGCGTCACGATCTTCGACACCGCCGACGTCTACGGCGACGGCCGCAGCGAGCAGATCATCGGGCGCTTCCTCGCCGGCAGCAGCGCCGAGGACACCCTCACGGTGGCCACCAAGATGGGGCGCCGGGTCGACCAGCTGGCCGAGAACTACTCGCTGGCCAACTTCCGGGCCTGGACGGACCGGTCCCGCACGAACCTCGGGATGGACACCCTGCACCTGGTGCAGCTGCACTGCCCGCCCACCGACGTCGTCGAGTCCGATCTGGTCTACGACGCCCTCGACACCCTCGTCGCCGAGGGCGCGATCGCCGCCTACGGGGTCAGCGTCGAGACCTGCGACCAGGCGCTCGCCGCGATCGAGCGGCCGGGACTGGCCACCGTGCAGATCATTCTGAACGCGTTCCGGCTCAAGCCGCTGGATGCCGTCGTGCCCGCCGCGCGCGCCGCCGGCGTCGGCATCATCGCCCGGGTCCCGCTGGCGAGCGGCCTGCTCACCGGCAAGTACACCCGCGAGACCACGTTCGCGGCCAACGACCACCGCAACTACAACCGGGACGGCAGCGCCTTCGACGTGGGCGAGACGTTCTCGGGCGTCGACTACGAGACCGGCCTGAAGGCCGCGGCCGAGTTCGCGGCCCTGGTGCCCGAAGGCCTGTCTCCGGCCCAGGCCGCGCTGGCCTGGGTGGCCCAGATCGACGGCGTCAGCGCCGTCATCCCCGGCGCCCGGTCGGTGCAACAGGCGCAGGGCAACGCCGCCGCCGGCTCGGTCCCCGAGCTGAGCCTCGCGTTCCACGAGGGCGTGCAGGACATCTACGACCGGATGCTGCGCGACCAGATCCACCCGCGCTGGTAAGCAGCCCCGGCTAAGCAGCCCCCGGCTAAGCAGCCTCGCCGCTGTTACCTTTCCGGTCGAGAGTGCCCGTTCCGCCGGTCACTCTCGACCGGAACGGGCACTGTCGCTGCGGCTACTCCTGACCGAAACTGGAACTGGAACTGGAACCGGAACTGGAACTGGAACTGGAACCGGAACTGGAACCGGAGCGGGCGCCGTCGCGGCGGGCGGGGTAGGCCTGGCGAGACCGGCCTCGGGCGGCGAGGAGGAGATCGGCCGCCTTCTCGCCGATCACGATGGCGGGCGCATTGGTGTGACCGCGGATGATCATCGGCATGATCGACGCGTCGGCGACGCGGAGGCCGTCGACGCCGCGCACGCGCAGCTCCGGGTCCACCACCGAGGCCGGGTCGGCGCCCATCCGGGCCGTGCCGACCGGGTGGTACAGCGTGTGGGCGTGGTCGTCGAGGGCCCGGGCCAGCCGGTCGGCGCTGCTCAGCGCGGCGCTGTCGACGGGCATGATCAGCCGCCCGGTCGTGGCGGCGTGCAGTGCCGGCGCCTGCAGCAGCCGCTCGCACCAGGAGAGCCCGGCCAGCAGCGTGGCCCGGTCGGCTCCCTCGGGGTCGCTGAGGTAGCGCGGGTCGATCAGGGCCTTCTCGAGCGGGTCGGCCGAGGCGAGCGTGACACGCCCGTGGCTCTTCGGCTGCAGCAGGATGGCGCCCACGGTCAGCCCGTGGGCCGGCGTGGGCACGAGGCCCTCGCCGACGTAGGCGACCGGGGCGAAGATGATCTCGATGTCGGCCAGCGTGAGATCGGGGCGGGTGCGGATGAAGCCGTAGGCCTCGGCCACGTTCGAGGTGAGCATGCCCCGGCGGCGCAGCAGGTAGGCCGCGATCTCACCCGGCTTCTGCGCGGTGAGGAGCGTGTCCCGGGTGGTCTCCGCGACGAGGCCGGAGAGCAGGTGGTCGCGCAGGTTCGCGCCGACCTCCGGTGCGTGGGCGAGAACCGCGATGCCGTGCCGGCGCAGCTGGTCGGCGTCGCCGATGCCGGAGAGCATCAGCAGCTGGGGCGTGTTCACGGCCCCGCCGGAGAGCACGGTCTCCTCGCGGGCCAGCACCCGGCGCAGGCTGCCGCCGCGCAGGTACTCCACCCCGATCGCGCGCGTGCCCTCGAACAGCACCCGGGTGGCGTGCGCGCCGGTGCGGACCGTGAGATTGCGCCGCTTCCGGGCGGGTTTGAGGTAGGCGTCGGCGGTGCTGACCCGGGAGCCGCGGCGCTGGGTGACCATGGTCTGGCTGAACCCGTCCGGCTGGGCGGCGTTCGCGGCCTCGACGGTGAGGCCCAGTTCGGCCGCGGCGGCGAGGAAGGCCCCGGTGTGGGACCGCGAGCTGCGCTGCCGCTGCACCCGCACGGGACCGCGGCGGCCGTGCGCGGCATCCGTCGGCCCGGCGACCCGCTCGACCCGGCGGAAATAGGGCAGCAGCGAGGCCCAGGACCAGTCCGGCCCGGCGACGTCGCCCCAGTGGTCGTAGTCCGCGGCGAAACCCCGCACCCACATCATGGCGTTCATCGACGAGGAACCGCCGAGCACCTTGCCGCGCGGCCAGTAGACGCTGCGGCCGCCGAGGGCGGGCTGCGGCACGGTGTCGTAGTTCCAGTCGAGGCCGGAGCGGAACAGCTGGGAGAAGGCCGCGGGGATGTGGATCTCCGCTTTCCGGTCGACCGGGCCGGCCTCCAGGAGCAGCACCGACGAGGTGCCGTCGGCGCTGAGGCGCTCGGCGAGGGCGGATCCGGAGGAGCCGGCCCCCACGATCACATAGTCGAACGTCTCGGCGACGGGGTTCTCCCGGTTCGAATTCACGCGGCTCACCGGAGCACCTTCCCGGGGGCCTGGGCGTCGGACGTGGACAGTGCTTCCTCGGCGAGCAGGGCTTCCGCGGCGCGCAGGTCCTTCCGCAGGATCTTGCCCGACAAAGACTTCGGGATCTGACCGGTGAACTGCACCCGGCGCACCTTCTTGTGCGGCGCCACCTGCCCGGCGATGAACGCCATCACCTCGTCGCCGGTGAGCGCGGCATCCGGCTGGAGCACGACGAACGCCTTCGGCACCTCTTCGCCCGCGTCGTCCGGCACGCCGATCACCGCCGCGTCGTAGATCAACGGATGCCCGAGCAGCAGCGCCTCGAGCTCGGCCGGGGCCACCTGGTAGCCCTTGTACTTGATCAGCTCCTTGAGCCGGTCGACGATCGTGACGTAGCCGTCGGAACTGACCGTGGCGATGTCGCCGGTGTGCAGGAAACCGTCGGCGTCGAGGGTCTCGGCGGTGGCGGCGTCGTTGCCGAGGTAGCCGAGCATGATGTTCGGGCCCCGGCAGAGCAGTTCGCCGGGCGCGCTCGTGCCCTCGGCCGGCTGGTGGATTTCGGCGCCGGTCTCCGGGTCGATCAGCTTGCACTCGATGTTCGGCAGGGTCAGCCCCACCGAGTCCAGCGGGATGTCGCCGCGGTCCAGCGGGATGGCGTGCGAGACCGGGCTCATTTCGCTCATCCCGTAGCCCTGCCGCACCCGGCAGCCCAGCCGCTCGGCCACGGCCGCGCCGAGGGTGTGGTTCAGTGAGGCGGCCCCGGAGAAGATGGTGTGCACGCTTGAGAAGTCGTACTCGGCGACCAGCGGATGCTTCGCCAGGGCCACCGCGATCGGCGGCGCGATGAACACGTAGGTGGCCTGGTAGTCCTGGATGAAGCGCAGGAAGTCGGGCAGGTCGAACCGCGGCATCGTGACCAGGCCGGCCCGGCCGGCCAGCGCGATGTTCAGCAGCACCGTCATGCCGTAGATGTGGAAGAAGGGCAGCACGGCCAGCACCCGGTCGTCGGGGGTCGCGCCGATCAGGGGCAGGGACTGGGCGACGTTCGCGACCAGGTTGCGGTGGGTGAGCATGACCCCCTTGGGGTGCCCGGTGGTGCCGGAGGAGAACGGCAGCACGGCCAGGTGGGTGCCCGGGTCGATGCTGACGCTCGGCGCCGGGTGTGCCTCCCGCAGCAGGTCGTTGAGCGAGGCGTGGCCGGGCGCGCCGTCGAGCACGATCACCTGGTCGGCGCCGAGTCCGGCACTCGCGGCGGCCTGAAGCGCCTGCGGTAGGAGCGGGGAGACGGTGAACAGCAGCCGCGCCCCGGAACCGCGCAGCTGGGCGGCGATCTCCTCGGCGGTGTACAGCGCGTTGACGGTGGTGGCCGTGGCGCCGGCGCGCAGGATGCCGTGGAAGACGGCGGCGAACGCGGGCACATTGGGGGAGTGAAGTGCCACGACGTCGCCGGCGACGATGCCGCGGGCGGAGAGGGCCCCGGCGACGCCGGTGATCTGGGCCAGCAGCCCGCGGTAGCTGGTCTCGGCGCCGGACGGGCCGTCGATCAGGGCGACCCGGTCGAGGTCCGCCTCGAGGATCCCGCCGAACAGGTACTCGAACACGCTGAGGTCGGGAATCTCGACCTCAGGAATCGGACTGGTGAACACCACGGCTATCTCCTTTGATGGGCGGCAGGTGAAACGAATGTGCAGGTGGGCGGGGCAGGTGGGACGGGGGCAGCGGGTGCGGCGCGGGCTCAGGCGCGGAAGGCGGAGGCGAAGACCCGGGGCATCCGCAGCCAGGACGGATGCGCGGCGAACCGGGACAGGAGGCGTCCGGTCGCGGCACCGCTGCGGGAGGTGACGAACCACGGCGGCTTCGGGAACAGGGCGAACTCGCCGTGCAGCACCGAGTGCGGGAACGGGCGGAACGGGCCGCTCACGACCGTGCGCTCGGGGGAATCGATCAGCAGGGCGTTGTGCACGATTCCGATCCCGCTCTGCACGTCGTCGATGGTGTGCCCCGGGTAGGCTCCCCAGGGTGCGGCGGCGGTGAGGAACCCGAGGCCGGTCCAGGTGTTGATGGCGATGGTGCCGTAGCGGAGCCGGGCCACGGCCTCCCGGAATCCGGCGCCGAGGCTCTTGATCGTGCGCGGTTCCGCGATGATATTGGCGCCGAGGGTGCCGAGGAAGTCCCGGTTGACGGTCTCGACGGCTGCGTGCAGGAACTCGGCCCCGGTTCCGGGGAGCTCGATCACGCCGAGCACGGGGGAGAAGGTCTCGGTCGCGGTGATGGCCGACGGGTCTCCGGCGCCGACGACGACGAGGAGACGCCCGCCGTCGCCGAGGCGCTCGGCGCCCGGGTAGGCGGCGGCGGCCTTGGCGACGCGGCCGTCGCTGCCGGGGTACCAGGCCGGGCGGGCCGGGGTGCGGCCGATCGCGGCCCGCAGCTCGACCAGGAACGCGTCCTTCTGCGCCCAGTCTCGGCTGAGGACGACGACCTGCCCGGCGATGCAGTTGTAGCCCCCGTTGTGCAGCCGCTGGGTGGCGACATGCTCCGCCTGGTAGCGCAGGTCCCTGCGGCTCCAGTTGCCGGGCAGAACGATGATGGGGGCGACTCCGCCGAGTTCGCTGGTGATGGGCTTGGCGAGGAGCGGAGACCCCCCGGCCCGCCGCTCGGCGCCGGCCGGCCCGGCGCCGTAGACGACGACGTCGTGGGTGGCGGCGCTGCCCGTGATGTGCACGTGCACGATCCCCGGGTGGTGGGCCAGGTAGCCGCCCAGGATGCCGTCGCCGGTCAGGATCCGCAGCACGCCGTGCTCGATCAGGGGCGCGAGGGCCGCCTGGTAGACGGGGAGCATGGCCTCGAGCACGGGGTTCAGTTTCAGCAGTACCACCCGGTTGTGGGCGACCAGCTCGTAGAGCACGTCCAACGGCGGGATCGAGGTGATGTTGCCGGCCCCGAGCACGAGCCCGATGCCACCGGTGCGTTCGGGATGCAGTTCGGCCAGACCGGCCCGGGAACGCACGGTGTCGGCGGTGACGCCCGGCGGCATCCAAACCTCGGCCGTGAACCCGTGCAGCAGCAGCGCCTCGTGCGCCGTGTGCGGGAGGACCCGCACGGTGACCCGGCCGCCGGGAGCGCGGCCGAACCGGGCTCCGGCGAGCGGACTCGTGCCCCGGCTGATGCGGGTCAGGCTCTGCTGCAGGGTCGCGGCGGCCGTGAGCAGCGGGTACGGGCCGGAGATCCATTCCTCGCCCCCGAGCGGGGAGTCGGCGTCGAGGCCCTTGATGCGACTGGCGGTGGTGGCCCAGGCTTCGGCCTGCGCGGCGACCGCGGCGTGCACCTCGGCGAGCAGCGCCACCCGCTGGGGCAGGGTCGTCTGCGCCCAGCGCTGCTCCCCGGCGGCCAGCTCGGCGATCATCCGGTCGGCCCGGGCGAACATCTCGGCGGCGGCGGCCGTGGTGGTGGCGTGTGCGGGTGCGGTTGTAGCGGGTGCGGGTGCGGGTGCGGGTGCTGGTACGGGCATGGGCTCGGTCGTGGTCATCGGTTCCCCTGGTCTGTGACGAACGGTGGACTGGTCTCCGGCACAATCCGTCGGCGGGGCGTCCGGTTCTCCGGCAGGGTCTGCCCGAGCACGCAGGACACGGTCGTCGCTGGTTGGCTGGGGTCAACTCTGTAGGGCGGCGATGCTGCGCGCCATAGGCGGTCGCCGCCAGTTCGGGGCGCATCCTTGTGCGGCGGCACAAAAGTGCCGGTTGCCCGCTCTAGGATTCAGGGATGACTGACCAGCAGGCAACCCTCCCCGGCACCGATACGGCAGAACTCTTCACCGGTCTGCTCGACGCGGCCGACACGCTCACGGATGCCGTGTGCGCCCAGATCGTCGGCGCCGAACAGGCCTACTCGGACAGCAGCCTGCTGCCGTTCGAGTTGCTCCGGTCCGTGGTCAGCGAGAACATCACGGCTCTGATCCGGGCCCTGCAGGCGGGCGAAGCACCCGGCCTGGCACCCGGCCTGGCAACCGGCGCGGCAACCGACGGGGCAATCGATCTCGAGACCGGCGTGACAACCGGTTTGTCGATCCTGGACGCGCCGCGGCGGGCTGGACAGGTGAAGGCGGAGCATGGCATCCCGATGGCGAGCCTGCTGCACGCCTACCGGCTGGCCGGCCTGCAGATCTGGGAGGAGCTGGTCAGACGGTCCGTGGCCTCGCAGCGCTTTGAGGCCCTGCTGCTGGTCTCGTCGGAGGTGTGGGGCATGATCGACACCTTCTCGAGTGCGGCCGCCGAGGCCTATCGGCAGGTGGTCGACGCGCAGGAGCGCCGCAACCGCCAGGCCAGGAGCCTGATGTTGCTGAGCCTGCTCGATGGCAGCGCGCCGCCCGCCGACGCGGGCCGGGCCCTGCGCACGCTCGGGCTGCCGGAGCACGGCACATTCGTTCTGGTGGCCGCCGAGCTGAGCGGCACGGGCGAGGCGTCCCTGCCGGGCATCGTGCAGACCCTCCGGGCGGCCGGACTGGCATCGGCGTGGACGGCGCTGCAGGGTGACCAGGTGGGCATCCTCAGTGCTTCGCCGGAGGCGGGCGCGGCGACGGGGCTGGCCATCCTTGATGCCGCGGCGACCACCCGGGTGGGCGTCAGTCGCCCGTTCACCGGGATCGGCGGGGCGCCGGACGCCCTGCGCCAGGCCCGGCTGGCGGTCGGCTGCCTGCCGCCGGCGGGCGTCGGCGCGCACGCCTACGGTGCCGCCCCGCTCGACCTGCTGCTGGTCACGCAGCCGGACTACGCGGCCGAGCTGCAGCAGTGCGTGTTCGGCGATCTGCTCGCCGCCCACGATGCCGACCTGCTGCTGGCCACGCTCGAGGCGTGGTTCGCGGCCGACGGCTCAACGGCCGAGACCGGCCGTGGGCTGCACTGCCACCGCAATACCGTGCTCTACCGGCTCGGCCGGGTCGAGGAGCTGACCGGCCGTTCGACGGCGCGGCCGATCGAGGCGGCGGAACTCTACGCGGCCCTCCGGGCGGTGCGGCTCGCGGGCTGAGACCCCAGCTCAGTCTCCGCGGTCAGTCGAGGTCGTTGGCCCGGTGCTGACGGCCCGGTGCTGACGGTTCAGTCGAGGTCGTCGGGGTCTTTGCCGGTGCGCTCGCCGCAGTCGAGGGCGGCGATGGCGGCCAGATCCTGCGGGTCGAGGGCGAAGTCGAACACGTCCAGGTTCTCCCGGATGCGTGACGGCGTCACCGACTTCGGGATCACGACCGTGCCCAGCTCGAGGTGCCAGCGGATGACGACCTGCGCGGCCGACTTGCCGTATTTGGCGCCGATGCCGTCGAGGGTCTCGTCCCCGATCGCGCGGCCGCGGGCCAGCGGCGACCACGCCTCGGTCAGGATGCCGCGGGCCGTGTCGTACGCGCGCACGGCGGACTGCTGAAGCCACGGGTGCAGCTCCACCTGATTGATGGCCGGAACGACATCCGTCTCGGCCAGCAGGCGGTCCAGGTGGTGGGTGTGGAAGTTGGACACCCCGATCGAGCGGGCCCGGCCGTCGGCGCGCAGCGTCTCGAGCGCGCGGTAGGCCTCGACGTACCGGTTCTGGCTGGGCGCGGGCCAGTGGATCAGGTACAGGTCGACGTAGTCCAGGCCGAGCCTGGCCAGGCTCTCGTCGAAGGCACGCAGGGTCTCCTCCGTGCCGTGACGGTCGTTCCAGACCTTGGTCGTGACGAAGACGTCCTCCCGAGGCAGGCCGGAGCGCGCGATGCCCTGGCCGACCCCGGTCTCGTTCTCGTAGAGCGCTGCCGTGTCGATGTGGCGGTAGCCCGCCTCGAGGGCGACCTGCACGGCGTCGGCGGCCGCGGCATCCGCGATCTTGTACACGCCCAGGCCCAGCTGGGGGATGAGGTGTCCGTCGTTGAGTCGCAGCAGAGGTGAGAACGTCATCCCCCTATCCTGCCCCTCCGGCCGCGCGTCAGATGCGCCACCCGACGGGCCTGCATATTCCGCCGAGCCGTGAGCATCGCCCCACTTTTCAGCGAAAACGGGGGCGATGCTCACGGCTCGGCGAAGAAATCGGTGCTCAGAAGAGGCAGCCGCGCGCGGCGAGGGCGACGCGTACCCGGCGGAGGAACTCCCGGCCGCCGTGCATCAGGTCGTCGTCGGTGATGCGGATGACCCGCCAGCCCAGATCCTCCAGCCGCTCCCGGCGGGTGATGTCGGAGCGAAACCGGCTGCGGTCGGTGCGGTGCTGCTCGCCTTCGTACTCCACGCAGACCCGCCAGGCCGGCCAGGCGAGGTCGACCCGGGCCACGAAGCATCCGGCGGTATCCGTCACCTCGAAATTCACGACCGGTTCGGGCACCCCGGAGTCCAGGAGCAGGAGGCGGGTCTCGGTTTCCTTGGCCGAATCGACCCGCGCGCGGCTGCACAGGGCCGCTTCGCGCAGACCACGGATGCCCCGGCGCCCGGCCAGGCCCGCGACGGCGGCGCGCAGTTCCCCGGGCGTGTATCGCGGATGCTGCCCCGCGCACAGAAAATCGGCGACGGCGATCAGAGACCCGCGATCCAGCACCGGGCCGAGGTCGATCCAGGTCTGCCGCGGGGTCGTGAGCGGAAGCCCGTCGATCAGCTCGACATCCATCAGGCGCTCGCACAGCTCGTGCCCGACGACCCCGGCCATCTGCGGCGACCGGTGCGCGGCCGGCACGGTGACGTGCAGGCGGCAATCGGCGAGCGCCCAATGCGGCAGAGGCAGGCCGTGCAGCGTTGCCGCGGTGACGTGGCTGAACACGTGGGTGGGCGGCATCCGGGCCGTGTAGGCGCGGCACAACTCGCTGATCGACGCCGGAGGGGCACCGGCCACGCGCACGCCGCGGAACGGCCTGGCGAGATCGCGGCCCCCGAGGCGGTTCTTTCCCACGCCCAGGTCGAGCGCCCGGCCGACCAGGAACGGTTCATCCCCGAATTCGGGCGGCAGCGGGCTGTGCGGCGACATGCCTCGAGGATGTCCCACGCGGCATCCGCCCGCTCGATCTCTCCACAGGCCCCGCAAAACCCGGTCACTCCCGCCGCCGAGCCGTGAGGAAGTCTCCTCAAAACACGAAAAACAGGAGCCGAACTCACCGCTCGGCGAAGAGGCGGGGACCGGGAGCGGCTAGGAGACCTGCACCTGGATGGGGGCGGTGTCGGGGATCGGGCTCGCGTCGCGGCCGCGGAGGTCGGGATGCCAGCGGCGGCCGAGCGCGGGGATGAGCGTGCCGAGCGCCGCGAAACCGGCCGCGACCAGGATCGCCGCGCCGGCGCCGCTGTGGTCGATCATGAACCCGGCGATCGCGGAGCCCATCGCGGCGCCCATCAGCTGGCCCGTGCCGACCCAGCCGTAGGCTTCCGCGGTGTCGCTGAACTTCACGCTGGCGGAGACGATCCCGAACAAGACGGCGAACGCCGGGGCGATGCCGATGCCCGCGAGCAGCAGCGTGGCGGCGAGCCACCAGAAGCTCAGTCCCAGGGTGGCGAGGCTCAGGCCGACGGTGACGATCAGCATCCGTACGGCGAGGGCCCACGGCCCGATCGGGGCGTGGCCGAGGGCGAGGCCGCCGATCAGCGATCCGGCCGCGAAGATGCCGAGCACCCAGCCGGAGTCCGAACTGCCGTGCCCGAACGCGGCGACGACGCCGGCTTCGACCGCGGCGCAGGCGGCGACCAGCATGAAGCCGACGATGGTGCTCAGCAGCACCGGCGGGCGCTTGAGCACGACGCCGAGCTTGCGGCGGCTGCGGGGGATGCGCACGCGGCCCACCTCGGGCAGCGCCAGGAACCAGACGCCGCCGCCGACCAGGAACACGGCGGCGAGCAGGATGCCGGCCACCGAGCTGACCTGGATCGCCACGAAGGTGGCGATCACCGGGCCCAGCACCCAGATGATCTCCTGGGCCGACGCGTCGAGCGAGAACAGCGGCGTCAGCTGGCGTGAGTTGACGATCTTCGGGTAGATGGTGCGCACCGCCGGCTGGATCGGCGGCGTGGACAGCCCTGCGACCAGGCCGATGGCCATCAATGCGTAGATGGGCAGGGTCACCAGGGCCATCGTCACGATGGAGCTCGCGCACACGATCAGGGTGGCCAGGATGACCGGGCGCATGCCCCAGCGGCCCATCAGGCGGCTGGTCAGCGGTCCGGCGATGGCCTGGCCGATGCTCATGGCGCCGAGCACGAGGCCGGCCGAGCCGTAGGAGTCGTAGACCTGCTCGATGTGGATCAGGAACGCCAGCGACAGCATCCCGAACGGGAAACGGGCCGTCAGTTGGGCGGCGATGACGCGAGCAACGCCCGGTGTCTTCAGAAGGGTCCAGTAGCTGCTCACTTACTCAAGTCTAGGCCGCGGCCGGTGAGTTAGCGTGGACGCGTGCGAACACTGATCACGGCCATGGAACTGGCCACGGAGCTGTCGGAGCGAAGCGACATCCGCGTGCTGGATGTGCGCTGGAAGCTGGGCGACCCGCCCGGGCTCGGGGAGTACCGGGCCGGCCACATCCCGGGCGCCGTCTACGTCGACCTCGACACCGAGCTGGCCGGCCACGGCGAACCGCCCGACGGGCGACATCCGTTGCCGGGCATCGCCGCGCTGCAGGCCGCCGCCCGCCGTTGGGGACTGACCGACGCCGACACGGTCGTGGTCTACGACGACCTGGGCGGGATGTCGGCCGCCCGCGCCTGGTGGCTGCTGCGGCACGCGGGCGTGCGCGAGGTGCTGCTGCTCGACGGGGCGCTCGCCGCCTGGCGGCGCGCCGGCCTCCCGCTCGCCACCGGCGACGAGCCGGCACCGGCCGGCACGGTCACCCTGTCGTACGGCTCACTCCCCGTGCTCGACGCGGATGCCGCCGCCCGACTGGCCCGCACGGGTGTGCTCCTCGACGCCCGCGCCGCGGAGCGCTACCGCGGTGACACGGAGCCGATCGACCCTCGGGCCGGTCACATCCCCGGGGCGGTCAGCGCGCCCACGGCCGCCAACCTCACGGCCGACGGATTTTTCCGGCCGGCGGCCGAACTGCGCGCCCGGTTCGAGGCCCTCGGCGTGAGTGATGCCGGCACTGTGCGTGCCGGCACTGTGCTGGCAAGCACCGTGGGCGTCTACTGCGGTTCGGGGGTGACGGCCGCCCACGAGGCGGCCGCCCTGACCATCGCCGGATTCGTGCCCGCGCTGTACCCGGGCTCCTGGTCGCAGTGGTCGAACCTGCCCGGGCGCCCGGTGGAGACCGGGGATCCGCACGCCGCGGCGTGAATTCCGCCGGAAACACGCGGATTGCCATACTGGGACGCAGGGAGTCTTCCACGCTCGGTAAGGCTGGCTCAAAACGTTATCTACGCACGGAATCCGCGTGAGCGACCTGTTATATGCTCACATCTGTCGCATCCTGTTCACGGAGCTCAAAGACGAACCAGCAACATCCGACAAACCACGAAGAAGGTTTCGCAATGCGCGCAAAATACCTGCTCCCGGCCCTCGCCGCCGTAACGGCCCTCATGCTCACCGGCTGCGTCGATAATTCGACACCCAGCACGGGTGGATCCTCGGGCGGGTCCACAGCCGGCAAGGTCAAGGTCGACGACGCTGCGGCGGCGCTGGTCCCGGCAAACGTCGCCGATACGGGCAAGCTCGTCGTGGGCGCCGACCCCACCTACGCGCCGAACGAGTTCAAGAACGAGGCCGGCGAGCCGATCGGCTGGGGCATCGAGATCGCCAGTGCCGTCGCCGCGAAGCTCGGCCTGGAGACGGAGTTCCAGGTCGCGAAGTTCGACAACATCATCCCGAGCGTCACCGGCGGCAAGGCCGACATCGGCGTGTCCTCCTTCACCGACAACGTCGAGCGCGAGAAGAAGGTCGACTTCGTCAACTACTACACCGCCGGCATCCAGTGGGCCTCGGCCACGGGCAAGGATGTCGACCCCGACAACGCCTGCGGGCTGAAGGTGGCCGTGCAGGCCACCACATACGAGGACACCGACGAGGTGCCCGCCAAGAGCGACGCCTGCGTCGCCGCCGGCAAGGCGCCGATCGAGAAGCTCAAGTACGACACCCAGGATGCCGCCACCAACGCGGTCATTCTCGGCCAGGCCGACGCCCTCAGCGCCGACTCGCCCGTCACTCTGTATGCCATCGAGCAGACCAAGGGCAAGCTGCAGAAGGCCGGAGAGACCTTCGACGTGGCGCCCTACGGCATCGTGGTCGCCAAAGACTCCAAGTTGGCTCAGGCCGTGCAGGCCGCGCTGCAGTCCATGGTGGATGACGGCACGTACAGTGGGATTCTGGACAAGTGGGGCGTGGCCGACGGGGCGATCGACACCATCACGATCAATGCGGCAGCGAACGGATAATTCATGAGCACCACAAACCCGAAGCCGACCGGCGGGGCAACCCTCCCGCCGACCGAGCCGGCTCATTCGGTTCCGATCAAGGCGATCAAGCTGCGCCACCCGTGGCGGATGGTCTTCGCCATCCTGCTGGTGCTGGTCTTCGTCTCCGTGCTCGTCGACGCCGCGTTCCGCCCCGCCTACGACTGGCCGGCGGTCGGAACGTACCTGTTCGACCGGCGCATTTCGCAGGCGGCCGTCGTTACCCTGCAACTCACGGTCTACTCGATGGTGATCGCGATCATCCTCGGTGTGATCCTGGCCGTGATGCGCCTCTCGCCCAACCCGGTGGTCAAGAGCCTGGCCTGGTTCTACCTCTGGGTCTTCCGCGGCACCCCGGTCTACGTGCAGCTGACCATCTGGGGCCTGATCTCCCTGATCTACTCCACCATCGACATCGGCATCCCGTTCATGGACCCCTGGGTCTCGTTCTCGACCAACGCGGCGCTGAGCACATTCACGATTGCGATCATCGGCCTGGCCCTGAACGAGGCGGCCTACATGGCTGAGATCGTGCGGGCAGGCCTGCTCGCGGTCGACCCGGGCCAGGAAGAGGCTGCGACCGCGCTCGGAATGAGCTGGTCGCAGACCATGACCCGGGTGATCCTGCCGCAGTCGATGCGGGTGATCATCCCGCCCACCGGCAACGAGGTGATCTCGATGCTCAAGACGACGTCGCTCGTGACGGCCGTGCCGTTCAGCTTCGAACTGTTCACCCGGTCGCGGGACATCTCCGCGGAGACGTTCAACCCGATCCCGCTGTTGATCGTGGCGTCGATCTGGTACCTGTTCTTCACCTCCATCCTGATGGTCGGCCAGTACTTCCTCGAGAAGCGGTTCGCCCGCGGGGTCGGCGACCGCCAGGACGACAAGAAGGACCTCGGAACCGGAACGGGCGTCGTCACCGGCGTCGTCCCGGTCGTCGGCTCCGGCCAGCCGACCGTGATCGTGCCGCCGACGATCAAACCGAAGACCACGCCGCCCACCAACCCCGGAGGTCAGTCGTGAGCGACATGAACCCGAGCGCCCGGAACACGCCGGCCGCGGCATCCGTTGCCACGGCGCCACCCATGGTGCTCGCCGAGCAGGTCTCGAAGAGCTTCGGCTCGAATGAGGTGCTCAAGAGCATCTCCCTCGAGGTCAAGCGCGGCGAGGTGATGTGCCTGGTCGGGCCCAGCGGTTCCGGCAAGTCCACGTTCCTGCGCTGCATCAACCATCTGGAGGTGCTCTCCGCCGGCCGGCTCAGCGTCGACGGCGAGCTGATCGGCTACCGGGAGGCGAACGGCAAGCTGTATGAGATGGCGCCCAAGGAAGCGGCGAGGCAGCGCAGGGACATCGGAATGGTGTTCCAGCGGTTCAACCTGTTCCCGCACATGACGGCGTTGCAGAACGTGATGGAAGCCCCGATCCGGGTGAAGGGCCTGCCGAAGGCGCAGGTCGAGCAGACGGCGCGTGCCCTCCTGGCGCGGGTCGGCCTGGCGGAACGGGCCGAGTACTACCCTGCGCACCTGTCCGGCGGCCAGCAGCAGCGCGTGGCGATCGCCCGTGCGCTCGCGATGGAGCCCAAGTTGATGCTCTTCGACGAGCCGACCAGCGCACTCGACCCCGAACTCGTCGGCGAGGTGCTCGACGTAATGAAGGGTCTGGCCAAGTCGGGGATGACCATGATCGTGGTCACCCACGAGATGGGCTTCGCCAAGGAGGTCGCCGACTCGCTCGTCTTCATGGACGGCGGCGTCGTCGTCGAAGCGGGCGACCCGGACGAGATCCTGACGAACCCGCAGCACCGCCGCACGCAGGCGTTCCTGTCGAAGGTGCTTTAGCCCCTCGCGACTCACGATCGCCGTTCGCGCCGAGAATGCCCGCTGGTGCGGGAACTCTCGGCGCGAACGGCGATTTTCGTGGGGCCGGCGGGCCGCGCCGTGGGGCTGAGCGGCCCGGGGATTACGCCGGGCGGCTCTGCGGCGCGGTGGCCGAGGTCATCGCGGCGTCGTGCTCCACGACTTTGCCGAGCACCTTGTCGATCTGACGCATGCTCTCGGCCGGGATCGTCACGCCCGCTGCCTTGACGTTCTCACGCACCTGCTCGGGCCGCGAGGCGCCGACCAGGGCGGCCGAGACATTGTCGTTCTGCAGCACCCAGGCGACGGCCAGCTGCGCCATCGACAGATTCAGGTCGTCCGCGATCGGCTTGAGCTTCTGCACCCGGGTGAGCACGTCGTCGTTCATGAATCGGCTGATCATGTCCGCGCCGCCCTTGAGGTCGGTCGCGCGCGAGCCGGCTGGCGGGGCCTGACCGGGCTTGTACTTGCCGGTGAGCACGCCCTGGGCGACGGGGGACCAGACGATCTGGCCGATCCCGAGTTTGCGGGAGGTCGGCACAACCTCGTCCTCGATCACGCGCCAGAGCATGGAGTACTGCGGCTGGCTGGAGATGAGGCTGAAGCCAAGCTCCTTGGAGAGGGTGTGGCCGGCGCGCAGCTGCGCGGCCGTCCACTCGCTCACACCGATGTAGAGCGCCTTGCCCTGCCTCACGATGTCGGCGAAGGCCTGCATCGTCTCTTCCAGCGGGGTCTCGGTGTCGTAGCGGTGAGCCTGGTACAGGTCGACGTAGTCGGTCTGCAGGCGGCGGAGCGACCCGTTGACGGACTCCATGATGTGCTTGCGGGAGAGCCCGACGTCGTTGTGGCCGCGCGGCCCGGTGGGCCAGTAGACCTTGGTGAAGATCTCGATGCTCTCGCGGCGCTGGCCCTTGAGGGCGTCGCCGAGCACGGACTCCGCCTGGGTGTTGGCGTAGGCGTCGGCCGTGTCGAAGCTGGTGATGCCCTCGTCGAGCGCGGTGTGCACGCACTGCGTGGCGACGTCGTTTTCGACCTGGGAACCGTGGGTGAGCCAGTTGCCGTAGGTGATTTCGGAGATTTTCAGGCCCGAAGAGCCGAGGTAGCGGAATTCCATGCTTTCAGCCTAGGTGGCTGCGCGCGGTTCTAACCGGTCAGGGCCTTGTGGATGCGCTGCAGCGAGACGGGTTCGGCGGCCTTGAGCTCCTGGGCGAAGAGGCTGATCCGCAGCTCCTCGATCAGCCAGCGCGCGCGCACCAGGTTGGCGGCGGCACTCGCCTGCAGGGGGATCTTTCCGCCGGCGTCTTCGAACCGGGCCGTGGCGGCCTGGCTCTCGTTCATCCAGACCCGGTCGCGGCTGGGGTTGTCGCCCAGCTTCACGATCCGGGCGGTGATGCCGGCCAGATAGCGCGGCAGGTGCCGCAGCTGCACGAGCCCGGTGGCACTGACGAAACCGGGGTAGACGAGCCCGGCGAGCTGCGCGCGGGCATCCGTCAGGGCCGGTAGCAGGGCCATGCTGGTGGACGCCTTCAGGGCCTTGTCGGCGGCGCGGGCGGCGGCGAGGATGCGGGCGACGAGGCCGACGGTATCGAACATGGAGTCCATCACCACGCCGGATACGCGGTCGCGGATGGTGTCGAACTCGGCGCGCATGAACACCTGGCCGTCCGGTTTCACCCGGAACAGCACGTCGTCGACGCTCGCCGCGAGGCAGTCGTCGAACAGGGCCTGGGTGGTGCGGTACGGGCTGGTGGCGAGGGAGAGTTTCTCGGCCCCGGTCAGGTGCTGCTGCACGTATGCGACGGGGGAGGGCGTGGCCAGCAGGAGCAGGCGGCGCACCCCGCCCGGCAGAGTGCGGGCCTGCTCGGCTTCGGTGCTCATCATCCGGATGGCCACCGACGTGCCCTCGTCGACCAGGGTCGGGTAGCCGCGGATGGTGTTGTCGCCCTGCCGGGTGTCGAGGAATCGGGGCAGCTCGGGGAATTCCCAGGTGGTGAGCCCGGAGCGCTCGATCGCGTTGGTGGGGGTGGCAGCAGATGCCGCGGCGACGCTCTCGCGGGCCTGATTGCCGAGCCGGCGCTGCAGGTCGGCCAGGTCCTTGCCGGAGGCGATCGCGCGCCCGCGTTCGTCGACCACCCGGAACGTCATGCGGAGGTGGGCCGGCACCCGGGTCAGTTCGAAGTCGTGCACGCTCACCGGCACGTAGGTGAGCTTCTGGATCAGCGCGGCCAGGGTCTCGGCGAAGGGGGTGTCGACCGGGTCGAACATCGAGCCGCCGACCGCGCCGGTGCCGACCTCGCCCGGCGCGGGGGGCAGCTCGTTCAGCAGCCGCCTGGCCCAGTCGGCGGCGGGTACCACGTTGCGCCGGATGCTCTTCGGCAGTGACTTGATCAGGGCCGTGACCAGGTCGGCGCGGAGGCCGGGCACCTGCCAGTCGAACCCGGCGGGGGAGAGCCGCGCGAGCAGGGACAGGGGGATCTGCACGGCCACGCCGTCGTCTTCCTCGCCCGGTTCGAACCGGTAACTCAGCTTGAACTTCTGGTCGCCCTGCCGCCAGATCGGCGGGAACACGGCCTCATCGATCTCGGGGGCGTCCTCGGGGACGAGGGCGTCTGCGGTCATCGTGAGCAGGTCGGGCGTCTGCATCCGTGCCTGCCGCCACCAGGTCTCGAAGGTGCGCGTGGAGCATACGTCGGCCGGAATACGTTTCTGGTAGAACTCGAAGACGGCCTCGTCATCGAAGAGGATGTCGCGGCGACGGGTGCGTTCCTCGAGCTCGGCGAGCTCCTTGCGCAGGCTCGTGTTGGCGCGGTCGAAGGCCGTGACCCTCTGGTCGATCCGGTCGAGGTCCCACTCGCCCTCGACGAGGGCGTGCCGGATGAACAGGTCCCGCGCGTAGGCCGGGTCGACGCGGGAGAACTGGATCCGGCGGCGGGGCACGATCGGCACCCCGTAGAGGGTGACCCGCTCGTAGGCGACGACGGCGCCCTGCTTCTTCTCCCAGTGCGGTTCGGAGTAGCTGCGCTTGCACAGTTCCCCGGCCAGGGGTTCGGCCCAGGCGGGGTCGACGACGGCGTTCATCCGGGCGAACAGACGGCTGGTCTCGACCAGTTCGGCGCTCATCACGGCGTTCGGCTGCTTCTTCGCCAGCGCCGAGCCGGGGAAGATCACGAACCGTTGCTGGCGTGCGCCGATGTAGTCCTTCTTCGCGGTGTCCTTGAGCCCGATGTGGGAGAGCAGGCCGGCCAGCAGGGCGCGGTGGATGCCGTCCGGGTTCACGGTCGGGTCGCCGATGTGGAGGCCGAGGGGCTTGGCCATCTGGCGGAGCTGCTTGTAGACGTCCTGCCACTCGCGCACGCGCAGATAGTTGAGGAACTCGTTTTTGCACAAGCGGCGGAACGCGCTGGAGCCGAGCTCCTTCTGCTGTGCCTCGAGGTAGTTCCAGAGGTTCAGCAGGCTCAGGAAATCGCTGGTGGGGTCCGCGAACCGGGCATGCTGCTGGTCTGCCTGCGCGCGGCGCTCGAGCGGGCGCTCGCGCGGGTCCTGAATGGTGAGCCCGGAAACGATCGCCATCACCTCACGGCTTACGGCCTGAGTCTTGGACTCGATCACCATCCGGCCGAACCGCGGGTCGATGGGGAGTTTCGCGAGCTGCTGGCCGATCCGGGTCAGTTTGGAGATGCCGGGCTTGCTCTCGGTCTTGCCGCCGGCGCCGTGACCCGCGGCGCCGGGCGCGACGGCGCCGAGCTCGGCGAGCAGGTCGAGGCCGTCCTTGATGCCGCGGGAATCGGGCGGGGTGAGGAAGGGGAAGGCGGCGATGTCGCCGAGGCCGAGGGAGATCATCTGCAGGATGACCGCGGCCAGGTTCGTGCGCAGGATCTCCGGCTCGGTGTATTCGGGCCGGCGGCCGAAGTCCTCTTCGGAGTAGAGCCGGATGGCGATGCCGTCGCTGGTGCGCCCGCTTCGGCCGGACCGCTGGTTCGCGGACGCCTGCGAGATCGCCTCGATCGGCAGCCGCTGCACCTTGGAGCGCACGCTGTACCGGCTGATCCGGGCGGTGCCGGCGTCGATGACGTAACGGATGCCGGGCACGGTCAGGCTGGTCTCGGCCACGTTGGTGGCGAGAACGATCCGGCGCCGCACTCCGGCCACGGTCGACGGCTGGAAGACCCGGTGCTGGTCGGCGGAGGAGAGCCGGCCGTAGAGCGGCAGGATTTCGGTGGGGCTGGTGCGCCCCGAGGAGGCGTACTTGCCCTGCAGGGCGTCCGCCGCGTCACGGATCTCGGTCTCACCGCTGAGGAAGACGAGCACGTCCCCGTTGGACTCCCGCTCGAGCTCGTCGAGCGCGGCCGAGATGCCCTCGATGTAGTCGCGGTCGACGCCGGGCGCGGCATCCGTCGTCTCGTCGTCGTCCGTGTCCATGACCTCGGCGACGAGCGGGCGGTACCGGAGTTCGACCGGGAAGGTGCGACCGGAGACCTCGATGATCGGGGCCGGCGTGCCGTCGGGCGCCGCGAAATGCTCCGCGAAGCTCTGCGGGTCGATCGTGGCCGAGGTGATGATCAGCTTGAGGTCGGGGCGCTGCGGCAGCAGCTGCCGCAGGTAGCCGAGCAGGAAGTCGATGTTGAGGCTGCGCTCGTGCGCCTCGTCGATGATGATCGTGTCGTACTTGCGCAGCATCCGGTCGCGGTGCATCTCGTTCAACAGGATGCCGTCGGTCATCAGCTTGATCCGGGTGTCGGGGCCGACCTGGTCGGTGAATCGCACCTGGTAACCGATTGTCTGGCCGACCTCCTGACCGAGCTCCTCGGCGATGCGCTCGGCGATCGTGCGCGCGGCGAGGCGGCGCGGCTGGGTGTGCCCGATGTTCTCCCGGCCCAGCTCCAGGCAGATCTTCGGCAGCTGGGTGGTCTTGCCGGAGCCCGTCGCGCCGGCGACGATGACCACCTGGTTGTCGCGGATGGCGCGCGCGATGTCGTCCCGTCGTTGGCTGACCGGAAGCTCGGGCGGGAAGGTGATAGTGACGGGGATCATGAGCCTTCCATCGTATGACCTCCGCCTGAGGTCTGTCGCGCCTTCGTCTCGCCTCCGTCGCGTCTCTGTCTTGCCTCTGTCTTGACTCGGGGTGGCGCTTAAACCGCACGATGTTAGCATCAAAGAATGAACACTGAGGAAGGGAACGGGGACCGACACGCCGCCCTCGCGTCCGACGCCCGCCGTCAGGTGCTCGACCTCCTGATGGACTCAGCCTCTCCCCTCGACGCGGCCGCGGTCGCGGGGCGCGTCGGGCTGCACGTGACGACGGCCCGGTTCCACCTCGACCAGCTCGAGAACGCCGGCCTGATCCGCCGTGCCGTCGACCGCGCGGGCACCAGGGGGCGGCCTCGCATCCTCTTCACGGCCGGACCGGCCACGCGCGAAGACGGCGCCCAGCACGACATGAGCCGGGTGCTCGCCGGTGCACTCGCCGAGGATGACGACCGCGGGCGCGCCCGGGCGACCCGCGCCGGTGAACGCTGGTCCTCGGCCTACGCCGACGAGCTGCGGGGGACCGCCGACGAGGGCGTCCGGCCGCTGCTGCGCATCCTCGACCGGCTCGGCTTCGACCCCGACGAGGCGACGGATGCCGCGGCGTCGGGTCCCGACGCTGCCGCTCCCGACGCTGCCGCTCCCGACGCTGCCGCTCCCACTCCCGCCGCCACTGCTCCCGCCGCCCCGGTCATCGCGCTGCACGCCTGCCCGTTCCGGGACGACGCGCGGCGGAACACCGAGGTCATCTGTTCCGTTCACCTGGGCCTGGTGCGCGGCGTTGCCCGCGATCTGGGCCGCGACCCGGACCAGATCGAGCTGCGCCCGTTCGTGGGTCCCGAGTTGTGCCACCTGCGGCTGGGCCGGGACTGGGCCGACGCGCGCGCTTGACCCGGTCTCGTAACCCGGCCGTTGCCTGCCGTTCAGCTTGCCGCCGTGGCCGCGACCTAGGGTGGGCCGATGACCATTTCCGTGCCCACACTGACCCTCAACGACGGCCAGACCATCCCGCAGCTCGGCTTCGGCGTGTTCAAGGTCGACCCCGATGAGACCGCCCGCATCGTCGGTGACGCTCTGCAGGTGGGCTACCGGCACATCGACACCGCCGCCATCTACGGCAATGAGGTGGGGGTCGGAGCCGCGCTCGCGACATCCGCCATCGACCGCTCCGAACTGTTCGTGACCACCAAGCTGTGGAACGACCGCCAGGGCACCGAGTCGGCGTTCGAGGCGTTCGACGAGAGCCTCGAGAAGCTCGGGCTCGACTACGTCGACCTCTATCTGATCCACTGGCCGGCGCCCGCCAACGACCGCTACGTCGAGAGCTGGAAGGCGCTCGAGCAGATCCGCGAGTCCGGCCGGGCCCGCTCGATCGGGGTGTCGAACTTCCTCGAGCCCCAGCTCGATCGTGTCATCTCGGAAACGGGGGTCGTACCCGCGGTCAACCAGATCGAGCTGCACCCGGCCCACCAGCAGCGGGAGGTGACCGCGTTCGCCCGGGCGCACGGCATCCGGATCGAGGCCTGGGGGCCGCTCGGCCAGGGCAAATACCCGCTCTTCGAGGAGCCCGTGGTGGCCGTCGCGGCCGAAGCGCACGGCAAGACGCCTGCTCAGGTCGTCATCCGCTGGCACCTGCAGACCGGCAACATCGTCTTCCCCAAGTCCAGCAACCGCGGGCGCATGGCCGAAAACTTTGACGTCTTCGACTTCGAGCTCAGCCGCACGGAGCTGGCCACGATCTCGTCCCTCGAGCGCGCCGGCCGCGTGAGCGCGCACCCCAACGACGTCANCCCCCCCCCCCCCCCCCCCCCCCCCCCCCCCGCCGTGCCCACGCGCCCACGCGCCCCTAACGAATTCGACGGAGATTTTGCCCGAAACGGCCCGAAACGGCCCGGATCCGCGGTTTTAGAGCAATATCTCCGTCGAATTGGTTCGAGACCTGCGGGGTGGGAGCGGGCTCGGCAGCAGCAGTCGGGGCTCGGGAGTGGACGAGCGGGCTCGGCTGCGGGCGGTGGGGGCATAGGTTTGGGTGGTTAACGGAAAGAAGATGACGGATGAATCCGATTGAGTGGCTCTTCGACGCCCAGCTGCAGATCGGAACCCAGACCATTCTCTGGCGTGAGGTCATCGGCAACGCGTTCGGAATCCTGAGCGCGGTCGGGGGCATGCGCCGCAAGGTGTGGGCGTGGCCGGTCGGCATCCTCGGCAATGCCCTCCTGTTCACGGTCTTCCTCGGCGCCGTCTTCGGCACGCCGAACCCGGTCAACCTGCTCGGCCAGGCCGGACGGCAGATCATGTTCATCGTCGTGTCCATCTTCGGCTGGGTGCAGTGGTCGCGCAGCCGCCACTCCGCGACGCACGTCGCGGTCGCGCCGCACTGGGCCGGCAACCGCACGCGCATCCTGCTCGGCCTGGGCCTGGTCGCCGGCACCCTGATCCTGACGCCGATCTTCCGCGCGCTCGGCTCGTTCGAACCGGTCTGGGCCGACGCCTGGATCTTCACCGGATCCCTGCTCGCGACCTACGGCATGGCGAAGGGCTGGACCGAGTTTTGGCTGATCTGGGTGGCCGTTGACATCGTCGGGGTGCCGCTTCTGCTCAGCGCGGGGTACTACGCCTCCGCCGTGCTCTACCTCTTCTACGGGGCGTTCACCATCACCGGTTTCTTCATCTGGATGCGCGTGCAGCGCCGCCGCCAGGAGTTCGTCGCCCGCGAACTCACCGGGCAAGGCTAGGCCGCGCGAACCCGAGCGAACCCGCACTAGGCCGCGCGAACGCGCACCAAGCCGGGCGTACCCGCTGCGCGCTGCGCCGCCGGGCCGGCGGCTACGGGCGCACACGGGGGGCGGCGGGCACAATGGAGGCATGCCCAACCTCCTCGCCGCCGCGATCAGCCCCTACCTGCGTTCGCACGCCGACAATCCCGTCGACTGGCACGGCTGGGGGGCGGAGGCATTCGTGGAGGCGCGCCTGCGCGACGTGCCCGTGCTCGTCTCGATCGGCTATTCGACCTGCCACTGGTGCCACGTGATGGCCCGGGAGAGTTTCAGCGACCCGGACCTCGCCGACTACCTCAACGCGCACTTCGTGAGCATCAAGGTCGACCGGGAGGAACACCCGGAGGTCGACGCCAGTTACCTCGCCGCGGCCAGCGCGTTCGTGGGCGGGCTGGGCTGGCCGCTCAACGTCTTCGTCACCCCGGAGGGGCAGGCGTTCTACGCCGGCACGTATTTTCCCCCGTTGCCGCTGCCGGGGCATCCGTCGTTCCGGCAGATGCTCGAGGCGGTGACGGATGCCTGGACCACCCGCCGCGCGGAGGTCACCGAGAGCGCGTCGCTGGTGGCCGACGCGCTCGCCGCCGCCGCGCAGCAGATCCCCACGGGGCAGCTGCCGGGCGACGACGACCTCGACCGGGTGGCGGGCGAGGTCGCGGCGCAGGAAGACCCGCGTTTCGGCGGTTTCGGCGGCGCGCCGAAGTTCCCGGTCGCGCCGGTTCTCGGTTTCCTGCTCGGTCGCGCCACGGAGCCCCGGCAAGAACCCCGGCAAGAACCCGGGCAGGAGTCCGGGCGGGCGCTCGCGCTGCGCACCCTCAAGCGGATGGGGGCGTCGCCGCTGCGTGATTCAGTCGAGGGCGGCTTCTTTCGGTATGCCGTCAACCGCGACTGGAGTGATCCGCACTATGAGCGCATGCTCTACGACAACGCGCAACTGCTGGACCTCTACACCCGGGCCTGGCAGCTCACCGGCGAGCAGTGGGCGCGCTCCGTCGCCGGGGGCGTTGCACGCTTCCTGATCACCGTGCTCGGCCTGCCCGGAGGCGGATTCGCCAGCGCGCAGGACTCCGAAAGCACCGTCGGAGGGCGCCGCGTCGAGGGCGGTTACTACGCTCTCGACGAAGACGACCGCCGGCAGGAAACCCCGCCCGCACTCGACGAGAAGGTGCTCACCGGCTGGAACGGCCTCGGCATCGCCGCGCTGGCCCGGGCCGGCTTCGCCTTCGACCAGCCCACCTTCACGGCGGCCGCGGCCCGGGCGGCGGACTACCTGCTCGAGCACCACCTCCGCCGGGACGGGAGTCTCGTGCGGGCGTCGATCGCCGGGCGCACGTCGACCGCCCAGCCCACACTGGAGGACTTCGGGATGCTGGCATCGGGCCTCCTCGAGCTGGCTCTCGCGACGGGTGAGGTGCGATACGCCACGGCAGCGCGCCGACTGATCGACGCCACGCTATCGACCACCACCGACACAGCCGAAACACCCGAAACCGCCGACACTACTGACACCACTGACACCACTGACACCACTGACACCACTGACACCACCGACGACACCGCCAACACCGCCAACACCGCCAACACCGCCAACACCGCCGACACCGCACACACGGCCGGGAATGCCCCGGCCCGGACGCCGTTTCGAGCGCCGGACGGCCCGGACCCGATCCTGGCCGGCCAGGGCCTCGCCCTGGAGGTCGACCCGTCGGAGGGCGCCTACCCGTCGGGGATCACGGCGACCGCCGAGGCGGCGCACCTGCTGTTCCTGCTGACCGCCGAGGACCGGTATCGCACGGCCGCCGTGGCGGCGATGGCGCTGCTGGCCGACCGCGTCCGGGAGCGGCCGCTCGCGTTCGGCGCGGCCCTCCGTCTCCTGGCCGAGCTGGCCGGTCCGGCCGAGCAACTGGTGGTCGTGGTGCCGGACGAGGACGCCCGGCCGGGCACGTCCGGTGAGCTGCTCGACGCGGTGCGCCGTCGCGTCGCCGGACTCGTCGCATCCGTCACCCACGGCCAGGCCGAGGCATTCGCGGCCGCGGGTTTCGAGCTGTTCCGGGACCGCACCGTGCGCGACCAGCGGCCCACGGCGTACCTCTGCCGCGATTTCGTCTGCAGCCTGCCGGTTACCGACCCGGCCGACCTGCCGACCGTCGCAACGCAGACCGCAACGCAGACCGCAACGCAGACCGCAGACGCGGACTAGAGAAAGTACCCGACCGAGACGAGACTGGCCGCATGGGCATCCTGATCAAGCGGGTCTACGACGAGCCGGCGGAGTCCGACGGCGTGCGCGTGCTCGTGGACCGGCTGTGGCCGCGCGGGGTCTCGAAGGAGCACGCCCGGCTCGATCTCTGGCTCAAGGACGTCGCCCCCAGTCCCGATCTGCGCACCTGGTGGAACCACGACCCCGCTCGGCTGGCCGAGTTCGCGGAGCGCTACACCGCCGAACTGGGGGCAGCGCCGCAGACCCGGCAAGCCGTGGCCGAGCTCAGGGCACTCCTCGCCCGGAACACGGCCGCGCACACCGAGACGACCCTCGTCTACGGCGCCCGCGACCCGGTCGTCAACCACGCCCGGGTGCTCGCGGCCTATCTGGCCGACAACCCCGAACCGCGCGATCCCCAATTACCCAACCGCTCCGCCTGAACCGGCGAAGCCCACTCCCAAAGGATTCCGACATGGTTCCCGAAACAAACATCTGGGCCGTCCTCCTCGCCACCGCGTCGAGCATGGCAGTCGGGGCGATCTGGTATTCGCGCCGGGTGTTCGGCACCTACTGGATGAAGGCCGTCGGCCACGACGAGGAGAGCGTGCGCCCGGGTTCGGCGGCCCCGCTCGTCGTCACCGTGGTCGTCAGCTTCCTCACGGCCTGGGTGCTGGCCGGCGCCGCGGCGATCGTGCAGGCGTTCTACGGCGGCTCTTTCCTCGCCAACGCACTGCTGACGGCGCTCATCCTCTGGGCCGGCTTCACGGCGGCCCGCATGATCACGCACGACGCATTCGATCGCCGCCCGGCGGGCCTCACCGTGCTCAACATCGCGCACGAACTGGTCACCCTGCTGCTGATGGCTCTGATTATCGGGTTGTTCGGGATCGGCGCCCCGTAGCGACACCAGAGCGACCACGCACCCGGCGTCAGGGCGGCGACGTACACTAGGGGAGGCGCCACCGCGTTCCACCGGCTGCTTCGCTCCCTGACTCGAAGGGGTTCGTGGCTGTCCGGTACCAACGGACGCACTCTCCCTGGCATTGCACGCGGTTGCCTTGAGAATCAGTGTTCCCAATTCTCGAGGAGGACCATGTCTAGTTTCGATCGCCCAGAAGACGACCGGCATGCCCCGCTCGACCCGGCCACCACGTCGGCCAGCCCCGAACTGTCGATCAGCCACGCGCCTGAGCTCGTTCTGCTGACCCCTGACCCCCGCACCCGCCGCTTCGACCGGGAAGACGTCGTCGTGCGCAAGGGTGAGATCAATCTGATCAACGGACACTTCACGCCGCGCGAGTCCCGGGTCAAGGACCTGCTCGCCGTCGCCGACGTGCTCGACGCCGCCGGCATCGACTTCCTGCTCGTGCGCGGCGACCATGACCGGCCCGTGATCGCGGTCGACCGCAAGCGCCGCAAGCAGCTCACCCGCATCCTGATCGCAGCGTTCGCGAAGGAGCCCTTCTACGCCCTGCCGCTGGACGGCAGCCTGACCCAGCCGTTGCTGCTGGCCGACGGCGCCCTGTCCACGCTGCGCGCATCATCCGTGTTCCGGGTCTACCGCCCGCGGATCGAACCGATCGGCCGCCTGCGGTACGGCGCCGAGACGGCCTTTCAGCTCGAACTCTGGTACTTCGGTGAGGACGAGATCGTCGCCCCGGTCGAGAACTCGCTGATGCGCACCCGGATGCCGCGCGCCGAGGTACGCGAGACCACGATCGAACTCTTCGGGCGCACCTGGCGCACCCTGCAGCACATGTTCGACGACCTGGCCAGCGACGTCAGCTTCGACATCGACATGGTCTTCTCCTGGGTCGACGGCTCATCCAGCGACTTCCAGCGGGAACGGGCCAAGCGCATGCAGGCCTACGTCGTGGGCTCGGGCGACGAGTCTGAGGCCCGCTTCCGCCAAATCGACGAGCTGAAGTACGCGCTCCGCAGCGTGTACATGTTCGCGCCCTGGGTGCGGCGCATCTTCATCGCGACGGATTCGCCGGCCCCCGAGTGGCTCGCCGAGCACCCGCGCGTCACGATCATGCGCAGCGAGGACTTCTTCCCCGACACCAGCGCACTGCCGACCCACAATTCGCACGCCGTGGAGAGCCAGCTGCACCACATCCCCGGGCTGGCGGAGCACTTCATCTATTCCAACGACGACATGTTCTTCGGCCGCCCGGTCGGACCGGAGCTGTTCTTCTCCCCGGGCGGCATCACCAAATTCGTGGAGGCCTCCACCCGGATCGGCCTGGGCGAGAACGACCCCAGCCGAAGCGGGTTCGAGAACGCGGCCCGGGTCAACCGGGCGCTGCTGCGCGAACGGTTCGGCAAGGTCACCACCCGGCACCTCGAGCACACGCCGGCACCGCTGCGGAAGAGCGTGATGGCCGAGCTCGAGGCCGAGTTCCCCGAGGACTTCGCCCGCACCGCGGCCAGCCGGTTCCGCTCCGCGACGGATATCTCGGTCACGAACTCGCTTTACCACTTCTATGCACTGATGACGGGGCGCGCGGTCGAGCAGACCCAGGTGCGCTCGCTCTACGTGGAGACCACCCTCAAACTGGCCCTGCGCCAGATGAACAAGCTGCGCAAACGCCGCGACCAGGACATGTTCTGCCTCAACGACGGCAGCTTCCCCGAGATCTCCGACGATGTGCGCCGTGCGGCCGTGACCGAATTCCTCGAACGGTACTTCCCGATCGTCGCCCCCTGGGAACGCGAGTTCCAGGCCGACGCCGGGCAGGCGCCGACCGTGCCGGCGGGCGGCGAGTTGTCGGTCGGCGCGCTGTCGGTCGGCGCGCTGTCGGTTAGCCCGCTGTCAGTTAGCCCGCTGTCAGTTAGCGCAGAACCCGGATCGGTGTGGTCATTGGGGGTTCACGGAACGCTGGCAGAGTACCCGCGGGCATGATCCGGATGCCGTCGCCCGCCAGGCGCCGGGCGCTCTCCGCCGCTTCGATGTAGTCGAGCGCCGGGTAGTCGCCGAGCGGCACCACCGAGTGCAGCACCGTGTCTGCGTAGACGTGCACGAGGTTGAAGGTGCGGGCGCCGTCGCGGCCGCGGGTGCCGCCGACCGGAACGTTCAGGTCCTGGGTGTAACAGGTGGCCGAGGCCACGGAGACCGGAATGCCCGCGAACATGGCCGTTGAGGAGTAGTGCAGGTGGCCGGCCAGGATGCTGCGCACATCCGTTCCGCGCAGCACCCGCGCCAGCGCGGACTGGTCCTGGAGTTCGACCGAGACGGCCAGGTCGAGCACGCTCGGCACGGGCGGGTGATGCATGGCCAGGATTGTGCCGTCCGGGGCGGGGGTGCGAAGCTCCCGGGCCAGCCAGTCGAGCTGGGCGTCGGTCACGGCGCCGTAGTGGTGGCCGGGTACGGAGGTGTCGAGCGTGATGATGCGCAGGCCGCCGATGTAGTCGACGTGGTCGATCGGGTCCGTGTTCGGCGCCTCGTCCAGCAGCGTGGTGCGGAAGGCCGCCCGGTCGTCGTGATTGCCCATCACCCAGAACACCCGCGCTCCGAGCCGGGCGGCGGCCGGCTCGACGATGCCGCGCAGGGTTGCGTACGCATCCGGTTCGCCCTTGTCGGCCAGATCACCGGTGATGATGATGGCATCCGGGCGGCCCGAGGATGCTTCGACGTCGGCGAACAGCCGGGCCAGGTGGGCGGTGCTGTCGACCCGGCCGTAGAGGCGCCCGCCGTCGGCGAGCAGGTGGGTGTCGCTGAGGTGAAGCAGGAAATGATCCGGCCTGGGGTATTCGGCCGTTCGAATGTTCACTGAATATCCATTCGTTGGTGCTGTTAACTCTTCGGTGAGTCCGCTGACTCTACTCCGAATAGTGCATCAGCATCGGGTGAACATGCGGTGTACACCGCGAAAACACAACGAAGGGCCCGGAGCGCAATGCTCCGGGCCCACCCGTTTCGTTCGTCAGGCCTTCGCCTTCTTCGTGCCCGCTTTCGCGGACTCCGTCACCTGCATCGTCGGCTCGCCCGAACTCTGCACCTCGATCTTGCGGGGCTTGGCCGCCTCGTGAACGGGGATCGTGACGGTCAGCACGCCGTTGTTGTACGTGGCGCTGATGTTCTCGACATCGATGCCCTGGCCCAGGTTCAACTGACGCAGGAACGAACCGGCCAGGCGCTCCCGGGTGATCCACTTCACGTTTTCGTGGTTCGCCATGGTGCGCTCCCCACGGATCGTGAGCAGCTGGCCGTCGACGTCGATGTCAACCGAACCCGGATCGATCCCGGGCATGTCGGCGCTGAGCACGTAGTGGTCACCTTCCCGGAAGAGGTCCATCGGCATCACGCGCGGGCCCCGGTTGTCGATCAGAGCGGAGGCCATTCGGTCCAGCTCGCGGAACGGGTCATAGGACGTTGCCATAGCGATTCCTTTCATCGGCCGGGTCTGGTCAGATCGTCGGATCGAACCGGAGGTCCGGCTGGTTCTTGGGCGGTTTGCTTCCAGAGTTGAGTCTTGGGCGCTCAACTATTGCCAATGTAACCGCGCTTGAGCGGTGCCGCAATCGGCCCAGGGTCCCGTTCTGTTCGCGCTCAGCGAAGGGCTTCCTGCGCGATGGATGGCTACGGGTACGTCAATCCGGAGGTCGAGTCGGGGAAGACGGGCTTGTCCAGGCTGTCGTTCTCGTAGGCCTGCGTGGGCTCATGGGCGGCGGCGGCCGCGCGGCGCCGCTCCGCCTCGAAGTCGCCTTCGAGACCGGTGAAACCACCCGGTTCCGGCTCGCGCTTCGTCTTCTCTTTTCGCTGGAACCAGCCCAGTCCATGACCTTTTCTCAAATTTCAACGGTACGCCGACCCCTGCCGAGTCAAGAGCGCTCGATGGTGCTTCCCCAGGCGGGCCGTGCGAAGGTGGAATGTGCGCACCTCGTCAACGATCAGCCCCGTTCGCTATCTGGCCGGAATGATCACCGCCATCCTGGTGTTCACCGGGATCTACCTGTTCTTCGTGCGCACCCTCGCCGGCCAGACCATGGACCAGCTCGCCTTCGACGGCGCCGAGTTCGGACGCCGCAGCGTGACCCCGCTCGCGCAGCAGCTGCTTGATGCTCTGCCCCTGGTCTCCGTGGTCGCGGGTCTGGTGCTCGCCGGCATCGTCACGGCCGTGCGCCGCAACGGCAAGACTCTGATCGTCGCCTTCGGCGCGGCGCTGGCGGCCGTGCTGACCACCCAGCTGCTCAAGGGCGGGCTGCTCTCTCGGCCCGACCTGGGTGTGGAAGGGTACGACGGGAACTCGTTCCCGTCGGGGCACACGACCGTGGCCGCGGCATCCGCTCTCGCCATCTTTCTGGTAGCGAGCCCCCGCACGCGCTGGCTGGCCGCACTCGGCGGTTCGGGGTTCGCCATCGCCGCCGGGGTGGCCACACTGGCCAACGGCTGGCACCGGCCCAGCGACGTGATCGCGGCGCTGCTGGTGGTGGCCGTGTGGGGCTGCGTCGCCGGCCTCGTGCTGACCCGCGGGCCGTGGGCGTCGACCGCCGCGCGCGGCGGATCGGCCGGCGTGGGCGGCCGCGTCCAGCTCCGGATTCTGGTTCCCTTCGCCGTCGTGGCGGCGGCCGCCTTCCTGGTCACGTACTTCCGGGCCTTCGGCGAGACCCCCGGCCCGTTGATCGCCTACATCGGCGGTGTCACGGCGATCGTCGCCGCGGGCCTGGGCGTCGCGTTCGCGGGCACCCGGCTGTTCTCGCGCCTGCCGTAGGCCGGCGCCGATCGGTTTCGTGGCGGCTGAGCATCTCGTGTGCCGTCCGCGTCATCGCGTGTCCCGGGGGTGTGGGCGGCTGGCCTGCGTGTAACACTGAGGGCATGTCCGTCACCCTCAGAGCGCTGCAGACCGTGGTTCCGCCGACAGTATTGATCCAGGAGCAGGTGCGCGACGTGTTCGCGTCGCAGCCGGATCTCAGCCGACTCGGAAAACGGCTGGTGACGGTCTCCTTCAATCTGTCGGGCATCGACACCCGGCACAGCGTCATCGACGAACTCACCCTGGACACACCCGCCCGGGAATCGGAGGTGACCGACCCGCAGTTCTTCGACCCGGCGACGCAGCGGCTGCTCCGACCCAGCACCCGGGTGCGGAACGAGCTCTACATCGTCGAGGCGACCAAACTCTTCGTGGAAGCCGGGCGCCGCGCGCTCGCGGCCTGTCCCGGCATCGAGGCATCCGATGTGACGCACGTTGTCACGGTGTCCTGCACCGGCTTCTTCGCGCCGGGCCCCGATTACATGCTCGTACGCGAGCTGGGGCTGAGCCCGGCCACCCAGCGCTACCACCTCGGATTCATGGGCTGCTACGCCTCGATGCCGGCGCTGCGCACGGCGAAGCAGTTCGTCGAGGCCGATCCCACCGCCGTGGTTCTCGTCGTCAGCGCCGAACTCTGCTCGCTTCACCTGCGCACCTCCGACGACCCCGACACCATCGTGGCCTCGTCGCTGTTCTCGGATGGGGCGGCCGCGGGGATCGTCAGCGCCCGGCCCCCCGAGCCGGGTGAGAAGGCGTTCAACCTCGACCTGTTCGAGACGGTCATCACCCCCATCGGCGAGGAGGACATGGCCTGGAAGATCGGCGACGAGGGGTTCGAGATGATCCTCAGCACCTACGTGCCGCACATCATCGACCAGCACATCGAGGGCGCCCTGGCACCGCTGTTCGCCCGGGACGCCCAGCTCGCGGCGGTGCTCGCGCCGGCGGTGCTCGCGCCGGCGGTGCTCGCGCCGGCGGTGGGCGGGGACGCCGCGGCCGGGTCGGTCGCGACTCTGGTGGCGCCGCCCGCGCTCGCCGACACCCCCGCCACGGCGATCGCGCACTGGGCGATCCACCCGGGCGGGCGCAGCATCCTGGACAAGACCGAGGCCAAGCTGGGCCTCAGCGAGGCGCAGCTCGTGCCCTCACGCGAGACCCTTCGCAACTACGGGAACATGAGCAGCGCCACCATCCTGTTCGTGCTCAAGGCGATCATGGATTCCCCGGACGCGACCGACGGAGAACGGGTCTGCGCCATGGCGTTCGGGCCAGGGCTGACGGTTGAATCCGGCTTGATGACCGTCACCGCCGGATAGCGGCGTGGGCATCCGTTCTCTGGGGCTGCGAACTCTGGGGCTGCGTGCGAGCGACGCCGTCGAGATCATGGACGACCCGGACTGCGACCCGGACCGGCTGACGAACACGTACGCGAACTTCAAGTACGTGAACGCGGTCGTGTCGGGCTGGCGCGGGATGTACCGGCGCGAGATCCGGCCGACCCTGTCTTCCACCCAGGAGCGTACGCTGCTCGACATCGGGTCGGGCGGCGGCGACATGGCGCGGGCGCTGGCGCGGTGGGCCGCGCGCGACGGCCTGCGCCTGCGGGTGACGGCGATCGATCCGGATGTCCGCGCGCACGCCTACGCGACCGGCCTGCCGCCGTTGCCGGGGCTCACGTTCCGGCGGGCGCTGAGCTCGGCGCTGGTCGCCGAGGGCCTGGTGTTCGACTTCGTGGTCTCCAACCACGTGCTGCACCACCTCACCGGGGAGCAGCTGGGCGGGCTGCTGGCCGATTCGAAGCGTCTGGTCGGCGGCGGCGGCGGCGGTGCTCGTGCTCGTGTCGGTGCTGGTGCCGGTGCCGGTGCTGGTGCCGGTGCTGGTGCTCGTGTCGGTGTCGGTGCCGGTGCCGGTGCTGGTGTCGGGCGGGTGTTGCACGCCGACATCGAGCGCAGCCGGTTCGCGTACCTCGGATTCGGTCTGGGCACCTGGCCGTTGTTCCGCCGGTCGTTCATCCGCGACGACGGGCTCACGTCGATTCGGCGCAGTTTCACGGCGGCCGAGTTGCGCGCGGTGGTTCCGCCGGGCTGGCGGGTGACGCGGGAGCATCCGTCGCGCCTCGTGCTGCGGTGGCCGGCTCCGGCCGCCACAGTGCCCATTCCGGTCGAGAGTGACCGGCGCGACGGGCACTCTCGACCGGAACGGGCACTGTCGGAAGAGGGCGGGCCGGGGAGCGGGCGACCGGTGCGGGACGTGATCGTGGTTGGCGGCGGCCCGGTGGGGATCCTGCTCGCCGGGCTGCTGGCCGTGCGGGGCCTCGACGTGGAGGTGCTGGAGAAGCGGGCGGAGCCGTCGCTGCGGTCGCGGGCCATCGGCATCCACCCGCCGTCGCTGCGTGCCCTGCAACAACTGGGGGTGGCGGACGCGGTGATCGACCGGGCGGTGCGGATCCG
This sequence comes from Cryobacterium shii, assembly GCF_004402595.1. Classification (GTDB taxonomy): domain Bacteria; phylum Actinomycetota; class Actinomycetes; order Actinomycetales; family Microbacteriaceae; genus Cryobacterium; species Cryobacterium shii. The sequence goes on along the minus strand of NZ_SOFY01000051.1, from coordinate 18,986 downwards.
CGGCGGCCTCGTGCGTTCGGGCGGGCGCACCCTCGGACGCCTCGTCTTCGCCGATACGGCCGACCGGCACGACCGCGTGATCTCGCTGCCGCAGTACGAGACCGAGGCGGTGCTGCGCGCCCGCTTCGAGGAGCTGGCGCCCGGCCGGTTCCGCGGCGGCGTGACCGTGGCCGGGGTGCGCGACCGCGGCGACCGCGTCGAGGTTTACACGGATGCCCCGGCCGCGCCCGGTGGGTCCGGCGAGACTGCGGGGGCCGGGTCGGGGTCCGGTGCCGGTGGCGCCGGCGAGCCCACTGAGGCAGCTGGAGCAGGTGGGCCTCGTGAACCCGGCGAAACGCTCGAGGCCCGGTATGTGGTGGCGGCCGACGGCGCCCGCAGTCTGCTGCGCGACCTGGTCGGCATCCGCTGCACGGCTCGCACCGGAGGCGAGACCTACCTGATGAGCGATTTCCCCGATGCCGGCGAGCACCCGGGTGAGGCCATCCTGTTCTTTGAGCAGGGCGGCGTGGTCGAGTCCTTCCCGCTTCCGGGCGGCCGGCGCCGCTGGGTGGCCATGACTCCCACCCTGCTCACGGATGCGACGAGCGCGGACCTGGCCGCGATGGTCGCATCCCGCACCCGTGTGCACCTGCCCGCAACCTCGGCCGCGGCCAGCTCCTTCTCGGTGCAGCAGCGACTGGCCCGACGGATGGTGGCCGGCCGGGTCGTGCTCGTGGGCGACGCGGCCCACCAGATCAGTCCGATCGGAGGCCAGGGCATGAACCTCGGCTGGCTGGACGCGCTGCAGCTGGCCCCGGCGTTGGAACGTGCGCTTCGGGACCCGGTGTCCGGTCCGGGCGTGCTCGCCGACTACGACCGCCGGCGCCGGCGCAGCGCCCGGATGGCCGCGCGCCAGGCCGGCTTCAATATGGCGATGGGAAGCCCAGCGCAGGGGCTGCGCCTCCGCGCGCGGAACGGCTTCGTGCGCGCGCTGGCCGTCCCGCCGGCGAGCGCCGTCCTCGCCCGCGCCTTCACCATGCGCTGGCTGTAGCCCGCTGGCTGTAGCCCGCTGGCTGTAGCCCGCTGGCTGTAGCCCGCCGGCTCGTTCGCCTGATCGGTTCGGTGCCGTGGGGCCAAGTCAGGAGAAACCAGCGGCTGGCGCGGTCGGCACCCGGAAATCCGCGGGGGACGCGGCCGCGATGCCACTCTTCTCCTGAGTTGGCCACGGCGCACGAGCGGCTTCCGGTGCCCGGCCCCGGAAGCCCAGTCCCATGCGTGCATAACTCCTGCAGTTTGGCCACGTGGAGACCAGATCTCCCGGGAATCCGCGGGCGGCCCCCCGACTCGGATCCCAATCTGCAGGAGTTATGCACCGAGGCGACGGATGATCCCCGCCGGCGAGGTCGCGCCGGTCGCGTGGCGAGCCGGGGGTCAACTCAGGAAAAACCTGCGCATGAGGCTGCCCGCCCCCGGAAACACGGGGGTCCGCAGCCGCCGCAGCCCGAATCTCCTGAGTTAGCCACACCGCATCGGCGCGCCCGGACCGTCGAACCGCTGGGCGGCCCGACCCACGCACTCCCGGAGAATTCGCCGCCATCCCGATGGCTGGACCGGCAACGGCTAGCATGACGCCATGACTCTCCCCGAAGTTGTCGGTCTGCCCGCTGTCTTCGCCCTTCCCGGCGCCTGGGATCTCACCGGCCGCACGGCCCTGGTCACCGGGGCCGGCAGCGCCTCGGGCATCGGCTTCGCCGCCGCACGGATGCTCGGCGAGTTGGGCGCACAGGTCGTGCTCACCGCCACGACCGAACGGGTGCACGAGCGCGTGGCCGAGCTGTCCGCAATGGGTGTGCCGGCATCCGGCGTCGTCTGCACCCTCGACACCGAGGCCGGCGCGCTCGTGCTCGTCGACGCGCTCGCCACCGCGGGGCTGGCTCCCACGGTCCTGGTCAACAATGCGGGCATGGTCGCGGTCGGGGACGCCGAGATGCTGCACGGCGACATCAGCACGACCGAGGCGGGGGAGTGGGACCACGGCCTCGCGATCAACCTGTCGACCGCCTTCCACGCGACACGCACGGTGATCGGCTTCATGCACGCGGCCGCCTGGGGGCGCATCGTCACGGTGTCCAGTGTGAGCGGGCCGGTGATGGCGTCACGCGGAGACCTCACCTATGCCGCGGCGAAGGCCGGACTCGCCGGGCTCACCCGGGCGCTCGCCGTGGACGAAGCCTTGCTCGGCATCACCGCGAACGCGGTCGCGCCGGGCTGGATCCAGACCGGGTCACAGCTGGACAGCGAGGCGATCGAGGGGGCGCTTGTGCCGGTCGGGCGCAGCGGCACAGCGGCGGAGGTCGCATCCGTCATCGCATGGCTGGCCTCGCCGGGCGCGTCGTACGTGACCGGGCAGACGATCGTGGTCGACGGCGGCAACAGCGTGGCCGAGGAACGCCGGTAGGGAAGCCGGTTCGGCGACCGACTGGCAGGCGAGTGGGCGGCCATGGGGCGGCGAGCGAGCGGCTCGGGTGCGGTCCGGGTGCAGTTGAATGGACTGGTGACTTCCGCACTGATCGACCGCCTCCGCTCCGACCTCGCCACCGCCAACTACTCGGTCTCGGCCCTGACCGGACTGTGGGGCATCGAAGCGGATGCCGCGCTGCGCCGCAATCAGCGGGTTCCGGCGCTGCGGGCGCTCGCCGGCCTCCGGGAGAAGCTCGGGCACACCGAACCCTGCGCCACGCTGGCCCGGCTGTTCGTGCTCGGCCTGCCCGTCGACCGTGCGGACCTCGACGCCGCCCTCCCTGCGCTGGGCGCCGCCGGGGCGGAGGAGCTCGGCCTCGCGGCATCCGTCACGGTCGGCGACGCCGGTACCGGCGGATCCGGCGATGCCGGCGATGCCGCTGACACCGGTGACACCGCTGACACCGGTGACACCGGCTACGAGTCCCACGCCGCTCTCCGCCCCCTGCTCGAACTGCGGCCGTACACCTTTGTGGACGCGCACGGCGCCGGAAGCTGGTGGATCGCGTCCGACCTGGGCGAGCTCGCACTCGGCCACGCGCTCGGCGAGAGCCATGTGCTCGGGGTGGGCGGGGCATCCCTCACCCTGAGCGGGCTGCTGATCCCCACCGAAGTGGTCAGCGCGCTCGACCTCGGGACCGGGTGCGGGATCCAGGCGATGCACGCGTCCCGGCACGCCGAACGGGTCGTCGCGACCGATATCTCCGCACGCGCACTCGAGCTCGCGGCCTTGAACGTGGAGCTCAACGGCATCGGCAACATAGAGTTCCGCCTGGGCAGTCTGTACGAACCGGTGGCGGGGGAACGGTTCGACCACATCATTTCCAACCCGCCGTTCGTGATCACCCCGCGGGTCGCGGGCGTGCCGAGCTACGAATATCGCGATGGCGGCATGGTCGGCGACGCCCTCGTCGAGGCGGTCGTGCGCGGCGCGGCCGACCACCTCACCCCGAACGGCGTGGCCCAGTTGCTCGGAAACTGGGAATACCACGCCCGCCAGGACGCCTTCGACCGCCTGGCGGGCTGGCTCGACGCCCCGGCGTCCTCGTCGCGCCGGTCGAACCCTGCGTCTTCGGCGATCACGGCGACCCCGGCGGTTTCGGCGCGCCCTGACGAATTCGACGGAGATTTTGCCCCAAACAGCTCGAATTCGCCACCTGCGACACCTCCGGGAGCAAAATCTCCGTCGAATTCGCACGAGGCCGTGCGGGCGACGGATGCCGCGGCCCTCGAGGCGTGGATCATCGAGCGGGAGGTGCAGCCGCCCACGCTCTACGCCGAGACCTGGATCCGCGACGGCGGCACCCGCGCCGACACCGCCGACTTCGACCGCCTCTACGGCGCCTGGCTGGACGATTTCGAGGCCCGCGGCGTGACACAGGTCGGCTTCGGCTACCTTCTGCTTCGGCGGCCGGCCGCCGCTCGGGTGCCCGGTGCGCCTGCCACGCCTGCCACGCCCGGGCCCGGCCTGCGCCGCCTCGAGCGCCTCCCCGGCGCCCTCGGCCACAACCCGGCCGGAATCGGCAGCTACCTCGCCGACTGCCTGGCCGCCCACGACTGGCAGGCGGCCACGGATGACGCCCACCTCGCCCGGGCCCGCCTCGTCGTCGCGCCCGACGTCACGGAAGAGCGGCACTACTGGCCCGGCCAGGAAGACCCGACCCTGATGACACTGCACCAGGGCAGCGGCTTCGGCCGGTCGATCCCGCTGGACACCGCACTCGCCGCGCTGGTCGGCGCCTGCGATGGCGACCTCGACGTCGGCTCCATCGTCGCGGCGCTCGCCCAGCTGCTCGAGGTCGACCAGCGCGAGCTCAGCGCGGACCTCCTGCCGAGGGTGCGTGAGCTGCTGACGGACGGTTTCCTGCAACTGCCGGTGCCGCCCGGGTAGCGCGAGCGGGCCGCCGGGATCCGGGCTGGCCGGCCCCCGAACCGCACCCACCCGCCGCCCGCCACCCGACCCCGCCCGCCATCCGCCCGCCATCCGCACCCATCCGCATCCGCCCGCCATGCGCCCGCCATCCGCACCCATCCGCATCCGCCCGCCATCCGCCCGCCATCCGCACCCATCCGACCCCGCCCGCCGCCCGCCCACCTCCGCGCCCTACCGCCCCGGCCCCCGCGCCTGAGGTAGTTTGGACGTACTGCCCGACCAGCTCGGAAAGGAGAGCGTCAGCGCCGACAGCGGCGTGCCATTCCCCTGACGCGGACACGCCATGAAACGTCGTACCTTTCTGATCGGCTCGGTCTCGGGACTGAGCCTGGTCGCCCTCACCGCGTGCGTTCCGCCGAGCCCCCGGCCCACGGCATCCGTGAGCCCGTCGCCCACGCCGACCCCCTCGCTGGTGCCTAAACCGGAGAACGTGCGCCGCACCTCCTGGTCGGCCGACCCGTTCGCGCGCGGCTCCTTCAGCTTTCCCGCCGTCGGCGCCACCCCCGAGCAGCGTGAGGCGCTCGCGACCCCGGTCGACGGCCGCCTGTTCCTCGCCGGCGAGGCCACCTCGATCGACGCGCCCGGCACCGTGCAGGGCGCCCGGGCCTCTGGCATGCGGGCCGCCCGAGACGTGCAGGCAGTCGCCACGGCCGGGGAGCGGATCGCCGTGATCGGCGCCGGAATCGCCGGGCTGACCGCGGCGCGAGCACTCAAGGACGCCGGCTTCGACGTCGTCGTGGTCGAAGCGCGCGACCGGATCGGCGGCCGCATCGACACCGTCACCGACAAGAAGTGGCCGTTCCCGATCGAACTCGGCGCATCCGTCGTGCGCGCCAGCGGCACCACCACCCTCGACGAAGAACTCATCGGCCTCGGCGTCATCACGGCCCCCTTCTCCCGCACCTCCGAGACGCGCACCTCCGACGGCCTCGTCGTGCCCGTGCCCGACACCGGCGCCCAAGCCGTGAACGCGGCCCTCGCCTGGGCCGCCGACCAGCCCGCAGACGTGTCCGTGGCCCGGGCCCTCGCCGATTCGGGCGCGTCCAAGCTGTCGACGACGGATGCCGACACCGGCGTTTCCGACGCCGACTGGCTGGACTACGAGATCACCACCGTGCTCGCCCTGAACTCCGGGGCCGCCGTCGACGACCAGTCCGGCTGGTACACCCCGGCAGCGCCCGGCCTCGACGAGGACCGCCTCGTTCTCGGCGGCTTCAACGGTCTCTTCGACGCTCTCCTGGAGGGTATCGACCTGCTCGGCTCGAGCGTGGTCACCAGGATCGCCTACGGCGAGAGCGGCGCCAGTCTGCGCCTCGGCAACGGCGAATCGCTGGGCGCCGACCGCGTCATCGTCACGGTGCCGCTGGGCGTGCTGAAGACCAAGGTGATGGAGTTCGACCCGCCGCTGCCGTTCGCGCACCGCGGCGCCATCGCCGCGCTCGGCATGGGCACCCTCGACAAGATCTGGCTGCAGTTCGCCGAGCCGTTCTGGGACACGGACGCCCCGCTCTGGACCACGGTCGGCGGCGACGATGACTTCCGGGTCTGGATCAACATGGTGCCCTTCACCGGCGAACCGGTCCTGGTCGGGCTGGTCGCCGCGGAAACCGCGTTGCGCCTGGCGGAGGTCGGAGACGACGAATTCCTGGCCGCGGCGCTGGCCAGCCTGGTGCCCTTCGTCTCCCCGATGGACACCGCGACACCCACCCCAGCGCCGAAATAAAACAGTCGGATTCGCCGGACGCGAAACCCCGGGCCGCACCGTGAAACCGCGAAACGCGTGTCAAAAAAACTTTAGAATCGCCGCAGTCAACCCCGCGCGATTCCGGGTTTCGTGGTGTACACTCCTGCCAACGTCCAGTCGGTGAAGAATGGCCCTTTCGAGGGCCGGTTTCATGCAGGTACGGTCCGTGGTGGTGACCTCCGCCCCGGTGCCGGCTCAGAGGTCCAGTCGTTACCCCGACTGGCGTTGCCGACGGATTCCGTTCGGGGGAGTAACCCCGGTTCGTCAACCGGCCCGTTTCGTACCGTCGACCATCCAGTGCGGTCGCCACTGAGATGCCCCGCTCGCCCGCGACTGCACCACATCTGTTCTACCGCATGATTGCTGTGTTCCCATGGATACCCTGCTGGATCTCGAATCCGTCATTCTTCTCGACTTTGACTCCGACCTGCCTTGCGAAGGCACCCACCACATCCGAGGCCTGAGCGGCCATTCGCCCACCGCTCCCGGCGCGTACATGGTGATTTCGCCCTGCTGCGGGCCCAAGGTGGTGCAGTGCTCGCCCCGGGTACTCGCCATGCAGGCATCCGGAGTGCTCTACTGTGGCGCATGCCGCATCGAGCATATGACCAGCGAATACACCTTCATCCCGCTGTAACCGCTCGCCGCTCGCATCTCAGCGCTGCTGTGACCCCGACTCCGGCCGGGGGCGGTGCCAGGGCTGGGAGGGCAGCCGGGAGGTGGCGATCAGGATCGCCGCGATCCCGGTGAACAGCAGCACGGCGATCAGGCAGTAGACCACGGTTTCCAACGGACCACTGACCTGCACCGGGTCGAGGAAAAAGTAGGGGTACCAGCCCACCATCGACCCGCGCACGAGGGTGAACACGCCCCAGATGCTGGGCAGAACGAGCACCCAGGCCAGGAGTTTCCACGGCAGGCGGGCCTTGCCGGCATCCGTCAACCAGTCGACGAGGGCGATCGTCGGAATCCAGAAGTGCAGCAGCTGGCTCGACCAGGGCACCTCGATTGTGTAGTCGCGCGAGGATGACTGGATGACGATGGTCAGGAATACGATGCCGGACACCATGATGTAGGTGGTCACCAGCAGCCGGAACCAGTCGAGCCAGGCCGGGTCGGTCGCATGGCGGAATGCGACCAGGGCTCCGGCCACGAACGCGACGACCGCGGCCATGGCGCTCTGCACGGTGAAGTAGCTGAAATAGTTGTACACCGCGAAGGTCGCGAAGCCGAGCACGTAATCGAAATACCCCAGCAGCGCGACGACGCCGGTCGCCGCGAGCAGCAGGCGGCCGATGCCGAACGCCCGGCGCAACGGCAGCAGGGCGACCGTGCGAGGCAGCGCGGCACGGCTGGGGGCCGCCGGCAGGGCGCGTTGGGCCGACGTTCTCGGCGCCGTGGGGGGTTGGCGCGCCGCCCGTTCCGTCCGAGCGGGGTCGGATGCTCGCGCGCACATGCTTCCACGCTACGCCAGCATCGGGAGCGGCCGCTGAATCCGCAGCGCGGGCCGGTCAGCGCGGCCGGTCAATAGGCGCCGGTCAATAGGCGATGTGGAATCCGTTCTCGCCGCGCGGCGCCAGGTCGGTCACCTGCATCGACTCGACCACCGCGGAGGGCGGCCCGTGCGCCAGCCAGGCGAGTAACTCCGAAACGGATGCCGCGTCGCCCTCCGCGTCGACCTCCACCGAGCCGTCCATCCGGTTGCGCACGAACCCGGACAGGCCCAGCCGGCGCGCCTCCGACTGGGTGTAATACCGGAATCCGACGGCCTGCACCATCCCGCGCACGAGAGCCTGTTTGCGAACCATGCTTCCAGTGTGCCCCCGACCGGCGATCAGGCCGAGTTGCGCCAGACGATGGGGGTATCCAGCAGGATGCCGCCGACCGGCTGGGCCTCGCCCCGCAGCTGGCCGAGCACGCACTCGGCCGCCGCCGCGCCGAGGCCGAAGGCCGGCTGGTGCACGGTGGATAAGTGCGGTTGGGTGCGGAGCGCCCAGGAGCTGTCGTCGAAGCCGACGATGCCGACGTCGCCGGGCACGCTGCGCCCCGCGTCGCGGAGCGCCTCGAGCGCCCCGGCCGCGACGGCGTCGGAGGCCGCAAAAACGCCGTCGATGCCGGGGTCGCGCTCCAGCAGCGCGCGCATGCCGTCGGCTCCGTCGGAGTAGGTGTAGAGCGGAACCCGCGCGACGAGCGCCGGGTCGAAGCGCGGGCCCAGGGCATCCGTGAAGCCCGCCAGCCGGTCGGCTCCCGAGTCTCGATCGAGGGCCGCCGCGATCATGCCGATGCGTTTGCGGCCGGTGGCCATCAGCCGCTCGGTGATGGCGCGCGCCGAAGCGCGGTTGTCGATACCCACGAAGGGGAGCTGGCGGAGGTCCGGCGGATGCCCGACGAACGCGGCCGGCAGCGCGAGGCGTTGCACCACCCGGATCATCGGGTCTTCGTGGCGGGCGGAGACGATGATCACGCCGTCGACGAATCCGCCGCTCAGGTAGCGGGCGACGCGGTCGGTGTCGCGCTGGGAATCGATCACGAGGCTGACCATCTGATAGTCGGCGCGGGAGAGCACGGTATTGGCGCCGAGCAGGATGCCGCCGATGTTGGGGTCGTCCAGGAAGAGCGAGTGCGGTTCGTGCACGATGAATCCCACGGCCTGGGAGCGCTGCATGACCAGGCTGCGGGCGGCGTTGTTCGGCACATAGCCGACCTTCTCGATCGCCGCCTCGATCGCGGTGCGGGCCTCGGCCGAGACGTACGGCTCGTCGTTGATCACCCGGCTCACCGTGCCGCGGGACACGCCGGCTTCCACGGCGACATCGTGGATTGTCGCGCGTCGGCGCCGAGACGGAATTGTCACCATTCGATAACTGTAACGCGCGCCGAGGAACCCGACGCTTGACACGGCGGCCAGGGAGTTCGTACTCTGTGTACGTTCACAGAAAACCCAACGGCGCGTTTTTGCTCCCGACTCTGTGCACGTTCACAGAGTCAATCAACACAGCCAGTCAATCAACACAGCCAGCAGAGCTGGCACAGCACAGCAGGGAGCACCATGAACTCGCGAGCAGCCACGTCGACCGGATCGGCCTCGGCCACCCCGTTCGTTCACGAGGGCGTCGCCTACGGCTGCGACTACAACCCGGAGCAGTGGGGGCCCGAGGTCTGGGCCGAAGACGTCGTGCTGATGCGCGAGGCCGGCGTCGACCTGGTCGCGATCAACATCTTCGGCTGGTCGCAGGTCGAGCCGCGGCCGGGGGAGTACGATTTCGACCGGATCGACACGATCATCGAACTGCTGCACGCCAACGGCATCCGGGTCAACCTCGGCACCGGCACCTCGTCGCCGCCGCCGTGGCTGAGCACCCTGCATCCCGAGATCCTCCCGGTCGTGGAGGACGGCACCACCCGCTACCCCGGCGGGCGCCAGGCCTGGTGCCCGAGCTCCCCGATCTTCCGCGAGCACGCGCTGGCACTGGTAGAGAAGGTCGCCGAGCGCTACGGCCGCCACCCGGCGGTCGCCCTCTGGCACGTGTCCAACGAGCTGGGCTGCCACAACGCGCTCTGCTACTGCGACGACACCGCCGCCGCGTTCCGGCTCTGGCTGCAGGCGCGCTACGGCACGATCGAGGCCTTGAACTCCGCCTGGGGCACCTCGTTCTGGAGCCAGCGCTACGGCCGGTGGGCCGAGATCCTCACCCCGCGGCTCACCCTCTCCAGCCGCAACCCCGGCCAGGTGCTGGATTTCCACCGGTTCAGTTCCGCCGAACTGCTCGACTACTACCGCCGCGAGACCGCCGTGCTGCGCCGCCACTCCGACGTCGCCGTGACCACCAACTTCATGGTCACCTCCCACATCCGCAACCTCGATTACTGGACCTGGGCCCCCGAGGTCGACATCGTCGCCAACGACCACTACCTCGACCACCGCCTCGCCGACCCGGCCACAGAGCTGGCGTTCGCCGCCGACCTCACCCGCGGACTCGCCGGCGGGCAGCCGTGGCTCCTGATGGAGCAGGCGGCCGGCGCCGTCAACTGGCAGCCGCACAACCTGGCCAAGGCCCCCGGCGAGATGACCCGCAACTCCCTGGCCCACGTCGCCCGCGGGGCCGACGGCATCTGCTTCTTCCAATGGCGGGCCTCGCTGCAGGGTTCGGAGAAATTCCACTCCGCGCTGGTGCCCCACGCGGGCACCGATACCGCGCTCTGGCGCGAGGTCGTCGCCCTGGGGGAAACCCTCGACCGGCTGGGCGAGATCACCGGGAGCACGGTCGTGGCGGATGCCGCACTCCTCTTCAGTTGGGAAGCCTGGTGGGCCGGCGACGGCGAATCCCGCCCGTCCCAGTCGGTGCGCTACCTCGAGCAGGTGCACGCCGCCTACGCCGCCCTGCACCGGCTCGGCGTCACGGTCGACATCGTGGCCCCCGGCACCGACCTCTCCGGGTACCGCCTCGTCGTCGCCCCGGCCCTGTACCTGGTCTCGGACGCCGAGGCGGATAACCTCACCGCCTACGTCGCGGCCGGCGGCCACGCCCTGGTCACCTTCTTCAGCGGCATCGTCGACGAAGACGACCGGGTGCGCCCGGGCGGCTACCCCGGCGCCTTCCGCGGTCTGCTCGGCGTCACGGTCGAGGAATTCTCCCCGCTGCTGCCCGGCCACGTGGTCGGCCTCGACTCCGGCGCATCCGCGAGCCTCTGGACTGAGCGACTGCGCAGCACCGGCGCCGAGGTGATCGCCCGCTACCGGGGCGGGCCGCTTCCGGGCACCCCGGCCATCACCCGCAACCGGCACGGCGCCGGCGACGCCTGGTACGTCGCCACCGCGCTGGAGGCCGGCGCCCTGACCGACCTGCTGCGCACGATCTGCCAGCAGGCCCGCGTCACCGCGGTCGGCCCCGAAAGCCCCGGAACCATCGAGGTCGTGCGCCGCGCCGGCGCCGCCGCGACCTATCTTTTCATCATCAACCACGGCGAGGACGACATCGACCTGCCGGCCTCCGGCCGTGAACTCGTCACCGGCGAACCCGTCAACCGTATTGTTCGAGTTCCGGCCGGTGCCGTTCGCGTGATCAGAGAGGACCCCGCATCATGAGCGCACCCGTCGTTCCACTCACGGATGCCCCGGGCAGCGTCGCCCGCCAGAAGAGGTCACGGGCCGCCAAAGCCCCGGCCTCCAAACAACCCAGGCAGCCCGTGCCGCACCTCGGCGCGATTCTCGCCTTCGTGCTCCCGTTCGGCACCCTGTTCGCCCTGTTCTACCTGGTCCCGATCGGCTACGCGATCTACCAGTCGCTGCTCGTGATCGAGCGCGAGGGCACCTTCGGCAAGGCCACCGAGGTCTTCGGCGGGCTCACCCAGTACATCCTGGTGTTCCAGAACGGGCCGTTCTGGACATCCATCGGCCGGGTGCTCACCTTCGGCGTCGTGCAGGTGCCGATCATGCTGGGCCTTGCGCTGCTGTTCGCCCTGCTGCTGGACTCACCGCTCGTGCGCGGCAAGAAATTCTTCCGGCTGGCCTTCTTCGTGCCCTACGCGGTGCCGGGCGTCATCGCGGCGATCATGTGGGGCTACCTCTACTCGCCCAACCTGTCGCCGTTCAGCGCCGTCACCGAGAACATCAACTTCCTCTCGGCCGACCTCGTTCTCTGGGCCATCGCTAACGTCGTCACCTGGGTCTTCGTGGGTTACAACATGCTGATCATCTACTCGGCCCTGCTGGCGATCCCGACCGAGCTCTACGAGGCCGCCCGGCTCGACGGGGCCGGCCAGGTGCGCATCGCTTGGTCGGTGAAGATCCCGCTGATCATGCCGGCCATCATCCTGACCGCGATCTTCTCGATCATCGGCACCCTGCAGCTGCTCGCCGAACCGCAGGTCTTCCGCAGCTTCAGCTCCGCCGTGACCAGCACGTTCACCCCGAACCTCACGGTCTACTCCACCTCGTCGATCCCGAACTTCAACCTCGCCGCCGCCTTCTCTGTGGTGCTGGCCCTGGCCACGTTCATCCTCTCGTTCACGTTCCTGAAGTTCACGCAGCGGAAGGAAGTCCAGTGAGCACCTCGATCAGCACCGTCACCACCCCCGCGCGACGAAAACGCGGCAGCCGCACGCCCCAGGGCGTGGCCCCCAAAGCCCAGCGCGAGAGCCCGTTCGCCCGGGTCAGCGCCATGATCGTGATGGGCGTCTTCACGCTCTACTTCCTGGTGCCGATCTGGTGGCTGCTGGTGGCGGCCACCAAGGACCGGTCCCAGTTCAACACCACGAACCCGCTCTGGTTCGCCGACTTCTCCCTGTTCACGAACATCGGCAACCTGATCGCCTACCGCGACGGCGTCTACCTCAAATGGATGCTCAACAGCGCCCTGTACGCCGGCCTCGGCGCCGCCATCGGCACCATCATCGCCGGCATGTGCGGCTACGCCCTCGCCAAGTACAACTTCCCGGGTCGCGAACTCATTTTCAACGTCGTGCTCGGCGGGGTGCTGGTGCCCGCCACCGCGCTCGCGCTGCCCCTGTTCCTGATCTTCAGCCAGATCAGCCTCACCAACACGTTCTGGTCGGTGTTCCTGCCCAGCCTGGTCAGCCCGTTCGGGGTCTACCTGGCCCGCATCTACGCGTCGGCCAGCGTGCCGGACGAACTGATCGAGGCGGCGCGCCTCGACGGGGCCGGCGAGGTGCGCACCTTCTTCACCGTCTCGGTGCGCATGATGGTGCCCGCCCTGATCACCGTCTTCCTCTTCCAGTTCGTCGCCATCTGGAACAACTTCTTCCTGCCGCTGATCATGCTGCGCGACGAAACCCTGTTCTCGGTCACGCTCGGCCTCTACGCCTGGAACTCCCAGGTGAACCAGATTCCGGTGCTGCGCGACTACGTGCTGATCGGGGCCCTGCTCTCGATCATCCCGCTGATCATCATCTTCCTGCTGCTCCAGCGCTTCTGGCAGAACGGGCTCAGTGCCGGTTCGGTGAAGTAGCCGGTCCCTCTCTTTACCTCCCCTCCCCACCCCTCCCAAGAGAAAAGAAGAACAATGCGAATCAAGAAGAGAGCAGCCGCTGTCGCCTTGCTCACCGCCGCAACGGTCGCCCTGACCGGCTGCGCGGCGGGGTCCACGACCTCGGCCGGCGCCGACTGCGCCCCCGCCACGGGCAAGGTCGACCTCACCTTCACCACCTGGATCCCCGGCATGGAAGACGTGGCCAAGGTACGGAATGAAAAGAACCCCGACGTTCAGGTGAAAGTGCAGACCGGCCCGAACGGCAACGGCGGCACGTACCAGAACTTCTTCAACCAGCTCAAGGCCGGCAACGCGCCCGACCTCGGCCAGATCGAATACGACGCACTGCCGAACTTCCGGGTGCAGGACGGCCTGACCGACCTCGCCGCCTGCAAGGGTGTGCTCGAGGCGAAGAGCGACTTCGTCGACTGGACCTGGGGCCAGGTCAACTTCGGCGAGGACAAGTCCGTCTACGCGATCCCGCAGGACGCGGGCCCCATGGCCATGTTCTACCGCGCCGACCTGTTCGAGGCGAACAACATTGCGATCCCCACCACCTGGGACGAGTTCGCGGTCGCAGCCGAGAAGGTGCGCGCCACCGGCGGGTACATCACCAACTTCTCGCAGAGCGACATCAACCAGTTCGCCGGTTTCGTCTGGCAGGCCGGCGGAAGCTGGTTCAAGAACGACGGTGAGAACTGGACGGTCGACCTGACCAGCCCCGAATCCGTCAAGGTCGCCGCCTACTGGCAGGACCTGATCGACCGCGACCTCGTCTCCACCAACCCGCCGTGGACCGACGAGTGGAACAACGCCTACAACTCCGGTTCGGACTGGACCTGGAACTCCGCGGCCTGGGGTGCGAACTCCATCGCCAGCGGCGCTCCGGACACCGCCGGCAAGTGGTCCGTCGCCCTGTCCCCGCAGTGGGCTGCCGGTGACAAGGCCGCCGGCAACTGGGGTGGCTCGTCCACCGCGGTCTTCAAGGGCTCGAAGCACCCCTATGAGGCGGCCCAGTTCGCGCTGTGGCTGAACACCTCCGACGAGGCGCTCACGATGCTGAACAAGTCGGCCAACCTGTACCCGGCCGCCAAGTCCGGCCTCGAGCTGCCCGCCCTCAAGGCAGGCGTCGAGTTCTACGGCAACCAGCCCATCTACGACGTGTTCTCCGAGGCATCCGACCAGGTCTCACCCGACTTCATTTGGGGCCCGACCATGACGCAGGTCTATAACGACACCTCCGACGGTTTCAAGGGTGCCGTCACCGGCAGCGGGACTCTGACGGATGCTCTCACGAGCGCCCAGAAGAGCACGATCAGCGCCCTCGAAGCGCAGTCGATCCCGGTCAACAAGTAGCGTTAGGCCTCAGTGTCGTCGATTCCCTACCTCCGTGCCGCGGGCACCAGCCTTGTGCTGGACGCCCGCGGCACGGGTGTGCCCGTGATCGTGCACTGGGGCGCCGATCTGGGCGACCTCTCCGGTGAGATGCTCGCGGTGCTCGCCGACGCATCCGTTCCGGCGATTCCGCCGAGCTCGATCGACCTGCCCCTGCGGCTGACCCTGCTGCCGACCGTCTCGGACGGCTGGAGCGGGCGCCCCGGGATCAGCGGATTCCGGTTCAGCGAGGGTGGCGGGGGTGGCTTGCGCGGCGGGGGCGGCGCGGCCGCCGCTGACCTCGACCTGCGCCTGGCCGGCGTGGGGCCCGTTTCGGTGCGGTCGGGTGACGCCGTCTCGCCCGGCACCCAGGCGCTTGCGATCTCGCTGACGGATGCCGCGGCCGAGCTGGCCGTACGTACCGACCTCGAACTCTCGGTCGAGGGCGTGCTGCGACTGCGCCACACGCTCACCAACACGGCGGCCACCGCTCCGTTCGAACTGGGGTCCCTCGACGTCATCCTGCCCGTTCCGGGCCGGGCGAGGGAGATCCTCGATTTCACCGGGTTGTGGACGCACGAACGCCGGCCGCAGCGCGCCCTGCTCGGCCAGGGCGTCTGGAGCCGCGAGTCCCGGCACGGGCGGCCCGGCCACGACGACCCCTACCTGAGCGTGGCCGGCACCCCCGGGTTTGGCTTCCGCACCGGCGAGACGTGGGCCACCCACCTGGCTTGGAGCGGGGACAAACGCGTCTGGGCCGAGAACAGCCCGCTGGGTTACTCGGTGCTCGGCAGCGGCGAACTTCTCGCGCCCGGCGACGTGCGGGTCGCGCCCGGTGCGAGCCACACGACCCCGTGGACCGTGGCCGTGTACTCGGCGGCCGGACTCGACGGGCTGTCGGCTCGGCTGCATCCGTGGATCCGGTCCTGGTCGACCCTCTCCGGGGCCGCGTCCGGGCCGCGCCCGGTCGTGCTGAACACCTGGGAGGCCGTGTACTTCGACCATGACCTGCCCACCCTGACCCGGCTGGCTGACGCCGCGGCCGCGGTCGGCGTGGAACGGTTCGTGCTCGATGACGGCTGGTTCACCGGCCGCACCGACGACCGGCGTGCCCTCGGCGACTGGTTCGTCGACCCGGTCGCCTGGCCAGACGGGTTGCATCCGCTGGTCGATCACGTGCGTGCGGCCGGCATGGATTTCGGGCTGTGGATCGAACCCGAGATGATCAGCCTCGACTCCGACGTCGCCCGGGCGCACCCGGACTGGGTGCTCGGGCCGGCTGGGTCTCGGGGGTCGGCCGGGCCTCGGTCGTCGCTGCCGTCATCGGCGCTGACCTGGCGCTTCCAGCGGGTGCTCGACCTCAGCAACCCGGATGCCGCAGCCTGGGTATTCGACCGGCTCGCGGCCCTGCTCGCCGAGTACCCGATCGCATATCTGAAATGGGACCACAACCGCGACCTGCTGGCCGGGTCGGCGCACCGGCAGACCGCCGCGCTGTACCGGCTGCTGGACCGGGTGAGGGCGGCGCATCCGGGTGTCGAGATCGAGTCCTGCGCGTCGGGGGGAGCCCGCATCGACCTCGGTATCCTCGAGCGCGTGGACCGGGTCTGGACCAGCGACACCAACGACCCGTTGGAGCGGCAGCAGATCCAGCGCTACACGAGTGTGCTCGTGCCGCCCGAATACCTCGGCGGTCACCTGGGCGCCGCTACCGCGCACACCACCGGGCGCACCTCGGAGCTCAGCTTCCGACTGGCCACGGCGCTCTTCGGCAGCGCCGGCATCGAGTGGGACCTGACCCGCGCGATCGAGTCCGAGCGTGCGCAGATCGCCGACTGGATCACCCGGTACAAGCAACTCCGCGGGCTGCTGCACACCGGAACGATCGTGCGGGCCGACCCGAGCGACCCGGCCCTGGAGCTGCACGGGGTCGTCTCGCCCGACCGGGCTGCGGCCGTCTTTGCGTATGTGGCGCTGGCTGCCCCGCGCTCCGCCCTGCCCGAGCGGTTACGGTTTCCGGGACTCGCGCCCGAGCTCACCTACCGGGTCGAGCCGCTCACGATCGGTGCGCCCCCGCGCGTGATCCAGGATGCGCCGCCGGCCTGGCTGGCGGGTGGGGGCTCGTTCGGTGCCGCTGGTGCTGGTGCTGGTGCTGCCGCTGGTGCTGGTGCTGGTGCTGGTGCAGGTGCAGGTGCTGGTGGTGGTGGTGGTGGTGCTGTGACCCTGACCGGGGGAGTGCTGGCGCAGGTCGGGCTGCCCGCGCCGCTGCTCGCGCCCGAGCAGGCCGCGGTGTACACGGTGACCGCAGTCGAGTAGCCCCGCAGCTGAGAGGCGGCTCGGCCGCGGGCGGTCGCCGAGTTCGCCTGTTCCGGTCGAGTTCGCCACGCGTGCGGGACGATCTCGACCGGATGTGGCGATCGCGGCGCGAGCGGCGGGGTGGCGAGGGCCGCGGATGCGCGCGTCCCCGATGCCCGCGTCCCCGGAGCCTGCCGCGCGGCATCCGTGCACCGGATGTCCCCGCGACCGGGCATACCTATCTAAGCTGTGGATGATCCGTCCAATGAAACGGCTCTGACGCGCCACTAGATTCAGGGAAACCACCGGCACCGCGCCGCCCGAACAACCACCGGCACCAGAACCGGAACCACCCCGCAAGCGAACGGAGCATCCGTGCCCAGTCAGGTCGATGACAGCCAGCGTGCACTCTCGAGGCCGCTCGACGGGATCCTGGTCGCGGACTTCTCCCGGGTGCTGGCGGGTCCGCTCGCCACGGTGACGCTGGCCGACCTCGGTGCCCGGGTGATCAAGGTCGAGCGGCCCGGCAGGGGCGACGACACGCGCAGCTGGGGTCCGCCCTTCTCCGCGACGGGGGCCACCTACTTCGAGAGCGTCAACCGCAACAAGGAATCCCTCTGCCTCGACCTCACCGACGAGGCTGACCTCGCCGTCGCCCGGGCGCTCGCGCTGAAGGCCGACGTGCTGGTCGAGAACTTCAAGCCCGGGGGGATGGACCGACTCGGCCTCGGCTACGAGAGCCTCAAGGCGGAGAACCCCGGCCTCGTCTACGCCTCGATCACCGGGTTCGGCAGCGCCGGAGGGGCCGACCTGCTCGGCTACGACTTCATGGTGCAGGCTCTGGGCGGGCTGATGAGCGTCACCGGGGATGAGACTGGTCCGATGAAGGTGGGCGTCGCCCTCGTCGACGTGCTCACCGCGAAGGACACGACCATCGGCGTCCTCGCGGCCCTGAACGCCCGCGCGGCCTCCGGCCTGGGCGCGCGGCTGGAAGTGAATCTGCTGTCGAGCCTGCAAGGGGCGCTCGCGAATCAGGCGCAGGCGTACCTCGGCGCGGGGGTGGTGCCCGGCCGGATGGGCAACCGGCATCCGTCGATCGTGCCCTACCAGCTTCTCGCCTGCGCGGACGGGCCGCTGGCCGTGGCCTGCGGCAACGACGGCCAGTTCGCCAAGCTCGCCCGGGTGCTGGGCGACGAGGGGCTCGCCACCGACCCGCGATTCTCGACCAACTCGGCCCGCGTGCACAACCGCGAGGAACTCGTCCGCCTCCTCGAAGCGCGCCTCGCCGAGGCCCCGGCGCTGTCCTGGCAGGACCTGCTCACCGACGCCGGCGTACCGGCCGGGCAGGTGGCCACCATCGCCGAGGGCATCGAGCTCGCCGAGTCGCTGGGGCTGGAACCCACGATCGAGGTGCAGGATGCCTCCGGCGCCACCGTGGGCCGCCAGATCCGCCACCCCGTCAGCTGGACGCCCCCGCTGGCGCCGCGCACGAGCGCGCCGCCCGCCCTCGGCGAGCACAGCGACACGATCCGCGACTGGCTCACCGGCAGCAAGGGTTTCGCCGGCGCCCAGCGCTAGGCCGTCTCCACGATCCCCAGACCGCGTCCCAGCCACACCGGCCCCGAACGAATTCGACGGAGATTTTGCCCGCATCGGCCCCAAACACGACGAAACCCTGTTTTTACAGCAGCATCTCCGTCGAATTGGTTCACGACGGGGACGGGGACGGGTGCGCGGTGACGCCCCGCATCGCCAGCCACAGGTTGGCCGCAACATCGGGATCGTCGAGGTCCTCGCCGATCAGGCGGGAGGCGATCTCGATCCGGTGCCGGAGCGAGTTGCGGTGCAGCTGCAGGTCCCGGGCTGTGGTCTCCCACTGGCCGCGGTGGCGCAGGTAACACCGCACGGTCTCCACGAGGTCCGCCCGGGCGTACCCCCGGAGCGCCTCGACCCAGGCCTCGGCCCGCGGATCGAGCACGTTCTGCACCGGCACCAGTTGCCCGGGCGAGGCCCGCCGGCACGCCCGGCCCACCTCCAGCACGCTGCCGGAGACCTGGCCCAGCAGCACCGGCCCGCTCACCGCGGCCGCGAACCGGCCGGCACCGGCGCCCGCCAGCGACCCCGGCCCCGGCCCCGGCCCCGCCACCGCCAG
>NZ_SOFY01000056.1 GCF_004402595.1 Cryobacterium shii | reverse complement strand
CTGACGGGGGTGATTCCCATTCCCGAGCTCATTGCTGCATAATCAAATCAACTGACCCGCACGGTGTCGAGAAACTCCACCACTCAGCGGGACGTGACCTGGGAAGAGATAGCGAAGCTGCGCGTTGCGGCCCTAATTCGCGGGTCAAAATTACCGAAGAACACCCAATTCTGGCTGTATCGGGTGAACGCCTTCCGGGCATGGTGGCTCAAAGACGGTTCCCTTCTCCTCCCAACAGATGAGGAGGCACCACCGGCAGCCGCGTATCGGTTGTCGCGCCAAATGATCAAGCAGGTGACTCGGTCGCACCCGCGCCCGCGTCTGGGCTCAATTCGCACGATGCTGATGGACAGCTTGATTGCGAACGTGGAGCGTTCGCGCGCAAAGACCTTCGATTACTGGGTGAAGATTTCCACCCTGGATCGAGGCCACCCCGTCATGATTCCGTTGTCGTCGTATAAGCACATGGAAACTGCGCCCGGTCGGGTGTTGCATTATGCGCAAGTGCGCATCGACACGGACAACCAGGTGAGCGTCAGCTTGCTGCGGAAGAACGCTCTCGCACCGCTGCGCGAGGACGGCGCAGTGGTAGGGCTGGATTGGGGCCTGTTGCACATGTTTGCGACGTCGGACGGGCAACTGCTCGGCAACACCATTTTCCCTTGGTTGAAAGAGCGTGACGCGGAACGTCTCGCGCTGACGCGCGCCTTACAGAAGCAAGGCATCAAGCTGAACGCATCACGGCGTTACCGGGCGCTGACCCGCCGCATCCGCGAACACACGGTGAACGAAGTCAACCGAATCCTGAACCAGCTGTCCCGGCGCAGTATTCGAGCGATCGTGGTCGAGAGACTCGACTTTCGCGGCGGCGGCATGAGTCCGCGCATGAACCATCTACTGAGCAGATCCGCGAGGGCTACCGTCAAAGCGAAACTCACCTCTCTCACGGAAGTGGCCGGCATCGCGGTGACGTATGAGAACCCTGCGTACACGAGCCAGCAGTGCGCGAGCTGCACCAACATAGACTTCCGCAACAGGAGCGGAGAACTCTTCCGCTGCCGGTTCTGCGGACGAAAATCCCACGCTGACATCAACGGAGCACGAACAATTTTGGGACGTTCCCACAATGATTCTGTTCAACTCTGGATGTATCGGGGGACGGTCAAGAAGATCATCGACGCTCAATTCACCCAGCACTGGGGTTCACCTCCGACTGGGCTAACTCGGCGCCGAGAACCCTCTTCGACCCGCGTCTAAAAGCGCACACGGCCTTTGCAGTTGGCCTCGCCGGGCTCCAACAGCCGGCCAACGCGATTCAAGAAACTATGTGAAAAGCGAAACTGCTTGGTGTACTTGCTCACGCTGACGGTGCAAAGGATTTCCCCCCATCGCGTCCGCTTCCGGCAGGCGAAACTTAGCGCCGATAGTAGGGATAAGTGCGATTATCACGGGTAAAAAACCACCCCCTTGAACCGACATGAGGCTGCGCAGAAAACGGGGTCTGAGGGCGCCGGGAGTGCCAGGGCGCCGACATGCGCGATCGTGAACTGTCCTTTGCTAGGCGCTGGCGCGATGCGGTCCGGGGTGGCCGGCCTTGCGGATGCACTTGCGGCCCGCTCGAGGCATCTGCTTGCTGCACCGGTCTTCTTGACGATTGGTCATTACCCACTCGGCTGAGTCGAAGTGTGCGCCGCCGCGGGCACGTTGCAACGCAGCGAGGAGCGCTTTGGTCTTGTCGGGCCCGTTCTCGCCCCAGCCGCGCTCCAGAGCGGCTGAGATCTCATCCTTCGACAGAAGCGCTGCCATGGACTCGGACAGCAGCCCGGCCGCTACAGCAGCGCGCTGCTGTCCATCCGGCGCAGCCTCGGGGAGGTAGTCCCAGCCATCGAGACCTACTGACTCGGCGGCGACGTCGAGCAGGCTCAGCGCTTCCCAGAGCTGAGTGACCTCCTCGTCGGTCAACAGTCCGGAGGAGGCAAGGCTTGTGGCCAGGTCATAGACCTCGTCGTTTCGTCGAGGTCCGACGCAAAGCACGTAGATGCTCGCTACGTTCTCGTCGACGCGATAGACAACTCGTTTCGTCTTTTCTACGACGGCTACGGTGTTCCAACCGACGAGCATGCGGTCGTTGCCCCGGGCACTGAGTGTGTGGCTTCCGCCAGGATCAGAGCACAGGGCGACCACGGTCGTCATGATCTCGAGGCGTTCTACGCTGGAGCAGGCTTCCAGCTGCTCGACGAACACGTCGGAGAAGACGATCTCGGCCTGGTCGTCGGGAAGACGGTTGCCAGGCTTCAATAGCGTGCAGCAGGAATCTGCGCAGCCTGCAACCGCACAGCTCGCTCACGAACGACGGTCTCGTTGAGACCCAGTCGGGCGCACACGTCAGCCAAGGAGTTCTGACCGCCTCGAGCTTCGGCGAGATTCGCGTATGCCCCCAGAACCTCACGCGATGTGTCTCTGAGCACGCGCACTGTTTCGTCGAGGCGCTCTGCCGAGTCGATCACAGCAACGTCATGACCCATTCGCGTGAGCACGATACGCTGCTGGGCCGCATCGGCGGCAACCGCAGAGATCCCCTTGCGGGCGGCGGTGGATACGGGCATGCGCAGCGCTGTCATGCTTGCAACTGTACACATCTCTGTGCATTGTTGCAACGACCGCTATCAGCTTCGGCTAGAGCACGGGAGTTCACCTTGGTCAGCACTTCGCGCGCTGTCCGCAGAGAATTCAACAGCTATGCGGTCACAGGCCAGTCCGGCCTACCGCGGAGAAACGGGAGGTTGCCGTGAACATATCCGATGAGTCCAACGCGGGCGCCGAGGTCGATGCTTGAGGTGTTCATTGTCGCGTCCTTCTTCTGCTTGTCTGGGTGAACGTGCCGCGCTCAACCAGCAGCATCGTCCCGGTTCTGTTGCTGATTGACGCCACGGGCGTCCTCCAGCGGATAACGCAGCGCGAGACCGTCGGCGATGCACGACTGATACGAAGCCTCGTGATCGTCTGCGCGGCGTGTGCGATGACGTGCCGGCGTCATGTGCCCGCTCAGGCTTCGGCAGCTCGCGCAGTGCTGCGCCTGGGCTGAGAATCTGCTGGCGTAGGGTCGCTGGGCGCCGCAGTCGTCGCAGAGCCAGGTCCCGCAGGCGGGGCAGAGGTGCGTGGCGCTCTGGGGTTCCTCGGTTGTTGCGGCATTCGACATGGCGTTGCACCCTTCGTAGGACGTGTGTGAGGTAGTGACGTGTCAGCCCGCGTCGCTGATGTACTGCCGGACGACATCGTAGAAGAGCGCAGCCTCCACCGGCTTGTCGAGCAGCACCTCGTTGAGAGCTGCCTTGTAGACAAGAGATTTCGGATAGAACTGGCGCCGCTTAGTCAGCTGGATGACCGTCGTTCCGAAACGGATGTTCTTCCGGCGGCCCTTGTACACGACCCATTGCGCCTTGTTGGCGTGGGTCATGACGACTTCCGCGACGTAGGCGTGGACCTCGTCGATCAGGCGCAGCTGTTGCCGGGTGACGGGCGAGTGCGTGTCGACGCCGTCTCCAGAGGGCGGAGACTGGGGATTCCACCAGGCCGGAATCCAGGACGTCGGCATCGGCTCGGCGGTTTCCGGGAGGTGCTCCAAGAACCACTGGCCGATGCCACGGAGGCTCTCTATGCTGCCGTCCGCCTCGGGGCCGCCGGTCTCCCGGAGGTGCTCGCGGATGCGGCCCTGCGCATCGCCGATCCCGTCCAGATACGCGTGGTGTGCTCGGGCGATCTCCTCTTTCGAGGCGTACATCAGGATCAGCATGCGGTCTTGTTCCCCATTGGTCTATTCCCCCCGGATAGTTGGCTGGTGCAGCGCCGCATAAGCGCTGTATCTCGATCTTGCATGGCACCTCTGACGCGCAACTGGTCAGCGGCTCGGCCGCGGCGTTCTACTCGAAGACGTTCTACTCGAAGATGATCACTTCGTATCCGCGACTGGCAGCCCACTTCTGAGCGTCCGCCAGCACAGCGTCCCGGCTCTGAACCGCGGCGATTCCGGTTGAGTCCTTATGCGAAGCCGTGGTGGCCCACACGTTCTCGTAACCGCCGAGCGAATCGGTCGCGCTGATGGTGGGGTAAACGAAGATGACGTCCTTGCCGGTCGCGTCAGCAATTGCATCGGCCCGACTCATGACGTTGCCGAGCTGGACTTCCCGCTCCTTGCCCGTGGCGGTGCCGAGCGCGGCTGCATCCGGTGCGGCTTCATTCTTGACCACCTCGGCCACCTCAGCAGGCAGCGGCCGTGTCGGGTCGATCGCGACGACGCTGCCGTCGGGCATCGTGTAGTCGTGCACGGCGCTCTTGGCCAGGATCTGCTTCTCGAACTCGGAGAGCGTGCCGTTGCCGTCGCGGTCGCCGGGGATCGCGGTCGGCGTGGGAGTCGCTGTCTCACTGGCCAACCCCTGGCCAGCACTCGGGATGAGTCCGGTGGCGTCACCGCTGGCGGGACTGCACCCGGTGAGGAGGGCGGCGAGCAGCAGTGCTGCGCTGCCGGTGAGGATGGTGCGTCGGAATGCGGTCATGGCTGGTTCCCCCCAAGGGATGTGTCGGTGCCCGCTCAGCGTATTGGCTGGCGGGGTGGTGATTGCGGGCGAGCCTTGCAAGGGCAGGCGGTTGCCTTCGTAGCTTCATCCCGCGGAGATGGCCGCGACTCCGCGGGAGCAGGTAGATCAGTGGGCCAGGCGTCGTCTGTCGAGAGCAGTGCTACGTCCGTCACACGGAACCCGCCAATTTAGTCGCCGTAGACGACCGCGTATTCGTTCGCGTTGTCCTGCTGTGTGAGCCAAGCGTTCACGAACGTCTCGGCCTCGGCACGGGACGAGAACTGCTTGCCGCTGCCGGCCGGGCCGCCGTTGATAGTCCAGTAGGAGACCTTGGTCTCAGCGTCCATGTCCGGGTAACCGAAGAGCCCCCAGACGGAGATGATGCGCTTGCCCGTACCGGCTGCCGACTTGCCAGCGTCGGAGAGGAGGGCGGCGGTGCCGGCGTTCATGTTTTCTGAGATGTCGCGGTTCGCTGCGACAACATCGGAGGTCTTCGCGTTCATGTCAGCCTGCACAGCAGCAGGCAGCGGTTCCGTCTTGGTCACGACGACGAAGGTGCCGTCGGCCATCGGGTACGCGCGCTGGCCCGCACCGGCTTTGAGGAGCACGTCCGCCTGAGCGGCGTCGACGATGTCGCCGGTCACTGCTGCGGCTGCGGCTGCGGTCTGTGTTCCAGCGGGTGCCTCAGCAGCTGCGGTCGGCACCAGGGCGCCCAGAGCGCTGGTACCGCTGGCGCAGCCGGTGAGGCCTGCGGTGAGGCCCGTAGCGAGTACGAGCGCGACGCTCGCGCCCAGGATGGTGCTTCGGAATGTGGTCATGGTGGTTCCCCCCCAGAAGAATGTGATGGTGCTCGCTCAGCGTATTGGCTGGCGAGGTGGTGCTGTGTCGCGTGGTGCGGGTGTTCGCGTGCGTCGTGCGGCGCCGCGCTCCGGCTCGGTGACCTGCTGCGTTACGCGGGACGCGAGTCGATGATGAACTGCATCATCGCGGTGGCCTCGCCGGTGTCGAACAGGGGGGCGAGGAGCTGGTTGAACTCCAGCTGGCGTCTGGCCGAGATGGAGATCGCGTCGTAGCTGTTCTGCATCAGGTGCCCGGCCATCATCAGCTTCGCGGTGCGCTTGTTGCCGTCGAAGTAGAACTGTCGCCTCGTCGCGGCGCAGAAGTACGCGATGGCTTGTTCACGTGGGTCTTCAACGTCTTCGAGGAGATAGGCCCTCAAGCGAGAGAATTCTCGCTTGAGGGTCGTGCCATTCTCGCCGGGCTCGGAGGCGTGGAAGGTTCCGAGGGCGCCGATACTGACGTGTCCGCCACCGCCGGCTGAGCCCTCGCCGCGGAAGTGACCCGATTCGATCGCCTCATAAACGGCGACCTTTGCATGGATCTCATCGCTCGTTGCCTTGTCGAGGTAGAACTTGCTGGTACCAACAAGCTCGTCGGTGAGGTTGAACCCGTCGTTGAGGGCGAGAATCTGGTCCTGGTCCGCGATGCGGTGCCCGGTGACGGTGATGCCTTCGAGGAGGGTCTGCACCTCAGGGAGCGTGTACGGGTTGCCTTCCAGCGCGGCAGCGTCCCAGATGTACTCCGGCAGGGAGGCGCGGAACCGGCTGCGCGCGCGGTCCACAGTTGAGCGCTCGAGAAGCGACCAATCGACGACGGACCGATCCCAGGTGATGCCGGTCTCCTCGAGCTGGACCTGCGTTGCCGAGGAACTGAGAGAGGTACGGGGCGCCGGCGGCCGGCCGGTAGCGCTGGCCGGCTTCGGTCTCGGCTGCTTCACGAAGCGGTCAGCGCTGACGGCCCAGGCTCTGTATTTATCCGGGCTGTTCTGAGGCTTGCTGGTCTCATCCATGCTTCACCAGCTCCGGGCGATGCGCTCTGCGGCTATTCCGAGGGCGCCTCTGATGCCGAAGGCGTCGAGCAGACCCTGGATCGGAGCCGCGAGCTTGATCTTGCCGTCCTCCCACGAGTCGACCTCGACGCCGGCGGTGTACTCGGCGATGATGACGTTCGCCTTGTTGGGGCGAACCGTCTCCATGTTGTCCAGGAGTCGCGCGAAGCGGTGAGTATCTGCGGTGTGCACGATGTACGGGCAGGCACTGGTGCCTGGCAGAGCACCGCCGTACAGGGCCCCCTCGTCATCCGGCACGCCGATTCGGTCGATGACAGCAGCGCCGGAAATCAGCCATTCTTGCTGGGAGAAGTCGCCAGCCGAGGCGAGCTTGAGCTCAGTAACGTGGCCGCGCAGAAACACAGTGCCGGGTCGGTGCAGCAGGCTCGAGCTCTGCCCGGCCTGCGAAACGATGTCCACCGGGTTGCCGTCTGGCACCCACCGGCGAAGACGCTCGACCCATTCGTCGACTTTCTTCGCCTCTCCGGTCGTCCCTGTGGTCAGAAGGTATGAAGCCTCGTACAGCGGATCAAGGATCACCCGAGCTGCCCGTGCCGCATCCGGGTCTGACAGCGGCGCCAGGGAGAGCACGAGCTCAAAGCCTGCGGCCAGGGCAAGCTCGCGGACGGTGCCAATGGCTGGGTCGACGAGGCCATCGCGTATCCGGTACTGCGTCGACCTCGCGAGCCCAGACCGCGCCGCGAGGGCGGACTTGGACAGCCCGGACCCCTCGATGATCTGGTCGATGATGCGTTGCATATACGCAACTATATCTCGATATGTTGCGAGAACGCTACATAGCCCGCTTGCTGTCGCATTTATGCTCCACGCTGATAACTTTATCAGGCAACTTGGTTTGGGTGCGGTGCAGCGTTCTGTTCTCTGTGCCCAACAGGTGCCGGCGCTTGAGGAAGGCGTGGTCGAACGGCTCAGGCACGGCTCTTAACTTCTATTAATCTTTATTAATTCTATGAACAAGCAGGGCGCTTCGGGCAGGAACCACAGAGTCTGGCAGCTGCCGCGCACTCAGCGGGTAATCGTCGCGGACTTGCTCCGGCGCAAGCCATACTGTGGCTTCTCGGATCTGTCCCGGGCCCAGCCGTGCGCACGGGCCGTGAGCGGCTCCGGTGCGTCCATCATCGAGCCGGGGCGCGAGCGTGTGTAGAGCCACTCGCCGGACGCCGTGGCGACCGTCTTGATGCGCCGGGTGAACGCCTTCTTCAAGAGAGGCGTGTCCGTGGGGAACTCCTGGCTCATCCAGTCTGCGTAGAGCGCGTGCAGGAAATCGACGGGCAAGAAGTCACAGGCGAACAGCTCAGCGAAGGCTTGCCAGAACGCGAGGATCTGGCCGTCGGCGGTGGAGTTGGCCAGCCAGGCCGCGGTGGCGGCTGGTGGCGGTGGCGGCAGGCGGCTTGGCACTGCGGCGATGCGGCGCAGCAGAGGGCGACGACGATTGGAGCGCCACAGCGATGGCCGAACCGGAGGAGGCGTTCTCGAAATCGGTTGGAAGCTCTGCGACACAGGTGTGCAGCTGGGCAGTCGTCATACCGGGTGTCGGCGAGTCCAGGTCGTCCCGGGCAAGAATGGAGCGAATAGTCTGAGCCGTGAGGTTTGACCTAAAACTTCGCCTCGGTGTCGCCAACATCTCGGCCGCGTGACTTGGGGGGCAAATGCCTACGGACATCCATCATCATTTCCTGAAGGCTCGGTCGCAGGAGTTTGGGCCTGATCGTTGTTTCATCTGCGGATGTCACGTCCCGGAAGGGTCCCCGCTTCGCACGGTGGAACATGTGTTCCCCAAATGGCTTCTGCACGAATTGAATCTGTGGAATGGCACTGTTCATCAGCTCAACGACGAGTTGCTTCAATACCGCCAGCTCACTGTGCCTTGTTGCCTGATCTGCAACGGGCGCGACCTGAGCGCAGTGGAGGCTCGTGTCAAAGCGGCGTTCTTAGCTGGCATCGAAGCTTTCAGCACCTTGGACCGACGGGACCTTTTCATCTGGCTTGGGAAGATCTACTACGGTCTTCTCTACAAGGAGAGCCTCCGCCCAAGGTTTGTAAAAGAGCAAGCTGGCGAACGTCTAGTTCCAGAGTCACAGCTCCAGAGCGTTTCATTCCACCATTTTCTCCTCCAATCAGCCGGTGGGTTCGTCAGCTGGGAGCCGGAGGGGCCCGGACCCGCCAGCTTCCACTTCTTCGAGTGCTTGGACGATGACGAGCCAGGACGACGCTTTGACTACATGGATGACATCTACGTACCAATAATCGGCCTTCGCATGGGAAGGATCGGGGTCGTGTGCATTCTTCAGGATTGGGGCCGCTCGGAGGGTGTTCAGCAGCTTCAACTCAACGCCGCACGCGGGATGAAACTGCATCCGACGCAGTTCAGGGAGGTTTACGCACGGCTTAGCTACATGACGAAAGTGTCTTGGAAAGACAAGAAACACATGATTATCGGTGGTGATGACAAGGCGCTGGTGATTGCAGGCGATCCTGGTGCCTTCGTCGGGAGCTTCGTCCTCGAGGAATACGCTCAGACGCTGTCGCATCTTTGGGGGGTTCCGCTCGAGGCGGTGTACCGGGAAGGCATGACGTTCTCGACCATCTGCGACCAATTCGGATCACCCAATGTGGCAGCCGATCACGATGTCATCTTCACAGCCCCTTACGGGCCCACAGGGCTATGGCCTGCGCACCGAATATCGTTGGCAAATCTCCCAGGTCAGCCTGGGCCGTGACCCCATGCCGTTTCAGCCAACACGCTCGACTATCAGCATCGTCCCGGCTCGCTTGCGGAGCCTGAACCGGCGACCGAGTTCAGGTCCACCAGGGGCAACAACTTCCACGATTGCCTCGATCTCAATGATCTTGCTGGAGGCGGAAGGAGTGACCTCTCGGACCCGGTAACCAGTGCCGTCCCAGACCGTGATCAGGTCGCCAATTCGGACCTCGGCAGCGGGGCCTTGATCAGAATGGTCCATGCTCCAAACGTGCCCTGCTCTGTGAGTCGGCCTGCGCCACGACCGCCCGCGTGCTCGCCAAGCGTGGCCTGCGACCGGGCGCGCTGGCGTCGAGCATGGCACATAGATCAACCCCGACTCACAGCCGTTGGAGAATTGTCGTCATGCCAATAAGTAATCCACGGCAGGGTCGGACGAGGGCGCTGCATTGTGCTGCGCGTGAAGGGCGTCGGCGCTGACCTCCGTAACTTCCGCCAAGAACCCAGGATCTGTCATATACGACTGGATCTCCTGCGTCTCCTGGAAAGTCTTGAGCACTGCCAGCCCAACGGCTCCCCCAAAGCCCTCAGACGCCTTGAGTTGTGCGACGGAGTTATTCTTAGCCATCGCGACGGCTTCAGCGTTGGCGTCCAAGAATCCCCAGAAGGTGGTGAGGAAGCCAGCAACGCTCGCTGTGCTGACATCGACGCCCTTAGCCTGGAACATCTCGTTCACGCGCTCGATCGCCTCATCGAGAGGACCCCGACTCGGAGCACCCTCAGACTTGTGTTCGCCCTCGAACACAGGCAGATTAATCCCTTCGCTGCTGCCCTCGGTCAACGAATGATCCGCGTTGATTGCGGAAGGCATGAACTTCAATCCAGAGAGCTGGACACCCTCTAGGTAACTGTCGTCATATTGGCGATCGTCAACGTGCAAGTTTCGTGCCAACAATGTCGTCAGGATGGCCCGGCGATGGAGGTCCAGATCCTGGTAGTCGACGATCTGGCTGAGGAACTGCCAAGCGTTCCTGTAGCCGATCACGTCAGCCCGGAAGCTCTCCAGTTCCTCACGTTTAGCCTTGTCCTTCTTGAGGTTGGCCTGCTTCCACTGTCCATTCCAACGATCCTTGATGGGACCGAGGGTCTTTGCCAGCACCTCGCCATTCTCGCTCTCCAAATATGCCTTCGCGACTGCGACCATCTCGTCGCTGCTGTAGAGGCCAGCGGTGTCCAAACGGTCAGAGATGGTGTAGATCACGTTGGGGTCCACGTCTCCGGTCACGTGGGCATCCGAGTAGTAGATCTTGAAGTCGTCCTGAATGTTCTGAGGGGAGTTTCGGAAGTCCACCACCATCGGCGCGGGCTTGCCGGGATAGGTGCGGTTGAGGCGCGAGAGCGTCTGGACGGTGGCGACGCCAGAGAGCTTCTTGTCGACGTACATCGCCACCAGGCGCGGCTCATCGAAGCCAGTCTGGAACTTGTTCGCGACGATGAGCACGCGGTACTCACCTTCTTCGCGAAATGCCTTGGCTGTGTCACTGCGCTGGTTCAGCCCCACCTCGGTCACACCGTCCGTCCCATCGGGGGTGAGCGTGCCTGAGAACGCGACGAGGGTGCGCATGTCGGTGTATCCCTGGGACGCAATGTACTCGTTCATCTTCATCGACCAGTGGTATGCCTCGATGCGCGTGGTGGTGACGACCATCGCCTTCGCGGTGCCGTCCAGAACGTGCATGACGTTTCGTCGGAAGTGCTCGACCACGACCCTTACTTTCTGGGCGATCGCGGTCGGGTGCAGCCGAGCGAAGCGGACGATGTTGGTCACCGCTTCACCGGTACGCACCTGGATCTCTGCTTCTTCAGTCAATTTGTTCTTGACGCGGAGGAACATATCGTAGGTCGAGTAGTTAGACAGCACGTCCAGGATGAAGCCTTCCTCGATGGCCTGGGCCATGGTGTAGGTGTCGAAGGCTTCCCACTTACCGTCGCGCTCGGTGCCGAATAGCCGCAGCGTCTTACCTTTCGGTGTCGCAGTCAGGGCGACGAACGTGATGTTGCTGGACGCTGCGATGGCCGAGTCCTTAGCCCGCAACAGGTCGTCGGCGCTGATGTCCTCCTCGTCGCCGAGGTCCACATCGACCAGTAGCGCCTTAAGGTCACGCGCCGTGGAGCCTGACTGGGACGAGTGCGCCTCGTCCGCGATGACCGCCCAGCGCCTGCCTCGCAGCTCGCTGGTATCTTCGATCAGCTTCATCACCTCGGGGAAAGTCTGCAAGGTGCAGGTGATGATGTGGTCGCCCTCAACTAGGGCCTTCTTCAACTGCGGAGACTTCGCGCCGGACTTCTCGCCGACCGTGAACACGAGACCCTTGCTGGACTGGACCAGATTCATGTCATCGCGGATGTTTTCGTCCAGCACTGTCCGATCAGTGACTACGATCACCGAATCGAAGGTCGACTTTGAGCCAGCACTCATGTGGCGGATGAGGCGGTGACTCAGCCATGCGATGGTCTTTGTCTTGCCGGAACCCGCGGAGTGCCAGATCAGGTAGCGCCCACCGGGGCCGTTGACCTCGATGTCGTTGACCACTCGCTCAACGGCCCGCAGCTGGTGGAAGCGCGGGAAGATGAGCCGCCCCTCGCCCTTCTTGCCGGTCTTGCTCGGCTCCCAGAGCGCAAAGTCCTTGAGGATGCGCATGAAGGTCGGGCGGGCCAGGATGTCTCTCCAGAGGTAGTTCGTTGAGGAGCCGTCGGACGGCGGGTTGCCCTCGTGCCCGTCGTTGCCTCGGTTGAACGGCAGGAAAACAGTGTCCTCGCCTTGGAGTTTCGTGGTCATGAACACGAGGTCGTTGGATACGGCGAAGTGGACCAACACACGGCCGGCTCCTAGCAGCGCTCGGGTCTTGCCGGGCTTGCGGTCCTGTTTGTACTGGCGGATGGCGTGGTTGACCGTTTGGGTGTTATCGGTCTTCAGTTCCATCGTCACTACGGGGATGCCATTTGCGGTCAGAACGACGTCGATGGAGTCGTTGGTCTCGGTGTCGAAACGCACTTGGCGAAGGATGCGAAGGCGAACGGCGCCGGATGCCTCAAGCACCTCGGTGAGGCTCGGGTTGGCCGGGGGGAACGTCATCATCGGCCCGAACTTGGCGGTGGGCCGCCCGACCTGGGCGTAGCTGAAGCCGCGCCGAAGCACGCCCAACAGACCGCCAACGGGGTGGCCCGTCGTAGTGTCCGTCCTTGTCGCCTTCGCAAGCTCCCTGGTGAGGTGCTGGAGGAGCTTGCGCTCGGAGGCGTCCTTGGCACCGTTGACGAGGTCGTCAGGCACCGCCTTGACGAATTCGTCGGGGTACTGGGTGCTCAGCCAGGCAAGCACGTCGCTGGGGATCATCGCCAAGCCTGCGTCCCAGCCAGTCGGTTTTCCGAAATTCTCGTAGAGCCAGCCTCGTCCGGAGAGCTCGTCACAGAGGTTGGTCTCAAACTCCAACTCCATCAACTGCGCGTGGCTCATGCGACTTCCTTCTTCCCTGTAACAACAGCGGTGATGAACGCGGAACTCCGCTCAACGAGAAGCTCTTTTAGCTTGGCGACACTCGCCAGCATGGCGTTGATTTTGCCGAAGACCTCGTCGAGGTGGTTAGCGATGCGTTGCTGTTCGTCCAGTGGCAAGTATGTGATCGGCAGCCCGGCAAATGTCGTCCAGTTTCGGAAGTCAACTGACCGTTGCCGCACGGAGGAAGCGTAGGCCTCAAGGAATCCGTTGGCAGCCAACGCTCTGAGCGCCCATGCCATGAACCTCTCCGACGCCAAGGGTGTCGCATTGCACACGTGGTACACAGGACTGACTTTCCCCCTGTCTTCCGAGACCCCCACCGCTCCGGCGAAACCGTCGAGTCCGTGAAACACGAAGTCCCCCGGTTCGACTCCTTGGTACCCAGCCTCAATGAATGACATGGTGAAACCCTCTTCGCGCCGACGAGAACGAAGCGTCACCTGTCCGTCCCTGAACGCGGTCACGACACCATCGCCCGGGCGTGCGTCGAGGGACTGTTTTGTCAATAGCAAGCCGACTCGCGTCCGCTCGCCAGGTGCGACGAGCTGGCGACCTAGGGTGACGAGATTCGTCCTACGGTGTGCGGTCAACTGCTCGGTGAGATCGTCAAGCTTGCCGATCATCGCATCGACCTGGTCGAGGTGATCCGCGATTGAGCGCTGTACTCCTGGTGGTGGCAGAGGAATGTGTATGCGAGACATCCTTGTGAAATTTGTTGACCATAGATCATCGACAATCCCCGTACCCCAACGGAAGAACTCTTCTTGGAAGGCAGTACTCCTCAGGAGGTGATGCCCGTACTCAGCAAGCAGAACTCCAGGTTTCGGCGTCATGACAGAGTAAACCAGCGAGACACTTCCGTCTTGCCTCGCTAGGCCCGCAGCCCCACGGCGGTCAGAGCGAGAATTGATGACCAGATCACCAGCTCGCACGAGCTTACGGTCACCATCGGTTTGAGTCTTGGCAACTCCTTCAAGCTGTGGAGTAACTCCACGTTTCCCTACAGATAATGCGGGGAAATCGGTCGCACTGACTTTCTCGCTGCGTTCGACAACTAGTGAGCCGATGGGAGCCATGGGAAACAACGTGCTTTCAAGTCCAGACTTGTGCACTGTGTGACTGATCACTCTTCGCTCACCACCTTGAACATCTCGGCAAGCTCACCCATGATCATCTGCACGTCCGCATCAATATCGACCAGTGGGCGCGGTTCCTTAGGCACGAAGAAGATCCGGGTGAACGGAATCTCGGTGCCATATTTGGCTTTGCTTTCGTCCCATTGGGCGTCCGGAGCGAACGGCAGCACCTCGCGCTCCAAATGTTCGGCAACGTCTTCACTCAGCGGCACGCGCTCGGTGATCTTCCAGCCGTCATTAACGACGGGCTTGCCCTTTCGGTCTACGGCCAGAGGCGCAGAGTCGTCCGCCACCGCCAAGGCCAACATGACAGCGTCGACGAGGCCGAGGGGAGCCTTCAGCCCAGCGACCCCCGCAGCTTGCGGGAACGTATTCGGCAACTCGCTCCAGGGCGTGCCGTCGAGAGAGCGCAGCACCTCGACGTGCGCATCGGTGAAGTCACTGCGACTGCGGAGCTCGTCGACCGCCTGCTCGCTGAAGCGGGTCGCGAACCGAGCCTGCCTGTAGACCGGCACGTCCCGGAACATGAGGTCCTCAGGAGTCATCACGCGCGAGATCATCGAGTCCGCATCCTCGAACGCCTTATACGCTTCGAGCACCACGCGTCGATTATCCTTGCTCATCTCCCTGCGCTTGTCGCCCATTGGCTTCCGCATCGGCTCCCATCCGCCGGAGCCGTCGATGAGCTGGATCTTTCCCTTCCGTTCGAGATCCTTGTTCGCGTCGAGGATCCAGACGTAGGTCGCGATTCCGGTGCCGTAAAACATGTCCGCGGGCAGCGCGACAATCGCGTCGATGAGGTCCTCCTCGAGCAGCCACTGGCGGATCGCGTTCGGGCCCTTGTCGCTACTGGACAGCGGTGAGGCGTTGGAGACGACAGCCGCGCGGCCGCCGTGGCCTTTCTTGTCGGCTGGACTGAGTTTTGAGGCGCAGTGCGCAAGGAACAGCATCTGTCCGTCGCTGGTGCTCGGCAGGCCGTGACTGAACCGGGAGTCCGGCACCTTCGCCTGTTCACGGACCGTCTTCTGGTCTGCCGACCAGTCCTTGCCAAAGGGAGGGTTCGAAAGGACGTAGTCGAAGGTCTGGCCATCGTAAAGGTCGCTTACGAGCGTGTTCCCCTGCCTGATGGCATCCGGGCGGCCTCCCTGAATGACCAGGTCGGCCTTGCCGAGCCCGAAGGCCGAATCCATGAGCTCCTGCCCGAAGAGCGTGACCTTGATATCCGGGTTCAGATCGCGCAGGGCGTCCTGAGCGACGATCAGCATACCGCCAGATCCCGCGGTCGGATCATAGATAGAGCGCAGCGTGCTCTCCCCGACTAGAGAGTCCTCGTCGGCGGCGAACAGGATGTCCACCATGAGCCGGATGGCATCGCGTGGGGTGTAAAAAGCGCCGGCAGCCTTTCCTTTCTTGTTGAAGGCCCGATACATGACATCCTCAAAGATGTCGCCCATTGCCGTGTTGGCGACGCCTGAAGGATTCAGATCCAGGTTAGAAAAGTGCTTGATGACCGCGTGCAGACGGTTCGCCGAAGCCAGGGTCGCGACCCGCCTCGGAAAATCGAAGGCGGTCCAGATGTCGCCGATGTTGTTAGAGAACCCGGAGACGTAGCTCAGAAGGGATTTGTCGACGTTGTCGTCGACCGAGGCGATGGTTGCTAGGTCCAACGGGGATACGTTGTAGAAGCTCAGGCCGAACTTGTCCTTGACCGCGATGTCGATGAGGTGGGGCGGCAGCGCGCCGAGTCCTTGCACGAACTGGACGACCTCGTCCTTGGAGTCGGCCAGCATGCCTTCCAAGCGACGCAGGACAGTGAACGGGAGGATGTAGTCGCCGTAGTCCTCCTCCTCGACCACGTCGCGGAGGAACTTGTCGGCCGTGTCCCAGACGATTCGCGCTGTCGTTGTTGAGCTTGCGGAAATCATTGCTGTGTCTGTCATGCCCACTCAGTCCTAGTCCTGTTTGTTACCTCATTCGAGTGTATGAGAAACGCCAAATTGACACGCCCGGCTCGCCCTGTCCCTGTGGGTGCACCGCTCTCCTCCTTGGTCGGTGTGGGGCGTCTTCGACACGCATCTGAGCCGCCGGCGGCGACAGGTGCGACTCATGGATGCAAGACGGAGCACCGGTCTCGCCGTTAGGGTGGCTCTCATGGCAGGTATCCAACTCTCCGTGAATTGGGCTGTCGCGCAGGCCGCCGAAGCCCTGGCCGCGTCGAGTAATCGGGCTGAGCGCGACGCCGGATGCTCTCTACGGTGCTGCGAGGCGGTCGGCCTCGACCGACTGCCCGAGGGCAAGCGCGAGACGGATACTCAAGGCGTACGTGTTGCGTTGCGCTTCTATTGCGAGGCGGATCGAGCAACCGTGGGCACCGCTCGCAAAGAGGTCGCTTTGGCCATCGGACAGGCGATGGGCCTGTGGCGCGGCGCCGTTCAACTCGACCTCAAACAACTCAAAGACAAAACGCCTCAAGACAAAATGGAGGACCTGGACCAAGACAACGGAACTTGGCTCGGACTTATACGCCCGTACCAGCGCGGCGGGACTGGTTTGCGGCTCGATCGATATCTGACGGCCGAAGTCCTCGAAGCACTCGAAGCCAAAAGTGGGAACTCCGCTTGGCGGACTCTGGCGAAACGCCCGGCAGAGGTCAGAATCCTCCTTCGCCGCCTCCGCTATCGCCTTGGGCAGGACTTTGGGGCGGAAGGTGCACAACTCAACTATGCGTTCTGGACCACCGCTACGACTGAGCGGTGGGCATCGCAGGAGAATCATCTTTTAAATTACCTGGTGCACACGCTGAGCCATTGGTCCACCGTCTTGGAAGGTGGCAACGCGGACCCCGCCAGCAGCCTCGACGTCGGCTACTGGGGCGAGGTCGACACTGAGCGAGATCAGTTGAGCCTCAGGCAGATGACCACGAAGTCGGGATCAACAGCTCTTGACGTCGTGCGAGGAGTACTGGACCATGCGGGGGCACAGATCCACCACGGTGACCCGATTTTAGTTTC
Source organism: Cryobacterium shii (assembly GCF_004402595.1). Classification (GTDB taxonomy): domain Bacteria; phylum Actinomycetota; class Actinomycetes; order Actinomycetales; family Microbacteriaceae; genus Cryobacterium; species Cryobacterium shii. The sequence continues at coordinate 64,652 of NZ_SOFY01000056.1, read as the reverse complement.
GTCAAACACTGCCACGAACACGACGGACCCGTTGCTCGCGTTCGTGTCTCGGCTAGAACGCGTGCTTTACAGACCCGAGAGACTGAGCGGCGTCGATGTGCTGCTTATTCACCGCGGTGGTGGAGTAAATCCAACTCCCGAGGATCCTCGCTGGACCCCGACTAACGTGTCGGACCTCCGCAGGCGGGAGTTCCTCGATCTCTGTCTAGCAGTGCGGGATCTTGGTGTGGAAGTAGTCGTGGCGCTCGCCCACGCAAACGTTTCAGTGCTCGACTGGGATGACCGCAAGGAAGTGCACATGCCTCTCGGGATCTTCGAGGCGACGACGCCCACCGCGGGAGCTGCTTGGATTCTGCAAGAACACATCAATACGCGACGCGTCGACTCAGGACTCATTTACAGCCAGTCGCGTGCGACCTGACGCATAGACGCGAGTGGCGTGATCGTCCATCAGGGTGTACCCCACTGAGCAGTTCCAGATCGCTCGAAAGTCACGTCAATCAGGGTGGGTGTTCGGTACTGTTGGACAGAAGCGACGGGGGGTCTTAGACATGTCTGGACATAAAGGGCAGGTGGTCGGCTACGTGCGCGTTAGCGCCGCCGACCAGAACGAAGCGCGGCAGTTTGAAGCGCTCGGCACGGTGGACAAGATGTTCTCCGAGAAGGTTTCGGGCAAGAACACCGAAGACCGAGCCAAGCTCCAGGAGATGCTCACCTACGTGCGCGATGGGGACAAGGTTCGGGTGAAGTCACCGGACCGACTTGCACGGTCGACGACTGATCTTCTCGCGCTCGTCGAACAGCTCAAGGCGAAGGGCGTCGCGTTGGAGTTCGTCGACAACCCGGCCCTGAATACGGATACCCCCCAAGGCGAGTTCATGCTCACGGTTCTCGCTGCCATCGCGCAGCTGGAGCGCAAGACCATCCGGGAACGGCAGGCCGAGGGCATAGCGATCGCCAAGCGGGACGGGAAGTACGAGAAAGCTCCGAAACTCACCCCCGAGCAGGTCCAGCAAGCTAGCGAGCGGATCGCTCAGGACGTGCCAAAGGCAAAGATCGCCCGGGATCTCGGAGTGTCGCGGCAGACACTCTACGCGGCGCTCAACGGCTCAGGGAAGTACGCCAAGTAGGGCAGAGCCGGAGGTGCGAGGTCACAGCGGTGCAGCGAGCACCTCGTCCAGCGTGACTAGTTCGTCCGCGCCGTAATACCTCTGCACGTCAGCAGGGCATTCCACGGCAAGAATAGACGGGGGCATATTCACATCGACTCGCCCTCCTAAGTACCCGACGCCGATGCTCACACAGACCAGCACGCGGGCGATCCTGGAATTGAATCCACTTCCGGCGGAAGCTTGCCCCTGCGCAGCGTAGTTAGTCCGCACTACCGGGTAGGAACCCGACTGGTCGATGACTGCGCCGAAGGACGCTCCTCTCGCCCAAGCGGGGAGTTCTTGACCCATGTCCTGGCGGACTGTGGCGAACACGGGCTTGGGCCAGGCCTCTCCCGCGGTCACCGCAGCCACGTAGCTGTCGATGTCGAGGCCAATAGCGTTTTCGACAGCGAGGGCGGAGACCTTCTCGATGGTGATGCGAGCATTCGCCAGAGCTTGCTCTCGGACGTGCGCTTGCAAATCAGAGCAGGCCGAAAGAGTCAAAATCAGGCACAAAGCGAGAGCGCCCCCAATCAACCGTCGTCCTGAATGCCACGGGCCAGTTGCATCGCTGCTCGACAATTGAGCTCCATTTTCCCGGTAGGACATCAATGACGCGGCGACGGTCAATTCACGGCTTGAAGCTGGCCATCTCACCGGAATCGTACACGCCAGACCTTGTCAGTGTCAGAGCCCAGACCTACACTCCCCATATCGAATAAACGTTCGATAGCAGGGGTTGGAGGTACGGATGGGACAGAGCTTCCCGCACCTCCACGTTGCCTCCGCGTACTCCCCGCATTACGGGGTGACCATGCCCGAGGCCCTCGTCGACCAGGCGGCAGCCGCCGGCGCTGACTTCCTCGCTCTCACTGACCGGGATGGGCTGTACGGGGCAGTGAAGCACGTGCGGGCGTGCGCGGCCGCCGGGATCCGGGCGGGCCTCGGCGCGGATCTAGCCGTCCACGATGATGAGCATCGTCCGCTTGGCCGGGTGACCCTGCTAGCCCACGGCCGGGACGGTCGCGGCTACGCCGCTCTCTGCCGGGCCGTGAGCTCCGCCCACGAAGCAGGCCGGGTGCCGAGCATCGACCGGCGCCGACTGGCCACCTGGGCGGAGGGTCGTACCCTGACCGTGCTCCTCGGCCCGCTCTCTGATGTGGGGCTCGCGGTGGAACGCCGGGACAACCTAGAGTCCGTCGCGGGGTTGCGCGCGTGGCTCCGGGTCATGCCGATCGGGTCCGTCACGCTCGAGGTCGTCTGCCATCTCGCACCTGCCGGCCAGCGCGGTTCCGTGGCCGCAGCCACCCGGATGCTGGGCCTCGCAGAGGACACAGGGACCCCCGCCATCCTCTCCAACGCGGTCCGGTACGGGGAGCCTGGTGACGGGGCGACCGCAGACCTCGCCGACGCTACCCGGCTCCTCACCCCGCTCGCCCAGCTCGAGGAACCGCAGGCGAACGGGCAGGCATGGCTGAAAGACGGGTCATACATGCGCCAGGTGGCCCGAATGGTCGTCGACGCCGGCGCCCGAAACCCCGACGCCCTCGACCAACTGCTCCGCACCACGCACGAGCTGGCGGACCGGTGCGCCCTGGACCCAGCCGGAGACATCGGACTTGGCACACCACGGATGCCGGAGGCCGCGATCATCGGCGTCGTTGGTGACCCGGTGGCTGAGCTGTGGCGGCGGGCCCGGCACGGCATCGACGACCGCTACGCCGGCACCACCCTCGCCCGCGCCGCGCACCTGGAGCTCGCGCATGAGATGGAGACGGTCGAGCACCTCGGGTTCGCCGCGTACTTCTTGACCGTCGCCCGGGTCGCCGACCTGATCCGGGGCATGGGCGTTCGGGTGCAGGCCCGGGGTTCCGGTGTCGGTTCGGTCCTCAACTACGCGCTCCGCACCTCCTCGGTCGAACCGATCGAGAACGGCCTCATCTGGGAACGGTTCCTCTCCCCCGAACGCCAGACCCTCCCCGACATCGACATCGACGTCGAATCCGCCCGGCGTCACGACATCTATCGGGAAGTGTTCCAGGTGTTCGGTGCCGACCGGGTGTCACTGATGTCGATGACCAACGCCTACCGGGGGCGGGGCGCCGTCCGGGACGCCGGGCTCGCGCTCGGCATGCCCGAGGACCAGGTCGCGGCGATCGCGAAGCAGATGTGGCGGTTCAACGCTCGCGACTTCCGCCGGGCGCTCGAGGAGAAGCCGGAGCTCGCGGAACTTGCCGCGCAGGTGCGCGAGTCGCAGCAGCTGGACCAGCTGGTGGACCTGACCGCGAAGCTCGACCGGCTCCCCCGCCACATTAGCGTGCACCCGTGCGGCGTCATCCTCTCCGACACCTCTCTCCTTGACCGCACTCCGGTGCAACGCTCGGGCATGGGGCTGCCGATGTCGCAGTACGACAAGCACGACATGGATCCATTGGGTCTGATCAAACTCGACATCCTGGGTGTCCGAATGCAGAGCGCGATGGCCTACGCGATCGAGGAGCACCGTCGACTCACCGGCGAGACCATCGACCTGGACCGGGTCCCCCTCGACGATGAACCCACCTACGAGATGCTCCGCACCACCCGCACCCTCGGCGTCTTCCAACTCGAGTCGCCCGGGCAGATGGAGCTGATCGGGAAGCTCCAACCGGAAGTGTTCAACGACCTGACCGTGGAGATCAGCTTGTTCCGCCCCGGCCCCATGCAAGCGAACATGCCCCTCCAGTATCTGAAGGCGCGGCACGGGGAGGTCGCACCCGACCACATGCATCCACGGTTCAAACCGTTCCTCGCCGAAACCAACGGTGTCGTCGTCTTCCACGAACAGGTCATGCGCCTCTTCGACGAGCTGACCGGCTGCGGGATGGGCAAAGCCGATGTGTTCCGCCGGCACCTCGGGAAGTCCGATGACCTCGCCGAGATCGAAGCGTACGTGCGGAAACAGGCCGCCGGCCGCGGGTTCAACCAGCCTGTCGTGGATCGGGCGTGGAAGGTGCTGTCCGGGTTCGGCAGCTTTGGGTTCGCCAAAGCGCACGGGGCCGCGTTCGCCCGGACCACGTATGAGAGCGCGTGGCTGAAAACGCATCACCCGGCGACGTTCTTCGCCGGGCTGCTCACCCACGATCCCGGCATGTGGCCCAAGGACCTGATCATCGCCGAAGCCCGCAACCTCGGCGTCCCAGTCCTCGGCCTCGACGTCCAGAAGTCGGCGTTGGACTACCGGGTCGAGCAACTGGGCGACGGGCAGCTCGCCATCCGCCTCGCCCTGCCAGAACTCGCCGGATCCAGCGCGCTCGAGCGGCAGCGGATCGCGGAACATCAACCGTTCTCCTCATTGCAGGACTTCCGGGACAGGGTGCGGCCGCGCCGGCGCACGTTCGCAGCGTTCGCCCGGGTCGGCGCCCTGGACTCGTTCATCGGCTACGACCGGGCCCGCCGCGGCGACCTTCTTGCCCACATCCAAGGCCTCGGCGGCAAGGCCCTCCCCGTCGGCCCCGACCAACTGGCCTTCGACATTGAACTACCGCTGCCCGACTTCGACCGCTCGGTCACGGCCCTCGACCTGCGCGGCCGCACCCAAACAGACGTGGAACTCCGAGACCTCGGCCTCGCCGTCAGCCACCACCAAATGACCCGGTTCTACCCACTCTTCAAGGAACTCGGGGTCACGCCCGCGTCGGAGCTCGTGAACCTGCCGGGCGGCACTGAAGTCCTGGTCGCCGGGGTCCGCCGCGCCACCCACACTCCCCCGATGCGAAGCGGCAAACGTGTCGTGTTCCTCTCCCTCGACGACGGCAGCGGGCCGGTGTCCAACGTGGTGTTCTTCCACGACGCACAGGCTGCGATCGGGGCACCTGTGTTCCGCACTCACTATGCGCTGATCCGCGGCCGGACCCGGAGGACCGGTGCCCGCGGAGTCTCAGTGACCGGCGAGCAGATGTGGGACCTGCTCGACGTGGCAGGGAAGGTGCGGGCGCGCCACGCTGCCGAGAGGGAGCGGGTTGTGGTCGCGGCGGAGGCTGCGGACAACGTCATTCAGATGTGGCGGCGGAGAGCGTGAAGTCACCGACGCTATTCACGGGACGGACGTTCCTTTAGACGCGCCTGACTGCGAATTCTCCCGGGCGGAGCAAACGGGACGGTCCCTTCAGCAGAAGCTCCATGGCCGTTTCGTGTCGATTTCCATACCCGGCAGCACAAATTCCGCACGCGCATGCACAGCTCATTCACGCCTCCGCAGACCTTGGCTCTGTGCCATGAGGGTCCGGCTTACGGGACAGCGGATGAGCCCACGCGTGACGGCAGGATGTCACGCTCATTTAGCTGCTGGTGGCGCCGGGGAGACGTACAGACGATCTTGTACTTGTGCCTACTGGTCACACGTCGGTCACCCTCGAAGAGCGGCAAGCACGCGCCGAAAGTAGCTGCGCGATCGTGCAGGCTTTCGATGCCGAGACGCACACGACCTGGAGATCGAGGTACGGCATGACTCAGTCACGTGGCCATGCTGGGCTATGGCAAGTACTTGGGGCAATCCTGTCGTTCCTCGCCAAGGGCCTCGGTGCCGGGCTGTCCTCGATCGCCACCATGACTTTCGGAGGCCGAGCTGCGCCAGGCGACCTGCCAACATCGCCGCCGCCCAAAGAGCATCGACCGTAAACGACCAACACCGCCTCAGCGAATTCGGCTAATGACCCAGACCGAGGAACTTCGGCAGCTGGCTGGCGTCCTGGACCTTCGTCCTGCGCGCCCCCAGAGCTGATCAATTCAGCCTCAATCCGTTAGAAACCACGCCACGGAGTACTACTCGACCCGAGGCAAGCCTCGACGAACCGACAGCGGCGATGATTGACTGATCAAGTGGAAAACGATGAACTGAATCCGGTCAAGGTGTTCATGTGCGAGGTCCCCAGCGACTCGCTCCCGGCTGACATGCACCAGGAGATGGCCGTCAGTCTGGTCTGGGAGGATCGTGCTCGGGTCGCGCTTCAGGTGAACCTCGCACCGGACGTCATCGCACTGCTCGTTCATGATTCCGAGGCGACAGTAAGACACATGCTCTACAACCTCCACAGAAACATCCCCTCGGACCTCCTGGAAGCGGTGCTCGATCAACATCCCGAGGATGCTCCCAAGATCGCCTTCCAGATCAACGCACCACTCACCGCACTGCGATTGAAGCCTTTCAACTTTGCCTCCCCCAACGACATTGACCGGTATCTCACCGGGACCGGAGCCGACACAGACCGAGCACGCGTATTTCGTTCCATCCCCAAGACGTCCGACAACGGATCCCTCACACTGGACGCCCTGATGCAAACCATCTCCCGCTGAGGGTTCCCAAACGCCACTCCCCCGAAACTCCGGGACCTCGGCAACTTGGCGCCGTATCTGAGTCCGTCGAGGTCCGGGTTACGGGCGACGGCGCTAATGAAGGGCCCGGGCATCGCACAGACTCCGATCGATACCGAGTTTGCGCGCCGTGCGCGCATATGCTCGAGGCATGGTCAAGCGGTATTGGCGTGTCGCGGTCATTGGGCTGGGGGTCGGCTTTCTCTTGGGTGCTGCGCTCTTCGGCATAACGGCCGTCTCTGGGAACCCGGATTGGCGTGGTTACCTAACTGTTGAGGATGTCCTGAGATCGACGGTCTCGTACGGGTTGATCGGATTGCTCGTCGCGGCGGCAGCCGTCGTCGGAGGTTGGGCCTCCGTAGCGCTATTCGACCGGCGGTTTGAGAGACGGCCAAGCATGCGCGTTTCGTTGGCCGCCGCAGGGGCAGCCGCAGGAACCATGCTGCTGGGATCCCTTGCAGGAATAGTGGATTCGGTGCAAGGATCCGCCTCCTGGCTGGTGATCATCGTCGGGATTACTTTCGTGCTGGAGGTCGTGGCGGCGATTGCTGCCGCGGTATTGGTTTCCTATGCGGAGAGGCACGCTTCAAGCAGTTCCGTGAAAGCGGTCTCGCCGGCTCCAGATGGCCGGTGGATTAGTTTCTAGCTGAGACCTTGAGCTGCAGGACAATTGATGTCCCGTGGGATGCAAGGCTTGCGGATCAGGCGCGGCTCTACGCCCCTCAACGTTCCCCTTCCGGCCGTGGAGTCCTACAGCTATAGAGTCTGAACGTGATCATCTGGCTCAACGGACCGTTCGGCGGCGGCAAGACGACTGTCGCTCAAGAACTTTGCGAACGTGATGAGTCCTTCGTTCTCTTCGATACCGAGGCAGTCGGGCAGATGCTGCGTCACGCGCTCGACGTCAGGCGTCCGGTCAATGACTTTCAGGACTGGCCGGCCTGGCGCACCCTGGTCGTCGCCACTGCAATCGAGTTGGTGGCTGACCTTGAGTGCGATCTCGTGATCCCACAATCCGTGTTGGCTCACGCCTACTGGAACGAGCTGACCACCGGATTCGCTTCCGCGGAATTGGCAATGCGCGCATTCACCCTCACGGTTCACCCCGAGGAACACGAACGACGAATCCTTCAGGACCTGAATGAGCCCGACGCGGCGGACTGGCGTCTCTCAAGAATCCCGGACTTTCAGAAAGCCCTGCCTTGGCTTGACGAAGAAACCACAGCCATCGACACAACCAGTCGCACACCAGCCGAAGTTGCATCCTTCATCCTCGGGGAGTTAGCCACCACGCGACCTTGAGGCGGAGGAACCAGCCAAGTCGGTCGCTCAGGGGTTCCCCTTGGATAGACATCGGATCGCCACGGCGCCGGCAGTGCGGCATGCCAGCATGGAGGATGACTTTCTTGCGACGCTCCGTTCAGAGTGAGGGTGTCACGATCAGCTATCTTGATTCGGGTCGCGTGGGGTCGGCGGTTGTTATCCTTCACGGACTCGCTGGCAGCGCCACCGAATTCACTCCCACTGCCGAATCGCTTTCCGATTTTCGGGTGCTCCTCGTCGACCAACGTGGGCATGGGCACAGTACCCGCGTTCCCGCAGACTCCTCCCGCGCTGCCTTCGTCGCCGACGTCGTGCGAGTCATCGAGGCGGAGGTCGACGGTGCTGTGGCGCTAGTGGGTCAGTCGATGGGCGCTCATACGGCGATGATGGTAGCCGCTGCTCGCCCGGACCTCGTGGAACGCCTCGTTTTACTCGAAAGCGGAGCGGGATCAAGCAACCCGGCCGAGAACGCCACGATGGGCGACCATCTTCGATCGTGGCCGCTTCCGTTCGTCGACAAGACCGCCGCGCGCGAGTACTTGGGCAATGGGCCGCTCGAGCAAGCATGGATTGCCGACTTGGAGCCTCTACACGACGGCCTCTACCCTCGGTTCGATCCAGAAGTGATGGTCCAAACCCTCGACGCGGTTGCAGTCCAGAGATGGAAGGAATGGGAGAGCGTCTCGGCCCCGGTGCTTGTCGTCTTCGCCAGCGGTGGCATTTTTAGCGAGGAAGACAAGGCAGAGTTCGTGCGCCGGGGCCAACGAGCCCAGCTCATCGAGATCCCTGATGCCTCCCATGATGCGCATCTGGACGCGTTCGACCGATGGATTGAGATCCTGCATGCGTTCCTACGCCAGGATCAGCCACGCTGAGATTAAGCCCGTCACGGGTTTGTATCCCGGAACGAAATCAAGCGGCCGAGCCGGGAAAACGACGCAATTACTGGAGGGAGAATTCCCGCGTGGCCAAGGAGTGCCGAAGGCCCACACGCACGGCAGGCCATTCACTGGCTGTAATAGAGAAAATGACGGTGTCGCGGAGTGCGCCGTCCGGTCCAACTGAGTGACTGCGCAGCACTCCATCTTCCTTTGCGCCCAAAGCGGCTATTGCCTGTCGTGATTGGCGGTTGTGCCAGTGAGTGCGAAACTCGACGGCAATGCACTCCAAAACGTCGAAGGCGTGCGTCAGTTGGAGGAGCTTGGCCTCTCGGTTCGCGCCCGTACCTTGAGCGCTTCTCGCCAGCCAGGTAGAGCCGATTTCTAATCGCGGCGCATCGGTACTCGGGTTCATAAAGGTCGTCATGCCAACGATCCGCCCGGTTGATTCAAGCCGAGTGGCCCACGGCAGCATCTTTCCCTGCTCGTGGAGACTGAGTCGGCGCTCAACTTCCGCGGTCATCGACTCGGGGTGCGGGATTGAGGTGTACCACGCACGCCAGAGTTCGCCTTCGTTGGCAGCGTCACGGAGCTCGGCTACGTGATCGAATGACAGGGGCTCAAGGGTTACGCGCGATCCTGAGAGCGTGGGCGATTCAAAGAGGTCCATGGTCCGACACTATGGCACCCGGAAAGCTAGGGCGTTTCGGTCGGTATGCGCAGCAACACTGAACCCGGAGGAGGTTCCCAAACGTCACTCCCCCGAGACTTCGGAACTTCGGCGAATTTGCGCCGGATGTGCGCCCCAAAACGTCGAGTTCGCGCCACCCTTCATCAAGCTACTCTCGGAGTCATGTTGAAGACATTTGTTCGACAAGCGAGGGCCGACGATCTGGAACTTCTTGAAGCGATCGAGAATGAAGCTGACGCGCTGTTCGCGACCGTGTTCTCGATAGACGGGTGGCGGCCTGCTCCGTCTTATTCGAAGCCATCACAGCAGAATGGCTTCATCCTCGTAGCCAGCGACAGGCCAGGATCGGATGCGATCGGGTTTGCCCACGTCCTCGAAGTCCGTGGCAGCGGTCATTTGGAGCAGCTATCGGTCAGGCCGTCAGCGGCGCACCGCGGGCATGGGCGTGCGCTCGTCGAAGCAGTCAAGAGCGAATCAAGACTGCGCGGACGCAAACGGGTCACCCTGCGAACGTTCGCGGACGTTCCGTGGAACGCTCCCTTCTACTTGAGCTGTGGCTTCATCGAGCGTGATCCCGATTCTGGTTTTTTTCGAGATCTGCTAGTGACAGAGCAACAGCGAGGACTCGGATACGGCCGGCGTGTTCAAATGAACTTCGACCTGACTGATGAGTTACCCCGATAACCGTTTCCCGGGGAGAGACGATTCGTTTCGCACCGAGATCGAGGGCCCATCGGTCTCAGACAGTCCCCACAGATAGGTTGGTTGCATGTTGACTGATTCAGTGCGACGCGCATACGGGGCAAGAGCTGGCGAGTACACGGAAGCACTCGGAACGCTCACTGCGATGCCGCCAGAAGATCAGAAACTGATCTCTGTCTGGGCTCGCCATATCGGCGGCCCAATGATCGACGCCGGATGCGGCCCCGGCCATTGGACAAAGCTTCTGCACGATCACGGTGTGGCCGTCGACGGTATTGACATGGTGAATGAGTTCATCGAAAGCGCCTCTGCCCGATTCCCTGAGGTTCCATTTCGAGTGGCAACGCTCGAAGCTCTACCAGCCGTCGACGGCACACTCGCCGCGGTGCTCTCTTGGTACTCGATCATCCACACCCCGCCCCATGATGTGCCGGCGGTCCTCAACGAGTTCGCCCGCTGCATCCGGCCTGACGGAACACTGCTTCTCGGATTCTTCGAAGGTGAACAGATCGAAGCGTTCGATCATGCAATCGTCACGGCCTACTACTGGCCGGTTTGGGTGATGCATGATGAGCTGGCTGCTGCTGGCTTCGACATAGTCGAAACGCACACAAGAGCCGATCCTGGCCAGCGGCCGCATGCGGCGATTATCGCCCGCCGCCGCAATTAGCTTGCCCGGTGAGGGTTGGTAGATCGCGGCTCATTCGGCGTGGCCGACGGCTTCGGCCGCTTTGATGAACGCACACCACTGGGAATGCAATGCCTCCCGTTGCGCACGCCCAGTGGCGGTCAGTTCGTAGACCTTGCGCGCGGGACCCGACTCGCTTTGTTCCCACTGGGCGACGATTGCTCCCTCATTCTCGAGACGCACGAGCGCGGGGTATAGCTGAGCGCCCTTGATCGGCTGGAGTCCTGCTGAAACGAGGGACTGAGATATGCCGTACCCGTGGCATGGCGCGACCGTGAGCACGCTGAGGATGAGCATCGGCAGTGATGCCCGCTGCCATGCGTCGGTACTCACTGTTCCTTCGCCCACGGTCGATCGGCCCAGCCGACTCCCGGGGTGACGAGGGCACTAAGCAGGAGAAAGATCACGACCGGGATTGTCAGAACTCCCCAGCTCTGCATCGTGAAGATCAGTGTGGCGATAACGAGCGGCGTGACTGTGCCAGCGAGGGTGGACACCCACCAGCGTCGTGCACGCGCAGTCCGATCCGCCTCGGCAAGCTCGCGAGCCAGTCCCAGCGGGTGACCGTATTCCGCGTAGGCCGACGCGCCCCCGGCTCCCAACGACTGCTTGATCTCCGCGACGTGGCCCCGGGCAGTAGCCGCGGGCACGAGCCGAGCCCGAAGGCCACCCCGGAAGCGTGACAGCCATTCGGTGTCGTCCCAGCTCTCGCGAAGGGTCTGCTGCGGCATCCGGATCGAGACTCCGAGTGTGACGACGCCCGGGGCGAGCAGTGCAAGACCCAAGGGGAGAACGGGCACATCGCTGGCCACAATGTGGCCGGGTCCCAATGTTGCGGCCGAGGCAATGCCCGCAAGGGCGACAGCTCCGGCCGTGACGAGCGTTCCAGCCACCGCGACCGAACGCCCGGCGGAGAAAAATGCTCGAGAGACGACCCAGCCTACGAAAGCGACAACCACGCTTGCCGCGACCATGATGTGCGCGATGTTGAGGTCAACGGACCAGCCGCCGCGTAAGACCATGAGCACGATCGAGACACCGCCCATCCCCACCAGAGTGCCGCCCACTTCCCGGAGTGCCGGCCGCAGCCCACCGCCTTTGGATGTCCGCACCGCCTCATCCACAGTCGCGAGCTCGGCGGCATCCTCCTCCGCGAGTGTGTGAGCGTCGCCGAAGATCTCGGCCGCAGACAGTCCGGCTTCGCGGACCGCATGGAGCAACTCCTGCTCCCGTTCCTCGCGAGCGGTCACCGATACGCACTTGGTTGCCATCGATGCCCGGTAGCGCGCCACCCACTTCTGGTCCCTCGTCGGCCACGTCTTTGTATCCGCCATGATTCTCATCCTCTATCTAGGTCGAAAATGTATCTAGATAGAACCACATCCGGACCCGCTCTGCAACCGCGGCGGTGTTCTGACGACGCACGAGAAAAAGTCTGCCCCGGAAAGGGTTCCGAGTGCGGATTGCTTTCTCGGGTCTTGGCAGTCCAAGGCAGTCTCGGCTAGATTATCGACAATCGTTAAGTAGCCATGGGGGCACTATGCAGACATCGACTTCAAATCGACAAGCACGAACCCTGGTAGCCGTGCAGGTCGCGGCAGGTATCTACGCGACGGGCGCCTTCGTTTTCGCCGCTTTCATGCTTTTTGCTGTGCTCAGCTCGGGACTGGCCGGCGGCGGTTCAGCCATCGCCCTGCCGGTTGGCGCCAGCCCGGCGACACAGCTTTCAACCCTTGACGCCAATCCGCGGTCGCCCGATGCGCATTTCACCGAGGTCGAGTTCACCGCCCAGGATCTCAGCCTCAGCACTTCGCTGCTCTACTACGCGCCGAGGGCGCTCACCCCTCTTGCGCAGGGAGTCGTGGCCCTGGCCATCATGGTGCTCGCCCGAAATGTTCGCAGCGGACAGCCCTTCGCCGGGCCCGTCATTTCAGGAATGACGATTTCCGCCCTGACTATCGCCATCATTGGGAGCGCGAATCAACTGCTCGTTAATTTCGGCACGAGCCAGGCCCGATGGGAGCTGCTGTCTGACACGCCCTTTCTGGCCGGCTGGTTAGGTGCGCCTGCGTTCGATTGGACGCCCGTCTTTGTCGGTCTGACCCTGGGCATCATCGCCAGCGTCTTCCGCGCCGGCGCCAGCCTGCAGCGCGAGACAGAAGGATTGGTCTAGCCGGGATGGCGGACGAGTTATCCAGTAGCATCCATTGCCGGCTTGACGAACTGTTGGAGGAGCGCCAGATGACGCTCACCCGGCTGAGTGAACTGGTCGGGCTAAGTATCGTGAACCTGTCGGTCCTGAAAAATGATCGTGCACGCGCAATTCGCTTCTCCACGCTTCAAGCGATCTGCGTCGCGCTCGACTGCGAGGTCGGCCAACTGCTCGTGAAAGTTCCCGACCAGGCTGATAGCTAGGCAAAATGGCCCGGAGGGGGTTCCACTTACGGGTGTCCATCTCGGCGCCGCCCTGCGGTGACGCCAACCAGCGATAGCGAAGAAAAGGCTCAGTCGAGCTTCTTGAGCATCTTCACCGAGGTTGTCTCGTAACCGAGGGAATCGTAAAGTCCCCTTGCGCCGATGTTGAATCCGAAGACGCTGAGGCCGAGAGAGCGCGCACCGTGCAAGCGGGCATATTCCTCGCCGAGCAGCATCGTTGTTCTCCCATGACCCTGGCCCCGCTGGTCAGCGTTGATGAAAACGTCCCAGACCCACCACGCCCCCGGATCGGTGGTGACATCCTGCCCGATCCACAGATATCCCACTGCCGTACCAACCTCGTTCATAACGTGAAAGACCTCATTGCCGGGGCTCTGAGTACCCTCCGGAAACGAACGAGCCATGCTCTCGACCGCTATGCGCCGAGCTTCGTCGTGTGATCGACCCTGGACAAATAAATCACCGACGTACTCCGCGCAGCTTTGCTCAATCCACGTCGGGAAATCGCTGGCGAGGATTCGCTGAAGGGTTAAGGTCACCTCTCAATTCTTCCAGGCCGAGCCGTCGGGTTTCACCGACGGATTCCAGCGCAGAGCGGGGACGGGCCGGAGGGCATGAACTATTCGATAAGGCCCTGGCCTAGATCTGTCACTCTTAGCGTTCCGCTTCCGGTTGGTGGAAGCGCCGAACTATCGGGGCTCAGGTTGTCAGCGTGGATGGGCGAGCGTTCGGGGCATTCAGTTCGCGGCCATCACGACCGGACGCCGCTCCATTTCCCGCCAGGCTCCTCCGGCCAGTGGGCTTAGTGTGACGAGCGTGTAGACGACTGCGACGATTCCGAAGGCGAGCGACAGGCCGATCGTGTCGGCGGCGATGCCGCCGAGCAGGGCGCCGAACGGCACACCCGCCCACGCACCGGCGTTGATCAGGCCGAACACCCGGCCGCGCATGTGTTCGGGAACGCGTTCGAGTTCCACCGTGCCGAGTATCGGGTTGATCGCCCCAGCCGCCAGGCCGGAGAGCGCGGTCATTGCGACTAGCACGGGAAGCGGTGCACCGACGGCGAAGGCAGCGCTCGACGGGCCGCCGGCCAGGGCGAAGCAAACCGCCAGGGTCACACGGCGGGGCACCCGGTGAGCGACGAAGCCGAAGGCCACGTTGCCCACTAGGGCGCATCCGCCCATGACCGCCACCAGCAGGCCGAGAGCGGCCGCGCCTCCCAGACGATCATTCGCGTAGAGGGGCATCAGGGTCGCGCCGCGGGCGGCGTCGAGCAGATTCGTGACCAGGACGAGGCCGACGACCAACCGCATCAGCGGGTCGTGGATGACGAAGCGGAAGCCTTCGGCCAGGTCGGCCCAATAGGAGGTACGGGGAGTGTCAACGCTGTCGCCGCTCAGCCTGACGGTGGCAGGGACGGCTGCCACGAACGTCCAGGTCAGCAGTGCTGAGACCGCGAACGTTGCCGCGTTGACGAAGAGGGCTGCGATCGGCCCCAGGAGCGCGACGAGCAGGCCGGTGATCGAGGCGCCGATCAGCTTGGCGAAGCGCTCAGAGCCATCCAACAGCCCGACACTCTGCTCGATCCGCACGCCGGCCCTTACGGTCAACCCGGGCAGCATGACGCGCCGCGCAGTCTGCCCGGGGGTGTCGAGCAGACCACCCGCGAATACCAGGATGAGCAGGGCCCAGAATGGCAGCCCGACGGACAGCGCCAGTACCGGCATGGCCAGCACGGTGGCACCACTCACGAGGTCCGCAACGATCGCCGCTCTGCGGTGACCAACCCGGTCCACGACAACCCCGCCGAGCGCCCCGCCGACCACAACCGGGGCGGTAGCGAAGAATGCCGCTATTCCCACCTCGACGCCCGACCCGCCGAGACCGAGGACATAGAAGGGGATGGCGAAGGCCGTGATCACGTTGCCCGTTTGCGAGATCGCGTGCGCAGCCAGCAGGGCCGAGAGGGCACCGGCTGCGCGGCGGTCGCGAGGCAGCGCCTCCCCCATCTTCTTTCTCATCGGCGGTCTGACTCAGGGGCGGCGATAGGCCTGGTAGACCAGCACCACAGGCTCGGCGCCATCGGCCGTCGCCGGGTCGTGAGCGGCGCTCGCGTCGACCCACCGGGTGACCAAGGCTTCGAGCTCGGTACGCATGGTGCCCAGTTCTTCGACCGTTAGACGCAGGCTGCGGTCCCCGCTCGCGCCCGCCGCGACCCACTCGCGGGGCAGGGCAGGCGTCGCGTCGATGTAGTCGGTGAACCGGGCGGCGTAGGCCTGGGCAATCGACTTCTGCAGAACGGATGACGCCGCGAGTTTGTCGGGGTCGTCGAGCAGATCGGCGGGCTCCCAGCTGGTCAGCAGGGTCGTGGCCTTCCACCAGCGTTCGCGGTGGTCAGTGCTCTGGGCCTCGGCGGGCTCGATCAGGGCAATGGAGGCAAGCTTGCCGAGGTGGTAGCTGATGGTACCGGGAGCCTCATCGACGACGTCGCCAAGCTGGGCAGCGGTCAACGGGCCGCGTTCGCGCAGCAGGCCGAGCAGACGCAGCCGGGTCGGATGCGCGAGGACCCGCATGGAGGCGGCCGAGCTGAGCGTGGTGCGTGAGGAGTCGCGGGGGGTCATACTGCTGACCCTATAAGAACAACAGTTATTGCGCAATGACTATTGCGCGATAACTCGAGCGTCCTTTCGCTCCTAAGCTGAGCCCATGGTCAACGAGGCGGAACATGAGGGCCGGGCTCTTCGGGTCGAAGGTTTGGTGAACGCACGCGATCTCGGTGGCCTCCCCCGTCAAAATGGAGCACTGACTCCCAGAAACGTTTTCTTCCGTTCCGAGAATGTTGACTGGGTTACCCCGGCGGGGTGGGGCCAAGTGCATGAAGCCGGCATCCGCACCATCGTCGACCTCCGCCAGGCAGGAGAACGGGCGCGGGACACCCAGCCGTGGACCGAGTGGCTGACTACTCTCCCAGTCGATCTGGACGGCCTCGATGATGCCGTTTTCTGGAAGGACTTCTGGAGCAATGGGCTCAGCGGCACGGCCCTGTACTTCTTGCCGCATCTTGAGGCGATGCCCGAGCGTAGCGTCGCTGTCCTGTCCGCGTTGGCCAGCGCGCCAGAAGGCGGCGTTCTCTTTCATTGCATGGGCGGACGAGATAGATCCGGACTCATCGCGATGCTGCTCCTCGCTGCCATTGACACGGAACCGGACGCCATCGTCGACGATTATCTTGAAACAGTCAGACTGGCCGATCTTCGAGCGGCAACATCGAATCGGAACAACGCCGAACCCGAGATTGAGGCGCTGTGTCAGACCTACGGCACGACAACAGAGGGAGCATTTCGCTCCGCACTTCTCGGCCTCGACTTGGTCGCGCTCCTCGAATCCCCGGGGCTCAACGAAGCCAACAGGGCTGCGGCACGAGTTGGCGAAGCAACGTGTAACCGGGTACCCAAAATGACGCACTGAGGGTTCCCCAATGGCATCCCGGGTGAAGCGCCGAGCCTATGCGACCACGGTCAAGGGGCCCTCATCAGGGGTGGGAACCTCAAAGTGATCGAAGTAAGCGGCCGCCAGATCATCGGGCAGTTGGACGTCATTCGGCTCCTGCCCCGCCCGCGCGCGGACACGAGCCAAGGCCACCTTTCGCGGAGTCGCCAGATAGATCGTCTCCGGCTCGACTCCCAGCGGCCGGAGGATGGCGCGGTAGTCCTCGCGCATGCGTCGGGAACAGAAGGAGTAGTCCAGCACCACATCGGTCTGTTTCATCACAAGGTCGAGAAGTCTCTGGCGCAGGTGGCTTTCAATCTCGAGCCGGACTTTCTCGGCCAAGGGTTGGGATTGAATACCCCGCAGCCAGGCTTCCTCGTCGAAGGACAGCCGCGCCATGCCGCCAGACTCAAGCTCGCGTGCAACCGTGGACTTGCCTGAACCGGCTGGGCCACACATGAAGACAACACGGGTCATGCCGACGATCCTATTCCGCCCAACCCATCAGGATTTCCTTAATGAGCCTGGATTTGTGACGAGGTGTCAAACAGTGCTGAGATCGCCCAACGCGGCTTCGAGATTCCGGTCGACTCCGTGGGCGAGCATCCGCTGGTATGTCACATCGCCATCAGCCGCCACTGAGCGGATGATGTCGAGTTGCCTCTGTACTCGTTGACGGATGAGCTCCAGAACATCGTTGGCAGTACCATCCCACTTGTAGGCCCGAAGGAAGGACTCGAGGCGTGCCCGACGCTCGCCGAAGGCAGTGAATCCTTCCTCCAGCACGAGCTGTCGAGCGTGGAGCGGCACCCAGGAGAATGCGACCCAGGCAAGGTCCCCGGCGTACGTGGTCGGGCCGGCCATGTCCCAGTCCACAAAACCCACCAGTCCGTCTTCATCCCAGACTGAGTTGTAGGGCGCCGCGTCGTTGTGACCGATGATCAGGCCAGGCTCCCAGACTTGGCCCTCGCGCCACATCGAGCCTGCGGGCGGGACGAAGTCGGCGACCGCCGAGTGGTAGCGCCTGAGCCAGTCGCCGACGTCCAGGAGCGCCTCTTCGCTGTGCGTCCACTGCGGCCACGGGCGGACGTTACCCACGGTCCTACCCTCGAGAAAGCTAACGACAGTCCGACCCTGTGCGTCGGTCCCAAGCGGGCGCGGTGCCCCGATAAACCCTTTGTCGGCCAAATGTTGCAAGAGGGCGTTCACGGCCGGGGTCCACGGGCCAGGAACCCGGCGCACGGTTCCATCTATTAGAAGCGCGCCGCCATCGAATCCGCCATCCAGCTTTTCACTCACGTCGCCAAGCTTCGCATGACGCTGCATGCATCCCAGTCCCGCAGGGGGTTCCGCAAAGGATCAGAGGTCTAAAGCCTTCAGCAGGGCGCCTCAGGATCAAGAGTTCGCGTTGTCGAGGTGCTCGAAGCCAACTGCAATCTTCCTCAACGCACGAACGTGGTCGTCGAACGCGCTTCTACCTGTTGCGGTGAGGCGAAGCCAGGTGATGCGGCGGGAGTCGTCGCGCGATGCTGACGTCTTCTTGGTGACGCTGACGAAGCCGGCGTCAATGAGTGCCTTCGATTGCTTCGAGAGCGTGGCGTCGCTGACGCCGAGCGTGTCGCGGAGTACGGCGAAGTCCAGCTCATCGACCGAGCGGAGGAGTCCGCATATCCGCAATCGCAGGGGTGCATGAATGATCTCGTTGAAAATACCATCAGCGGACATGGCGAAGACGCTCTCGCATCGACGAGAAGATCAGGCTCGCGAGCCAGAAGACCCATACAAAGGCCACGACTGCCGGAACCGCAATCCACCAGATCAAGCCTGTGGCGGCGAGCCCCAGGGAGACGCTGAAGAGGGCGAGCGTGCCCACCACTGCGGCGGCGAATGCCGCCCACGCCTGCACCCCAAACCGCGTGAATTTGATGCCTGTGACCCGGTACGACAGGGCCACCAACAGAATTCCGGCAACAAGAGCCGTGCTCAGTACGAAGTCCCCGGCGCCTTCACCGGGGAACGCGGGTGTCATCACGTAGCTGGCTGCGATGAGTCCGAATCCAGGTGCGAGCCATTTCGGGGCCCGGACCCTCTCAACAAGACGGGCCCGGTCAGCTTGGAGTTCCTCAAGGAGCCCGGATACGACTCGGGCGTCATCTGGCCCTTTCGGCGTCAAGTTGTTTTCCATAACGGTAAGTCTATCAAGTCATTTTCCGCAACTGCAAGTGACTTGGGCTAGACAGTGCCAAGGGTCCTCGACTGAATCCGTTACCCGCCCGTCGGCGCGATGGGGGTCTGGGCAGAGCGTGCCGAGTTGGCGATTTCTTGGAGTGCCGCGAGGTGCTGATCAAAAGCCTGTCGCCCACGACTGGTGAGAGACACATTCGTCCGCCGGCGGAAGTCACTCCGGTCAGGTGATGAGTGTTTGGAGGTGGTGATGTAGCCGAGCTCCACGAGATTCCGGATGGTTTTGGAGAGGTTCGCTTCGCTGACTCCGAGGGCAGAGGTCAGGGTGGCGAATTCAGCGGAGTCGACGGGCCGGAGCATGGCGCACAGCCGCAGCCGAGTCGGCGCATGGATTGACTCGTCGAAGTGCGCGTCAGAGCCCACGTCGGAGCTCCGCGCCATAGATCCGGTCGTAGAACAGGCCGCTTGGAAACATCGTGAGGAAGCCGAAGGTGGCCGTGGCCACGATCCACGCGTGCTGTCCAGCGACAGTGAGCAGGGCGGAGACGAAGAGCATGACCAGCACCAGAACTCCGATACCGATCAGGACGAGCAAGCTTCGGGGGCCAGGGATACGGTTCGTGGAAAGTCCTGTGCTCTTCCTGTGCGCGACTTCCAGGAACACGATCACGGCGCAAGCGCCAGCGATGACAGTGGCTCTCCAAACCGGACTATTGATGGCCGGGGAGCCAACGATCGCAGCAGTCACGAGCCCGAGCACCGGGTAGTACCAAGCAGGAGCTTGAGTTCGGCTAGCCAGCTTCTGCCGATCGGCAACTATTGCGTCAAGGGAGGCTTGCGCCACAGCCGGAGTCTCGTGCTCGATCGAATTACTTTCCATGCAGTTGAGCATTTCACTTAACCACAAGTTAAGCAACAAGCGAGGGGGCACCGGCTATGGGAGGACTTGGCAGTCGGAAGAGCAACTGCTGCCTGCGAACGTCCGCCTGTAGCTTCCCTGTGACGATGAACCGACCCGCGAGGAAACTCGGCACAGCATAAGTCGACGTTCACTGATAATCGCCCGCTGAGGGTTCGTTATTTGGAGAGCCACGACGGGTCGGAAAAGAGCGCTTGCAATTCTTGAACAAGGCGAGCCGTATGGAAACCGTCAGCCGCCGCATGGTGCACCTGAATGGCGACAGGCATCACGGTTCGCCCCCCAGTCTCCCGGTACCGACCCAGGGTGAATATAGGCAAGAGATGCTTCCAGCCGTCGCGTATCTGCAAACTGAACCCAGTGAATGACGTCCACGGGATGCTCGATATGTCAAACACATTTGCGGGCATATCCGGCTGCGGCTGAAACGACGTGGCATTACGGTATCTAGCCAAGACGTCGACCGCCTGCTGGTGGAAGGTCGAGAAGTCAGCGTGGAAGGGAGACCAGACGTTGGCAAACGTCTCTCGCTCGGGGTTGAAAACGGTGAACGCAGGGTGCACAACATCCCAGGTCGCCGGGACCTTCTCGCCAGTGAGGGTCATCCGAAACTCGACGTGACGATTCACTACTGAGGCAATGGCCCAGATCTGCGCGATATAACTTTTCCACGGAACGACGCGGAGCGCCGCCACCATCTCCGTGACGTCGAGTTCCACCGTGATGGCGTAAGTGCACTCGACGCGCGTGAGGTAGTGCTCGAAGTGCTCCCGCCGAGGCCACTTGTCCAGATCGATCGCGCGCGCTTCTGTCATGCCCACGAGCCTAAGGCTGGCCCCCCTCCCCATCGGTCAGCCCAGTGAACGTTCGACCTACGGGTAGGTCCTGAGCTGGAGTGGGAGGATCGAACGGTGCGACGTCTTTCCAGTCTCGAGGACCACTTCCGGATCACCGAGATCGAGCGAGCTGCTGGCGAAATGTTCCGCAACATCAACATGGCGATAATCGCCGATGATCAACCGATCAGCAGGCAGGATTTCCAGCACTTCGTCACGAACCATGGAGCGTTTGTATGGCTGGTCGACGATGTGATCGTCGCCTACGTGCTCCTCGAGCAGGTTGACGGAGCTGCCCATATTGAGCAGGTCACGGTCCACCCGGAGCACGCGCGTCAGGGCATCGGAGCGCAACTGATTGCCGTGGCTGACTCGTGGGCACGGGAACGCGAACTCCCCGCCGTGACGCTGACCACATTCCGAGACGTTCCGTGGAACGCGCCATACTACGAGCGCCTCGGCTTCCGTGCTTTCTTGCCACGTGAATGGGGCCCGGCGATGAGCGCTCGAATGAATTCAGAAGCTGCGCGAGGGCTCGAAGCCTGGCCGCGCGTGGCGCTGATCCGAACCGTGAGCAAACTCAGCGCACCAGAAGCCAACGTTCACGAGTAATCGCCCGCACGGCGTCGGGCTGCCGGTTTGAGGGCTATCGGTTTGTTTGGCCGAGCGCCTCAATCAATTGGAACCGCTCCAGCACGACGAGCGTGTCGTCATCGACTGTGAAGGTTGGGCTGTTGAGGAAGGCCCGCATCTCCGTGCTGTGCCAGAAGGCTTCGTGACCGCGGCGCCAGGCGGCTACGGAGTCGAATCCTTCGCCCTCGTCGCGGACATGCTCGAGGCCGACGTCAGCAAGCCGGACAATCTCGACCGCAACCGTCTGGATGATCGCTACCGCGGCCTCGTTGGAATCCACGACCGTCTGCTTGTTCCCGATGGTCGGCAACTGTTCGTCCTCAATCGAGTACTCCACGAGGGTCGAACTTGTGGAGGTCTTCGTGCCGGCCAGGATTGCGGCGATCAGCCGCTCCCGAAGTGGGCCCGCGAAACCGAACTCAGCAATCTGGAATTCGCCGTGGTTAGTCATGAGGTGATTTTAGGTGCCGAGGCTCGCGACTCTGTGCCGTAGGGCGTTCCCAAGCGCCTCTCCCCCAAGACTTCGGAACCACGGCAAATTCGCGCCGAATCTGCCGTCTGTAGACATCCAGCTAATCGGTCACGGGCGATTCTTGATGCCACCCTATCTATTTGAGTTTCAGCCGCGGTTTGAACTTAGGTTCTCGGACTGGGGCAGGCATCTTCGCCAAGCGAAAAGCGGAATTCAGATACAGGAACGCCAGCACTGCCGCGAGAACGACGCTGATTGTCGTGTCGAGGATTGTCATGCGCCCCAGTGACTCTACTGACCGGCCGACCCCGAGAGTCGCGGTAACGACGAGGAACAATGTTGACGCCAGAAACAGCACGAAGATGATGCCGAGCACGCGGCTGAGCAGCGGCCTGGCCGTCATCTTCCACCAAGGCCGCCGGGGAGCGACCGGCTCCCCACGGCCACGGAACAACCTCGCACCGACGATGACGCTTCCCAGAGTGATCGCCGTACTTAGCAAGCTGCCGACCAACGCGGGTGCGTTCAGTGCAGTGAGGAGGCCTGGGGCTAGGAATCCGATTAGCCATGCTCCGACGACGTACAGGAGCTTGAAGTACCAACTGGTGATGCGGATATCAAGAACTCGCTGCATTGCATCCCCCGCTACCCGAGTGTCGTCGGTCAAGACTACGGGACGCCTTCTCACCGGGTTTGAGATGACATACCTGGTTGACGGTGAGGATGAAGCCCTCCATCGGCTGCGAGTCGGTCGTTGCGGAGCTTGTCCGCACGGCCATGCGCTTGTGAGGGGCTCTCTTTCTTGTGAGCTTGGGCAGCACCAGACCTGCCCGCATCGGGTTCACTTCTGAAACAGAAGGCGCAACGCCCGCCGTCCGCGCTGTGGCGCAGGAATTCGTCTCGTTAGGGGAGGATCGTTGTGGTCTTCAAACGGTTTCCAATGAACTCCAGTGTCGATCCGCGAACATGAACGCAAGGGGATCACCTTTGCCCAGAGCTGGGGCGCGGTCGAACGCCGGCTAGATCAGGCCGCCGAAATCCGAGAGAAGGCCGCAGCCGGGATCTCGAAGGCGGCTCTGGCTCGAAAATATGGCATCACCGCGAAACGGTCTACGCCTCTCCGCGTCAGTTCAAGGCAGCCACACCCTATCCTGCGTGTGGGCCTTCCGATATCTTCAGGAACATGAGGGTACAACGGGTGCTGATAGCAGTCGCCACGGCACTGATGCTGTCTGGGTGCGGTGGAGCCTCACCGACTTCCGAAGTCTCACTTGCCGACGCGTGTTCCCAGTACAAAGATGCGGCGGCGGTATATCCCAACGGAGACGTCGAGTTTACGAGCAAGTACTTTCTGTCCGTGGAGAAAGGCCTCGATCGCTACATTGCCGTCGCAAACCGAGTCACAACAGGTCTCAAGAGTGTGGACGCCCTGGCTGCTTCGCAATTCGCTGAGCTCAGAACGAGGGCTGAATCAGCCAAGATTGTTGCCCGACGCCTTGTGGGCGGGGACCTTGATGTTAGTGACTCAGATATCGAAGCCGTAGATGCCATGCGGGAGGCGATGGCTCGCCTCAATGAACTCTGTGGGTCTGGAAAAGGCTGATTGCAATCTCTGTTGACCTTGGTCACTGGTGGTTCCAGAGGTACGGGGTGCATTACTGACTCAGGATGCGTTGGAAGAGCAAATGGTCCTGCCATGTTCCGGCAATTTTGAGATACTTCTCGGCAATACCGATGGGCGCGAATCCAGCCTTGCTCAGTACCTTCTGGGATCCAAGGTTGTGCAGCAGCGTGCCTGCTTCGATCCGGTGCAGACCGAGATCCTCAAGGCAGTGCTGGACAACGCTTCGCAGGGCCGCGGAGGCGAGGCCCTGTCCGGTGTGTTCCTTGTCGACCCAGTACCCGATGCTCGCGCTCTGGAAGGGCCCACGAACAATTCCGGAGAGCGTGACTCGGCCTATGACAGTCGCACCGTTCACGATGACAAGCGGGTAGCCGGCTCCGGCTTCCAGCTGTCCAATCTGGCCCGTCAGGATCCGAGTCTGTTCGGTGGTGGTGAAGAAGGAATCCGCACGGGCCGGATCCCATGGAGCAAGATGTTCGCGGTTTCGCTTATAGGCATCGAGAACTGGTCCAATGTCTCGCTCGGTGAGCAGTCGAAGAGTGGCATCGTCTGAAAGCTCAACGGAGTAGGACATCCATCGATGCTAACCGTCAGCACCTCCCCGCTGACCACTCCCCCGAGCTGCGCCACCTGCGCGTCATCGCCCGTACGGGGTTCCTCGCCTGGCATGGCAAGAAGCGCCGGTTCTCGCCCATTTTGATTCCGTTCCGCGATTGCTCTGCCCCTCAGGACATCAATTGAAATCTGTGTCGTGGGGATAAAGTGGGGGCCACCGATGATCGCCTGGTTTCACGCCCAGGTGTGAACGGTCGACGGCGTGGGAGGCAACCGATGGGCACCTTCCTCAGTAAATTTCTCTCCGATTCCGCGGAGCTCCCGGAGCTAGCCGATCGTGTTCGTTCGTCCGGGCCGGTGCCGCTCTCGTCGCCATTGCCTGTCGGGGATCTTGCCGCGGACAGCATCGCGGCGACCAAGCTCATGGCCTCGCTGCTGTACCTTGTCCGCACGGGAGTGCGGGATCCGAAGGCGAGCGATGTTCCGCAGGTGAGCATTGCGCCGCAACTTGTTGCCGGGGCCTACCGGAGCGACCAACTATTCCGGTGGAACGGGAACCCTGCGCCGGCGTGGGCTCCCCTGTCCGGATTCTTTGCCTCGAGCGACGGCTGGGTTCGCACTCACGCCAACTACCCCCACCACGAAGCGGCTTTGCGCTCATTGCTGAGATTGGACGGTTCCGCCACCGCCGAGACTGTCGCTCACGCGATTTTGCGCCGCAGCGCCCATGATTTGGAGGATGACGCCGCAGAGTCGAATGCGGTCATCAGCGCGGTTCGCAGCCCGAGCAGTTGGAGAGGACATCCTCAGGCCCAAACCCTGGAAGCAGATCCCTTCATCAGCTTGAAGCAGCAGGCAGGAGACTTCGGCCTCCATAGCCTGGGGTCGGCCGACAGTCACGCGCCGCTGGAGGGGGTTCGGGTGCTCGATTTGACCCGGGTCATAGCCGGGCCGGTGGCCACTCGCAGTCTCGCGTTCTTCGGGGCAGATGTCCTGCGCATCGACAGCCCTGGCATGCCGGAACTCCCCTGGCAGTACCTCGATACCGGGCAAGGGAAGCGTTCCGCGCTCCTTGACCTCCGCCGCAAACGGGATCGAGACTGTCTCGAACAGCTACTGACGGATGCCGACGTTATTGTCACGGGCTACAGGCCGAACAGCCTCGACCGGTTCGGCCTCTCGCCGGTCGAACTCCACAACCGTCATCCGGGGCTCGTTATCGGCCGGGTGAGCGCGTGGGGGCAAAGCGGACCTTGGGCCGAGCGTCGTGGATTCGACAGTATCGTCCAAGCGGCTAGCGGCATCGCCCAGATCCACGCTGACGGCACCGGCAGACCAGGTGCTTTGCCAGCCCAAGCTCTGGATCACTCCGCCGGTTACCTACTTGCCGCCGGGATCATGTCAGCACTTCGACATCGGCACCTCGACGGGCGCGGGTGGACCGTGGACATTTCACTGGCCCGGGTCGCTCAGGAGCTACTCGCCCGGCCTCATTCCCCGCCGACCGAAGCCGGCCGATACGAGATCCAAACCGTGAACGCGGAAACGCCGGAAGGAACCGTCACCTGTGCCGCACCCGCGATCAGCATCAACGGCGGCACGAAAGGCTATAGGTGGATCGGCCGCCCATGGGGAGCAGACCAGCCGGAATGGGCCGAGCCACGATCCGCCAGCGGCGAGCGATAAGCCCCAGCGGAAGATGCGCCATCGGCAGGTGCAGCATGGCGAAAGTCGCCCGCTGAGGGTTCCTTTTGCGTCGCTGTGCGCCTATCGCGGCGGATAGCGCCGCTGTGCAAGCATTCCGTATGAAGATCACCATGCGGCAGGCCACCTCCGCCGATCACTCCTGGCTTTTCGATCTCCACGAGAGCGCGCATCGCGCCCTCGTCGAACAGGCTTACGGGCCCTGGGATCATGAACAACAGATCGGATTCTTTGCGTCGCTGGTCAGCGAACACGACATCCAGATCCTAGAAGCCGACGGCAGGAGCGTTGGCGCTGTGTATCTCGGCACCAGGGATCAAGACACTTGGCTGGAACTGATCGAGGTGGCTCCCGCCGCGCAAAACCTGGGCGTCGGATCAGCGGCGCTTGGACTTGTCGCTGATCAGGCGGCGAGCCAAGGGCAGGGTACTTTGCTGCAGGTCCACCGGGTGAACCGAGACGCGAAGCGACTCTATGAGCGCGAAGGATTCAGCCCTTCGGAGAGACAGCAACACACTTTCTCCTGCGCCGCCCGTAGCGCTCGAAGGCTCCGGCTCACGGGCGGTCAGTGGGTGCCTGAGGTCCGATCGGGTGCCGATAGACGTCAGCTGATCCCCAGTCGCTCGAAGACCAGCGTGGCCTGGATGCGGTCGCCGCCCCCGAGGCCCTTACTGCCTGAGGCTGACGTCGTGATGGTGTGCAGTCGATAGCCGAGGGCGGCTTGCGCGTTGATGGACTGTTCTAGCTCGGTGAGGTTGCCAGATCCGGTACCGAATAGTTTCTCCTTCAGCACCACCTGCAACACGACGTAGCTCTGCCCGTTTTGCGCTGGGCGTGGTCGACCTATCGCGACGGACTCCGACTTGATGTGGTCGATGAGCGCGGCGGGACTGTTCACCGGCGCCTCCTCTTGCCAGACATTCGTCCACTGCTCGCCGTCCCACCGTCGCTGGTGACCCGAACCGTCGTCGTACCAACCTGCTGCTGCGTTCGTCACCATTGCCTCGTTTCAGTCCGTCAGGTCGCGACGCGCCTGGACGTGCGCTACAACGTATCAGCCGGTATCGCTGGCGGCACCGATTGTCTCAGGCGTCGAGACCTAACCCATCCGCACCGGCTGAAGCAGCACGGACGGTTCTGCCGTGTAGGTGAAAGTCTCGATCTTGTCCCCCCAGCCGCGCGGAGTCGCAGCCGGAGCGGATGTCGCGGATCTCCTTCGTCGCTGAAACTTCGGTGAGCGCGCTACTGTCGCGTAATGGAGCAATTAGCCCGAATCCCCGACGAGGTTCTTCATTCGAAGTGGCGAGAGATAGCCCCGCTCATCGATGTTCTGGCCACCCGGATTGGAGAATCGGAGCCTTTCCCGGTCGCCACTGGCAGTGCCTTCACAGGTGACGATCGAGGAGCGGCTCCATATTCGGTGACGTACGTCGCCAACGCGTGCCTTTCCTCCGCGATTGACCACCTTCATGCTTTGAAGGCCCTTGTTTGGGACGCCCGGCTGCTACACACGTCAGCGCCGGCCACACTTGCGCGCAGCGCAATTGAGAACGCGGTAACGGGGTTGTGGGTGATCTCGCCCGCTAGTCGTAATGAACGCATCAGTCGGAGTTTGCGCTGGTATGCACAGGATGCCCGCGATCAACACCGGGCTACAGCACATTTCAGCGCCGGAGACCTCGCCGGGAAACTTGAACGTCTGGGCGGCATCGCTGAAGGCAGGGGTATCTCGGCGAGCTCGGCGATCAGCAACTTCACGATCACGTCCGTCTTCAAAGAGCTGAAGGAAGCTGGCCGCGAGGCGGCTGAGTTTGAGTGGCGTCTTGCGTCTGGCTTCGCTCACGGCCGGTCGTGGGCGAGCATGGGAGTTCTGGAGCGTGAAGAGCTTCCGTCGGGCGACGACGACAACGTCGTCTTGCGACTGACGAATTCCGACCAGATGGCGTTGTATTTCGTTCTCAAGGCACTGCACTCGATTGAACAACTGCTCCAGCGACGCGAATTCCTTGCCGGCCTTCGGACCCACGACGCCTCTGTCGGCTGAAGGCCAGGATCCCCTGGTGGTCCGCAACGATGGATTCCCCGTCGGCTGTGGCACTACGAGCGAATCGGTTCGATCAGTCGCGGGTCCTCGCTGTAAAGGGTGCGGACGTTGTTCACCACCCGGGCCACCGGATACGCCGTCACGGTCTTGGCGACCGCAACGGAGCTGCGGTCCAACATTGAGAGCGCCTCTTCCTTGTCGCTGATCTTCTCCGGGCTCAGCCACTGCTCCCACGCGTCCGGGGTCAAGAACACGGGCATGCGGTCGTGGATCTCACCGGACGCGTCTCGAGCTGCGCGCGTGATGATCGTGAAGGAGATCTTCCACACGTCATCGTCCTGACGAGCCGCGTAGAGGCCGGCCGCAGCCAGCACATCGCCATCTCCGTGGAGGAAGTAGGGCTGCTTGCCGTCTTCCATCTGCTTCCACTCGTAGTAGCCGGCCATAGGCACCAGGCACCGTTGGCTTGCGAACGCGCTGCGGAACATGCCGTTACTGGCCACCGATTCCAGGCGAGCGTTGATGGGTGCCGGGCCACCCGGCTTCGCCCAACCTGGCTTCAATCCCCACGACGCCAGGTCCAGATCCCGCTGCACTGTTTCGTCATGGATCCATTCGCGCACGATGGGTGCCGGGTCCGTGGGGGCGACACTGTACGAGGGCTTCCAGTCGGCGGCGTTGGCGCCGGTGGCGTCAAAGAGGCTCAGCAACTCGTCTGTCGTATTGGGGACCACGTATCTGCCGCACATGCAGTTGAAACTAGCTCTCCACCGACCTGGTCAGCAACGGGATCGTCCCGTCATCTTCTGAACACCATCAGGGAGAGGGTCGTCAGGCGAGGCGAACGATGCGGCACTCGGGGCAGCACCAGTACGGGCCTTCATCGGTGCCCTCGATCACCATGGGCACCAAGCATCGTTCGCAGTTCGGCACACCCAGGTCGTCGTCCATGTCGGACACACTACGCGTGCCCCTTGCTTGGCCTCGAGATGCGCCAGCAGGGCGCGGCACCTGGCCGAAGCCGCTTCCGCTGCCATCGTGACGGGCCATTTCGTGATTCGTTTTCCGTATTTCGTTTACGTATTGCGTTCTTTTCGATACGTTATAGACATGAGCATCCCCGAAGCCACCGACGTGCGCACCTGCAGTTTCCCCGGCTGCGACGAGCCCGTGGACGCCGCACCTAGCGTTGGTCGGCCTCCCGGCTATTGCACCGACCCCGCTCACAACCGGGCCGCCGCATGGCGAGCACGCCGCGCTGAAGCCGGTCGGGTCGAGCGCACGGTCGAGGACGAGAAGTTCCCCATCGATGCCGCCCGTCAGCGCGCCAGCTTGCGGACGGCCCAGGTCACTGACCTGGTCGAGCACCTGCAGCAGCAGCTCGTACTCCTCGTCGACGACCTGCAGACGATCGCGGACCCCGACGCCGCCGCGGTGCAGATCGAGGCCGTGACTGCTGGCGCAGCCGAGCAGGTCGCGTCCGCGGTCGCCCGCGCCAACCGGGCCGAGACCGCTATGCGTGAGGCCGAAGTCGATCGCGCCGAGGCCGATGCGGCCGCTGAGGAGTCCGCCGCCCAGGTCGACGACCTCAGCGCCGCCCTCGAGGCGCTCGAGCAACGCGCTGCCACCCTGGAGAAGGATCTGGTCAAGGCGAGTGAGGACGCAGTGCGGGCCTCCGCAGAGATCGCCGCCCTGACCGAGCGGGTAGCCGCGCTGAGCGACGAGAACACAGCCACGACCGCGCAGCTCCTCGAGGCCCAGGAGACCCTCACAACGACCGCAGCGGCCAAGGACGAGGCCCTGGCGACCGCGCGGGACGCTGCCGTACGGGCGGACGCCGCCGCGGCGCGCGCCGAACGCGCCGAGGCAGAGGCTGTGAGCACCCGCGGCCAGCTTGACCAGGTCCGGACCGAACGCGAAAGCGCGCGGGCCGAAGCGCTCGTGCTCACCGGGCGCCTGGCAACGGTCTGCACCGAACGTGACGGCGCCGTAGCCGAGGCTGCGAGGGAGCGTTCCTACGTCGAGCAGCGCGTCACCGACGTGCGCGCCGCCTACGAGCAGCAAATCGCCCTGCTGCGTGCCGAGCTGGAACAGTTGCGCACTGGAAAGCGCTGAAGACGCACCAGCGCGGGAGCACGAGCGCCACGCACGGAACGACCACAGATCACCGAGCCATTCTCCCCTGCAGCCGCTCGACGGAACCCTCTGGTGTACAGCCTGGTCACGGAGCGCACCCGTATCGGGCTTTCGTGGCCAGCCGGAAGTTCTCCCTCAAGTCAGGCTCGTTGAGCGCTGCCGAACTCAGCTGCCTCGTGCTCTTCGGGCTCTTGGTCCCTACTGAGCATCTCGAAGATAGGGCTACGGTCGGACTTCGGGATCGAACCGAGCTCCATCAGTCCGCAAATTAACGTGCCTCCAGATTGCATGCTGATCGCGTCCAGATTCAAGTCGTACCCCATCTGGCCGCGCGAACCTGTTGATCGCGCGTTCTTCAGGAGTGATTTCGGCGGATTGATCAACTCTTGTAAGGCCTTGGCTACGGTCCAAGTTGGCCAGTCGGAAGACTTCGGGATGGGACGAGCCGGCATTGGATAGCTTTCGCCATCATCGAAGATGCCGAGGATCCTCAATTCAAGCCACGAGAGGTCGTCCGCTCGCCGCAATGCCGCATGCGCCGACGGGGCGTCGATGTGTTCGGCGAATGAGACGTTGGCAATGAGGTTACCCAGATAGGGCACTTTCCGTTCCTCGTACGCATCCATGGCGGCGAGCATTACCCCTTCCACAAATTCAGCTCCGTTGGAGTCCGTCCCGTCAAAGAAGCCGTCATCGCGAAGGGTGTGGCCCTCGAGTTGTTTGACAGTGATCGCCGATGCGGCTGAAAGGAATACCGCCCCGACACGAAGCTCTTGGCGAGGAGACAACGTCCTGTCTGCAATGTCAGCACCTACTTGTGACAAGACCGTGCCGCTCACCGCGCCCAGTATCGCGCCGGTGGGGCCCGCAAAGGTTAAACCCAAGGCTGCCCCGAAGACTGACCCCGGAACCTGTGCGGCCATTCGGACCAAGCGGGTGGCACCGCTGTCGCGGCTCACGTTACTTCTGCATCAATTGCCATGGAAGCCAGCTTGCCACCTGCACCCGGCTCAGTGAACGACCTCGATTACCGAGATTGCCCAGATGTTGAACCGTCAAAATCCTGATCGCGCGGAGGACACGAAACAGATTTGGATCACTTGCATCAGCAGAACTGGGTGATGAGCAAGGCCAATCCAGAATGCGCATCAAAGATTGAATCGCTGATGCACTGCAGCGGGTGAAACGCTCGCAGTCTCCTTCCGTTATTGGTATACGTTGCAGCAGGACTGCTGAGCCACTTCGCTACGCTGGGCGCCATGACAGAGAAACCGAGCATCGCGCAGATCATCTCGGGCATCCGGTTCTCCGAGGAGAGTCAGCCCCTCGAGTACCTGATCGACTCTGGCCTGCTCTACTGGATCAACCGAGAGGCATTCCACCTGCACGGCTTCGCCCTCGTGCTGGATTCCGATGAAGCTGGCCAGGTCACAGGGTTCCGCATGGTGGGGCAGGGCCGTGAACCGATGAGCTACGCTCACGAGGCGGTCGCAGCGAAGGAGCGGTATGTCAACGAGGTACTGACGCCTCAGTATCCACCACGCGGCCATATCCGATGACCTCGAGCCGGCGATCACGTCGTCATCGGCCATTCCCGGGCACTGGGTCCCGGCCTAAGTAATTTCGCATTCGCCTGCGCTGAGCACGGCACATACCCGGCGTCCTGGCTCCGTTCGAGGGCGAGCGTTAGTGGGGGACTACGAGCCATGACTGACTATTCCCCGGGACAGACGCCCACGTTCTGGGACCCCAACCCCAGTGCGATGACATACAGATTCGGGCTGGGATGCACGACTCATGCTTCGCTGACCGATCCCCCGCTCGTCGCCATCGGGATGAACCCCACTTATGCGGACGAGCACGCTTCGGACAAGACTGGCAAGCGGATCAGCCAAGCTGAGCGTTGATCAAGTCTATTCGGGGTGGATCATGCTCAACTTGTATCCGGAGCGAGCGACGTCGACGAGAGATCTGTCGCTCTTCGACCACGCACTTTCGGCAGCGAACTGCGCTGCGATCGAACGGGTCGTCGTCGCCAACGGAGACTGGCAGGAGATGAGAGAGGCGATGTCCTAGCTAGGCGAAGCGCTGATTCCCAAACATAAACATCCCGAGATGTGGCCAACACCGACGGACGAAGATTTCCCCCGCTGACGCAGCTTTCGCCTCCGCTGCATCGCGATCACTGACCATGGCAGGGGTCGCGGCGATCCGTGTAAGCGCACACACTGCGCTAAGGAGTCCTCGTTAGGACATTCGCTTCGTTCTCGTTATAGAACACGGCGTGCCGACTGATTATCTGGACGCTGGAGCGAAAACTAGCCTCCATGATGAAGACAACCCAAGAATGCCCAAACGATCCCACCCACGCGCTCAGACGTTTCGATGCGTTCTCGGCGCATGGGTACATCTGCGACGAGTGCGGAGAAGTCATCAATGTTCTGCCGGATGCATAACCCGGGAGGTCGTCAGCCGCGAGCGAGCACCGTGGTCCGACTGGCCAAACCTGGAAGCCGACCTTGAGATCACCTGGCGCCATAATGGGGTCATGGAAGAAGAGACACGGATCGCGCTGAAGAACTACGACTTCGTCTTGCGGTCAAAGGGCGTCGACGACGTCTTGATCGACTGGGAGACGGAGACTCTCGTTTACGGCGATGGCGGCGCCTCATTCGAGAGTTCATTGCTTATGCCAGGGTTCACGCCAGCGACCAGGGAAGGCTAGTTGGACGCTGACGGGCACAATTGCTCCTCCACGTTCGTTGGTCCCGCGCGGTGATCCTCGCTTGGCGAGAGAAGGGCGAGTCCATCTGGGTCATCGCCCGGGTACTCGATGTGTCGGTCGGCACAGTGCACACCGTGCTCACCGAAGAGACTGCGAAGGCGGAGGCGCTCGCATCGTGATTGCGTACCCGGTCGGTCATGAGCCGACAATCTGGCAGCCCGATCCCGAGGAGGTGGCCCATCGCTTCGTCCTCGGCAACACGAGCCGAGCGTCGCCGAACGCTCCCCCGCTGATCGCGGTCTGCATGAACCCCTCACACGCAGACCACGGCCAGGCCGATAAGACCGTGAACCGGCTTATCCGCGCGAGCGTCGAGCACGGCTACGGCGGGTGGCTGATGGTGAACCTCTACCCCGAGCGCTCAACGGACCCATCAATGCTCTCGGAGTTCGACCCCGCGCTCTCATCTGCGAACTGCGCCGCGATCGAGCGGGTACTCACGCAACACGGCGCGACCGAAGTGCTCGGGGCATGGGGCGGGCTGAAACACGCCTCACTGCGTCGTGGCAAGCGCGACGTTCTGGACACGCTCGCCAGGCTCGGGGTGAGGCTGTTCTCGTTCGACGAGCCCACTGCTGGCGGCGATCCACGACACCCGACACCGAGGACAGGGCCGCTACCGATGCTCGGTCCGAAGCGCTACTTGACCTGAACTACCTCGAAGAAAAGAAGACGTCATGACGTTCGAGCCGGACCCCGACGGGGAGTACGGCACATGTACGCAGTGTCGGCGGGACTGCTTACCCGAGCCGTTCGAGGCGGACGAGGGGCTCAGGGTCACGTTCGTGTGCGCGGAGCGTGGCGTGCACTCTGTCATCGACCCGTTCGAGGGCGAACGGTAGCCAGCGGTGATTACCATCGCGAGGCCGACTCCGGGCCGTAGGCGCTCCATGAGCCCATGAACGGCTGCAGTGCCGCGTAGGTCGGCTCGGGCAGTGAAGGCACACGAACCGGTCGCTGGAGCGGGTCGATGCGGTCCGCGTAGTCCCGTGCCCATTGCACCCACTCGAGCGTTGCTGTGCGGTTATCGTCGTCCACCTCGGCAAGGGCTCTCTGCTCCAACTCCCCCGCGTAGGCGCGGATGGCAGCAACCTCTCGCCACTTGTCTACTTGGCCTGCGAGCAGCTCGGCGCGGTGGCTGTCGGTCAGTTCCTGGACAGCTTTCTCGCGGGCGATCTCCCACTGGCGCTTGCGCTCGATGCGCTGACGCTCCTCCTCGAGACGGCGGTCGACCGCGGCGTCGTGCCGGAGCTCCAGCTCCTGCATGATCTGGGCGAGCACGGCTTCGAGGGGGCGGTCGTCGCGGTCGGTCCACGAGCCGCCCCAGAAGCTGGCTCCGGAGTTATCGATGCGGATGCCGAGCTTCCCCGTCGGGGCGACGTCCCACTTCGGCAGCGCATAGCCTCGGCCAGCCCGAGCGAGCTCGCTCTTGGTAGCTACGTGCTCGCGCTTCTCGGTGATCTGGAAGATGCTGAGCCTGTACTCGTCGATGCCGAGCACGAGCTTGAAGTGCCCAGGGTCATCGTCGTTGCGGTCGAAGTAGCCCCACTGGTTCTTCCTACGCGCCTTGGTGGCAGCGACCTTGTACTCGCGGCGCTCAGCCTCAGAGACGAGCGCCTGCGCGAGGCGAAGCGCTCGGCTCTTCTCGCTCGATCGGATCTCGAAGTCCTCGCGCGTCTGCAGCACGTTCACCACGTCGGACGCTCCGCGGAGCGCACCGGGCACTGGGATCGGCGCGAGCACTCGCGTGCGCCACTCGGGCAATGGGTGCAGGGTGACGTGGGCCGCGCGTGTGCGGTAGTCGTGGCCAACTGTGACCCGCATGCCCTCGGGGATCTTCTTGAAGCGCTCGGCGGTCCGCGCAAGGTTCTCGTAACGCCCGTACTCGTCGTACTCGATTTCGATCCGATGGCCCTCCGCTGCTGCGAGAGCCGCCATCATCGCGTCGGTCGGACCCACGCGCGGCGCCTTTGGCACACGTGGCCTCGAGGCGGGCCTGGGCTTTTGCTGGGCAGCAAACTGGGGCGCCTGTGACGATGACGCCGGCCCCGGCTGATCTGGCTCAAGTGCGTACTCGCCGTTGTCGAGATAGAAGGCCCCGTCATCGGTCAGGGACACGCTCCAGCTCTTACCGTGGCCGGAGACCGTCACCAGTCCCCTGTTGTGGAGGGCACGGGCGATGATGCGAGGGCGGTAGTCGTCGTAGGTATCTTCTGGAGCACCGTTGCGCACCCACGCCAGGATCTCCAGCTGACGCGGGTTCAATGGGATTGATCGAGACATGGTTTCATTCTCGACGGCAGCGACCAGCGGCACGATACTGCCCGAAATATCTCAAGAGCTGTAATGCTCTGACACCCACCTTACTAACCAATTTTCACTCCGGACACCGCGGTGAGGTGACTGAGCGAACTCGCCTTCATCGATAGGTCCAGATCCGCGCTCACCTGGCTGGTGTCACCGATCGCGAGTCCGGGCAGCAAGTCACCCCCGTCGCCCGGCAATTCCCGGGCCGCCTCGACGAAACGGGTTCTGAGTGCGTTCGCCCAGGCCAACCACCATGGGGGTGCCGCCACGGACTCTGCCCGGCTCCGACCGAAGAACAGCGCCGCAGCGGAATCCCCCGGGTCCGTGGCCCGAAGGGATCCGTCCAAACGCACGACCGAGCCGATCTGCAGGCTCGCGGTTCCCCGGCCGGAGGACTCGGCGAAGACCAGCACGGGCACGGAGACTCGCGACGAGCGCTTGCCCTCGGTCAGCTCGGTGACCGTGCCGCGGAATCTGACCCGGGCTCCCGTTCCCCCGGTGCCGAATCCGCCCGGAGACGCGGTCTCCACCGGCACGGACCACACCGTGATGAGCGCAGAGGCGTTCGCATGACGACTCGCCGCGGCACGCACGTCCGCCGGCAGCCGGGCCGGCCCCGAGACCAATACGACCGAAGCGACCAGGGCGGAGACCGCGAGGCTCACCCCGACGGTGGCCCAGAGTGGACGCCACCGGGCACGTCGGTCGAACACCGCGGCCACGACGAACAGGCCCGCCCCCAACCAGAGCCCAACGGCGGCAGAAGCGGGAACGCCGCCGGGTGCTCCCACGAGGACGCCGGCGGCCAGCCACGCCGTCGCCGCCGGCACGACCAGGCGCAGGTCGATCCCTGTCGTGGACTCCATCTGTGGAGGTTAGGTGCGGCGGCGCCGTCACCCCAGGGCCCACTGCATCTGTGGCCCGTTTACCCAGGTCCACGGCTGTGGAGGTCCGGTGGTTGGCTCACGATCCACCGACTACGCTGGGCCCAGCCGATGAGACTGGGGGGGCTTATGCCAATTCACGATGAGAGTTCGATTGCGGAATCCGCGGAGCAGACGGACGGAAAGAGACTGCGGGGCCCGGGTTTTTGGCTGAGAATCGCCGTTGCGGTCGTGGCCGTCGTGTTGTTGGCGATCCGCGGCATCCGTTCGTACGACAACGGCGGCAGCGGGCCGATCGTCCTGGCCCTGGTCATCGCCGGTGGGATGGTCGGTGCTTTGCTGCTCTACTTCGGTGTCTCGAATGCGCGCCGGATCGATCGAGCACAACGAGCGTTTCCTTCGGCTTGGATCGTCCCGGTCCTCGTGGCACCGCTCCTGGCTCAGGAGCTGTCGGCGCTGACGACCGCCCTGGGGCTCGCACCGTCGCGGGTGAATCCGACCAGATACGCGACCCTTGTCGTCGACGACCAGAGCGTGCAATTCCTGTCGGGCCGTGCCACCGGGAGCCCTGCGGCGGCCTTCCCCTCGAACCTGGTTCGGAGCTTCACTGTCGGATCCGTGCAGATCGGGATGCGCATCATGGCCACCATCGAGGTCGAGGTGGCCTCATCCGAGCGAACCTTGGTGCTGCCGGTCACCCCGATGAGGAGCCGCGGCAACTGGCTGCGCGCGGTGCCGGATGCCGATATCGCGCGGCTGGCCGAAGATCTGCGACGCGCGATCGGTGCCGGGGGGATATAGCCCTGACGGCTCAGCCGCGCACCGACCTGGGCGAACGGTCCAGGTCGGCGGATCGACCGGTCAGGAACGGCATGCAGCACCCCGCGAGCAGGGCGCCGATGCCGCCCCAGACCAGGTCCCCAATGGTATCGACGTAGCCGACGAAGATCTCACTGTCGATGAACGTGTGCCCGAACCACTCGAAGACCTCCCACAGCACTCCGAGCGACAGCCCCAGTGCGGTGGTCATCACGATGGCCGAAATCGTCGGTCGCCGCAGCGTCCCGGTGTCGGCCAGGACTCCCAACCTCACGAACAGGAGGTAGCACAGTGCGGCGCTGAGCCCGTTGGTGACAAGGTGAACCGGGAGGTCCCACCACCGAGTCGAGATGTAGATCTGTAGCACGCTGCTCCACACGGCGATGAGAACCACCGTGCCGAAGGCGATGTCGACGCTCGGCCGGACGCCGATCACCCGGGGAAAGAACATTCCGACGAACACGACCGCGAGGCTCAGCCCCGCGATCGTGCCCCAGCCGAGGGCTGCGATAACGATGCCGATCAGGGCCAGCACCCGCAGCCCGTCGGCGACCGTCTCGGCCGCTCCCGACGGTGTGCGCAGGAGTGAACGGATCATGGCAGCACCTCAAAGGGTTCGGATGTCCCGGCCGAGCGGCCCCCGCACCGCACAACGGCCTGCACGGGTTCATGGTCGGATGCCGCCCGGCCGTCGAACCGGGCCGCGTTGATGCCCACACTGAGCACGTCGACTCCGTGCCCCACCAGGATGAGGTCGATGCGCTTGCCGCCGGGGCGACGGCGTCGGTAGTTCGAAAAGGTCCCCCACTGCGGCGTCAGCCGCTCGACTGCGACCTCCCAGGAGTCCAGGAGCGCCCCGTCGGCTATCAGCCTGCGGTACACGGCCGAGCCCTCGTCGGCGTTGAAGTCGCCGGTCAGCACGATCGCGGCGCCGGGCTCCGCGGCGCGCGCGGACCGCACGAGGTCCAGGATGTACTTCGCCGACTCCAGTCTCGAGCGCCAGGAGAGGAAGTCGAGATGGGTGTTGAAGGCGAGCAACCGTGCTCCGGTCGCCGTATCGGTGAATTCGGCCGACACGACGATGCGCCGCACCAGGTTTCCCCACGACCGGGAGCCCGGCGTCTCCGGAGTCGCGGACAGGGCCTGTTGCCGCCAACCCGTCAGTTCCAGCCGCCGCGAGTCGTAGAACACCGCGCAGTGCTCGTCAGCTCCGGCGGCATTGCGGCCGCGGCCGACCCAGCCGTAGTCCTCTCCGAGGGAATCCGCGACGAATTCGACCTGATCGGCCAGGGCTTCCTGCACGCCGAGGAGCGTGGGCTGCTCGGCGCGCAGGATACGTCGTAGCAGAGGCTTCCGTGTCACCCACCGGTCGGGACTGCCCGGCTGCATCCGGGGCATGCGTCGACGGATGTTGTAAGTCATCACGTGCAGGTCGGGGGCGGTCACCGGACCGATGAGCGAAACATCCGTCATCGGACCCAGAGTACGCTCGCCACGCGCAATCCAGAACCCGGTGCGTGGGCGTCTCGTCTCAGCTGCGAACGTAGGCCGCGAGGTGCTGCCCGGTGAGGGTGGAGCGGGCGCCGACGAGCTCGGCGGGTGTGCCCTCGAAGACGATCCGGCCGCCGTCGTGCCCGGCGCCGGGGCCGAGGTCGATGATCCAGTCGGCGTGCGCCATCACCGCCTGGTGGTGCTCGACGACGATGACCGACTTGCCCGAGTCGACGAGCCGGTCGAGGAGGCGGAGCAGCCGTTCGACGTCAGCGAGGTGCAGCCCGGCGGTCGGCTCGTCGAGCACGTAGACGCCGCCCTTCTCCGCCATGTGGGTGGCGAGCTTGAGCCGCTGCCGTTCACCGCCGGACAGGGTGGGGAGCGGCTGGCCGATGGTCAGATAGCCGAGCCCGACCTCGGCGAGCCGGTTCAGGATGGCGTGCGCGGCCGGTGTGCGGGCCTCGCCGGCGCCGAAGAATTCCTCGGCCTCGGCCACAGACATTGCGAGCACCTCGCTGATGTCGCGGCCGCCGAGGTGGTATTCCAGCACCGAGGCCAGAAACCGCTTCCCCTCACACTCCTCGCAGGTGGTGGCGACGCCGGCCATCACGCCCAGGTCGGTGTAGATCACTCCGGCGCCGTTGCAGGTGGGGCAGGCCCCTTCGGAGTTGGCGCTGAACAGCGCCGCCTTCACGCCGTTGGCTTTCGCGAAGGCCTTGCGGATCGGGTCGAGCAGCCCGGTGTAGGTCGCCGGGTTGCTCCGGCGGGAGCCGCGGATCGCGCCCTGGTCGATGGACACCACTCCTTTGCCGGCGGGGATCGAACCGGCGGGGATCGAACCGTGCACGAGCGAGCTCTTGCCCGATCCGGCGACGCCGGTGACGACGACCAGCACCCCGAGCGGGACGTCGACGTCGACGTCCCGCAGGTTGTGCGCCGTCGCGCCGCGGATCTCCAGCGCGCCGGTGGGCGTGCGCACCGTCTCCTTGAGGGTGGCGCGGTCGTCGAGATGGCGCCCGGTGAGGGTGTCGCTGGCCCGCAGCCCCTCGAGGGTGCCTTCGAAGCAGACGGTACCGCCCGCGGCTCCCGCGCCTGGGCCGAGGTCGACCACGTGGTCAGCGATCGCGATCATCTCCGGCTTGTGCTCCACGACGAGCACGGTGTTGCCCTTGTCACGCAGGCGCCGCAGCAGGTCGTTCATTCGCTGGATGTCATGGGGATGCAAACCGATCGTGGGCTCGTCGAAGACGTAGGTGACATCCGTCAGTGAGGAACCGAGGTGCCGGATCATCTTGACCCGCTGGGACTCGCCGCCGGACAAGGTGCCCGTCGGGCGATCCAACGAAAGGTAGCCCAGACCGATCTCCACGAACGACTCGAGGATGCGCTGCAGTGCTCCGAGCAACGGAGCCACGGACGGCTCGTCGATGCCCCGGACCCAGTCGACGAGGTCGCTGATCTGCATCACGGCGGTGTCGGCGATGTTCAGGCCCTGGATCTTCGAGGATCGAGCGCCCTCGTTGAGCCGGGTGCCGCCGCACTCGGGGCAGGTCGCGAAGGTGACCGCCCGGTCGACGAAGGCGCGAATGTGCGGCTGCAACGCGTCGACGTCCTTGGACAGGAATGACTTCCGCATCTGCGGGATCAGGCCCAGGTAGGTCAGGTTGATCCCGTCGACCTTGATCTTGGTCGACTCCTTATGGAGCAGGTCGTTCAGCTCCTTTTTCGTGTAGTTGCGGATCGGCTTGTCGGGGTCGAACCAGCCGCAGCCGCGGAAAATTCGCCCGTACCAGCCCTCCATCGAGTAGCCGGGGATCGTGAGCGCGCCCTCGTTCAGGGACCTGGCGTCGTCGTAGAGCGCCGTCAGGTCGATGTCGCTCACCTTGCCCATGCCCTCGCAGCGCGGACACATCCCGCCGGTGATGCTGAAGCTGCGCTGTTCCTTGACGGTCTGCCCGCCGCGTTCGATGGAGACGGCACCCGCTCCGCTGATGGAGGCCACATTGAAGGAGAACGCCTGGGGTGAGCCGATGTGGGGTTGCCCGATCCGGCTGAAGGCGATTCGCAGCATCGCGTTGGCGTCGGTGGCGGTGCCGACGGTGGAACGGGGGTTGGCGCCCATCCGCTCCTGGTCGACGATGATCGCCGTGGTCAGCCCGTCGAGCACGTCGACATCGGGCCGCGCCAGGGTCGGCATGAACCCCTGCACGAAGGCGCTGTAGGTCTCGTTGATCAAGCGCTGCGACTCCGCGGCGATCGTGCCGAACACCAGCGAGCTCTTGCCCGAGCCGGAGACGCCGGTGAACACCGTCAGGCGGCGCTTCGGGATCTCGACGCTGACGTCCTTGAGGTTGTTCACGCGTGCGCCCTGCACGCGGATGACATCGTGGCTGTCGGCGGCGCTCATCGGTTCTCCCTGTGTTCTGCCGGAGGGTCACCTGCCGGGCGCTTTGCTACCGGGCGGTTCTGCCGGGCAATCTGGCCGGCTACCAGCGGTTCACCCGATTCTCCCGTATCGGCGCGGGCGCGACAACGGTTGCCGCCCCTGATCCGGTGATCTGGGTATCCGCCGGCTGTCAGTGGTCCTGGATCAATGGTCCTGGATGAGCCCGAGCACGTTGCCGTCGGGGTCGGAGAACGCGGCTACCAGGCGGCCGGCGCCCACGTCGTGCGCGGGTTCTGTGACGGTGGCGCCCGCTTTGGTCACCTCGGCCAGCTTCACCTCGATGTCGGGCACGTGCCAGTAGGCGACGGGTGAGGTCAGGCCCTGCGGTCCCCCGCCCGGGACCAGCCCGATCTGCTGCCCCTCCGCCTCGAACCCGACGTAGTAGGGCCCGTCGGTCTGCGGTTCGACGCCGAGCAGGGCGGCGTACACCGCCTTGGCCCGCGCCAGGTCGGAAACGGGATGCAGCACGGTCTTGATCCCCTGGGTGGAAGAGGTGGTCATGGTGCCTCCTGACGTCGGTGTGGCGCGGTCATCTGGTCGTGGAGATGTCCACGGCGATCACTGTAGCCGCGGCCCGGTGACTCCCGCTAGGCAAATGAGTCCTCGCGGAACGGTCGACGCGGGGCGCGGATCCGCGGTTCCGAGCGGTTGCTCCCGCGGGGTGCCCGAACCAATTCGACGGAGATTTTGCCCGAAAGTGCCCGAAACAGGCCGGATAGACATTTTTAGATGAATATCTCCGTCGAATTGGTTCAACGACGGGGGACGGGGACGCTCGGGACGGGGACGGGGACGGGGGGGGGGGGGGGGGGGGGGGGGNGGGGGGGGAGGGGAGGGGGAGGATCAGACCGTGATCAGGGCGGCCAGGCCCTCGAAGGTCTTGTCGCCGATGCCGGTGACATTGCGCAGGTCGTCGACGCTGGCGAACGGGCCGTTGGCATCCCGGTAGTCGAGGATGCGCTGCGCCATCGCCGGCCCGATCCGGGGCAGGGTGTCGAGTTCGG
Source organism: Cryobacterium shii (assembly GCF_004402595.1). Lineage (GTDB taxonomy): Bacteria > Actinomycetota > Actinomycetes > Actinomycetales > Microbacteriaceae > Cryobacterium > Cryobacterium shii. The sequence continues at coordinate 23,099 of NZ_SOFY01000056.1, read as the reverse complement.
CCAGGGTCGCCGTGTTCAGGTTGACGGGAACCGTGGCGGCGCCGGTGCCCCCGCCGGCCCCGCCCCCGGCCGCCCCGCCGGCGGGCGACCGCGGCGGCGTCTCGCCGAGTTGGGGCAGGTAGAGCTGTTCGCCGTCGGCAACTCGGCGGGCGAGATTCGCGCCCGCGGGATCGGCAGTCTCGGTGAGGCCGCCGGCGGCGGCCACGGCATCCATCACCCGGGCCCCGACGGACAGCTCGTAGAGGCCGGGACGCTGCACCGCGCCGAGGACGTGCACGAAGAGGACGGCGCCCGCGGTGGTGGCCCCCGCGGTCGAGGGCGTGGCGCCCAACGGCTGGGCGCCCGAGGGAACAGCGCCCGAGGGAACAGTTCCCGGCGCCTGAGTTGCAGACGGCAGTGTGCCCGGAGCCGTGCCGCCGGCGGCGCCGGCCGCGGCCACCACCTGGTGTCCGGACTGCTGGCCCACGGCCGAGACGACCACGGCCGTCGCCAGCGCGGCGATCAACAGCACGACGGCGGCGCCCACCCCGATGCGGAGCCGGGGGGCCGCGCGCGCATGCGCGGCCGGGGCCAGGCGATCGAGCGCGGATACGACCGGATCATGAGCCATCCCGGCAGGCTAGGCCGCCCGGGGGTACTCCCCCGGGCGGCCAGCGCCGAACTGTGCTCCCGCGCCCTGGACGCGGCCCTGTGGAGGCGAGGCTAATTTCTGCGGGTGACGATGCTCACCAGCCGCGGCTCCCGCACGATCACGTGCTGCACCTCCCGGTCGCCGATCCGCCGGATGACCTCGGCGGACGCGCGGGCCAGGCGTTCTAGGTCCTCGCCCGAGATCTTGGGCGACACCTCGATCCGATCGCGAACCTTGCCGTCCACCTGGACGACCGCCGTCACCGATTCCTCGACGAGCAAGGTGGGGTCCGCCTTGCGCCACTGCACCAGGGCGACACAGGGGTCGTAGCCCAGGTGCTGCCACATGTCTTCGGCCGCGTAGGGGGCGAACAGGTTCAACGCCATGGCGGTGACCTCCGCGGCTTCGCGCACCGCGCCATCCGCGGGGCCCGCGCCCGTGTCGATCACCTTGCGGGTGGCGTTGACCAGTTCCATCAGGCGGGCGACGACGACGTTGAACTTGAACGACTCGACCAGGCCGGGCGCGTCGGCCAGGAAACGGTGCGTGACCCGGCGGAGTGCCGCATCACCCGACTTCCACTCGACGTCGGGTGTGCTGGTCACGTCCCGGGCGACGCGCCAGGCGCGGGCCAGGAACTTGGCCGAGCCGACCGGCGAGACATCCGCCCAGTCGATGTCGTCTTCCGGCGGGCCGGCGAAGGCCATGGTGAGGCGCACGGCGTCGACGCCGAACTGGTCGACCTCCTCCGTGAAGTACACCAGGTTGCCCTTGCTCTTGGACATCTTGGCGCCATCGAGGATGACCATCCCCTGGTTCAGGAGAGCGGTGAACGGTTCGGTGAACGTGACGTAGCCGAGGTCGAACAGCACCTTGGTCATGAACCGGGCGTAGAGCAGGTGCAGGATGGCGTGCTCGACGCCGCCGACGTACTGGTCGACCGGAGCCCACTTGTCGGCTTCCTTCGGGTCGAACGCTTTCGTGTCGTCGGTGGGGTTGAGGAAGCGGAGGAAGTACCAGGAGCTGTCCACGAACGTGTCCATGGTGTCCGCGTCGCGGCGGGCCGGCGTGCCGTCGATCGGGTTGGGCACATTCACCCAGTCCGTCGCGCCGCCGAGCGGAGAGGTGCCCTTGGGCTTGAGGTCGAGGCCGTCGGTCGGCGGCAGCAGCACGGGCAGCTGGTCCTCCGGAACCGGGATCTCGGTGCCGTCCTCGCCGTGGATGATCGGGATCGGGGTGCCCCAGTAGCGCTGACGGGAGATGAGCCAGTCCCGCAGGCGGTAGTTCTTGGCCGCGCGGCCGGTCCCGTCGGCGGTCAGCTGCTCGATCATGCGCTTGATCGCGTTGTTCTTGCTGAGACCGTTCAGGGACCCGGAATTGATCAGGCGGCCCTCACCGGCCAGGGCGACGCCCGTGGCGGCCGGGTCGAGGGCGGGGAGCTCTTCGGTGCCGTCGAGCATCCCCTGCGTGATCACGGGGATCATGCCGGTGGCGGGGGCGCTGGTGTCGACCACGACGATCACGGGCAGGTCGAATTTGCGGGCGAAGTCGAGGTCGCGCTGGTCGTGGGCCGGCACCGCCATCACGGCGCCGTGGCCGTAGTCGGCGAGCACGTAGTCGGCGGCCCAGATCGGCAGGCGTTCGCCGTTGGCGGGGTTGATCGCGTACCGCTCGAGGAAGACTCCGGTCTTCTCCCGGTCGGTGGCCTGGCGTTCGATCTCGGTGCTGTTCTGGACCTGCACCAGGTATTCCTGGAACCGTTCCCGGACGGCCGGCGAGGCATCCGCGACCAGCTCGGCGGCGAGGTCGGCGTCGGGGGCGACCACCATGAAGGTCGCCCCGAAGAGGGTGTCCGGGCGGGTCGTGAACACGCTGACGCGCTCCTCACGGCCCTCGATCACGAAGTCGACGTCGGCGCCGATGGAGCGGCCGATCCAGTTGCGCTGCATGTTCAGGACCTTGGCCGGCCAGGTGCCCTCGAGCTGGTTCAGGTCGTCGAGCAGCCGGTCGGCGTAGTCGGTGATCTTGAAGTACCACTGGGTGAGCTTCTTCTTCACCACCACGGCGCCGCTGCGTTCGGAGGTGCCGTCGGCCAGGACCTGCTCGTTGGCGAGGACGGTCTGGTCTACCGGGTCCCAGTTGACCCAGCTGTCCTTGCGGTAGGCGAGGCCCTTCTTGTACAGCTGCAGGAACAGCCACTGGTTCCATTTGTAGTACTCGGGGTCGCTGGTGTGCAGTTCACGGGACCAGTCGAAGGATGCCGCGTAGAGCTTCATGCTCTTCTTCTGCTGCGCGATGTTGTCGTAGGTCCAGCCGCGCGGGTCGATGCCGCGCTTGATCGCCGCGTTCTCGGCGGGCAGGCCGAACGAGTCCCAGCCGATGGGGTGCAGCACGTTGAAGCCCTGCTGGCGCCAGTAGCGAGCGACGATGTCGCCGAGCGCGTAGACCTCGGCGTGCCCCATGTGCAGGTCGCCGGACGGGTACGGGAACATGTCGAGAACGTACTTGCGCGGGCGGGTGTCGCCCGGGTCGTTGGTGCGGAAGGGCTCGAGTTCCTCCCAGATCGGCTGCCACTTCGCCTGGATGGCGGCGAAATCGTAGACTTCTTCGTCGCTTCCCTGGCCGGTGCGGGTGTGGTCGTACTCGTGTGCCACGTGACTCTCTTCGTTGCAGTGGGGATTGCGCCAGCAGGCACAGGGCCGCCCGGAGGCGTCGTCCAACGTCTAGGTTACTAAACCTGGCCCTGGCCCGTTGCTGGCCCGGACGGGCGGGTGCCGAGGACGGCCAGGAGCGCCGCCGCCTTGATCCGGGTTTCCTCGATCTCCTCGCCGGCGTCGGACAGGGCCGTGATGCCGCCGCCGGTGCCGATGGACGCCCCGGTGGGGCCGAGCACGATGCTGCGGATGACCATGGCCAGGTCCACGGATCCGTCCCGCCCGAGGTAGCCGAAGGCGCCGGCATAGATGCCGCGCGGGCCGTCCTCGAGGGCGTCGAGGAGGGTCATCGCGCTGATCTTGGGTGCGCCCGTCATGGATCCGGCGGGGAAGCAGGAGGCCACGGCGTCCACGACGCTGACCCCGGGCGCGAGGCGCGCCTCGACGGTGCTGACCAGCTGGTGCACATGGGCGTAGCTCTCCACCGCCAGCAGGCTCGGCACGCTGACCGACCCGACCTCGGCGATCCGGCCGAGATCGTTGCGCATCAGGTCGACGATCATCAGGTTCTCGGCGCGTTCCTTGACGCTGGCCTCGAGCTCCGCCCGGAGCGCCCGGTCCTCCGCGGGCCGACTGGAGCGGGGCCGGGTGCCCTTGATCGGTTTGGTCGTGACCCGCCCGCCGGGGGTCACGGCGAGGAACTGTTCCGGCGAGGCGCTGAGCAGGGCGGTGTCGCCGAAGCGCAGGAGCCCGCCGTGGTGGCTGGGGCTGCCGGCGCGGAGCAGCAGGTAGGCCCGCACCGGGTCGGGGCGGACGTCGACCAGGATCTCATTGGTGAGGCAGAGCTGATAGGCGTCCCCCGCCCGGATCGAGGTCTGGCACCGGTGCACGAGTTCCGCGTAGCGGTCGTCGTCGTGCCGCCAGCGGGCCACCGCCCCGCCCGGGAGCGGTTCAGGGGCCACGGATGCCCCGGCAGGCAGGTCGGCGAGGGTGCGTGGCATCCGTTCCGCCCATGCCCGGGCGGCGCCGACTGGTTCGCCGGGGCACTGGCGGGCCACCGCCGTGACGGTGCCCGCAGCGTGATCGAACACGAGCATGCGGTGCACCTCGAGCAGGGCGGCGTCCGGATAGCGCGAATCGTGCGCCGGCGTGCCGACGGTCTGGGCACCGAGTTCGTAGCCGAGCCAGCCCACCCAGCCGAGCCGGAAGCCTGCGTCGTCGTCCTCGCCGGCACCGTCGTCGGCGCCATCGTCCTGCGCCGGGGCGAGGTCCTCCTGGAGGAACTCGAACACGGTGCTCGGCCGGATCTCCGCGGGCGTCGCCGTGCACCCGGCGGTGGCCACCGTCACGGTGGCATTCGGCACCGAGGCCGTCACGAAGCGGGATGCGGGCGAGGCGGCACCGAGATAGCTGTGTCCGGTGCGGGAGCTCTCCCCGCCATCCAGCCAGAATGCGTAGGGACTGTCGCGGTACAGGGCATGGAAAACGCTCGCCGGATCCCGCCACTCGGGCAGGGGAACGCGAAGAATCGACCCGGTCACGGTCTCAGCCTAGGTGCCCGGTTCCCGGCCGTCGTGCCAGGCCGGTCCGGGCCGGGTTCCGGGATCCGGCATCCGGCCTAGGCTGGGCCGGGTGAACGACATCCTCAGCTCGATCCTCGACACCGTCGCCAGTGTCGACCCGGTCGTGCGCACCCTGCTGGCCGGTCTCGGCATGGTGCTGGAGACATCCGTGCTGGTCGGACTCGTGGTTCCGGGCGATTCCATCGTGATCGTCGCGAGCACGGCGGTGGGGAACACGGTCGAGTTCGTGGGACTGGTCGTCACCGTGATCGTCGGCGCCCTGGTCGGCGAGAGCATCGGGTTCGCGCTGGGGCGGCACTTCGGCCCGTGGATCCGGTTGAGCCGGCTCGGACGCCGTCTGGGCGAGCGCAACTGGGCCCGGGCGGAGATCTACCTGGCCCGTCGCGGCGGGATCGCCGTGTTCCTGTCCCGGTTCCTGCCGGTGCTGCACTCCCTGATCCCGCTGACCGTGGGGATGAGCCCGATGCGCTACCGCACGTTCATGGCGTGGACCGTGCCGGCCTGTGTGCTGTGGTCGCTGGCCTACGTCTCGGTCGGGTGGGCCGCCGCCGACGGTTACCGGGAGCTCGCCGACCGGCTCCACTTCGCCGGATACCTCTTCGTGGCCGCGATCGCGGCCTTCGTGCTGCTCGTGCTCCTGATCAAGAAGTGGTTGAACCGTCGGGAGGCCCGGCACATGGAGCAGCCGGACGGGCCGGCGACCCTGCACGAGGAGTAACTGGACCGGTTCCGGGTGCCTGCTGTCGCGAGCGTCGCGTCTATCGCCGCGGGCGTGCCGGGCCGGGCACGGTGACGCGCGCGGTGATCAGCTCGTCGGGCACCGGGGTGTGCGAGATCAGCAGCACGGCGCGTCCGTCTTCGGCGGCCGTCTCCAGGATGTCGCGGACCAGCTGCTCGCCCTGGGCTTCGTCGACGTTCGCGGTCGGTTCGTCGACGATGAGCACCGGGAAATCCGCGAGCAGTGCGCGGGCCAGCGCGATCCGCTGGGCCTGGCCGCCCGAGACCAGGGCGCCCTGCTCCCCCACCCGAGCGTCGAGGCCGCCGCGCTGACGGGTCCAGGCGCCCAGGCCCACCCGGCCGAGAACGGCCAGAAGGTCGTCGTCGGTGGCGGTGTCGCGGGCGAAGAGCAGGTTCTGACGGATGCTGTCGTCGAAGAGCCAGGGGCGCTGCTCGCACAGTCCGACGCGCGCCCGCACCGCGTCCTGGGGCAGCGTGCGCGCCTCGACGCCGTCGAGCCGGTAGGAGCCCGTGTAGTCGAGGAAGCGCACCAGGACCAGGGTGAGGGTGCTCTTTCCGGCGCCGCTCGGGCCGAAGAGGTGCACCCGGTCGCCGGGCGCCAGGCGCAGGGTGACGTCGGTGAGCGCCGGGGCATCCGTGCCGGGCCAGCTCGCGCCCAGGCCGGCCAGTTCGAGGACCGGCCGCGCGCCCACGGTGACGCCGACGCCGGGTGGGGTGTCGAGCGGGGTGTCCAGCAGCGCATCGAGCGAGGCATCGAGCGGGATCTCCGGCGGGACCTCCGCCGGGACGGCCGAGGTCACCCGGCGGGCGCTGGAGCGCACCTGCCGCCACACGCCGAGCGCCAGGGGGATCAGGCCGAACACCTCGAAGACCGCCATCGGCACGAGGACGACGACGGCGAAGCCCGGCCCGGTCAGTGCGCCGGCCCCGGTGACCAGGCCCGCACCGTCGGGCCCGGAGTTGAGGAGCTCCGGGATGCCGACCCACAGGGCCCCGACGGTCGCGGCGCCCGCGAACAGGGACAGCACGGCGCCCTGCACGCCCACGCCCAGTGAGCAACGCAGGGAGGCCCGGCGCAACCGGTCGTCGGCCGCCGCCAGGGTGTCCAGCCGCCCGGGGAGGGCGCCGAAGGCGGTGAGCACGTCGAGGTTCTCGACGACCTCGAGCACCTCGCCCGCGAGGGCTCCACGCAGGGGGGCGAGTTCCCGCTCCGACCGGGCGGACAGGGCGCTGGAGGCAAGCGTCGCGACGACGCCGGCGAGGAGGAGGGCCAGGGCCAGCGTCAGGGCGGCCGCCGGGAGCACCAGCCAGACCCCGAACACGCTCAGGGCCGCGAGGATGCCGGCGGTCGCGAGCGGCTGCACGACCCGCAACGGCAGGTCCTGCAGGTCGTCGACGTCGCGGACGAGGCGGGTGAGCAGGTCCCCGCGGCCGGTGTTCGAGAGCCCGGCCGGGGCGAGGGGCACGAGCCGGGCGAACACGCCCAGGCGCAGGTCGGCGAGCTGGCGGAAGGCGGCGTCGTGGCTGGCCAGCCGTTGCAGGTACCGGAAGGCGGACCGGCCCAGGGCGAAGGCCCGCACGCCGACGACGGCCATCGAGAGGAACATGATCGGCGGCTGTTCGGCGGCGCGGGTGATCAGCCAGGCTGAGGAGGCCAGCAGGGCCACCGCGAAGATCGCGCTCGCCACGCCGGCGGCCAGGCCGGGGGCGAACCGGCGCGCGCGCGGCTGGGCGAGCCGGAGCACCGTCCGCACCGCCGACGGGTCCGCGTTCCCAGACCCACAGGTCTCCGGCGCGGGTTTTTCAGGCACGGTGTTTTCCGGCACGGTGTTTTCCGGCACTGTGTTTTCCGGCACGGTGTTTTCCGGCACGGTGTCTTCCGGCACGGTGTCTTCGGGCACGGTTTGCTCAGAAATGGGCCACCTCACTCAGCTGCACGATCTGGTCGGCGGCGGCGCGCAGGGCGGGGCGGTGGCTGACCACGATCACGATCCGCCCCTCGTCGGCCAGTCGGCGCAGCCCTGCGGCGAGTAGCGTCTCCGCCGCGGCGTCGAGGGCCGAACTGGGTTCGTCGAGCACCACGATGGAGCAGCCGTGGGTGCGGGCACGGTAGATCGCCCGCGCCGCGGCGACCCGCTGGGACTGCCCGCCGGACAGCCCCGCCCCGGCGACGCCGAGCAGCGTGTCCGGGGCCAGGTCGGCCGCCCCGGCCCAGGCCAGTGCGGTCGTCACCGCGGCCGGGTCGACGGATGCGTCGCCGAGGGCAAGATTGTCGGCGATCGTTCCCTGGAAGAGTCCGGGTCGCTGCCCGGCCCAGGCCAGCTGGGGCCGGCCGGTGCCCGGAGTCAGGGCGCGGTCGCCGAGGCTGATGCGGCCCTCGAACGGGACGAAACCCTGCAGGGCCGCCACCAGGGTGGATTTTCCGGCTCCGCTCGGGCCGACGACCACGGCCAGCTGCCCCGGGCGGAAGACGGCGCTGAAATCGGACACCGTGGCATCCGTGCCCCGCCGGATCGTGACCTGTTCGAACCGGAGCGGGCCGCCCGGCTTCGGCAGCACCGGGCTCGGCGACGGGACCGGGACGGACGCGGAGACCGGGGCCGGGACCGGCGCGGAGTCCGGCCGGCCCTCGTCGAGGAGGGCGAAGACCTCTTCGGAGGCCGCGAGCCCGTCGGCCGCGGCGTGGAACTGGGCGCCGACCTGGCGCACGGGCAGGAACGCCTCCGGGGCCAGCAGCAGCACGAAGAGCCCGACCCCGAGGGAGAGGCTGCCATCCACCAGACGCAGGCCGATCGACACGGCGACGAGGGCCACCGACAGGCTGGCCGCCAGTTCCAGCACGAAGCCGCTGAGGAAGGAGACCCGCAGCACCTTCATGGTGCGCGTGCGGTAGTCGTCGGTGATGGTGCGCACCCGCTCGAACTGGCGGGCCTGCCGGCCGTAGATCTTCAGTGTGCCGAGGCCCCCGACCAGGTCGAGGAACCCGGTGGACAGTCGGTGCAGGGAGTCCCATTGCTGACGCTGTACGGCCAGGGTGGCCTGGCCGATCAGAATCATGAAGACCGGGATGAACGGCAGCACCACGATCACGGTGATCCCGCTGGGCAGGTCCTGCCAGAGCATGACCAGGATCAGCAGGGGCGTGGCGATGCCGGCGAGCAGCAGCTGGGGCAGGTAACGGGCGAAGTAGTTGTCCAGCGCGTCAAGGCCCTGCGTCACCAGGGTGGCCACGCTCGCGCTCTGCCGGCCGGCCAGCCAGTCGGGGCCCCGTTCGGCGAGCCGGTCGAGCACCTGGCGCCGCAGCTGGCTCTTGACCGAGGCCGCCCCGCGGGTGGCGGCGACCTCGAGCAGCCAGACCAGCACCGCGCGCACGACGACGACGCCGGCGAGGGCGCCGATCGTGCCGGCCAGTTCGCTCCTCTGCGCGCCGGCCACCGCGAGCGTGATGCTCTGGCTGAGCAGCCAGGAGAACGCGATCACCGTGACGGTCTGCGCCAGCCCGAGCACGGCTCCGGCTGCCAGGAACCACCGGGCGGCGGTCGCGTAGCGGAGAAGCCGGGGATCGAGAGGGCGCATCCGTTTCAGTTTACGGCGGATTCAATGTGCGGCGGACTCAGCGAAGGGCGGACTCAGTGGACGGCGGAGTCTACCGCCGCCGTCACGGTCTTCCGGCTGACCCGCTTGCGCAGCACCCAGTAGGTCCAGCCCTGGTAGAGCAGGATGACCGGCATCGCGAACAGGGCCGTCCAGCTCATCACCTGGAGTGTGTACGGCGTCGACGAGGCGTTGTCGATGGTCAGGCTGTTGGCCGCGTCGTTGCTCGCCGGCATCACGTCGGGGAACAGGGAGGCGAAGAGCGTCAGCACGGCGAAGGCGATCGTCGCCGCCATCAGCGTGAACGCCCAGCCCTCCGACCCGCGCAGATTTGCGAGGAACGACGCGATCAGCGCGGCCGCCGCGACGCCCGCGAAGACGGCCGTCGCGACGCTGCCGAAGACCAGCGTGGTCCAGAGCAGGAAGGACGCGGCGACCAGGATCGTCACGAGGCCGGCCTTCACGGCCAGCTTCTGGGCCCGCTGACGGATGTCGCCCTCCGTCTTCAGGGAGATGAACACCACGCCGTGGGTGAAGAAGAGCAGGAGCGTGGTCAGCCCGCCGAGCAGGGCGTACGGGTTCAGCAGGTCGAAGAAGGTGCCGATGTAGTTGTGCCCGGCATCCAGCTGCACGCCCTGGACGACGTTGGCGAAGGCCACGCCCCAGAGCAGGGCGGGGACCGCGGACCCCACGACGATCATGAGGTCGAAGCGCGCCTTCCATACGGATTCGGGCCGCTGGTGGCGGTATTCGAACGACACGCCGCGCACGATCAGCGCGAGCAGGATCACGAGCAGGGCCAGGTAGAACCCGCTGAACATCGTCGCGTACCATTCCGGGAATGCCGCGAAGAGCGAGGCCCCGGCGACGATGACCCAGGTTTCGTTCAGGTCCCAGACCGGGCCGATGGTGTTGATGATGACGCGACGGTCGAGGTCGTCCTTGCCGAGGAAGGGCAGGGACATCCCGACGCCGAAGTCGAAGCCGTCGAGCACGAAGTAGCCGATGAACATCGCGGCGATGATCCAGAACCAGAGAATGTTGAGTTCCATCATGAGCTCCTAGTACACCGTGACCTGTGGCTTGACCTGGCCCGAAACCGGGTCGGGAACCGGCGCGGGGGCGGGTCCCTTCTTCACAGCCTGGAGGATCAGTTTGAATTCGACGACGGCGAGGATGCCGTAGATCAGTGTGAACGCGACCAGCGAGATCAGGATCTCGAGACCGCTGACATTGGGCGACACCCCGTCCTGGGTGCGCAGCAGCCCGAACACGAGCCAGGGCTGGCGGCCCATCTCGGTGAAGACCCAGCCGACGCTCATGGCGAGCAGCGAGAACGGGAAGCTCCAGATGGCGACCTTCCAGATCCACGCGGCCTTCGGGGTGCGCCCGTTGCGGGTCAGCCAGAGCCCGACGACGGCGACCAGGATGTGCGCGATGCCGAGACCGATCATCCAGCGGAACGCCCAGTAGGTGATCCAGATCGTGGGCGTGTAATCGCCCGGGCCGTACAGGGTCACGTACTGCGCCTGCAGGTTGTCGATGCCCTCGACGGTGCCGTCCAGGGTGTGCGTCGACAGGAATGACAGGAGGTAGGGGATGCGCACGGAGAACAGCTCGCTGACACCGTCCGGGGTGCCGAGGGTGAAGATGGAGAAGGAGGCGTTGGCCCCGGTCGCCGTCTTGTACATGGCCTCGGCGGCCGCCATCTTCATGGGCTGCGCCGCGGTCATCGCCAGGCTCAGCGAGTCGCCGAAGAAGGTCGTCAGCGCGCCGGAGATGACCATCATCCACATCCCGAATTTGAGAGCGGGACGCATGGTGTCCTCGTTCTGCTTGCGGGCCAGGTGCCAGGCGGCCACCGAGATGACGAGGCCGGATGACACCATGAAGCAGGCGAAGATCGTGTGCGGGAACGAGGCCAGGGCGATCGGATTCGTCAGCAACTCGCCGATATCCGTCAGCTCCGCTCGCCCGCGCGTCTCGTTGATGCGGAAGGCGATCGGGTTCTGCATGAACGCGTTCGCGGCCAGGATGAAGTAGGCGGAGGCGATGCTGCCGGCGACGGTCAGCCAGATCGTCGCCAGGTGAAGGCCGCGCGGCAGCTTGTCCCAGCCGAAGATCCACAGCCCGATGAAGGTGGCTTCAAGGAAGAACGCGGTGATCCCCTCGAACGCGAGCGGGGCGCCGAAGACGTCACCGACGAAGCGGGAGTAATCGGACCAGTTCATCCCGAACTGGAATTCCTGCACGATTCCGGTGACGACGCCCATGGCGAAGTTGATCAGGAAGATCTTGCCGAAGAAGTGGGTGAGCTGCAGGTACTTGGCCTTGTCCGTGCGCACCCAGGCGGACTGGAAGATCGCCACGGTCAGCGCGAGGCCGATCGTCAGCGGGACGAACAGGAAATGGTAGACGGTGGTCAGACCGAACTGCCATCTCGACAGGAGTAAGGGATCCAGCCACTCGTTCATGCGCCCTCCAGCGACTTCGGTTTCTACAATACGTAGAAGACATTACCCTTCTACCCGCCGTAGAACTGCGGTATTCATCCTTGTTACACTCCCCCTTATGGGGAATTTGGGCGTGCTCGAGAGACTGCTGATGGATGTGCTCTGGGACTCCGGGGAGTCCCTGCCCGCCACGGACCTGCGCGACCGGCTGCTCACCCCGGCGGCCGTGGCGGCCAGCAAGAAGCCCCTGGCCACCACGACGGTGCTGACCGTGCTGTCCCGGCTGGAAACGAAGGGCTTCGTGACCCGCGACCGGGACGCGCGCCCGCACCGGTACCGGGCGGTCACGACCCGGGCCGAACACACCGCCGAGTTGATGCACGAGGTGCTCGGGTCGGCTCCCGACCGCCAGGCGGCCCTGGCCCGGTTCATCGGCAACGTCAGCCCCGCGGAGGCCGAGGCGCTGCGGCACCTCCTCGGCACCATCAGGACGAACACCCCGGCGACGAACACCAGCAGCACGAGCACCAGCACCAGCACCACCCTCAGCCGCGAGTGAGTCGCGTGCAGCCGGGAGCCGCATGCTCGTCACCGCGATAGGACTGATGGTCGTGGCCGTCGCCCTCGCCGGCCCGATCCCGATCCTCCTGGCCGGTGCGCGCTGGCCGGCGCGCTCCCCCGTTCTCGCCCTGACGCTGTGGCAGTCCATCGCCCTGGCCGGCGGCCTGTCCATGATCGGCTCGCTCCTCGCCTTCGGGCTCCTCCCCTTCGGCAGCGACCTGCCGGGCGGCATCCGTTCGCTGGCCGGGCATCTCGGGGCCGGTACCCTTCCGGCCGGCACGACGCTCACGTCGGTGCTGATGCTGTGCGGGGCCCTGATCCTCGGCGGTCACCTGCTGCTGAACCTCGCGGCGACCTTCTTTCGCGCGGAACGGCAGCACCGGCGGCACCATCATCTGATCGGTCTGCTCAGCCATCCGGTGCCGGACAGACCGGGGATGCACGTCATCGACCATGACGCGCCCGTGGCCTACTGCCTGCCCGGCGCGGCCCGGTCGGCGACCGTCCTGTCGATGGGCCTGCTCCGGCTGCTCGACGAGGACCAGTTGCGCGGGGTGATCGAGCATGAGCGCGCCCACCTGTTGCAGCAGCACCATCTCGTGCTGCTCGCGTTCAAGTCCTGGCACAGCTCCCTGCCGTGGTTTCCCATCGCCAATCGCGCCGAGAACGCGGTCGCCCTGCTGGTGGAGATGCTCGCCGACGACCGGGCCAGGCGCGTGGTGCCCGACCGCACGCTGGCGACCGCCATCGCGCTGGTCGGGTCGGCGCACCAGGTGGACCCGCTGGGCGGGGACGTCGTCCCGGGCGGCGGCCCCGACCATCCGTTCGACCTCGTCACCCCGCGGGTGCGCCGGCTGCTCACGCCTCCGCCGGCCCTGCCGCTCCCCGTCGTCGTGGCCGCAGTGACGTGTTCGGCGTCGCTCCTGGTGCTGCCGACGCTCCTCCTCTTCGCTGCCTGAGCGTCGCTGCCTGAGCGTCGCTGCCTGAGCGTCGCTGCCTGACCGCCGCGCGAACCAATTCGACGGAGATTCTCGGCTTCCGGACCGTTTTGGGCCGAAAACCGGCCCGTGGGCGCAGAATCTCCGTCGAATTGGTGAGGGATGCCTAGAAGAGGTTCGCCTGCTTGAGCCAGGCGGCCGCGATCTTCTCGGCCGAGAGCTGGTCGTTCACGCTCTCGGAGTTGAGGCTGACCAGGTCTTCGGCGCTCAGGGCGGCACTGACCTTGTTCAGCACCGCGGCGGCCCTGTCGTCGACCTTCTTGGACACGACGGGCACGACGTTGTCCGGGAAGAACAGCCCGTCGGGGTCTTGCAGGGCCACGAGGTTGTCCGACTTGATGTTGGGGCTGGCCGTGTAGATGTTAGCCAGCTGGATGTCGTTGTCGACCAGGGCCTTGACGGTGAGCGGGCCGCCGCCATCCTCGACCGGCTTGAACCCGGCGGTCTCGATGCCGTACTTCTCCTTGAGCGCCGTCGGCCCGTAGGGCCGGGTCTCCAGCTCGGAGTTGCCGCCCACCGTGATCGGCTCGGTCACGTTCTTGAGCGACGCGATGTCCGTCAGCTTGTACTTGTCGGCGAAGGCCTGCGTCACGGTCCAGGAGTTCTGGTCCGTCGCGGCCGCCATGTCCAGCACGCTCAGGCCCTTCGGTAGCGCATCCTGCAGTTCGGCGTAGGTCTCGGCGGCGGTGCCGCCGGCGGCCTTCGAGTCGAGAGCCTGCAGCAGGCTTCCGGTGTATTCGGGGAAGACGTCGATGGCCCCGCCCTTGATCTCGGGCAGGTAGACCTCGCGCTGGCCGATTTTGAACTGGCGGTCGACCGTCACGCCGTTCGCCTCGAGCGCCTGGGCATAGATTTCGGCGACGATTTCGTTGGAGTAGTAGTCCTGGGAACCGACGACCAGGGTCCCGGAATCACCGGAGCCGGAACTTCCGGAGTCCAGCGGGTCACCGGACGCACACCCTGCAAGGGCTACGACGGCCCCAACCGCGACCGCGGCGACTGCCGCGAGCCGGCCTTTATTCACTGTGAACATTAGTGGTTTCCTTCCGTGATGGCGGGTTCCATCCCCGGGCTGGGTCTGGCTGACCTGGCCCGGTCGACTGGGAGGCGTCCGGACGCAACACCTCTAGGGACGACAAGTCTCTGCACAACGGTGAATATTCCCTCGAGCGCGAAAGCGAGCAGGATGACGAGGATGGATCCGCCGAGCATCTCCCCATAGTCTCTCGTCTTGAGGCCGGCGAACAGGAACCGGCCGAGTCCGAAATCCGCCACATACGCGGCCAGGGTCGCTGTGGCGACGACCTGGAGGGTGGCGGACCGCAACCCGGCGATCAGCAGCGGCAGGCCCAGCGGGATCTCGACCGTGCGCACGATCTGGGCCTCGGACATGCCCACGGACCGCGCGGAGTCGATGACGGCCCGGTCGATCGCTTCGAAGCCCGTGTAGGCGCCCGCGAGGATCGGCGGGATCGCCAGCACGGTGAGCGCCACGTACGGGGCGCCGAGCCCGATCCCGATCCAGAGCGCCACCAGGGTGAGCAGCCCGAGGGTCGGGATGGCCCTGAGCCCGCCGGACGTGGCCACGGCCAGGCCGCGGCCACGGCCGGTGTGGCCGATGACGAACCCGCACGGGATGGCGATGGCGGAGGCCATCAGCAGCGCCACGACGGTGAAGCCGAGGTGCTCGACCAGGCGCACGGAGATGCCGCCCGGCCCGGTGTAGTTGGCCGGGTCGAGGATCCAGTTCAGTGCGTCGACAAAGAGGTTCATGTGGTGACCTCGACGATCCGGGCCTCGCGCGCGGCGGCCCCGTTCGAGCCGGCCGGGCGCGTCCACGGCAGGGCGACCCGGCCGAGAACGACGAGCGCCCCGTCGAGCAGGAGCGCGACCAGCACGGTCGCCACAATGCCGGCGATGATTTCGGCCTCGATGCCGCGCTGGAAGCCATCCGTGAAGAGACTGCCGAGGCTCTGGGCGCCGATCACAGCCCCCACCGTGGCGAGGCTGACCGTGCTGACCGCCACGACCCGGAGGCCGGCGAGGAGAACGGGGCCGGAGAGCGGCAGTTCCACCTGCCAGAAGATGCTCCAGCCGGAGTAGCCGAGCGCGACGGCCGACTGGCGCACGTCCGCGTCCACGGATGCCAGGCCGTCGGCCACCACGCGCACCATCAGCGCCACGCCGTAGAGGGTCAGGGCGATGACCAGGTTCAGGGGCGATCGGAGGCTGGTGCCCACGATGGCCGGGAGCACGAAGAAGAGCGGCAGGGACGGGATGGCGTAGAGTAGCCCGCTGACGGTCAGGATGACGCCCCGGCTGAGCCGGTACCGGTTCGCGAGCCAGCCGAGCGGCAGCGCGATCAGGAAGCTGAAGACGATCGGCGGCACGCTGAGGACGAGGTGATCGAGGGTGCGATCCCAGATGAGGTCCAGATTCGACCAGATCCAGGTCACTGCGGCTCCCCACCCTGCGCCGGAGCACCCGGCCCCGGGAACGGGCCGGCCTTTGTCTCGTGGGGCCGGCCGCCGGGCACTAGTACTCCGGCCAGACGCCCCTCGCTGTCAACGAGGACGTCACCGTCGCCCCGGCGCTCCAGATGCAGGGCGCGCTTGCCGCGGTCGGCTCCGACGAAGCTGGCCACGAAATCGTCGGCCGGGTTGGCCAGGATCTCGGCCGGCGAGCCAATCTGCGCGATCCGGCCGCCCTCGCGCAGGATCACGACCTGGTCGCCCAGGAGAAACGCCTCCTCGATGTCGTGCGTGACGAAAACGACGGTCTTTCCGAGCTCGCTCTGCAGCCGGATCAGTTCCTGCTGCAGCTCCGCCCGAACGATCGGGTCGACGGCCCCGAAAGGCTCGTCCATCAGCAGGATGTTGGGGTTGACCGCGAGTCCACGGGCGACGCCCACCCTCTGCTGCTGTCCGCCGGACAGCTGGCTCGGGTACCGGTCCGCGAGGGAGCGGTCCAGGCCGACGGTGTCGAGCAGGGCCAGGGCGTCCTGCCTGGCATTCTTCTTCGGCGTCCCGCGCAGGAGGGGCACGGTGGCCACATTGTCGATCACGGTGCGGTGCGGCAGCAGGCCGGAATTCTGCATCACATAGCCGATGCGGCGGCGGAGCTGCACGGGCTCGAGGGTGTGGATGCCGACGCCGTCGATCTCGATCGCGCCGGACGACGGGTCGACCATCCGGTTGATCATGCGCAACAGGGTGGTCTTGCCGGAACCCGACGACCCGACCAGCACCGTCGTCTGGTGTGACGGGAGGGTCAGGCTGAAGTCCTCAACGGCCAGGGTGCCGTCCGGGAACTGTTTGCTCACCGAGCGGAACTCGATCATGGAAGTCGCTTTCTAGGCGGTGCCCGGCCCGTAGTAGCCGAGGAGGTAATCCTGCATGACACGTCGGCATTCCGCGATGAAACGCTCGTCGCCCTGGGGGTTCGCCCGGAACGCGCGGGACAGGATCGAATCGGCCATCTCGACCGCAACTTCGAGGCGGAAAGTCAGCTCGGCGCCGCCAGCGAGGCCGAACTCCTCCGCGAGGACCACGGCCAGCTGCCGGGCGAAGAATCCGGAGTCGAGATCGGCGGTGATCGGGGACAGTTCACGGTCCGAGAAGTGCATGATGCGAAAACCCGGCTCGGAACGATACAGGTCGACGAAGGCCGTGATGGAGCAGTCGACGGCGTCCCACCAGGTCTGCGGGGAGCTCTGCTTGAGCTCATCCGCCACCCGCTGCCGGTACCGCTGCACCGCTCGCTCCCGCAGCGCCTGCAGCACGGCCACCCGGTCGGGGTAGTAGCGGTACACGGTACCGATCGACGCCCCGGCGCGCTCGGCCACCATCGCCGTGGTGATGCGGTCGAAGCCCACCTCGTCGACGACGACGGCAGCGGCGTCGAGCAGGCCGGACAGGCGTGCCGTGCTGCGCTGCTGAATTGGCTCGGTCCGAACCGTCTGGCCCGGTACGAAAGGATCCCCACCGAAAAGGTCACTGAGTGACACTTGTCCTCCTTGAAAGATAAGTCATCAGCCTACGGTGCAAAACACGCTCCGGATGCCAGGAACGGCGCGCCCCGCCGGTGAATGTGAGAAACCCGCGTTTTTTCCACGGATGCCGCCGCGCGCTGCCGATGCGGTTTCCGCCGCGGGCGCGGGTTTGACCGCGGCCGGCGCGTGCGAGACTAGGGACTGTGTCGACGTCTCCTCGAATCCTGCCCACGGGCGCACCCGCGAAGATGATGCATCGCGCGGCCCGCGTCGAGGATTGGCTGCATTTCAAGCGGGAACGCTCGGCCCGCAAACGCGGCTACCTGCCGACCGTCATCCCCTATGCCGGCTACGGCTCGACCGAGTGGGTGCGCATCCTCTGCCGCGTGCTCCTGGCCAAGCCGGAAAAGCCGGAGAAGCCGGCCAGAACGGTTCACCATCGTTGGCGGGCCGAGCGGCGGGACGCGGGCATTCGTGGCTGGCGCAGTTTCACCAGCGTGCCGGTCAACGACGTGACCGTGACCATCGAGATCAACGGCAGCACCCATCGCGTGCGCGCCGACCGCGGCGGCGTGGTCGACACGGTCGTCCAGGTGAAGCTCACGCCCGGCTGGCACGTGGCCCAGCTGCACACGGATGACGCGTTCCAGCCGGTCGACGCCCCCATCTTCATCGTTGCGCCCTCCGTGAGCCACGGCATCATCTCCGATATCGACGACACGGTCATGGTCACCACCCTCCCCCGGCCGATGCTCGCCGCCTGGAACACCTTCGTGCTCGACGAGCATGCCCGCGTTCCGACCCCGGGCATGGCGGTTCTGCTGGACCGGCTGGCCGCCACCGCGGAGGGCGCCCCGATGATCTACCTCTCGACCGGCGCCTGGAACGTCGCTCCGACGCTGACCCGATTCCTGTCTCGCAACCTGTACCCCTCCGGGGCGCTCCTCCTCACCGACTGGGGCCCGACCCACGACCGCTGGTTCCGCAGCGGTCAGGATCACAAGCGGGCGAATCTGCGGCGCCTGGCCCAGGAGTTCCCGGAGATCCGCTGGATTCTGATCGGCGACGACGGCCAGCACGATGAGGCCATCTACGGCGAGTTCCAGCGGGACTTCCCCGGCAGCGTGGAGACGGTCGCGATCCGCCAGCTGTCGCCGGGTGAGGCCGTACTGGCCGGACGCCCGGCCAAGGCTGCCAAAGTCGTCACAGACACCGTGGAGGAGCCGCACGACCCGCGCTGGGTCTACGGCCCGGACGGCGCGAGCCTGGCTCGCCAGCTCGCGGAGCGCGGCCTGCTCTAGCCGGTCCCGCCCGTGGACCCTGGATGGCCTCGGAACGGACGTCAGGCCGCCAGGATACGATCCAGCCCCCGGTTGATCTGGCGCGCCCAGAGCGGCCCGCGGTAGAGGAAACCGGTGTACCCCTGCACGAGGGTGGCCCCGGCAGCGAGCCGTTCGGCGACCTGTTCGGCCGTTTCCACGCCCCCGACGGAGATCACGCAGAGGCTGGCCGGCACCGACGCCCGGATCAGGCGGAGCACGGCCAGGGACCGGGCGTGCAGCGGCGCGCCGGAGAGGCCGCCGGCGCCGGCGGCCAGGACGACGGCCGCATCCGTTTTCAGCCCGTCCCGGGACAGCGTGGTGTTGGTGGCGATGATGCCGTCGAGGCCGAGCGACACGGACAGTTCGGCGATGCGGGTGACCTCGTCGTCGCTGAGGTCGGGGGCGATCTTGACCAGCAGCGGGGTGGCACCGGCCTCGGCTTTGACCGCGCGCAGCAGCGGGGCGAGCTGGTCGAGTTCCTGCAGACCGCGCAGGCCGGGAGTGTTGGGCGAACTGACGTTGACCACGAGGTAGTCGGCCAGGGGCGCCAGCAGGGCGGCACTGGCCAGGTAGTCGGCCGTGGCGTCCTCCACCGGCGTGACCCGGCTCTTGCCGATGTTGATGCCGAGGACCGGGCGTCCACGCACGGCGCGCACCCGGGACAGGCGTACGCGGGCCGCGCGGGCGCCGTCGTTGTTGAACCCCATCCGGTTGATCACCGCACGGTCGGGGATCAGGCGGAACAGTCGCGGCGTCGGGTTTCCGGGCTGCGGGACGGCCGTGATCGTGCCGACCTCCACATGGCCGAAGCCGAGCTGACCGAGCCCGATGACGGCCTTTCCGTCTTTGTCGAATCCGGCGGCGAGGCCGAACGGCGACGCGAAATGCAGCCCGAGGGTGTCGACGCCGAGGTCCGTCCGGGGCCGGGTGAAGCGGTGCACGAGGCGGCCGAAGCCCAGCGCGGGCACGGCCCGGATCACCGAGAAGGCCAGGTGGTGCGCGCGTTCGGGGTCGAGCCGGGCAAAGAAGAGCGAGAAGACGAGCGGGTACACGGGACCTCTAAGGTTCGGTTCTGCGGTTCGGTTCTAGGGCTCGGTCGGGCCGGCAGCGGCCGCCGGGGCTGCGGCGGTGACGCCGTGCTCGATGCGGAGCTGGGAGATGGCGGCCTCGAAATCCTCGAGCGAGTCGAAGGCCTGGTAGACGCTGGCGAAGCGCAGGTAGGCCACCTCGTCGAGTTCGCGCAGCGGGAGCAGGATCGCCAGGCCGACGTCGTTCGCGTCGACCTGCGACGAGCCCGTCTGACGGATGGTCTCCTCGACCCGCTGGGCCAGCATGGCCAGGTCGGAATCGGTCACCGGGCGGCCCTGGCAGGCCTTGCGCACGCCGGCGACGATCTTGTCCCGGCTGAACGGTTCGACCACCCCGCTGCGCTTGACGATGTTCAGGCTGGCCGTCTCGGTGGTGCTGAACCGGCGGCCGCACTCCGGGCACTGCCGGCGCCTGCGGATCGAGAGTCCGTCGTCGCTCGTGCGCGAGTCGATGACTCGGGAGTCGGGGTGGCGACAGAACGGGCAGAACATTGTGCTGCCAGCCTACTCGGTGCCGAATTGCGCGGTGGCGAAACGCGCGGTGACGGCGTCCCCGTGGGCCGGCAGTGCCTCGGCGGCGGACAGGGCCGCGATGTGCCCGGCGACCTCACGCAGGGCCTCCCGGGTGTACGTGACCACCTGCTGCGGGCGGAGGAAGGTGTAGGCGCCGAGCCCGGAGGAGAACCGGGCCTGCCCGCCCGTGGGCAGCACGTGGTTCGAGCCGGCCGCGTAGTCGCCGAGGCTGACCGGGGAGTGCGGGCCGAGGAAGATGGCGCCGGCGTTCTCGATCAGGGCGAGGACGGCTTCCGGGTCCCGGGTCTGGATCTCGAGGTGTTCCGGTCCGAAGGCGTTGCTGAACGCGGCCGCCGCGGCCACGTCGTCCACGAGCACGATCCCGGACTGCCGCCCGTTCAGCGACGCGGTGACGCGGGCACTGTGGGTGGTGGTCTCCATCAGCCCGACGAGGTGCTCGGCGACGGCGTCCGCGAGCACGGCCGAGTCGGTGACGAGCATGGCTGCGGCCAGTTCGTCGTGCTCGGCCTGGCTGACCAGGTCTGCCGCGACGAGTCGCGGGTCGGCGGAGGCATCCGCAATGACGAGGATGTCGGTGGGGCCGGCCTCGGAATCGATGCCGGTCACCCCGCGGACGAGGCGCTTCGCGGCGGCCACGTACACGTTGCCGGGTCCGGTGACGAGCTGCACCGGGTCGAGCCCGAGGCCGGGAACGCCGTAGGCGAATGCGCCGATGGCGCCGGCTCCGCCCATGGCGTAGATCTCGTCGATGCCGAGCAAACCGGCGACCGCGAGGATGGTGGGGTGCACGCGGCCGTCGAAGTGGCTCTGCGGCGGTGAGGCCAGCGCGATCGAGGACACGCCGGCGATCTGGGCGGGCACCACGTTCATCACGACGCTGGACGGGTAGACGGCCTTGCCGCCCGGCACATACAGGCCGACCCGGTTGACCGGCTGCCAGCGCTGCACGATGGTGGCGCCGTCGGCAATGGTGGTGGTCACGGTCGGCGGGACCTGGGCCGCGCTGGCGATGCGCACCCGGCGGATGGTCTCCTCGATGGCCGTGCGCACGGCGGGCTCCAGCCCGGCCAGCGCCTCGGCGACGTGGGAGGCGGGGACCCGCACGTGGGCCGGTCGCACCCGGTCGAGACGTTCCGCCTGGCCGAGGAGGGCATCCTCGCCCCTGGCCCGTACATCGTCGATCAGTTCGGCTGCGATATCGCTTGCCGCGGTCACGTCGGTGAGCGCGCGCGGGACGGCCGCAAGCAATTCCGCCGGAGTGGGCCGGGTCCCTCTGAGGTCAATAGTCTGGATCATCGCCTTCCAGCCTAGCGATCAACTCCCGCCCACCGGGAATAGTCTGAACGCCGAGGAGATTGAGTCACTGAGATGAACGACACCAAAACGCCCCAGAACGCCGCCGCACCAGCCGCCGTGCCAGCCGCCGTTCCCCTGGCCGAGGACCCCAATGCGCCGCTGGACCTGGCCGCGTTCAAGCACGCCTTCCGGCGTCACGCCGCCGGCGTCGCCGTGGTCACCGCGTTGCGGCCCGACGGCACCCCGGTGGGGTTCACGGCCACATCACTGGCCTCCCTCTCGTCGGTCCCGCCCCTGGCCACCTTCAACATGGCCCGGTCGGCCAGCACCTGGCCTGCGATCGCCGAGAGCGACCGGGTCGTCATCCACATTCTCGGGGCGCGCAACCGCGGCGTCGCCGAGGTGATGTCCGGTCCGGCCGACAAACGCTTCGACGGCGACCACTGGCAACCCGGACCGCACGGCCTGCCCGTGCTGAAGGACGTCACCTCATGGATGGTGGGCCGGATCATCGAGCGCGTCCTGGTGCACAACAGCGCCGTGGTGGTCGTGAAGATCGAGTCCGGCGGCATGGGCGAGAACGACCAGGCCCTGCTCTATCACGAGCGCACCTACCGCGTGCCGGGGGCCGATGTCCAGCCCCGACGGGTCTAGCCCCGACTGGTCTTACTCGACCCGGCCTGGGCCTTCGCGTCCCTCAGGCGGCGGCGTTCGGCCTCGGCCACGGCGGCCACCTCGGGCGTGGGCGCGGTGCCCCCGAGGTGCCGCGGCTGCCACCATTGCCCCGCACCGTCGACCGGGTAGGCGGCCTGCAGTCCGTCGACGAGACCCTGGAGGGTGCCGTGGAGCGCCTGCGTCAACGATTGGGCGTCCTCCCCCGCAGCCGCCGATAATTCGGCGACCGTGAACGCCTCACCGACGGCGAAGCTGACCGGAACGCCGGATGCCTCGCGCAGCGATGGCTTGTGATTCTTGGTGAGCAGGCGGTGGCCGCCCCAGACGGCGATCGGGATGATCGGGACTCCGGCCTCGGCGGCCATCCGGACGGCGCCGCTCTTGAGTTCCCGCACGGTGAAGGACGCGTTCACGCCGCCCTCCGGAAACACTCCGAGCAGTTCTCCCTCCTTCAGCGCCTTCACGGCCTGGCCGTAGGCTTCCGCGCCCGCCTTCATATCGACCGAGATGTGCCGCATTCCGCGTAGCAGCACCCCGACGAGCTTCTGGTCGAACGCGCCCTTTTTGGCCATGAAACGGATGTGACGCCGGTTCTTGTGCCACAGCATCCACTCGACCAGGGCGAAGTCCATGTAGCCGAAGTGGGTGATCGCCAGCACGGCTCCCCCGGTGTCCGGCAGGTTCTTCAGGCCCGTGACGGACGGCTTCAGGCGCAGCAGGCCGAAAACGGCCCGGCCGGCCGTGATCGCCGTCGTGTACAGGGGTTCACTCTCGCGCCGTGTCATGATCCAAGGCTACTGGTCGTCGCGGGTGATGTTCTTATGTTCGATGGCGTCGGCCATCTGGATTCGCGATTTCGTGGTCTTGCGCCACTTCCGCGGTCCGCTCTCCAGCCAGGGTGGTGCCATCACCTCGGGCGAGCCCCGGACCATCCGGATCTGCCACCCGGTGCTGTCGAGCATCCGGTGATCGAACCAGCCC
>NZ_SOFY01000044.1 GCF_004402595.1 Cryobacterium shii | reverse complement strand
ACGACGACCGCCACAGCAACGCCCCGCCCGCTGCGGCCAAATCGGCCCGGATCTCGTCGCATCAACTTCGAATAGGCGTTACTGACACACGCTCCTAGGCTTCCCGGCATGGGCAACGACGCACACCCGCCGGTCGGCATCGAGCGGAGCATTCAGCGCAGCAGCCCGCTCACCCGGAAGCTGCTCGCGCCCAACCCCGGACCGATGACCCTCGACGGCACCAACAGCTACCTCATCGCCGCGCCCCGTTCCGCCTCGGCTGTGGTGGTCGACCCCGGACCGCTCGACGACGCCCACCTGGCTGCGCTCGCGGCAACGGGTTCGGTTGCCCTGGTGCTGATCACGCATCGCCATGCGGACCACAGCGCGGCGAGCGCACGGTTCGCTCGGCTCACCGGTGCGCCGGTGCGGGCCCTCGACCCGGCGTTCTGTGTCGATGCCGGACCGCTGACCGACGGAGAGGTGATCGAGGCCGGGGGAACGCGCATCCGTGTCATCGCCACGCCGGGGCACACCGCGGATTCGGCGTGTTTCCAGTTGCCCGATGATGGACCGCACGGGTCGGTGCTCACCGGGGACACGATCCTCGGGCGGGGAACGACGATCATCGCTCCCGACGGCACGCTCGAGGGTTACCTGCGTTCGCTCACCGCCCTGCGGGCGCTCGGGCCCGCCACGGTGCTCCCCGCCCACGGGCCGGTGCTGCCGAACCTCGAGGCGGTCTGCGACGCCTATCTCGCGCACCGCCACCAGCGCCTGGCCGAGGTTCGCCGTGCTCTGGCCGAGCTGGGGCCCGACGCGACGGTCGCGCTGGTCACCGATCGCGTCTACGCCCACACGGATGCTGCCGTCCGCTTCGCCGCCGAGGCCTCGGTTCACGCGCAGCTGGCCTACCTTCGCGGCGCGGAGCCGGTGCCGGTGCCGGTGCCCGCGCTGGTGCCCGCGCCCGCGCCGCCGCTGGTGCCCGAACCGGACCAGTGAAGGTTCCCGGCGCCTCCGGACCGCCCCCGCCCCGGCCGCGCTCCCGGGGGCCCCAGTCCCTCCCGACGGGGAACGAATTCGACGGAGATCTTGCTCTAAACAGCCTGTTTTGGGCCAAAACAGCCCGATTTCGGCAAAATCTCCGTCGAATTGGTTAGTCAGTGAGCTGGTTCGTGGGACCTCGCCGCACCGGGGCAATGCGGGCTCCTCACGCCCGGCGCCGGATTACCGCGGCCGGCCGCGAGGCGCGGCGCCGACCGGCCCCCGCACCCGGCCCGCGTCTCGCACCGAGTTCGACAGTTCCGGTCGAGTTCGACCGGCTCAAGTGTCCGGCTCGACCGGAACGGTCGAACTCGGCGTGACTCATCGCAGAAAGACAGCGTCGACGATCTCCGGGGTACCCTCGGCTCTCACCCGCGCGCAGGCGCGGAACCGACTACATTGAGAGCCATTCGGTGAGATGAAGGGGAGCGACGTGACTCGGCCCAACGGTGTTGGTGTCCATTCCGTCGCGCAGACCGCCGAACCGCCCGCGCGGCGATTCTTGTGGCGTCAACGCCGGGCGGACGCGCTTGAAGGTCTGGCCTGGTTCTCGATGGCCGTGGTGCTGGCTCTCTTCCTGGCCGACGGGGGCTGGACATACTTCACGAATATCCGGGACGTCACCACGGGAATAGGGATAGTGGCCGGCCTGGTCGGAAGCAATCTCCTGCTCGTCATGCTCCTGCTGGCCGCCCGGTTGCCGGTCATCGACGGGGCGATCGGCTACGACCGTGCCCTCGCGGCCCATCGACGGCTCGGCAAACCTGTGCTGTATCTGATTCTCGCCCACATGGTTCTGCTGCTCATCAGCTACGGCCTCGCGCTGGGGCGCAACCCCGTGGCCGAGGCAATCGCCATGATCACGTCCATGCCGGACATGCCGCAGGCCTTCATCGCCCTCGTCCTCTTCGTGCTCGTTGTCGTGACCTCCCTCGTGATCGTGCGGCACAAGCTGCCGTACCTGGCCTGGTACCTGGTGCATCTCCTGGTCTATGCCGCCGTGCTGCTCGCGCTCCCCATCAGTTCGGTCAGGGCGAGCTTTTCGCGGTCGGAACGTGGGCGCGCTGGTACTGGCTGTCCCTGTATGTCGGCACCCTGGCCGCCGTGGCAGTGTTCCGGTTCCTGATCCCCCTCGTTCGCAACCTGCACCACCGGCTGCGGGTGTCAGAGGTGCGCGCCGAGGCTTCCGGCGTAGCGTCCATCGTGATGACGGGTCACGACCTGGACCGGTTGGCCGCGCACGGCGTTCAGTTCTTCAGCTGGCGGTTCTGGTCGCCCGGGCTTCGCCTGGAGGCGCATCCGTATTCACTGTCGGCGGCTCCCGACGGCCGAAGCCTGCGGATCACCGTGCGCAATCTGGGCAACGGGAGTCACCGCCTTCTCGGCGTGCAGCCGGGAACCCGGGTCTTCTTCGAGGGACCGTACGGCCTGTTCACCGCCTCGGCCCGCACCACCGGCAGGGCGGTGCTGATCGGCGGGGGAATTGGAATCACCCCGATCCGAGCCCTCCTGGAGGACATCGACACGCCAGCCGGGGCGCTCACCGTGATCCTTCGCGGCGACGACCCTGAACACGTGTACCTGAGGCGGGAGGTCGAAGAGATCTGTGGCCGTGTCGGCGCCCGCCTCGAGGTGCTCGTGGGTTTGCCACCCCACGAAGGTCATACCTGGCTGCCGTCGGCCGTGTTCGCTGCGGGCCAGACTATTTCGACTCTCGCGCCCGACATCCCCGATGTCGACCTCTTCGTCTGTGGCCCGAAGCCGTGGGCCGAACTCGTGATCCGCGATGCGCGCGAGGCCGGTATTCCCGCACACCGCATCCATGCCGAACGGTTCGACTGGTGATGCGACGCTTGAGCACCGCCATCGTCGGGGTGGGCTCCGTCGCCGTGCTGGTCGTGGGCTGGCTGGCAGGTTCGAACAGGTTCACGGATGACGTACCCGTCGCCCCCTCGACGCGGCTCCCGACCACGACACCAACCTCGCCCCCATCGGATTCCGGGCCGAGTGCGGTTCCGTCGCCCACCGAGGCGGTGCCGCTTGCCACGGCCTACGACGGCCAGCTGATCGAGACCAAGTACGGAACGGTGCAGGTGCGGGTCGTCTTCACGGACGGTGTGATCACGGATGTCGTCGCCCTGAAACTCACCGACACGAGTGAGACCTCGGTGGAGATCAGTGCACGGGCGGCGCCGATCCTGCGGGAGGAGGTGCTGGCGGCGCAGTCGGCTGCCGTGAGCAACGTCAGCGGGGCGACCTACACGTCCCAGGGCTATCTCGGTTCGGTGCAATCGGCGCTCGATGCCGCGGGATTCACGGGATAGCCGGGGCAACCCGATGGGCGTGCACACGTTTGAGACCATGGGCACCGTGGTCAGCATCCGTCTGGCAACGGATGCCGGTGCCAGCGCCGGCGCCCTGGCCGATGTCCACCGGGTTTTCGACGACCTCGACCAACGGTTCAGCCTCTACGCCCCGGAGTCGGAACTGTCGCTGATCGTCGCAGGCGTGCTGCCGCTCTCCCACGCCGGCCCGGAAATGCGCGGCGCCTACACGGATGCCCTGGGCTGGCGGGAGCGCACAAACGGGGCCTTCACCCCGCACCGGCCAGACGGCGTGCTCGATCTATCGGGCCTGATCAAGGGTGTCGCGGTGGAGCAGGCCGGCCTGGTCCTCGAGCGCCACGGACACCGGGTCTTCTCCATCAACGCGGGTGGCGACATCCTGACCGGAGGCGTGCCCGCGGAAGGCACCTGGATCACCGGGATCACCGATGCGGCCGACCGGACCAGGCTGCTGACCAGCGTGGGCCTCACTCCCGACTGGCCGGCCGCGGCGACGTCGGGTTCGGCCGAACGCGGCAACCACATCTGGCGGCGACCAGACACCGACCGATCCTTCCTCCAGGCCACCGTCATCGCCGGGGACATCGTGACCGCGGATGTCCTGGCCACAGCGATCATCGCGGGCGGACGGCCGACGCTGGATCACGTCACCGACAGATTCCGCATCGCCGCGCTCGTGCAACTCGCCGACGGCGCCCTGCTGGCGAACCCGGCCTTCCGCGCGCTCATCGCCCGCGATCCCGACGGCACCCCCAGCAGCATTCCCACAGCATCGGCGGCTGGTTCGTCAACGCAGTCATGAGGGCTCAGGCGATCGACCCGCCTCCCGCTGATCACTCCGCATGACCTCCGGCGCTCGGCGGCCAATCTCGCCATTAACGCCGACGCGAACGTGAGAGCCAACGTCCGCGATAGGAAGTCCTGCGCACGGAGCCGCGACCTGCTCGGAGGCAGTATGCTCAGTGGGCTTCGTGCCGGTCCCGTCTTTGGCGGCGAGATTCGATTGATTCTTCTTTGATTTAAGTGCAAGACTTGCAGAACTATCAAAGGACCGATCAATGAACGACGAGATATCTGCCGCACTCCGGGCAATTCATTCAGGCTCGGCTGTCGCCGACAAGCGCGAAAGTGTAACGCTCGACTTCAAACGTCAAGACAATTCAATCTCGGACACCAGCAACAACATTGCGGACGCCGTGGTCTGCTTCGCTAATGCCGGAGGGGGATCGGTGATTCTGGGGGTTCGTGATCGCATCGAGGGCCCAGATGCAATTGAAGGCACGAGTCTCGACGCATTGGCTTTGCGCAAAAGGATTCGTGAGGTCACCGCACCGAGTCTCGATGCAGTTGTTGCTGAGTTTGAATTTGAGGGCAAACGTCTCCTGGAGATTACCGTTCAGGAAGGTCTCGATGTGTATGTTTCACGCGGCAAGGTTCCGTCCCGGAGATTCAATGACGAATGCATCCCGATGACGACTGCCGAGATTAGCCGCCTCCACCAAGAGCGTCAGGGAGGCGATTGGAGCGCCCAAGACACAGGGCGCCCAGTTCAGGACATCGACCCGGACGCCATACTGAGAGTGAAAGCGCTGCTGCGTCAGCTTCCAGATGAGACTCGCAGAGCGATCGCGGATGCCGACACTGAGTTCATCCTCGCCACTTTGGGATTAATCACCAGCAATGGCACCCTCACTCGCACCGCTTCGATACTCCTTTGTCACAGCGACACGAACCCGACGGTGGAGGTTCTCGTGTATCAGCATCGGGAAAACATGGGAGGAGAAGTCAATGCCGGGCGACGCTGGACAGGCCCGCTACTCACGGCGCTAGTCGATGTCCTAGGAGTCATCGAAGCGCGCGTACAGACGACACCGATCAACCTCGCTTCGGGCCAACAAATTCAGATTCAGGACTACCCACTCGAGGCGGTTCGTGAGGCAGTCGCAAATGCAGTGATGCACGGCGACCATCGGCTTAATCGACCGATCACAATCGAGCATTCCGACCAATCGCTGGAAGTCCGCTCGCCGGGGCCCCTCGTCTCCGGTGTGACGCCGTCCAACATCCTCACACACCCCACGAAACCCCGCTTCCCATTGCTGGCTGACACGATGAGAGGGCTCGGGTTGGCCGAGAAGTGGGGCCAGGGTGTCGACCGCATGTATCGGGAAATGATTCGGAGCGGCAAGAAAGCACCAACGATCGAAGTCTTTGACGGCGATGACCCTGAGACATCGGTTACTTTCAGCGGCGGCAGCCCCAACGCACGTGTCGCGAAATTCTTCTCCACGCTTCCGCCCGGCGTGCAGAACGACACCAACGCACTGGTCGTCGTCTCGATGCTCACCGCCAAGCGCACTGTGACTGCGTTGGAAGTCGCCCCAATGATTCAAAGGGATATCGGCGTGACACAAGCAGAGCTTCAACGTTTGGCGAACGGCGAGGCAGAGCTCATCGAGCCGACGCCACGCACCGTCACCAGAAGCAACCCCGACTACCGGCTGCGAGCGAGTGCGTTGGCAGGGCTCGGATCCGCGCTCGGCTACCAGCCGCGGGGACGAAGCGACCGTGATCAGAAGATCATCGCCCATCTTCACGAGTACGGTTCCATCAACAACGCCACGATCCAGCGCATGTTCGATCTCGACGTCTTTAACGCGCGAAACGTGATTCAGGATCTCGTCGGCCGTGAGATCCTCGTCCGCACAACGAAGGCGAAGAGCGGAACTGCAGTCCGCTATGGACCAGGCGCGAAGTTCCCGGCCCGAGTTAAAGGTCGGAAGAATACGGGTCTTTCTCGGGAGCCGGCGACCCAGCTGGACCTGGAAATAGGCGAGGATTAGGTCACGAAATATTCAATAACCCAACAGATACATCGTGTCTCGACATTCCGCGAAAAGGGCCGCAGGCGTTGCGGCTCAGTCGGGGATGACTGACCGCGCTTCCATTGGCGCTCGGAATTGCTACCTTCGACACCTTCGCTCTTGAGCGGAGAATCCTGTTGCAGCGCGCAGACCCATCGAGGCGTCAATCCTCGCCTGAGCGTGCGTTGATAAAAGCAAAACCCCAAGTGTCTGCTTGGGACAGCAACGTTGCGTGGCACAGCGAGCGAGTTACCCCATACGGGCAACTCACAGGCCGCTGAATCACTGGGCAGTTATTCGGCACTTTCGCGCACATCCTCTTCGCTCTGCCAAATAGCTTGCTACCGGCCGCCAACTCGTCGAGCGACTCCCCCGTAATTGTGAACTACGGGGTGCCACCCTCGAGCAGGAGCGCGAGCTCGTCGAGTTCGACGTCCCAGCCCTCTCGGTTCTGCTCAAGACGCTCGCGACGGTAGAGGGTGCCGCCGGGAAGTGTGTCGAAGCCCGATTCGATCACCGTGACATCCGTCCCGGTACCAGCATCGGCGATGGTAAAGCGCACGTGCGTCGCGTACTCGTCGAGCTCTTCGGCGGGGATTCCCGACCAACGGAAGCCGAACGAGGCGTCGGGCACCACCTCGGTGATTTTAATCGGGAAGCTGCCGTAGTCATCCCAGTCGATGCTGCCAGTAGCACCGGGCTCGAGCGCGGCGAACCCCACACCGTCTCCGAACCACTTGACCATCACCTCGGGGTCGGTCAGCGCCTTCCAGACGCTGGGGCGCGAGGCCTCGATGTGCACGGTGCGGGTCACGGTGTGGCCCTTGATTCTTGCGTGATCAGACACGGTGTTTCCTTCACGTTCGAGCTGAGCGCGACGGGACATTGCCCGCCGAGCGGCACGTCAACTAGTTCCGCAAAACGCACCTCATCGAGCGTACCCATGATTGCGCATCTGTTCACGGGCGGAAGAACTCCTCACTGGGTCAATCCCGGCAAGAAAAACCCCCTGCCTCCCAATCAAATAACGGGCTGCAGGGGGTTTTCCGTGGCGGTACCGGTGGGATTTGAACCCACGGTGGAGTCTCCCCCACACAACTTTTCGAGAGTTGCACCTTCGGCCGCTCGGACACGGTACCGAGGGAAAGTGTAGTTGAGAAGCGGGTGCCGGCGCCAATCGCGATCCGGGCATCCGTGTCTGAACGGCGCGCACCCAGCCGGCCGCTGTAATCTCGCGAGGTGATATCAGCGAACAACCGGCTCCGTTCCCTTGCCCTGACGGTCGGCGCCGTGTCGACGGCCGCCGGCATCGGCGTGGCCGTCGTGGCCAACCACCGGGCCTTCCAGCAGCGCGTCTCCGCGAGCGCTGTCATCCTAAACGAGACCCTGCCGGTGCACTCGCTGTGGTGGCGCACCCGGGCGAAGGACAAGGGCGAGCTCCTCTACGCCGTCATCGGTGACAGCGCCGCCCAGGGGATCGGCGCGAGCTCCCCGCACCGCGGCTACGTCGGCATCCTGGCCGACCAGATCGCGCTGACGACCGCCCGCACCGTGCGGGTGGTCAACCTGAGCGTCTCGGGCGCGACGGTCGGACTGGCCGTGCGCGACCAGCTGCCAAAGTTTGTGAAGCTCACCCCCGACATCGTGACGGTCGCCATCGGCGCCAACGACATAGCCCTCTGGGACGCGGTGGCGTTCGAGGCAGGCATCCGCACGGTCTTCGCGGCACTCCCCCCGCATGCGCTGGTCGCCAGCCTGCCCTGCTTCCACCTGCCCCGCAACGAACGGATGGTCGCAGTCGCCAACCGCATCATCGCCGAGGTGGCCGCGGAGCACCGGCTCACCGTGGTGCCGCTGCACGCGACCACCAAGCGGCTCGGGCTGCGCAGCGTCGCCACGCACGTCGCGGGCGACCTGTTCCACCCCAACAACCGTGGCTACCGGGCCTGGGCCGACGCGTTCCTGCCGGCGCTGGAAGCGAGCCTCACCCGGCGGTTCCCTCCCCTCGAAGCGGAGTCCGCACCGGCGGGCGCGGCGACCTCGGCACCGGCGCCCGCGGCGGCACCCACCACGGCAACGGACCCCGCGGAGGCACCACTCACGGCAACGCCGACCGGGTCCGCAGCCGAAACGACGGCCGCAACAACCCCCAACACAAGCGGTGTCGGCGGCCCCAGCTAGGCTCGCAGGCATGGCCAGACCCGTTTCCAACTTCCGTTGCACCGAATGTGGCTGGACCACCCTGAAATGGGCGGGCCGCTGCGGCGAATGCCAGCAATGGGGCACCGTCGTCGACATGACCGAGAAGGCGAGCCTGGCCCGCGCACTTAAGCCGGCCAGCGTCAGCGGCGACGGCATCGCCCGGCCGATCACCCACGTCGACACCAACGCGGTCTCGCACTGGCCGACCGGCATCGATGAGTTCGACCGGGTGCTGGGCGGCGGCATCGTGCCGGGATCCGTCATCCTGCTCAGCGGCGAGCCCGGGGTCGGCAAGTCCACCCTGCTGCTCGAGGTCGCGTCGAAGGCCGCGGCCGCGAAGTCCCGCGTGCTCTACGTCAGCGCCGAGGAGTCGGTCAGCCAGGTGCGCCTCCGCGCCGAGCGCACCGGGGCGCTGCAGCCCGAACTGTTCATCGCCGCCGAGACCGACCTGGCCACCATCCTCGGCCAGATCGACGCGGTCAAACCCAACCTCGTCATCATCGACTCCGTGCAGACCGTGGCCAGTTCGCTCTCCGACGGCCTCGCCGGCATGCCCAGCCAGGTGCGGGAAGTGGCCTCCACCCTGATTCGGGTCGCCAAAGACCGCGATCTGCCCATCCTGCTGGTCGGACACGTCACAAAAGACGGCACGATCGCCGGCCCCCGCCTGCTCGAGCACCTCGTCGACGTGGTGTGCCAGTTCGAGGGCGACCGGCAGACGGCGCTGCGTTTCGTGCGCGCGCTGAAGAACCGGTTCGGTTCCACCGACGAGGTGGGCTGTTTCGAGATGACCGGCGACGGCATCGCCGAGGTACCCGACCCGAGCGGACTCTTTCTCAGCCGCGGCAACTCGGCCGTCTCGGGTACCTGCGTCACCGTGGCGCTCGAGGGCCGGCGGGCGATGCCGGTCGAGATCCAGGCCCTGGTCATCAAGACCCAGGCCCCCAACCCCCGTCGCGTCACCAACGGCGTGGACTCCTCCCGGGTGGCGATGCTCCTCGCCGTGTTGGAACGGCGGGCGAACCTGACCGGCCTGGGCGGGATGGATGTCTACGTCTCGACCGTGGGCGGCATCCGTCTCACTGAGCCGGCCGCTGACCTCGCCATCGCCCTCGCCATCGCGTCGGCGTTCCGGGACCGGCCGATCGCGCAGAACACGGTCGCATTCGGCGAGATCAGCCTGGCCGGCGAGGTGCGGCCGGTGTCGGCGTCCAAGCTTCGCACGGCCGAAGCGGGCCGCCTCGGCTTCACCACCCGCATCGACGCCGAGGCCGGGTCGATCGGTACCGCGGTCGCCGCGGCGATCGCGACCGGCGTCTCTGCCCGCGAGGCGGAACTGGACCGCTCCTTCTAGGGCCTCGGCTCGCTGAAGCCTCGGATCGCTCAGGCCTCAGATCGAATCTCTCAGAAGGGTGCGGGGTCGCCGGGCGGTTCGGGTGATCCCAATGAATTCGGCGCCACAGGGTGCCCAGGCGTCACAGCTTGCACAGGCGTCACAGCTTGCACAGGCATCACAGGTGCCGCCGCACGGATGACCGTGGCCGGCTCGGTCACAAATGCTCGCCCGCTCGGTGACCTCCACTCCAGAACGCCATTTTCGAGGTGTTTCACGCTCCACCCGGTCTCGCTCTTCAGCGCAGGGCACGGCGGACACAGGTGCGCGAGGTTGTCCTCGGCGGTCAAACCGTTGAACTGCCAATCCAACGAATGGTCGATGCCCGAATGGGCCGTCGAACGGTTGCAGCCCGGGAACCGGCACGTCTCGTCCCTCACCCGCAGATACTTTTTGAGGTCCTTGGGCACCTTGTACCGGTCTCGACCGACCGAGAGCACCACCCCGGTCTCCGGGTGCACCAGAAGCCGGGTGAAGCTCGGTGCGCCGGCGGCGATTCGCCGCGCGGTGTCGGCGTCGATCGGGCCGTACCCCTCCAGGTGGGCGGGTTCGTCAGTGAGACCCATCAGGCTGAACACCGGGACCGTGATGTTCACCGAGCCCCGAATGCCCTTGCCGAGTCCCGACGGCGTGACCCCGTCGAGGATGAGATCTTCGAACACGTCCGCCTTCAACTGGGTCAGGGTTCGTTCCTCCTCGGCGCACTGCAGGCTCAGGGCCATCAGCGTCACCCGTTCGTAAGCCGCCTGCGCCTTCTCCGCACTGGCGTAGAAGGTGAGGGATGCCATGCCGTCCTGTTCGGGCTCGAAGAACACGGCCCGGTCAAGCACGGACTTCTGGTACCGGGCCTTGATCGTCTCCGGATGCCACCGCTCTCGCAGAATCCGGGCGTTGTACTTCAGCTTCGACGCGGTGAGAGTGCCTGCCGACTTCAACACCGCGGCTTCGAATTTCGCCCGCCCTTCTGCGGGGACCGACCACGCCTGGTTGACCACCACCTGCGCGTGCCGGTAGCTGATCTCTCCCGACGCCAGCGCAGCCCGGGTCGCGGGGAGATCCACGGCCAGGGCCCGGCTCTCCGCGACCAGGTTCTCCGCCGTGCGCTGCGGCACCCGGATCGTGCAGGCCAGCTCGCTCGAGAACTCCCGCTCGGCGACCTCCCGTGCGTCCCAGCGGGCCCCCGGCCCCCGGGCCGCGGTGCGGGCGATGGCCTGCCCGAATCGGCGGGCATCCTCGACCCGTTCCGCCCGCCGGGCGAAGGCCGCGGCGAGGTCCCGCTCGGCCTCGGCGATGGCATCGAAATGCCGGCCCATGGCCTCACGCTCTTCAATGAATGACGGCTTCATGAGGGACAGATTACGGGCACCCACCGACACTCCCCCGGCATCCGTGCACACGGTGGAAAACCTGATCAAAGCCACATTGTGGAGGGATCGGACAGGGTCCAAACTAGGGTGGGGACGCGGCCGCGCTAAGCGTGCACGACCTGGTTTCGGCCGGCCTGCTTGGCTACGTAGAGGCGGGTGTCCGCGGCCCGCAGCAGGTCCGAGGTGTGTTCGCCGTCGAGCGGCGCCACCGCCACGCCGATGCTCGCCGTCACGGGCAGGTTCTCGGTGATCGGCCACCAGTCGAAGTCGGCGATGGTTCGCCCGAGCTCGTCGAAGACGGCGCGGGCCTGGTTCGCATCCGTTTCCGGCAGGATCAGCAGGAATTCCTCGCCACCCAGCCGCGCGGCGATCCCGCCCGGCACGGCCCATACGGCGTCGATCAGGATGCGCCCGATCGCGCGCAGCACCTCGTCGCCGATCTCGTGGGAGAACGTGTCGTTGATGCGTTTGAAGTGGTCCAGGTCGAGCATCGCGACCGCCAGTTCCGGTCCGCCCTCCCGCAGCCTCATCAGGGCCAGACCGAGGTGCTCGTCGACGAACCGCCGGTTGTGCAGCCCGGTCAGCGGGTCCCGTTCGGCCAGCTCGCGATACCGGTCGCTCTCCCGACGGGACTCCGCGGTCTGGAACATGGCATCGAGGATGCGTCCCCGCGCCTCGTTCTCGCTCGCGCCGAGGGCCTCGAACTGCTCGTGGTAGTGGCGGTAGGCCTCGAACGCGAAGCGGTAGTCGTCGTTCGCGGCATGAGTCTCGGCCTGCTCGCGGGTCGTTTCCGTCAGCCAGCGATTGAGACCGTTGCGCTGGGCGATGTCACGGCAGCGGTCGATCACGAGCTGCGCCTTCTCGAGCCGCCCGTCCAGGCGGTACAGCTGGGCCAGGGCGACCAGGGCGGCCGCGGAGCTGTCCGGGTGCGCGTCGCTGATGGCAGGGTCCATGGCCGTCAGCAGCATCTGCTCCGCCTCGTCGATGCGACCCACCGTCAGGTAGATCCGCGCGATCGTGTCCCGGGCGGACATCCCGATCTGGCGGTCGCTGAGCTCCGACAGACCGACCAGGCGGTCGACCGCGGCGAGGGCCTCGACCTGGTTGTGTGCCAGGTGCTCCGTGAAGGCCAGGTTGTTGAGGATGATGTAACGGATGTTGGTTTCCGGGTCATCGATCACCAGCCGCAGCGCATCGTCATACCGCCTCCGCGCCTCGTCGAGAGAACCTGCCGAGCCGAGGGCATCCGCGAGGCACTTACGGGCGGCGGCCCGCATCAGCGGAGTCTCGGACTCGTCGAGCAGATCGTTCGCTGTGACGGCATGCTCCAGCGCGAGGGCGCGATCGCCGACCATCTCGAAGACCGAGCCCAGAACGTCGTGGCACCGGGACTGCAGCGCGACCTCGCCGTGCTGTTCCGCCCAGCCCAGGATCTGCTGCACATCGGTGGCGATCTGGCCCGGGTCGGTGCGATGGATGCGCACGGCGGCGATCAGCACAATCAGGCGACGCGACGTGGCCCCCGAGTCTGCCTCGCCGAGTTCCGCGAGCCACTCCTCGGCGGCTTGGAGCGCCACGTCCCGGTCGATCCAGAACTCTCGTTCAATGCGCGCCAAGCGTGCGGTGTCCCGACCACGCACAGTCCCCACCACCACGTCCTGCTCCCTGACAGATGCAGAAAGCAGACCGTGAAAAGTCCGTCGGATGCTCCGCTGGTGAGAGCGGGCCGAACACTGTCGCGCTCAGCCTAGCGTGGGCCGCCTGCTCGGCCGGGTGTTTGCGAACCCCCAGCCTGAGGGGAGAAGAGGCGAGTTACTCGCCGTCGCCATCGCTGTCGCTGTGAGCGGGTTCGTCTTCGCCCGGGAGCGGACCCAGAGCCCGCAACAGGTCGGCCGGGGCAGCCTGCATCACGTGCGGGCCGGCGATGTCGAAGAACACCATCTCCAGCACCTGCTTGTGCACGGTGAGGAACTCCCGCAGCCACTGGCCGTCGGCGACCATCACCTGCGGGTCGACCTCGTCCGGCACCATGCGGGCATAGTTCTCGGCGGAGGAGAAGAGCAGCAGCATGCGCCGGTCGGTGCCCTCGCGCCCGAACACGCGCACCTGCTCCGCCTGGCCGTTGACGACCAGCTGGGGCACGATCATCACGTCGTTGCGCAGGGCGTAGGCCACGGCGACCACGTCCTGCTCGGCCAGAGCAGTGGCAAGGGCGAGGGAATGGGTCGGTGGAGTCGCGTCAGTCACGGCATCCATTCAACCAGTTGATCAGGACAGGAAGAACTGCTTCGGCGTGGCCGACTCGATCCCGTCGACGGAGACGCTTAGGTTGTACGCCGCTCCCCCGGCCGGCGCTGCATCGCGGGTGGCCTCGTCGCAGGTGTCCGGGCTCGACCGCACCCGCTCCCACTCGATGGCGGCCGACGAGCTCACCGGCTGGCCGGGCTTGAGGGTCACCTCGGCGTCGGCCGGGTCGGTGAGGCAGTCGGTGGACGTCCAGTAGACGTCCGCGCCGCTGGAGATCGTGAAGACCTGCTTCGACGTTCCCACGTTGATCACGCAGGGCTCGGTGCCGGTGTTCGTCAGGCTGAGCGAGAGTGCCGGCTGCTGTCCGGGCTCGTAGCTGACCGCGTCGGTGATGGCCTCCACCTGCACCCTCGCCGGGTTGCAGGCGGATGCCCCGGCGGCCGGGTCGGACGCCGCGGCGGCCGGCGCATCCGTCGTTGCGGCGCTGGCCGCCGATTTCGGGGCGGTGCCCTGCTCGTCGGGGCCCGCACCGGGCCGCACGATGATCAGGAAGATAATGACAAGCACGAAGAGCAGGCCCACACCCACGATGAGGCGACGGCGCCAGTACACCTTGCTGGACTGGGGCCCGACCGGATGTTTGATCGTCGACATGACCCAAGGCTAACGAGGTATGCCGGCGCCGCCGGGGAATGCTCAGCGTGTCGAGCGGGAATATAGGAAGAGGCGCGGCCGAGCCCGGAGAGGCTCGGCCGCGCCCGCGCACGTCCTATGGTCAGCGAGGGGCCTTGACCTTCGCAACCGTGATCTCGGTCCACCCGAGCACGGCACCGGTCGCGTCCTGCACGACGAGCTGGTACTTGCCTGCACGGATGTCGGCCGGCAGTGTCGTGCTGACCTCACCCTTCGCGTTCACCAGAAGCCAGCCGCCCAGGTTCTTGACCGGCTTGGACTGCAGCGACACCGAGACGAACTCGCCCGCGTGCGCCGCTCCGACGTCGACCGTGACCGTGGCGCCCGCGGCGTAGGCGGCCGCGTACGTGTCGACCTTGTCCTTGAGTGCCTTGGTCAGGGCCTTCGGGCTGGCGGCGGTCGGATCGGTCGCCGGCGGCACCGGCACGTTCACGGTGATCGGCACCCGCACGATCGTGCCGGACTCCGTGGCCCTGAGAACGAGCTCGCTGTTCGCCGCGGCATCCTGCGGCACCGTGACGGTGACCGCGGCCTTGCCGGAGGCGTCGACGGCTGCCGTGCCCGGGCCGGCACTGCTGCCGGACCAGAGCAGCGTCAGCGCCGTGTTCTTCGGGGCGCCGAGCGAGCTCAGGTTCAGGTCGCCCACGGTGAACGTGACCGAGGCGCCGCGCTCGACGGCCCCGCTCGGAACGCCCGTGACGCTGGCCTGGCGGGCGGCGAACGACGGTGCCACTGGACTCTTGGCCGTGAGGTAGGAGATCCAGGCGTCCCGGTCGACCAGACCGGAGTCGCGCGTGCCCGTTCCATTCTTGAACTCCCGGAAGTTGTCGCCGCCGGTGAGCAGGAAGTTGAACGAGCCGACCCGGTAGGAGCGCGCCAGGTCGATGGCCGAACCGTCGATCCAGATGCCCGTGATGCGGTCGCCCTCAGCCCGGGTGGCGTCGAACGTGTAGTTCACGTTGTCGGAAAGCCCCAGCTGCAGGTACGGGCGGCTCGGGATGTTGCCGGCCGCGTCACGCTGCCACTGCTGTTCCAGAACGGTCTTGAACTGATCCCCGGTGAGGCTGGTCGTCCACAGGTTGTTCAGGAACGGCAGCACCGCGTTGGCCTCGGCGTAGGTGACGACACCGTCCGGCGAGTACAGCAGTTCGGCGCGCATGCCGCCCGGGTTGACCACGCCGATTTCGGCGCCGCCCTTGGCCGGGTCGGCCAGCGATTCGCGCAGGGAGTTCGCCACCAGCGTGCCCATGGCAGACGGTGCGGCCCGGTTCTCGGCGCACGGTGAGGTGCCGCCGAGGCAGGCGCGGGTGATGTCGGCGGTGACCGAGCCGATCGGCTGGTTGCCGATGACGGCCGCCTGGGCGAGCGCGGCATCCGTGATCGTCTTCACCGCGGCGACCCGCGGGTATGCGGCGACCAGGGTGGCGTCGGCCGTGACCGAACGCTTGACGTTCTGGTTCTTCACGGTCGTGGTGTCACCGGACGCAACGTCGTAGTTGAGCACGACCTGGCCGATGTTCTCGCCGTAGCTTCCGGTCTGGAGCACCGGGCGGGTGACCCCGGCGGCCGCACCGGGGAGCTGGGCGTTCCACGCGTACTGCTTGTGCGTGTGGCCGGTGAAGATCGCGTCGACCTCGGCGGAGGTCTGCGTGACGATCCGGGCGAACGCGCTGTCGGTGAGGGCGAGCTCCTGCTCGAGGGAAGCGCCGTCCGGCGTTCCGGCGCTGGCCCCCTCGTGGTACTCGGCGATCAGCACATCGGCTTCGCCGTTGGCGGGGTTGCCGTCGGTGAGCTGGGCCGAGACCCGGTTGACCGCGGCGACCGGGTCACCGAAGCTCAGGCTGGCGATGCCGTTCGGCGAGACCAGCGCCGAGGTCTCCTCGGTGACCGCGCCGATCACGCCGACCGTGACGCCGTTGACGACGTAGGTGGCGTACTCCTGCATGGCCGGGGTTTCGGTGCCGAGCTGGTAGACGTTCGCGCCCAGGTAATCGAAGTCGGCGGCGTCGGCGACGCGGCCGGTCAGGTCGGAGAAGCCCTGGTCGAACTC
Source organism: Cryobacterium shii (assembly GCF_004402595.1). Taxonomy (GTDB): domain Bacteria; phylum Actinomycetota; class Actinomycetes; order Actinomycetales; family Microbacteriaceae; genus Cryobacterium; species Cryobacterium shii. The sequence goes on along the minus strand of NZ_SOFY01000044.1, from coordinate 27,009 downwards.
GTGGTTGCCCACGGCCGAAGCCTTCAGGTCGAGGGCGTTCAGCACGTCGATGGTGGGTTTGTCACCCTGCGAGGCGGAGGCGAACAGGGAGGCGCCGATGTTGTCACCGTCGGAGAGGAACAGGGTGGACGCGTCCCCGTATTCCGCGCGGAGCTGCTCGACCGTTCCAGCGAACTTGACCGTGTTGGCGTCGATGCGGCCGTGGAAGTCGTTGATGTTGAGCAGGTTGATGTCGACGTCGGTGGGGCTGGCGAGGTTCAACCCGACGACGGCCGGGTCGTGGTCGGACGAGCGGAACGCGTCGGCCAGGTAGAAGTCGGTGACGTTGTTGTTGTACCGGCTGTACTCCAGGGCGACCGACTCGACCGAGTTGATGTTCCAGACGTCCACATCGGTGACCGCGGCATCCGCCTCGGGCGACGCGAACACGTGGTCGAGCGAGCCGACCATGCCGCCGAACGCGTAGGTGTACTCGCCGCTCTTGGCTTCCTCGCTGAGGTAGCCGGCGTCGGTGATGACCTTGATCGGGTCTTCCTGGTCGTAGGCGTTGAAGTCACCGGTGAGGAAGACGCGCGCGATGCCGGTGCTGGTCTTCAGCGAGTCGGCGAACCCGACGAGCGCCGTCGCCTGGTTCACACGGGACAGGTTCGAGGCGCCCTGGCCGTCGCCCGTGTCGGCGTTGGCGCCGGTTCCGGACCCCTTCGACTTGAAGTGGTTGACGATCGCGAGGAAGCGGCTGCCGGTGTCGCCGACCAGCTGGAAGGCCTGGGCGAGCGGCTGGCGGGCGTTGACGAAGGCGGCGTGGTCGAAGATGGTCGACCCGCCGACAGTCTCGACGGCGGCGGTCTTGTAGATGAACGCGGTGCGGATGACGTCTTCGCTGACCGGGAGGGCGGCCGGTGAGGGCACGAAGGCCCAGACCGGGCTGCCCGCGGCGGTGTTCAGCGCGGCGACGAGGTTGGCGAGGGCGGAGTCGCGGTCCTTGCCGAAGCGGGCCGAGTTCTCGATCTCCTCGAGCGTGACGACCTGGGCGTCGAGCGCGTTGATCGCGGAGACGACCTTCGCCTGCTGGCGCTCGAAGCTGACCTGGGTGGCCGCGCCGCGGGCGTCGCAGCCGCTGTTGACCGTGATCGGCGTGCCGGCCCGGTCGGTGTAGTAGGTGCAGCCGGTGATGGAGTCACCGGTGGTGGCGAAGTAGTTGAGCACGTTGAAGGTGGCCAGACGGATGTCGCCGCCCACCGGTCTGGGCGCCGCTGTGCGGGTGTTGGCGAAGGTCGCGGGCTGCACGGCGGCGGTCGCGGGCACCAGCTCGGCGGTCGGCTGGAACTTCCAGTTGCTGTTGCGGAAGTCGAAGATGACCGGCTTCGTGAACGTGACGGCCGCACCGATGCGCACGGGGTTCGCGGTGGACAGATACGGAACAGGGAGGCCCTTGTTCGTGGCGCTGCCGAGGTAATTGGTCGTGGCGCCGTCGTCGAGGGTGACCGCGCGCGCCTTGTTGGCGGCGACGGCCGCGGTGTACGCGTCCGTTCCCGGGCGGGCGGTGACGGTCGGGCCGACGAGCGGGGTGCTCCCGGCGGCGAGGCCGATCTCGCCGTACTGGTTGGTCGAGTAGTTGTTCGTGACGGTGAACGCGCCGGCGGGGGCCAGGAGCATGCCCTCGAGGGACTCGCGCGCGGCATCCGTGGCCGGAAGGCCGACCGTGGCGGGTGCCGGGGCGACGATTCCGGCCTTGTCCAGGGCGGTGACGTCGCTGAGCGCGCCGACGGTGAGCTGCGTGAGTCCGAAGAACTCGGACGCGGTGCCGGTCACCGAGACGTAGTCGCCGGCCGTGACGGGGGCGACGAGCGCGTTCGTGTAGACGAAGATTCCGTCCGAGGCGGTGTGTGTGGTCAGATCGACCGCGCCGCCGGTGCCGGGGGTCTGCAGGTAGAAGCCCCTGAAGCCGCCGGCCGGGTAGGTGGCGGTCACCACGCCGGTCGTGGTGACGAGCTTGCCGGTCTGGGCGCCGGCATCCGTGCTGCCCTGGATCTCATTGATCGGGAGCGCGGCGGCGGGCGCCGGCGGGGTGGTCGGCGCCGGGGTCGGAGTGGGCGTGGTGGTGGCCGCGGTCTCGCCGGCGGCGTTGGTCGGGGTGGGGGCCGCGAGCGTGAAGTCGCCCGAGTTGACGTCGGTGTCGAGGCCCGTCGCGCGGCTGAGCGCGGTGGTGACGGATGCCGCGGGCGCCGCCGTGGTCTCGAACGTGAGCGACGAGCCGTACCCGATCAGGTCGATGACGCCGGGTGCGTTCAGCAGGGATCCCGTGGGGGGAGCGGTCAGCGCCGTGGTCTGGTTGGCGAGGAAGAGGGTTCCGCCGCCGCCAGCGAAGGAGGAAGAGAGAGAAGCGTTCGGAGTAGGGAGGGGGGCGCCGTTGGCGGTGTTCGAGTTTCCCTGCACGAGGTAGTAGCCCCTGGCCGGGATGGACCCGGTCAGCGGGAGCACGGCGGTCGGGTTCGCGGTGCCGGTGGCCGAGCGGTACTGCAGCGAGGTGCCGTCGAGGGTGACGAGGGCATCCGTCGGGTTGTAGAGCTCGACGAACTTGTTCAGGTAGGTGGCGCCGGCGCTGCCGCCGTTCAGGTAGGCCTCGTTGATCACGACCCCGGTGCCACCGACGTCTGCGACGGCCGGCAGCGCCACGAGCGGGCTCGCGACCAGGCCGAGGCCGAGGAGAGAGGCGAAAGTCAACTTCCAACTGCTGTGTGCTGCAGGCGACATGGGTTCCCTAAGTAGGCGACGACATTGATCGCAATGCTACGGAGGCAGGGCCCTGCTTGAGCGTCCTGCAAAATAACAAAAGGTGAATTCAGGCGTTCTGCTCGAATGAGCAGAAGAATGCGAAAATACCCCCACATGAGCGCCGCCCGAAGGGGTACTGTGCGCTCTTCACTCTGCTCTTCACTGTGCTGGCAGGCCGGCACGAGCCGGTCCGGTCCACCCGGCTCCGGGTCAGACGAGCCGCTTGACCATCCGGGTATTGCCGAGTGTGTTCGGCTTCACGCGGGCCAGGTCGAGGAACTCGGCGACGCCCTCGTCGTGCGAGCGCACCAGTTCGGCGTAGACCCGCGGGTCCACCGTTTCGGAGCCCATGTCGCTGAAGCCGTGCCGGGCGAAGAACGGCACCTCGAAGGTCAGGCAGAACAGGCGGCTGAGTCCGAGCTCGCGGGCATCCGCTTCGAGCCGGTCCATCAGTGCGTGGCCGACGCCGCGGCCCAGCCAGTCGGCGGTCACGGCGAGAGTGCGCACCTCGCCGAGGTCTTCCCACATCACGTGCAGGGCGCCGCAGCCGATCAGGTTGCCGTCGGCATCTTCGACCACCCGGAATTCCTGCACGGCCTCGTAGAAGACGACGCTTTCCTTGCCGAGCAGGATGCGCTCCTGCACCAGCGGCGCGACGATGGCCTGGATGCGGGGCACGTCGGTGGTGCGTGCCCGGCGAACCGAATACTCCTGCATCTGTCGCCGACCGGCCTTTCCTGCTGATTCATCCCGCACCATCAATCTCCCAGTCTAGGAACCAATTCGACGGAGATTTTGCCGGATATGCCCATTTCCGGCCCAAAACAGGGTTGTAGAAGCAAAATCTCCGTCGAATTGGTGAGGGACGGAACGTGGAAAGGGGCGGGCGAGAACGCAGAAGGGCCCGGCGGATGCTCCGCCGGGCCCTTCTGAACGGGGTTGCGCTAGTCGCTGGTCACCGCGAGGTCGGGCGAGCCCGGCCCCGTGCCGATCGCGGCCGTCGTGTTGACCCCGACCCCGACCGCTGAGGCGCGAACGGTCGTGGTGAAGACGTACTCCCCGCCCACGTAGTCCACGTGCACGTGGTCGCCGGCGTTGAGCTCGCCCTGCAGGATCTTCTCTGACAGGCGGTCCTCCACCTCGCGCTGGATCGCGCGGCGCAGCGGCCGGGCACCCAGTGCGGGGTCGAAGCCGACCTCGATCAGGTGTTCCTTCACCGCGAGGGTCAGGTCCACCGTCATGTCGCGGTCGAGCAGACGCTCGCCCAGCCGCTTGATGAACAGGTCCACGATCTGCAGCAGTTCCGGCTTGGTCAGCTGCGGGAAGACGATGACCTCGTCCACGCGGTTGAGGAACTCGGGCTTGAAGTGCTTCTTCAGCTCTTCCTTGACCTTGCCGCTCATCCGGTCGTAGCTGGTGGCCGTGTCGCCCTCGAGCTGGAAACCGACGGGCGCGCCGCTGATGTCCTTGGTGCCGAGGTTCGTGGTCATGATGATCACGGTGTTCTTGAAGTCGATGACGCGACCCTGGCCATCCGTCAACCGGCCCTCTTCCAGAATCTGGAGGAGGGAGTTGAAGATGTCGGGGTGGGCCTTCTCGATCTCGTCGAACAGCACCACGGAGAACGGCTTGCGGCGCACCTTCTCGGTGAGCTGGCCGCCCTCTTCGAAGCCGACGAACCCGGGAGGGGCGCCGAACAGTCGGGACACGGTGTGCTTCTCGCCGTACTCACTCATGTCGAGCGAGATCATGGCGGCCTCGTCGTCGAAGAGGAACTCGGCGAGCGCCTTAGCCAGCTCGGTCTTGCCGACGCCGGTGGGGCCGGCGAAGATGAACGAACCGCTCGGGCGCTTCGGGTCCTTCAGGCCGGCACGGGTGCGGCGGATGGTCTTGGCGAGCGCCGAGATGGCCTCCTCCTGACCGATGACGCGCTGGTGCAGGGCCTTCTCCATGAAGACGAGCCGCGAGGACTCCTCTTCGGTGAGCTTGAAGACGGGGATGCCGGTCGCCTGGGCCAGGACCTCGGCGATCAGTCCTTCGTCGACGACGGCGGTGGTCTTGACGTCGCCCGACTTCCACTTCTTCTCGAGGCGCAGCCGCTCGCCGAGGAGGTTCTTCTCCTCGTCGCGCAGGCCGGCGGCCTTCTCGAAGTCCTGCTCCTCGATCGCGGTCTCCTTGGCGGCGCGCACCACGGCGATCTTCTCGTCGAATTCGCGCAGCTCGGGCGGGCTCGACAGGATCGACAGGCGCAGGCGGGCGCCGGCCTCGTCAATCAGGTCGATGGCCTTGTCCGGCAGGAACCGGTCGGACACGTAGCGGTCGGCGAGGTTCGCCGCGGCCACGAGGGCGCCGTCGGTGATGGACACCTTGTGGTGCGCCTCGTACCGGTCGCGCAGCCCCTTGAGGATGTTGATCGTGTGGGGCAGAGACGGCTCGGCGACCTGGATCGGCTGGAAGCGGCGCTCGAGCGCGGCATCCTTCTCAAAGTGCTTGCGGTACTCGTCGATCGTGGTGGCACCGATGGTCTGCAGCTCGCCGCGGGCGAGGAGAGGCTTCAGGATGCTGGCCGCGTCGATCGCGCCCTCGGCGGCACCGGCACCGACGAGGGTGTGGATCTCGTCGATGAAGATGATGATGTCGCCGCGGGTGCGGATCTCCTTGGTGACCTTCTTCAGGCGTTCCTCGAAGTCACCGCGGTAGCGGCTGCCGGCGATGAGCGAGCCGAGGTCGAGCGAGTAGAGCTGCTTGTCCTTCAGCGTCTCGGGCACATCGCCCTTGACAATGGCCTGGGCGAGGCCCTCGACGACGGCCGTCTTGCCGACGCCGGGCTCACCGATCAGAACCGGGTTGTTCTTGGACCTGCGGGACAGGATCTGCATGACCCGTTCGATCTCTTTCTCGCGCCCGATGACCGGGTCGAGTTTGTTGTCGCGGGCGGCCTGCGTCAGGTTCCGGCCGAACTGGTCGAGAATCTGGCTGCCCGCCGGACCGCTCGCCTGCTCGTTCGCGCCGACCTGCACCTGCTCCTTGCCCTGGTATCCAGACAGGAGCTGGATGACCTGCTGGCGCACCCGGTTGAGCTCGGCGCCGAGCTTAACGAGCACCTGGGCGGCAACGCCTTCACCCTCGCGGATGAGGCCGAGCAGAATGTGCTCGGTACCGATGTAGTTGTGGCCGAGCTGCAGCGCCTCGCGCAGACTCAATTCGAGCACCTTCTTAGCGCGCGGCGTGAACGGGATGTGCCCGGTCGGCTGCTGCTGGCCCTGGCCGATGATGTCCTGCACCTGCTCGCGCACGGCGTCGAGGGATATGCCCAAGCTCTCGAGGGCCTTGGCGGCGACACCCTCGCCTTCGTGGATCAGGCCGAGCAGGATGTGCTCGGTACCGATGTAGTTGTGGTTGAGCATCTTGGCCTCTTCCTGGGCCAAAACGACGACGCGACGAGCTCGGTCGGTAAATCTCTCAAACATGTGATCGCTCCCTTGGCGCCAGGGCAGTTGTGGCGCCGATACATCGAGAGTAACGAGGGAACCCTGAAATGCATGCCTCTGTTCGCCGCAGGCGTGACGGATGTCGCCGCGCACCCGCCGAGGCACCCGCCGCCGCGCCCGCCGCCGCGGCCCCGAGGCACCCGCCGAGACATGGCCGAGAGATCGCCGAGTTCGACCGTTGCGGCCGAGTTCGCCAGGCATGCCGGGCGAACTCGACCGGAAGTGGCGAGCTCGGCGGTGCGCGGGTACGGGGGGCGGCATGGGCAGGGGTGCGGCGTGGGCAGGGGGCGGGCGACATGGGCAGGCGTGACGGATGTCGCCGCGCACCCGCCGAGGCACCCGCCGTCGCGGCTCATAGGCACCCGCCGTCGCGGCTCATAGGTACCCGCCGCCGCGGCCGGCCGCGCGCTCCTTACGCATCGACCGGCGAGCGCAATAATGACTCCGAACGGTGGCGGGGAACGCGCCCCGGGGGGCCATGACAATCGCAGGCGAGAGGCGGAGGCAGTGGACCGGACCGGAAGTCCCGAAGCGGAAAGCACGGCTGCGGCGGAAAGCACGGAAGCGGCGCTNCCCCCCCCCCCCCCCCCCCCCCCCCCCCCCCCCCCCCCCCCCCCCCCCCCCCCCCCCCCCCCCCCCCCCCCCCCCCCCCCCCCCCCCCCCCCCCCCCCCCCCCCCCCCCCCCCCCCCCCCCCCCCCCCCCCCGCACTCCTCCCCCTTCCCGCCACCGATGGCGCGCGTTCCTGGCGGTGCTGCTGGTCACCGTCGGCGTTCTGCTGGCGCCGGTCGCCGTGGTGGCCCACTGGACCCGCAACGTGGTGACTGACACCAACACGTTCGTGGCCACCGTTGCGCCGCTGGCCGACGATCCCGCATTCCAGGCCTACCTGGTCGATGAGATCGTCACCGTCGTCGACGAGAAGGTCGATATCCAGGGGGTGACGAAAGACCTCTTCGACGGGCTCTCGAGCCTCAACCTGCCGCCCCGGGCGCAGGACGCCCTCGCCCTGCTGGAGGCGCCGGCCGTGCGCGGAGTGGAATCCCTCATCCGTTCCGGCGCCGAGCGGGTCGTCACCTCGGATGCGTTCGCGCAGGTCTGGGAGGAAGCCCTGCGGCTCAGCCACACCCAGATCGTCGCGGCGCTGGAGGGCGAGACCTCCTCCGCGCTCGTGATCAGCGGCACCGGCGAGGTCGGGATCCAGCTCGGGCCGATCATCGCCGAGGTGAAGAAGCAGCTTGTGGCGCAGGGCTTCGGCCTGGCCGCGAACATCCCGGAGGTCGATCGCACGATCCCGATCGCGCAGGCGGATGCCCTCGTGCAGGCCCGAACCGCGTACCAGCTCCTCGACGTTCTCGGCGCCGTGCTGCCCTGGGTGAGCCTGCTGTTGATCGCCGCCGGCGTGCTCGTGGCCAGGCGCAAGTCGCGCGCCCTGATCTGGGCGGGCGTGACTCTCGGTCTCTCGATGGCTCTGCTGGCCGCGGGGATCTCCGTCGGCCGCATCCTCTTCGTCAACGCTATATCGCCCGCCGATCTGCCGGCCGACCTCGCCGGCACCGTCTATGACGCGCTCGTGCCGCTCGTGCCGCTCGTGTACGCCACCGCGCTGTCGGTGGGCCTGGCCGCGGTGACCGTCGCCGTGGTCGCGTACCTGGCCGGCCCGTTCCGCGGGGCGATCGCCGTTCGTCGCCTGACCCGCGACGGGGCCCGAAGCCTGCGCGGCTCCGCCGCGCGGAGCGGCGTGACCACCGGGCGGGCTGGCGTCTGGCTCTACCGGGCCCGGCGCTACATCCGGGCAGCGGTCGGCGTGGCGGCCGCCGCGGTCGCGATCTTCTGGCGACCGCTCACCCCGGCCGTGATCATCTGGACCGCGTGCTCGCCCTTCTGGTGGTGCTGCTGCTCGAGCTGCTGCAGCGCCCGCCGGACGAGGTGCCGCCCCTCACTCCCGACGCGCCGACGGAACCGACCGACCTGACCGAGACGGCCGAAATACCGGCTGAGGGTGTCACGGTTGGAGCGGGGCCGGTGGGCTCAGAGGCCGTCGGCTCCGGGCCGCCCCCGCCCAGCCGCGACGACGTCGACTAGCCCGCACCCGGCACGGCACTGCACATCGGCCTACGAGGGCACGCCCGCCCCGAAGGTGGCGGTCACGGAGTACCGCTCGCCCAGAATGTGGCTGCAACGCAGTTCAACGGCGGCTCCGCGCTGGTAGCCGATTCTCTCGATCCGAAAAATAGGGGCTCCGGGGGCGCAGCCGAGACGTTCGACGTCCAGAGCCGAGGCGGTGTCGGCGCGTAGCTCCTCAACCCCGCCGTCCACGGTGATGCCACATCGCTCGCGCAGCTCCTTGTAGAGCGCGGTTGCGGCGAAGTCGACGCTCAGGAGCGGGCGGACCCGGTCAGCGGGGAGCCAGACGTGATCGACCGCGAACGGCTCCTCGTCTGCGAGACGCAATCGAGACAATTTGAACAACTCCTGGGCCGGCGGCAGCGAGAGGCGTTCGGCGACGGCCGGATCGGTGACCAGCCGGCGCTCCAGAACAACGCTGCGCTGGGTCATCCCGGATTCCTGCACGGATGCGAACAGGCTGTAGACCGGGCCGAAGGCGCTGCCCAGGCCGCCCACGATCACCCGGGGCTTCCTGCCCCTCTGAGCGGTAACCGACCCCGTCTCCCTGAGCGGGCGAAGGGCGCTGCGGATCGTACCCCGGCTGACGCCATAGGTCGCGGCCAGTTCCAGCTCACCGGGGAATCCGTCCGCGAATTCTCCCCGGGCAACGCGAACCGCGAGGTCCGCGCCGATGCTCTCCCAGAGCGGCCTGCGCGGGGCCGATTCAGACGGATCATGAGCGCGTGCGCCTGGCTGGGCAGGTGCTGCCACGGCTGTCCTTTCTCACTAAATGTCTATACATTGTAAATGTCTCATCAAAATCCGGGAGGGCGACGACCATGGCATCTGCGCAACCCAAGAACGCGTCGTCGGGCTCCCGCCGACGCGGCCTTGTCTACCTGATCGCCGGCGCTGTCGCGATTGTAGTCGTCCTCGGGGTCGGCTTCGCGGCCCAGTCCGGCACGGCAGAGCAGGCATCGCCCCCAGCCGGCGCCGACGAGCAAGGCTCCGAACCGGCCTTCGACATGTCCCGTCGAATTGACGGCGATCCGACGGCGCGGGGTGACACGGATGCCCCGGTGGTGCTGGTCGAGTATTCGGACTACCGCTGCCCGTTCTGCGCCGTCTTCGCCCGAGAGACCCTCCCGCTGCTCATCGGCGAATATGCTGATTCGGGCCAGGTGCGCATCGAATGGCGGGATCTCACGGTCTTCGGCCAGGAGTCCATTGACGCCGCCGTTGCGGGACGGGCAGCCGGGGCGCAGGGCCTGTTCTGGGAGTTCAACGAGGCGACGTTCCGGGATGCCCCCGAGAGAGCCCACCTCGCCCTGCCGCGGGAGCGTCTGCTCCAGATCGGCCGCGACATCGGAGTGCCTGACATGGCTCGTTTCGAGAGCGACCTGGCCGACCCCGCGCTACTGGCGGCTGTCACCAGGGACACCGACGAGGCTCGCTCGTTCGGCGCGACCGGAACACCGCTGTTTCTCGTCAACGACACGCCCATTTCCGGCGCCCAACCCGTCGAGGCCTTCCGCCAGGCCATTGATCGAGAACTCGCCGAAGCCGCCGAATAATGGATATCGGTTACGCCGGCGCGCTGATCGGCGGGGTCCTGACCCTGCTCAGCCCCTGCTCGGTCCTGCTCCTTCCCGCGTTTTTCGCCTACGCGTTCTCGACGCCGACGAAGCTCCTGGCCCGCACGGGACTCTTCTACCTGGGGCTGATCACCACACTCGTGCCGATCGGTGTCCTCGCCGGCACGCTCGGAGCGTTTTTGACGCAGAACCGCGCCGGGTTCGTGGCCGTCGCCGCATCCCTCGTGATCGCCCTCGGACTGGTCCAGCTCATCGGCATCAGGCTTCCGGCGTTCGCCAGGGACGGGGGCGGTGAGGGCACCTCCTCGGCCTCGGTCTTCCTCCTGGGATCGGTCTACGGGGTGGCCGGGGTGTGCGCGGGCCCCATTCTCGGATCGGTCCTCACGGTTGCCGCCGTCGGCGGAAACGCCGCCTACGGCGGCATCCTGCTGGCGATCTATGCGCTGGGAATGACCGTGCCCCTGTTCGTGCTGGCGCTGGTTTGGAACCGCCTGAGGATCGCGGAGCGCGGCTGGCTGCGGCCGCGAATGGTGCGGATCGGACGCTGGCAGAATTCGTGGCTGCTGGTCGTGTCCGGCCTGCTCTCGATCGGAATCGGAGCACTCCTCCTGCTGACCGAGGGCACGGCCGGACTCGGTGGCATCCTGACCATCGGCGAGCAGTTCGCCGCCGAGTCCTTCGTGCTGAACGCCTCCTCGGGCGTCTCCAATCTCGTCTTCGGCCTGGCGGCCATCGTGGCACTGATCATCATCGCCGTGATCTTCTTCGTGCGCGGCCGGCAACCGGCAGCTCCGGCGCGAGCCACAGAGCAGGCCGAACCCGGGCGATCAGCAGAGCCGATCGCCCGGTGACGAGTGCCAAGGGGCTCCTACTGCACCGCGGAGGTCAGCCGGGCGAGGTTGTCGAGCACCGTGGAGCGCAGCGGCTGCTTCATCCACTCCTCGAGGGTCAGTTCGCGGCTGTCGGCGCGGTAGCCGTCCTGCACCGCGCGCAGTTGCTGCACGAATGAGCGGCCGCGCACCATCATCGACACCTCGAAGTTGAGGCTGAACGAGCGCATGTCCATGTTGCTCGACCCGATCACGGCCACCTCGTCGTCGATCGTGAAGTGCTTGGCGTGCAGCACGTACGGCGCCTTGTACATGAAGATCTTCACGCCGGCCCGCAGGAGTTCCTCGTAGTAGGAGCGCTGCGCGTGGTAGACGAGGGCCTGGTCGGCGACCTCGGACACGAACAGTTCCACGTTCAGCCCGCGCTGGGTCGCGGTCGTGATCGCGTACAGGATCGATTCGTCCGGCACGAAGTACGGGCTCGTGATGATGATGCTGTCCTGGGCGTAGTAGAGCAGCGCCAGGAACAGCCGCAGGTTGTTCTCGCCCTCGAACCCGGGCCCACTGGGCACCACCTGACAGTCCAGCGAATGCGGAACGACCTCGGTCGACACCGGCTGGATATCGCGGGTGAGCAGGTCGTTCGTCTCGCTGTACCAGTCCGTGATGAAGATCGCGTTGAGTCCGGAGACGATCGGCCCCTCGACCCGTGTCATGAGGTCTTTCCACTGCAGTCCGCGACGGATGTTGGCGGGCATGTTGTAGCTGCGGTCGATGACGTTCTGTGACCCCATGTACCCGACCGTGCCGTCCACGATCAGCAGCTTGCGATGGTTGCGCAGGTCGGGACGCTGCCATTTGCCCTTCAGCGGCTGCAGCGGCAGCAGCAGCTCCCACTTCACTCCGGAGGCGGTGAGCCGGTTCAGCGTCGCCCGGTAGCCGGGCTTCCGCATGGACTGGATGTGGTCCATCAGCACGCGCACCGTGACGCCGCGCTTGACCGCGTTCTCGAGGGCGTCGAAGAACGGCGCCGTGGTCCTGTCGAGCGAGAAAATGTAGAACTCGACGTGCACGAAATTGCGCGCCTGGTCGATGTCGGTGACCATCTCGGCGAAAGTGCCCTCGTAGTCACCGAGCAGCCGGGCCTCGTTGCCGCCGACCAGCGGCATGGACCCCAGCGTGCGGTTGAGTTCGACGACCGATTCCAGCCACGGCGGCCACGGATGGTCGCGGCGCACCTGGTCGATGCCCTCGGTGCTGTCGAGGATGAACTGGTTGATCTCCTCCTGCATCTCCAGGCGCTTCCTCGGCAGGGTACGGTAGCCGATCATCAGGAAGAGCAGTGCGCCGATGAACGGCAGGAAGAAGATCGCGAGCAGCCAGGCCATCCCGGAGGTCGGCCGTCGGTTGCGGGGCACGACGATGATCGCAACGACACGGATGGCGAAATCGACCACCAGGGCGATCACCAGGATGACGGTCGAGACATCGATGCCGAACATGCGGTGCTAGGTGACCGGCTTGTCGAGCCCGAGCTTGGCGCGCTCTTCCGCCTCGATCCGGGCGTATACCTTACGTTCCGTTCGGTCGGCACGCAGGATGGACCGCATGATCACCCAGAAAATGAGCCCGACCAGAATGGTGGGCAGGAGCGACCAGAATGCGCTGACCCAGAAGTTGTCCATAGTCCCTCCAACGATACGGGAAAACGGTGGGCGAGGGCACAGGTCCACGGGGCTGTTCGGCTCGACCCGGGGGCTTTGTGAAGTGTTGATGGCTAAGCTTGCCCGGTGCCAGAAGGAGGACGGATACCGAAGCCCCGCGCGGCGTTGACGACCGCCACGAGCCGCGGCCTGGTCCTCGATCTGATCCGGTCGGCGGGGCCGATCAGCCGGGTCGAACTGGCCGAACGCACGGGTTTCACCCAGGCGACCATGTCCACCGTGGTGCGGCAGTTGATCCGGGAGGGCCTGGTGCGGGAGGCCGGCAGGAGCGAGTCCACCGGCGGCAAGCCGCGGGTGCTGCTCGAGGTCGACCCGGACGCCCGCTTCGCCGTCGGAATCCAGCTCGGCGCGGACTTCATCACCTTCGTGGTCACGAACCTGAGCGGGGCTCTGGTGGGAGGCACCCGCATCCGTGGGGTCGGGCCTAGCGATCCCGACCTCACGGTGGCACGGATGGCCGCCCAGGTCGACGCGCTCCTCACCGGGCTGGGCGTCGCGCCCGGCCGCGTGGTCGGCATCGGGATCGCGGCCCCGGGCCCGCTGGACCTTGATTCCGGGAGCCTGCTCGCCCCTCCGACCCTGGCGGCCTGGCGCGACTTCCCGATCCGAGACGCGGTCCGGCGCGCGACCGGGTTTCCGGTCACCATCGACAATGACGCGACCGCGGCTGCCATCGGCGAGTTCTGGAGCGGCTCCATCGCCGGCACGGCGGCGCACTGCACGGTCTACATGGGCGCCGGGATCGGATCGGGCATCGTGCTCGGCGGCACTGTCTACCGCGGCGCCAGCTCGAACGCCGGCGAGATCGGCCAGCTCTGGGTGAGCGCCCCCGACGGGGCGGGACCGGGAGCCACCGTGGAGGACCTCGCCGGGCCGAAGGCGATCGCGGCCAGCGCGCGGGCCGGTCTCGCCGAGGGACGCCGGTCGGCCGTTGAGCTGTCCCCCGAGGGAGACCCGTTCCTCGACTTCGAGCTCGTCGCCGCGGCCGCCGTCGACGGCGACCCGTTCGCCCTGGAGCTGATCACCCGGTCGGCCGACCACCTGGCCACGGCCATCGTCGCGGTCGCCAACATCCTCGACCTGGACTCGATCGTGCTGGCCGGCCCCTCCTTCGCCACGGCCGGCCCGCTCTACCTCGTTGCGGCCGAGCGCCGCCTGGCGGAGGGGTTCTTCGCCCGGGCGCGGCACCGCGTGCAGGTGCGCCTCTCCGCCCACGTCGCAGACGCCGCCGCCGTCGGCGCGGCCGCCCTCATCCTGCACCAGGAGCTCGCCCCGCACTCCGCCGGGCAGACCGCCCCGCGGGCGCGGCGACTTCCTATTTGACCAGGATGCCGTAGAGGCCGGTGACGACCAGGTACAGGCCGATGCCGCCGCCGATGATCCAGACCACGATCCGGTTCCGCGAGGGCCCGTTCCGCCGGGGCCAGCCGGATTCGGTGGGCTCGCCGGGCGCGGGGGTGCCGGAGGCGGGCGTGTGGGGGTTCGGCGTGCCGGAGGCGGGCGTGTGGGGGTTCGGCGTGTCGGAGGGCGTGATGCTCATGCGTCCATCATTTCACCAACGGGAACAGAATGGTCTCCCGGATGCCGAGGCCGGACAACGCCATCAGCAGGCGGTCGATGCCCATGCCCATGCCGCCGGTGGGCGGCATCCCGTACTCGAGGGCGCGCAGGAATTCCTCGTCCAGGCGCATCGCCTCCGGGTCTCCGCCGGCCGCGAGACGGGCCTGCTCGATGAAGCGCTCCCGCTGCACGACCGGGTCGACGAGCTCGGAGTAGCCGGTGGCCAGTTCGAAGCCGCGCACGTAGAGGTCCCACTTCTCGACCACGCCGGCGGTCTCCCGGTGGCCGCGCACGAGCGGGCTGGTGTCGATCGGGAAGTCCATCACGAACGTGGGGCGGGTCAGTCCGCCCTTCACGAAGTGCTCCCACAGTTCCTCGACGTACTTGCCGTGGATGGGGTGGTCGATCTCCAGGCCCTCCCGGTCGGCCAGCGTCTGGAGCTCGGCGAGCGGGGTTTCGGATGAGATGAGGTAGCCGACGGCCGCGGACAGGCTGTCGTACATGCCGATCCGGTCCCAGTCGCCGCTGAGGTCGAACTCGGTGCCGTCGGCCCAGGTCACCACATGCGAGCCGGCGATGGCCAGCGCGGCATCCTGGATCAGGGTCTGGGTGAGGTCGGCGATGGAGTTGTAGTCGCCGTATGCCTCATAGGCCTCGAGCATCGCGAACTCGGGCGAGTGGGTGGAGTCGGCGCCCTCGTTGCGGAAGTTGCGGTTGATCTCATAGACCCGGTCGATGCCGCCGACGACGGCTCGCTTGAGGAACAGCTCGGGGGCGATCCGCAGGTACAGGTCCGTGTCGAACGCGTTGCTGTGCGTCGTGAAGGGGCGGGCGGATGCGCCGCCGTGCATGACCTGCAGCATCGGCGTCTCGATCTCGATGAAATTGCGCTCGGTGAAGGTGCGGCGCAGGCTCGCGACCGTCTGCGAGCGCTGCACGACGCTGCGGCGGGCCTGTTCGCGGCTGATCAGGTCGAGGTACCGGCTGCGCACCCGGGTCTCCTCGCTGAGCTCGGTGTGCAGGTTGGGAAGCGGCAGCAGCGCCTTCGCGGCGACCTGCCACTCCGCCGCCATGATCGACAGCTCACCGCGGCGGGAGGAGATGACCTCGCCGGAGACGAACAGGTGGTCGCCCAGGTCGACGAGGTCCTTCCAGGCGGCGAGGGACTCCTCGCCCACCTCGCTGAGGGAGACCATGACCTGGATGCGGGTGCCGTCGCCGGACTGGAGACTGGCGAAGCAGAGCTTTCCGGTGTTGCGCAGGTGCACGACGCGGCCGGCGAGGCCGACGGTGACGCCGGTGACGGCATCCGCTTCGAGGTCGCCGAAGCGCGCGCGGACGGCCGGGATCGTGTCGGTCACGGGCACCGACACCGGGTAGGCACCCCCGCCGGGGCCGGTCGCGGCGGCGTTCAAGCGGTCACGCTTGGCCAGGCGCACGAGCTTCTGCTCGTTGCTTTCGGCCTCCGCTGCTGCGGCTGCCGCGGCGTTCTCGGCGTCGGTCGGTTCGGGGTTCTGCTGCTCGCTCATGCGGTTCTCCGTCTAGGGGATGTCCAGGGCCACGTTGTCGATCAGTCGGGTGTTCCCGACCAGCGCCGCGACCAGCATCCGGGCCGGCCCGACGTGGTCGGCGCCGACCGGAAGGAAAGTCCGCGGATCCACGACAACGAGATAGTCCAGTTTAACCAGCGGCTGAACGTCGATCC
Source organism: Cryobacterium shii (assembly GCF_004402595.1). Lineage (GTDB taxonomy): Bacteria > Actinomycetota > Actinomycetes > Actinomycetales > Microbacteriaceae > Cryobacterium > Cryobacterium shii. The sequence goes on along the minus strand of NZ_SOFY01000044.1, from coordinate 11,222 downwards.
GCGCGTGGGCCGCGGCCAGCGCGGCGGCGACGCCCTGGGGGGCAGCGGATGCCGCCGCGTCGAGACCGGCGCTCAGCGACCGTGCGGCCAGGCGCTGGGCGGGATCGAGGTTGCGGTTGCGGCTGGAGAGGGCCAGTCCGCCCTCTTCGCGCACGATCGGCACGATCTCGAGGGCGAGCCGGAAGTCGAGGTCGGCCAGCATCCGTTCGACCAGGAAGACCTGCTGGGCATCCTTCTGGCCGAAGACGGCCAGGTCGGGGCCGACGATGTTGAACAGCTTCGCCACCACGGTGAGCATGCCGTCGAAGTGGCCGGGGCGCGCGGCGCCCTCGTACAGCGCGCCCACGGCGCCGGCGGTGACCCGGGTGGAGGCTGCGCCCGCCGGGTACATCACCTGGCTGGTCGGGGCGAAGACGAAGTCAACGCCCTCCTCGGCCAGGGCGGCGACGTCCGCGTCCAGGGTGCGCGGGTAGGTGTTCAGGTCCTCTCCCGCCCCGAATTGCAGCGGGTTCACGAAAATGGAGACCACGACGATGTCCCCCCGGCTGCGGGCGCGGCGCACCAGGGTCAGGTGGCCGGCGTGCAGGGCGCCCATGGTCGGCACCAGGACGATCCGCGCGTCGCCGGGAACGGCCCGCTCCCGTGCGGAGGCCAAGCGGCTCCGCAACTCGTCGATGCTGGTGATTACTTCTGGTGTGGTGAGCACGTTCACTCGTCCTCCGGTGTGTTGCGGTTGAATCATTCGTCGAAATCGTCGCGGTCGTCGGGCCGGTCAGGGGGGTCGAGTCCGGCCGGACCCCCGAGCCCCTCGAGGTGCGAGAGGTCGAGCCGGTCGGGGCTGGTGCGGGCCAGCGCATTCTCCATCGCCGAGCGCATCAGGGGGGCGATCACGGCCCCCGGATGTTCGATCCCGATCCCCGAGAGCAGCCCGGTGGCCTGCTCCACGATCGAGGTGGAGAACGCGGTCGCGGTCTCCACGGCCTCGGCGTACCGGGCCCGGTCGGCCTCCGCGACGATCACGGGCTCGCCGCCCATCTCCACGACGAGGGCCTGCCCGATCGGCAGCACCGGGGTCGGCGCGGTCACGGCGAAGTAGGTGTCGGCCAGACGGGCCAGGTCGATGCTGGTGCCGGTGAAGCTCATGGCCGGGTGAATGGCCAGGGGGATGGCGCCGCCGGCCTGCGCCGGCGCCAGCACCGCGGTGCCGTAGCGCGCCGAGGTGTGCAGCACGAGTTGTCCGGCCTGCCAGGTGCCGGTTGCGGCGAGCCCGCTGACCAGGCTCTCCAGCTGGGCGTCCGGTACCGCGATGATGACCAGTTCGCTGCGCTCGACCAGTTCGCGCACGCTGAGGATCGGCACGAACGGAAGGATGGCCTCCGCCCGGTCGCGGCTGGCCTGGGAGATCGCGGAGATTCCGACGATGGCGTGGCCGGCGCCGGCGAGGGCGGCGCCGAGGATGGGGCCGACGTGGCCGGCCCCGATGATGCCGATTCCGAGGCGGCCGGGACGCTGGCTCATTCGAGGGCTCCGTTCGGGAGGTTCCAGTGGTGGGTGGTGTCCGCTTGGGCGGACGTGATCGCTCCGGACGAGACCTGCTCGAACAACGCCACGGCTTCGCCCGCGTCGAGCACGCTGAGGGTCGCCACCACCGGTCCGGCGACGGTGTGCAGGCGCGCGGAGGCGAGGCGCAGCATCCGTTCGACCGGGCCCTGGTTGATGCCCACGCTCTGCAGCCGGGCCAGAGGAACGAGGATCAGCTCCCGGGAGAGCACGCCGCGGCGGAGCAGGGCGACCCCCTCGGAGAGGGCGTAGCCGGTGCGGCGCCAGGAGAACGGCAGCAGCCAGGCGGCGCGGCGCGGCGCGTTCGTGAAGCCGTCGTCGCCCCCCGTGGAGCGGAGCCCCCGCTCGATCAGGGCCTGCTGAGGCGCGGAGTCGAACCCCGGCAGGATCAGTTCGAGTACCCGGGCGACGTCGGCGAGCGTGCCCACCGGCAGCGTCGTGGTGTCGGCCTCGCCGCCGGCGCCCTTGTTCGTGGAGTGGCCGGCCGTGTTGATGTGCACCTGCCACCAGCCGAACGGGCGCCAGAGGATGGGCTGGGAGACACGGATGGCGTGGATGCGGCCCGGCGGCAGGGTCTCGTTGCTGGTGGTCAGCAGGCCGAACCCGACCCGCACGCCGTCGGCGGTGCCGGCGATGCTGTAGCGCAGCGACCTGGTGACGCGGGAAAAGTAGAAGCTGACGCTCGCGATCAGGCCCGGCAGGATGACCACGAGCAGCCAGCCGCCGGTGTCGGCGGTCCAGCCGAAGACGGCCAGGGCGATGGCCGCCAGGACCAGGAAGACCGTGAACCTGCTGAAGAGGACGGAGCCGATCAGCCGTCCGGGCGGGATCCGCACGACGGATTCCGGCGGCGCCGCGTCGGGGTCAAGCTCGGGAGCGAAGAAGTCGGCGGCCCGGTGGGCGGCGAACGCGCCGAGCCCGGCCGGGGTTCCCGCGCCGGGGACCACGGCGGCGGCACCCTCGAGGGGAGCGGCGGCGCCCGGCTGCACCGGCGCGGGCTGCCGCAGACCTGACGCGAGGCGAAGGATGTCCCGGCGCAGCTGGTCCGCGTTGGCCGACCCCAGGTAGGCGAGCTGCACGTTCGCGTCCTGGCCGGCCACGCTCACCTCGAGCTTCGCGGCTCCGAACAGGCGCGGCACGAAGGGGCGCACGATGTTGACGCCCTGGATCCGGTCGAGGCGGGCACGGCGGTTGCTGCGGAAGACCAGGCCGCTGCGCACCTCGACCACCTCGCCGGTGACCCGGAAGGTGTGCATGCGCCAGGACAGGTAGAAGCCCGCCAGGATCGCGATCAGCACGGCCGTGAGTCCGAGCAGGGCCCAGCCGACGGCGCCGCGCTCGAGGATCTCGTCGATCGGGTCACCGCCGTAGCGTGGAACCCCCAGGAAGAAGTCGACCAGGCGTTCGCGCAGGTTCGCGACGATGAAGCCGAGCACCGCGACGATGAAGATTCCGCCGCGCAGCAGGGGGCTGGCCGGGTGCAGCCGGTGCCACTCCCCGTCGGCCAGCTCGGTCACAGTCCGGCCCGACGGCTCTCGGCCAGTTCGACGAGAGCGTCGCGCAGGCTCTCCGCATCCGCCTCGGTGAGCCCGGGGATGAGGACTCCGGAAGAGGCGGCGGCCGTCACGAACTTGAGGTCGGCGAGTCCCAGCCGGCGCGCGATCGGTCCGCGGGTGATGTCGACCAGCTGCATCCGCCCGTAGGGAACCGACACGAACCGGGTGAACATGATGCCCCGCCGGAAGAGCAGGTCGTCCTGGCGCAGCTGGTAGCCGATGGCGCGCACCCGGCGCGGTTCGAACGCGACCGTGACCGCCGTGATCACGATGATGGCCGCGAGCAGGTACGGCGCCCACTGCACGTCCGCGACCAGCCACAGCGCGGAGGCTGCGGCGCACAGGGCCAGGCCGAAGAGCACCGTCCCGACGATCTCCACCACCACGTACCTGGGCGAGACGCGCTTCCACTCACCCGCCTCGGGCAGGTCCAGTCGTCCGGCGGTCTCAGGCACGTATTCCGCCCTGCTCGTCGTCCTCGTCGTCCGGGGGGAGCGTGCAGAAGTGCTCGGCGACGAGACAGAGGGTCAGCAGGATCGCGGCCCCGAGCGCCATCCCGAGTGCGGACCAGACCGACGTTGCCGCCGGCATCACGGACCGGGTCAGGGCGTAGAGCACGATGCCGAGGCCGAAGCCGAGCATCAGCGCCCCGCTCAGCGCTGAGGCCTTCGCCAGGACGGCAACGCGCATGGCGAGGAAGGGGTTGACGTGCCGGCGCACCTTGCCCCGGGTCGCCTGCCGGATCGGCCACGCCAGCGCCACCACGGCGATGGCGATTCCGACCAGGGCCACCGGCAGCGTGGCCGGGGGCAGGACCATCGCGGCCCCGGTCGCCGCCGAGGTGATTTCGACCAGGAAGCCGACGACCAGGCCCAGCATGGTCAGGGCGATGACGGGTGTCGCGCGGGTGCGCTTCACCGGGCGCCGCCGATGTCGTGCGGCAGACGGTAGGGCCGCACCGTGGAGCCGACGGCGGCGAGCAACGCGCGCACCGTGCCGTGCCCCGGCAGGACGGCCTCGGGGTCGAGGTCCAGCCACGGGGCCAGCACGAAGTCGCGCTCCCAGGCCCGAGGGTGCGGGAGGGTCAGGCGGGCGTCATCGATTTCGAGGTCGTCGAAGGCGATGATGTCGATGTCCAGGGTGCGATCACCCCACCACTCGGCGCGCACCCGGCCGTGGTCGTTCTCGATGGCGTTCACGGCGTCCAGCAGGGTGTGCGGGTCGCCGTCGTAACGGATGCCCACCACCAGGTTGAGGTACCGGGGCGCGTTCTCGTCGACGCCGTGCGGCTTCACCGCGACCGATTCGTACACCGGGGACACGGCGGTCAGCTCGAGCCCGTGAATCCCGGCCAGCTCGTTCACGGCCGCCGCGAGGGTGGCCGCCCGGTCGCCGAGGTTGCTCCCGAGGGCCAGCAGCGCCGGCTGCCCGCTCATTCGCGGGTCCGCAGGATCTGCACCGCGACATCCGTGAACGGCACGGAGATCGGCGCCTGCGGCTTGTGCACCGTCACCTGCACCCGCTCGGCCACGTCGTGGGCCAGGACCACGGCGGCGATGCGCTCGGCCACGGTTTCGATCAGGTCGACCGGGTTGTGCCGGGCTGCATCGGTGACCTCGACGGCGAGTTCGCCGTAGTGGATGGTCTGGGTCACGTCGTCGGACGCCGCGGCCCGCTGCAGGTCGAGCCAGACCGTCACGTCGATGACGAAGTCCTGACCGTTCTCACGCTCGAAGTCGTAGACGCCGTGATGCGCGTTGACTCGGAGCCCGGTCAACGTGATGGAGTCGCTTCTCATAGTTCCATTGTGGCCGAGTCGACCAGTGCGAGCACGTTCAGTGCCGTGCGCGTCGCCGCGACGTCGTGCACGCGAACCGCCCAGGCGCCGGCCTGGGCCGCCAGCACGCTGACCACCGCGGTCGGCAGGTCGCGCTCGGAGAGGCCGACGTCGGCGGGGAGCGCCCCGGCCAGGAACCGTTTCCGGGACGCGCCCACCATCACGGGAAGCCCCAGGTCGGCGAAGGACGTCAGGTGCGCGAGCAGTTGCCAGTTGTGCTCGGGCAGTTTCGAGAAGCCCAGACCGGGGTCGAGCACGATGTTGCCCCGCAGCACGCCGGCCTCGGTGAGCGCCTCCACCCGGGCGGAGAGTTCGGCGCGCACGTCGGCGACGACATCGCCGTACCGGGCCAGCGCGTCCATCTTCCGGGCGTGTCCGCGCCAGTGCATGGCCACGTAGGTGAGCCCGCTGTCCGCAGCGACGGATGCCATCACCGGGTCGGCCAGTCCCCCGGAGACGTCATTGATGACGCTCGCGCCGGCGGCGGCGGCCGCCGCGGCGGTGCCGGAGTTGAGGGTGTCCACACTGATCCGGAGACCCTGGCGGGCCAGTTCGGTGATCACCGGGATGATCCGGGATTGCTCCTCGGCGGGCGAGACGCGGCCGGCGCCGGGGCGAGTGGACTCGCCGCCCACATCGATCAAATCGGCCCCCTCGCCCGTGAGCGCGAGGGCGTGGGCGATGGCGGCATCCGTGGAGGCCCACTTCCCGCCGTCGCTGAAGGAGTCCGGGGTGACGTTGAGCACCCCCATCACCAGGGTCCTCGGCGGGGTCGGCGCCGACGAATGCGGGGGCGTCACCGCCCGGCCCCGATCAGGGCCATGATCTCGGCGCGCGCGGCGGGCTCGGACAGCTCGCCGCGGCTGGCCATGGTGACGGTCGAGCTGGCGGACTGCCTCGGGCCGCGGGCGGTCACGCAGCCGTGCACGGCGTCGAGGACCACGAGCACCCCGCGCGGCCGGAGCCCCGTGTGCAGGGCCTCGGCGATTTCCTCGGTCAGCCGCTCCTGCAGCTGGGGCCGGGTGGCCAGGGTGTCGACCACGGCGGGCAGCTTGCCCAGCCCGACGACGCGTTCGTCGGGCAGGTAGGCGAGGTGGGCGGTGCCGAGGAACGGCAGCAGGTGGTGTTCGCAGACCGACCGGAAGGCGATGTCCCGCAGCAGCACGAGCTCGCCCGTGTGGGGTCCCACCGGGATGGTGTCGCGCAGGTGGTCGACCGGGTCGACGTCGAGCCCCGCGAAGAATTCAGCGTAGGACTCCGCTACCCGCCGGGGCGTCGCCTCGAGCCCCGGCCGGGCGACATCCTCGCCGATTGCGGCGATGATCTCGGCGACCGCGGCTTCGATCCGCGCCCTGTCTACTGCCACCGGCGCGACCTAGGCGGTGGCGGGACGGGGGCTGCGGGCCGGCGTGCGGGCCGGCTTGCTCGCGACGGCGTCGCCGTCGAGCACGCCGGTCGGGGCGGAGATCTTGGGTGCCGGCATCGGGATGGGAGGCTGGTCGGAGACGGGGCGCTTGTCGCTGGACAGCCACTGCGGCCGGGTCGGGAGCTTGACGACGCCCTCGAAGATATCGGCCAGCGCGTGCTGGTCGAGCGTTTCGTGCTCGAGCAGCGCCGCGGCCAGCCGGTCCAGGATCTCCCGGTTGGTGTTCAGCACCTCGTAGGCCTCGTCGTGCGCGTCTTCGAGGAGCTGGCGCACCTCGGCGTCGACGCTCTCGGCGACCCTTTCGGAGTAGTCGCGCTGGTGGCCCATGTCGCGGCCGAGGAAGACCTCACCGGATCCCTGGCCCAGCTTGAGCGGGCCGACGGCCGAACTCATCCCGAACTCGGTGACCATCTTGCGGGCTGTGGACGTGGCCTTCTCGATGTCATTCGAGGCGCCGGTGGTGGGGTCGTGGAAGATGATCTCCTCGGCCACCCGGCCGCCCATGGCGTAGGCGAGCTGGTCGAGCAACTCATTGCGCGTGACGGAGTAGCGGTCTTCGACCGGCATCACCATCGTGTAGCCGAGGGCGCGACCGCGGGGCAGGATCGTGATCTTCGTCACCGGGTCGGTGTTGCGCATCGCGGTCGCGACCAGCGCGTGGCCGCCCTCGTGGTACGCGGTGATCAGTTTTTCCTTGTCGCGCATGACCCGGCTGCGGCGCTGCGGACCCGCCATCACCCGGTCGACGGCCTCGTCCAGGGCGCGGTTGTCGATCAGCTGGGCGTTGGAGCGGGCCGTCAGCAAGGCGGCCTCGTTCAGCACGTTGGCCAGGTCGGCGCCGGTGAAGCCGGGAGTCTTGCGGGCCAGCACCTCGAGGTCGACGCCGGGGGCCATGGGCTTGCCCTTGGAGTGCACCTCGAGGATGCGCTTGCGTCCGAGCATGTCGGGGGCGTCCACGCCGATCTGACGGTCGAACCGGCCGGGGCGCAGCAGCGCCGGGTCGAGGATGTCCGGACGGTTCGTCGCAGCGATCAGGATGACGTTGGCCTTGACGTCGAAGCCGTCCATCTCGACCAGGAGCTGGTTGAGGGTCTGCTCACGCTCGTCGTGACCGCCGCCCATGCCGGCGCCGCGGTGGCGCCCGACGGCGTCGATTTCGTCGATGAAGATGATGGCCGGGGCATTTTCCTTGGCCTGCTGGAACAGGTCGCGCACGCGGCTCGCGCCGACGCCGACGAACATCTCGACGAAGTCGGAACCGGAAATGGCGTAGAAGGGCACGTTGGCCTCACCGGCCACGGCGCGGGCGAGGAGAGTCTTTCCGGTGCCGGGAGGGCCGTAGAGCAGAACGCCCTTCGGGATGCGCGCGCCGACGGCCTGGAACTTGGCCGGTTCCTTGAGGAAGTCCTTGATCTCTTCGAGTTCTTCGATCGCCTCGTCGGCGCCCGCGACATCCGCGAACGTGACCTGGGGGCTCTCCTTGGAGACGAGCTTGGCCTTGGACTTGCCGAACTGCATGACCTTGTTGCCCCCTCCCTGCATGCCGGAGAGCATCAACCAGAAGAACACGCCGATCAGCAGCAGCGGCAACAGGATCCCGAGCAGGGACAGGAACCAGCTCGATTTGGGCACCTCGTCGGTGAAACCGTTCTTCGGGTCTGCGTTCGTGACGGCGGTGATGATCTCCTCGCCGCGCGGGGCGACGTAGTAGAACTGCACCTCGCTGCCGAGTTTCGGATCGGCCTTGGTCAGGGTCAGGTCGACGCGCTGCTCGCCGTCGACGATCTTGGCCTCGGAGACCTTCCCGTCCTTGAGGAACTCGAGCCCCTGTTGGGTCGAAATCTCTTTGAATCCCGACATGGTAATGAGGCTCGACCCTACCCAGACGGCAACAAATGCCAGCAGAATGTAGAGGAGCGGCCCGCGCAGTAGCTTCTTGACGTTCATCGTGGTCACAGGCTACCTTGCCGCCACTGAGCGGGAACCGTGTGTTCGCCCAAAGCGCTATGTGTGTCAGCGCCAGGGTGTCAGCGCTCCGTGCGGGTCAGGCGTAGATGTGCGGGGCGAGCACGCCGACCGAGCGCAGGTTGCGGTAGCGCTCGTCAAAGTCGAGGCCGTAGCCGACGACGAACTGGTTCGGGATGTCGAATCCGAGGTACTTCACGTCGATGTCGACGCGAGCCGCGGCGGGCTTCCGCAGCAGCGCGCAGATCTCGACGGATTCGGGTCCGCGCGACTTGAGGTTGGCGAGCAGCCAGGAGAGCGTCAGCCCGGAGTCGATGATGTCCTCGACGATCAGGACGTTCCGCCCGTGCAGGTCGGTGTCAAGGTCCTTGAGGATGCGGACGACGCCGCTGGACTGCGTGCCGGAGCCGTAGGAGCTCACCGCCATCCAGTCCATCGTGATCGGGTGCACGAGTTCGCGGGCCAGATCCGCCATGACCATGACCGCGCCCTTGAGAACGCCGACCAGCAGCAGGTCCTTGCCGGCGTAGTCCTTCTCGATCACGCGACACAGCTCGGCGAGCCTGGCCCGGATCTGCTCCTCATCGATCAGAATCTCGGTGAGGTCGCCTTCAATGTCGCGGGGTTCCATGGGAGCGGGATGTTCCTTTGCTTGGAGTGTGTCCAGGCGCGGCGAAAATCAGCCAACCGTCCTGCCGTACAACTCTAACGCCTGGCAGGTCCAGCGCCTTCTGTCCGTGCCAGTCGGTGACCAGCCGAAGCGCGGCCAGCGTGTGCACCCGTTCCAGGGATGCGCCGAATTCGCGCTCTACCGCGAAACGGATGATCCGCTGCCGCAGCGCGGGCGGGTTCGCTTCCAGCCCGCTCACCGCCAGCCGCACGCCGCCCGTACTTAGTTCGCAGAGCTCCTCGGCCCGCTGCCGGGCCAGGTCGTCCAGGGCGCCGGAGTCCTCCCTCAGGTGGTCGGCCGTGCGCGCGAGCGCCTCGGCGACGCCCGGGCCCAGTTCGTCCTCGAGCAGCGGCAGCACGGTGTGCCGCACCCGCACCCGCGCGAATCTTCGATCGAGATTATGGGGGTCCTGCCAGGGCGTCAGTCCGACGTCGAGGCAGAACCGGCGCGTCACGGCTCGGCGAATGCCCAGCAGCGGCCGCAGGAACGGCCCGCTGACGGCGCTCATCCCCTGCAGGCTGGTCGGGCCGGAGCCCCGCGCCAGCCCGAGCAGCACGGTCTCGGCCTGGTCGTCGAGGGTGTGGCCGAGCAGCACGTGGCTCGCACCGGTCTCCGCCAGCGCCCGGTCGAACGCCGCGTACCGCGCCTGGCGGGCGGAGGCCTCCGGCCCGCCGGCACCCGCGCCTTCGTCGACGGTGACCCGCAGGGTGAGCACCGGGTCGAGGCCGAGCGCACCGGCCTGACGGGCCGCCTCGGCGGCGACCTCGGCCGAGCCGGCCTGCAGCGCGTGGTCGACGATGACCGCCCCGGCGCCCAGGCCGGCGCGCGACGCCTCGAAGGCGGTGGCGGCGGCGAGGGCGAGCGAGTCGGCTCCCCCGCTCAGCCCGACCAGCACGAGACCGGCCTCGGGGAGCAGCTCACGCACCATCCGCCGCACATCGGCGATGGCCGGGCTGAGCCTCGGACGGCGGGGGGACTCCATCCAGTAACGTTAGCGGCAGACTTTGATCAAGGGAGAAACAGGCCATGGCCGCATACGACGCAGTAATCGAAATCCCCCGTGGGAGCCGTAACAAGTACGAGGTCGACCACGAGACCGGCCGGGTCTACCTGGACCGGGTGCTCTACACGAGCTTCGTCTACCCGACCGACTACGGCTTCTTCGAGAACACCCTCGGCCTGGACGGCGACCCGGTCGACGTTCTCGTGCTGCTCGACTTCCCGCTCTTTCCGGGCGTCGGGCTCTCCGTGCGTCCGGTCGGCGTGTTCAACATGACGGATGACGGCGGCTCAGACGCGAAGGTCATCGCCGTTCCGGCCGGCGACCCGCGCTGGGACCACATCCAGGATGTCAAGGACATCCCGGAGTACACGCGCAAGGAAATCGAGCACTTCTTCGAGCACTACAAGGACCTCGAACCCGGCAAGTGGGTCAAGACCGAGGGCTGGGGCGACGCCGCCGAAGCCGACCAGATCGTGCGCGACGGGATCGAGAAGCTGGCGACCGAGGGCCACTAGCCTCCGCTCCTCCAACACCCACACACACTCGCCGAACCGTGAGAAAAGCCCCTTCCCGGAGTCCGGGAAGGGGCTTTTCTCACGGTTCGGCGTAGAAGGGCCGGCCGGATGAGGGGTCGGGGTCAGCCGGTGGGCCGGCCGACGTACGGGGCTACGTCCCCGGGCGACCAGATGCTGTGGATGCGCACCGGCTTGCCGACGTCCGGAGCCTCGAGCACCTGCCCGCCGCCCACGTAGATGGCCACGTGGTAGTAGTCGCCGCCGCCGCCCCAGAAGACGAGGTCGCCGCGCTGAACCTGGCTGAACGACACCAGCCGGCCCTGGTTGGCCATCGTGCGGTACTGCGCGGTCGCCGAATGCGGCCCGACGTAGACGCCGGCCGCACCGTAGGCGGCCTTGGTCAGGCCGGAGCAGTCCCAGACGTCGGGACCGGATCCGCCCAGTTGGTAGCGGTCGCCGAGCTGCTGACGGGCGAAGTTCAGTGCCGTGTCGACGGCGCTCGCGTTGGGGGTCGGTGCCGAGGCGGCCGGCTGAGCCGGCGCAGGTGCGGGTGCCGGCGCAGGTGCCGGCGCAGGTGCGGGTGCCGGCGCAGGAGCAGGAGCCGGCGCAGGAGCCGGAGCAGCCGGCTTAGCCGCAGCGGGAGCCGGCTGGGCGGCCGGCGCCGGACGGACGGCCGCTGCGGGTGCCTGG
>NZ_SOFY01000045.1 GCF_004402595.1 Cryobacterium shii | reverse complement strand
GGTCAATAAAATGGGGTGCGGTCATCGCGTGTACTCCTTCGGAAAAGACTTGATCGGTCTTTCCAAGAATCACGCGGTGGCCGCCTCACATCGGTGCAACACGCCCATCAGGGCCGGGTTACACCACGCTATTGGACGCAACCCGACAGCTACGGCAATTGTTTTCGACGGGCGAGCACACGAAGCTGAAGATCCGCCTCGGTACTTCGCGATGAGGTCGTCAACCACGAGCCGGAGCTTATCCCGCTGGCTTCCCCTGGCCGCCCAGTCCACACGCCGGGTTTCAGTCTCAATGCGGCTTGTGGCCGCACTCCAGTCTGCCCCTGGAAAACGGCCAAGAGAGACTGCAGCTTGGAACACAACTCCGCACGCCCCTCTCGGGAGGTGCAGCCGGGAGTGACACTCCACCAAGGGCTTTCTCCCCTTCAGAACCCGTAGGCACTACAACGGACCTAATCGCTGAGGCTACTGCACTCCAAGTAGTGCTTCGTACTCCCGGAGGAACGCCGCCTGAATGATGTCCCGCGCGAAAGTGCCACGTACCCACGCCCGCCCCTCATCGGCCATAGAGCGTGCAATTTCTGCGTCATTAATCAGGATCGAAAGCTTTTCGGCAAGTTGTCGACCGTTCCCGACCCCATATACCAATCCAGTCATTCCATCCCGAACAGCGTCAACAACACCCGTGGCGTTGGATACGACAACTGGAATACCTGAGCAGGACGCCTCCAACACCACGGTGCTAAAACCCTCACGAAAGCTAGGGAGACAGAACACGTCCATGAGCTGGTAGTACACAGCCGTCTTTTCGACGTGACCGGTACTGATGACCGGCATGCCGATCGCTCTTAGTCTCTCAAGCGCTTCCGCGCCTGACGCGTCATCAATACCACCGACGAGAAGGAGCTGAACTGGCAACGCGGCATCATGAAGTGACCTGAGCGCGATTTCCAGGTCCCCAAGCCCCTTGTCGTGGGTGAGTCGACCCACGAACCCAACAACCGGGATATCCGGGGAAATCCCAATGTCCCGAGCCAACTCGGCAACTGACAACGCATCAAATCGATTCTCGTCGAATTCCGCTACGTCGATCCCGTTTGGAGTGCCCGCCGACACCACAGAGACCTTGTCCCGACTTGTCAGCGAAAGTGAAACTGTCATCTGTCGCAGGCTCTCACTTACGGCAAACACCTGCGTTGAACACAACATAGCCACCCGCTCAGCGCACACCAAAACTCGCCGTCGGATCCCCCTCGAAGTCTCCAGCCGCAAACCGTGCAGCATGTAGACGCGTCTCGGCACGCGGCCCAACCATGCAGCGAGAAGGCACAGGAGACTGGCTTTGGGCGAACCGGCTACGACAACAGCGGGTCGGACTTTCCGGATGATTCGGATCCACGCCCACAGCGCCACGAGGTCGTGCAAGGCCGAAGGCGCGCGCCGCATTGGCAATGGATGCACAAGGACTCCACGGACATCAGCCAGCCCGACCAACCGATCGCCCGGCGAACAAACAACGTGCACAGTCCAGCCTAAATCAGCAAGTTTGCACGGAATCCCCTCCAGGAATTGCAGCTGCTGATCGATTGTCGTCGCGAAAAGAATTACCTTCTTCACGACGAGCCCGCCCACGCGTCGCGGCCTCGCAATGCTTCATCTGCCCTTGGATGAGCCGCAGGTTCATGGTCATTGGGTAGCGAAAACAGAACGTCGTGTACGTAAGACGGCCCCTCCAAACCGACGGATCGTGCCCATTTCGCATTTTGCTTCTGACCGAACCACATGAGTTCAACTCGCCGCACGACGCCATTCACCGGCTCAAGCACGCCGCCGATCAAGAAGCCGATTGTTACCAGCGAACGACACGCCCAAACCGGCACCTTCAACGGCGCATGCCCACCCGCAATCTCAAGGACAGACGACGTCGTCATCCCTTCCCAAGGCTGTAATACCGTGATCGGGACGTCACCCGCGTACTTGCCGACCTGCACCACAAACTCAACGAGACCTCTCAGTGAACTCACGACGGTAGGAGCGTCCCCCGGCCGTGCGACGGAAGCGAAAGGCGAACGGGCCAGGCGCTGAAGCTGAGCGGTAGTCTGACGCCCTACTCCTTGTACAGAGGTGGCGCGAATTATGACCAGGCTTGGTAACTCGCCAACCGGTCCTTTCGCCACATACAGGCGAAGCGCAGCTTCTCCCAGCGCCTTCGAGTGTGAGTAGGGGGAGAACGGACTCGTTTCCAGCGACTCGTCCAGCACCCGCCGCCGGCCCTGAACAGCGGCCGAGCTGAGGTGGACAACCCGCGTTGCCTTGACGCGCTCCGCGGCCCGGAGAACAACCAACGGCAGGAGGGCATTCGCTCCAGATAGGGAATCACTCGCAGCGGAACCGGGCAAAGCGAGCCCAGCCGCATTCACGACCACGTCAGCACCGTCACAGGCCGCTGCCAGCCCATCCACAGCCTCGGCGCTGCGCGCGAGGTATTCAATGGCATCTCTTGCCGTACCCTTGGGATTCAGGACAAGCCGCGGTGCGACAACGTCCACGACATCGTGGCCCTGTGCTCGAAGCTCCGCCACAAGAGCAGCCCCAATGAATCCACTCGCTCCCACGACTGCCCATTTCGCGCCGCCGAGGGCTGCTTCGTTGAGGGGCCGGACTGTGACATCCGTCGGGCCTAAATCACCGAGTGCGGCGGGCGCGGCTGTCCACCCACGAAACTTAGGTAGGGCAAGATACGTCGCTGATGTCACGGCAATACCGACAATCGCAAGCGCCAAACTCGAGTCGGAAGCGTTGCATGCGAGCAGACCGAAGGCAGTAGACACGATCGTGGCGGCAGTTGCGATTAGTGCGACTCTCAGGTGAGAGAGGCCCGTATCTGTGAGTTTCTGGTAGGTGTGAGAACGATGCGCCTGCTTCCAATCATCGCCCCTGAAAATGCGGGCAGCGAGCGTTGAGCCCGCATCAGCTAGGTAGATCGCCAATGGAGAAAGCAGAGCTACTACCGGTGCACCTTCGAATGCCGCCGCAAGAGCGATCAATGAAATACACCCGCCGAGGAGGTAGCTTCCCACGTCACCGAGGAAGAGCCGGTTTCGCCTCAGATTCCACGGCAGGAACGCACCGAAGGACACCGCGAATGCCAGCCCTATGGGAAGGAGCCATCGGACGTCACTCATCGCACCGATAGCTGAAAATGCCAAACCGACGGCAATGCCGTGAAGGCCAGATATCCCGTTGATCCCGTCCATGAAGTTCGCCACATTTGTATATCCGGCGAATCCGATCGCGCCGATTGGCACCCACCACCACTCCGTCGTAGAGACAATGACGAGCGCCGATGTACCGAGTGCGCCTATGAGGAGTTGTGCGCCCGCTCGTACCGCGATCCGCACGCCCCACAGGTCTTCAAGTAGGCCCACTAGACCGATGGCGACGCTCCCTAGAAACACAATCAGGAGTTGCGGTTTCCCTCCAGAAGCCTCGCTCGTGATTAACAGAGTTAGAAACCCAGCACTCAGGCCGAAAAGTGGGGCCACACCGCCTCCCCTTAAGACGGTTGCCGCGTGCGACGAACGAGCGTTTGGCACGTCCACAACGTGCAACTTCTCCAGAAGTGGCCTGATCGCGAAAGGCGAAACGAGGCTGATACAAAGCGCTGCAAGTACCGCCGCCCACTCGTATGAGGTCATACGCTGATTGCCTCGGCGCACCGCTCTAGCCAGCGGGCTTTACTGAGACGCGCCGGGGTAATCGCGTCGACGGACGTGTGCGAAATCTTCGCGTGGATCGGACGTGAGTCCGTTTCGTGGTCGCCGATGAGCTCTTCGTGCAGCTTCTCCCCGGGGCGCAGGCCGGTGTAGATGATCTCGATGTCCTTGCCCGACATTCCGATCATTCGCTCGGCCACGTCTAGGATTCTGACCGGCTCGCCCATGTCGAGAATGAGCACCTCGGCGGGCCTGCCAATACCGCCGGCCTGGATGACGAGCTGGCACGCCTCGGGAATAGTCATGAAGAATCGCGTGACGTCGGGATGGGTGATCGTCAGCGGTCCACCGGCCTCGATGAGGGTGGTGAAGGTGGGCAGCATCGAGCCTCGGCTGCCGATCACGTTGCCGAACCGCACCGAGAGGTAAGCGCGCTGGGATTCCTGGGCGGCCCACGCCGTGAGCTTCTCGGCCACGCGCTTGGAATGACCGAGCACACTCGTGGGGTTGGCTGCCTTATCGGTGGAGATGTTCACGAACGTGGTCACTCCGACCGCCTGGGCGGCTTCGAGCACATTGAGCGTGCCGAGCACATTGGTTTTCCATGCCTCGTCGGGGTACTGCTCCAGCATCGGAAGGTGCTTGAGGGCAGCGGCGTGGAAAACGACCTCAGGGCGCCGCTCGGCAAAAATGGACTTCAGTGCTTCCGCATCGCGGATGTCCGCGAGCACCACGTCCTTCGTGTCGAGAAGCCCGTGACCGAGGATCGAGATCTGGGTGCCCTGAAGGCCGGTCTCATCGCGGTCGAGCATGATCAGTTCGCTCGGGCCGAACTTGGTGATCTGACGGCACAATTCCGAGCCGATGGAACCACCCGCACCCGTCACCAGCACGCGTTTGCCCGCGAGATAACCCGCGATCGACTCCACGTGGGTGTCAACGGGGTGACGACCGATCAGGTCTTCGATCGAAATATCGCGCAGGTCATGGAGGCGCGATTTGCCATTGAGCAGCTCTTCAAGGGGAGGAAGAACCAAGACCTTGAGATGCGCGGCCTTGGCGGCATCCGTGATCTCACGCAACAACGAGGCGTCGGCCTTGGCAATGGCCACGACCAGCGCCGTCGCGCCGGTGGCCTGAGCTGCGGCCGAGAGGGAGGCCCGAGAACCGACTACGCGAACGTCATGGAGCCAGAGATTGCGCTTGCGCGGGTCATCGTCGATGATTCCCACTGGCAGGAAGGGCGAGTTTCGGTCGGTGGTCATGCGCCGGGCGATCGACGCCCCCATGTAGCCGGCACCGAAGATCAGGGCCTTCTGAATGTCGTCTTTGGGAACGACCGACCGTTCCACCAGAAGACGCTTGACGTAGCGCACACCGCCCATCAAGACGAAGGCCATCGGCAGGGCGATGAAGACCGTGCTGCGGGGAATGCCGACCGCCGTGCCGGCAACGGCAACCGGGATTCCGAGGATGACGGTCGAGGCGAGAACGACCCCGAGCAGCGCCCGCACCTCGGAAAAGCTCCCGTAGATGTGGCGCCCCTGGTACAGGTGGTTGGCGCCACCCGCAAGAAACTGCACCAGGCAGGCAGCCACGCACAGCGCCAGGAGCGGTCGCAGGTCAATCAGCTGCAGGTCGAACTCATAGCGGAGAATCTCGGCCAAAAACAGGGCGATGACCCAGGCTGCCGCATCGAACGCGAACTGAGTGCCAAACCGCACCAGCGGCACCGACCCGTGCAGTTCCCGCATTCTCGTCGTTGCAAAGTCGCTCACTGCCATGTTGTGCCCCCATCACTCGACGTGCTCACTGCGTCCCCCGCCCACAGCCAGACAATTCCCTCGGCGGCTGCCACCGCCAGATCTTCCGGCGTGCCCGCCTCCTCACGGCATCCGGTCGGGGTCAGCGCCCCGCCGGGCTCTTCAGACGTCGCGAGCAGCTGGGCGCCCGCGCAGTCGACCTGATCGGTGGCCACGATGATGTAGCCGTCGTCACTGACGGTCAGATTGGCGGCACCGGGAAGAGCAACCCCGGGCCCGAAAGTCGCGGCACCATCGCTGGTGCGAAAGAGGGTGCCGTCTGAGCAGAGCACAGCGGCTATCGATTCGGTGCGGGGGGCGAGGGCGATCACCGAGGAACACGGCGCGGCGAAAGACCCTGCCGGGCTGTTCACGGTGGCTCGGTCGGCCGGATCGACAAACCAATCGGCGCCAACGCGATCAGGGTATTCCTGCCACTGGTCGCCGGCCACGAAAGTGGTGACGCGCTGCGGAGCGCAGTCCGCGGCCGTGAGCGTGACCATGGAGGCTTCGGACTCACTGTCCACGTAGATCGACAGGATTGAGGACGAATCGGTGTCGGCCGAAGCGTCGCTTGGCGTCCAGGTGTCACCGGCGTCGGTGGAGAGCTCCGGGGTCGCGGTTGCGGCGGGGCAGTCACCGGTGGTGGCACGCCAGAGTGTGGACGCGTCGAGGGCGGTGAGGATGCGGGTGGGAGGGAGGGAGGTGAGGGCGGGGGTCTCGGAGGGCTCGGTCGCCGGGGGTTCGGTTTGGGGGGTCTCGACAGGGGGGGTCTCGACAGGCTCGACCACCGACGGCTCGACCACCGAGCCGGCTTTGGCGGAGGGGTTTTGCGCGGTGAGCGCATAGGAGACCAGGGCGACGTCGAACAGCAAGAACACGGCCAGACCCGCGACGAGTAGGCGTCGGCGCAGCACGCTGTTGCGGTTCTTGCGGCTCTTAGGCTTGTTTCCCCCCACGGCTTTCACTATTCCGGCTGCACCGTCGCGGCTCGATGGAACAGGGCGGTGACAGCGTTGATGGCCGGAACGAGCTGCTGGGCAGACTCCACGTAGACCTCGTCGCTGCAGCGATAGGGGTCGACGACGTCATCATCTTCGGCCGATGCCAGGGGGGCGACGGCGCCACGCTGAGACGCGGCCAGCGCCATCAGGGTGCTGAGGCGCCCGACAAGGTCATCGAGGGGCAGGGCGGCGGCCTCGTCGAGGTCGTCGTCGGTGAGGTCTGCAACCAGACGCGCGAATTCGCGAATCGTGAACGTGTAACGGATGGCGCGTGGCACCAACTCGACGATGGCGCGCCGGTGCTCGCGGGACATCGCGAACACCAGGTTGGCACTCTGGACGTGCTGCTCGGTGAGTTCCTGAGCCACGTGGGCGCTCGGGTCGCCGCCGAAGTGGCGCGAGAGATCGGCGGCTTGCACGGGCATGCCCTGGCCGGTCAGGCCGATGGTTCCGGCACTGGCCAGCTGGATCTGCGGCCACGACGCCAGGCCGACACGCAACAGCTGTTCGGCCAGCGGTGACCGGCAGATGTTGCCGGAGCAGACCGTGAGGATGGAGAAGGTGTGCATTACGCAGTTCTCCGTCGTGCCTTGCGGAGGCCCCGCCCGGCAGGCGCAGCGGCCTCGGTAGTGGCCTTCTCTTCCTCGTGGATCGTGCCATAGCTGTACTGGCCGTAGCCGTAGGAGTCGGGCCCTCTTGTCGGCAGCATGGTGATGACCATGCCCACGAGACGGCTGCCCGCACGCTCCAGGGCCTTCACGGCACTGGTGAGCTCGTTGCGCTTCGTGCGCCCGGAGGCCACCACCATGATGGCGCCGCCGCAGAGTTTGCTCAGCACGGCGGCATCCGTCACCAGCAGCAGCGGCGGGGCGTCGATCAGCACCACGTCGAACTCCTCGGTGAGCGCGCCGAGCATGCGGGCCATCGCGGCGGAGCCGAGCAGTTCGCTCGGGTTCGGGGGAACGCGGCCGCTGGGCAGCACGAACAGCTTGTTCTTGCCCCACTTCTGCAGCACGTCGGCGAGTTCGGCGCGACCGATGAGCACGTCGGTGAGACCGACACCACCCTCGATGCCCATGTACTCGGCCACGCGCGGCAGGCGCAGGTCGCCGTCGATCAGCGCAACGCGGGCGCCGGTCTCGGCGAGGGCGATCGCGAGGTTCGCCGTGGTCGTGCTCTTGCCCTCGCCGGGCACCGAGCTGGTGACCACGAAGCTGCGCGGGCCACCCTCGATGTTCACGAACTGGAGGTTGGTGCGCAGGCTGCGGAATGCCTCGGCTCGCGGGTTCTTCGGGTCGGTGTGCACGACCAGAGGGCGAAGGCTCGCACCGGGGTCATTGGTGATGCCGCCGAGCATCGGAGAGTCGGTCACGAGCTCGATGTCGTGCAGGCTGTGGATGCGGGTGTCGAGCACGCTGCGCAGCACGGCGAGCCCGATGCCGACGGCGAGACCCACGAGCAGGCCGAGGGCGATGTTCAGCGGCACGTTGGGGCTGGCGGGCGCGGTGGGCACGATGGCCGGCTGGATCGTTTCGATCTTCACCGGGCTGGCTGCGTCGCCATCGGGCTTCTCGAGGCGGTCGACGACGATCTTGCTGAAGTTCTGCCCGACGGAGTTGGCGATCTGCGCCGCGAGCTCTGGGTCACTGTTGGTGACGGAGACGTCGATCAGCACGGTGTTCAGCGGGGATGTGGAGGTGATAGTGGAGGCGAGCTGCGCCGCGGTTGCGTCGAGGTTCAGTTCTGTGATGACCTCGTCGAGAACAATGGCGCTGTTGACCACGTCGACGTACGACGTGACGGCCTGCCGGGCAAAGCTGGTTCCCTGAACCAGATCCCCGGTCACCGCGCCGGCGGAGGCCTGCACCGAGACGTAGAGCTGGGTGTTGGCGATGTACTTCGGGGTGGTGGCAATGGCCGCACCTGCTGCTGCGGCAATACCGAACAGGGTGCAAGCGAGAATCAGGATCCAACTTTTATGGAAGATCCTGAGGTAGTCCTTGAGCTCCACGCGCGTTCCTCCGGTAGCACTTGACAGAGAGGAACCGCTCGAATCGCCTTTTCCCCTTGTTCATCCTCTCACATGAGGGTAAGGGGCCTTCCCGCGTCGGGGAGTGACGCTTTCTCGACTAATGCGCCGCTCGATCCAGGACGGCGAAAAATGGCGCTGAGAACTGCTTCGCCGGGGACGCCGCCGACCTCAGCGCCGACGAAGGCACGGTTATTTGCAATGGCCATCCCCATAATTGGGGTGTTTCGTGGAGGCAGTCAGGCCTCCTGGAGGAGACCCTCCGGTGTGACCATGAGCATCTGAGGCGTGGCGGCGCCGATCACGATCGAGGCGATGAAGGGCCGGTCGGCAGGGAGCACCCGGGCGGTGAGGCGGCCCGACACCAGCACGTTCAATTCGTCCGCGACCGCGGCCACCACGGCCGACATCTGAACGGGCTGGTGGTCGCCGCTGTCGTCGAGCAGGGTCACTTCGACCCCGCGCAGCCGCGCGGCACGGGTGGCGGACACGAGCGGCTCGACGAACAGGGCGCGCGCCCGCATGGCGTCGCGGAGGGTCGCCTCGACCAACAGACATTCCGCGCGCAGCTCGGGACCGAGCTCGGTGCTCTGTGCGAGCAGGTCGAGGATGGGACGGGAGAGCACGTTCACCCGGGCGAGCTGCGACTCGCGCTCCTCGATGGCGGCAACAGTGGTGGCCGCCGCGGCACTATGCAGGGCGCGCTCGCCATTCAGCACGGACAGGGCCTGGGTCGACCGCGCCATGCCCAGGGCAAAGAGACTGCCGGCGAGCAGCGTGCCGGCATGGCGGCTGACCATCTCAAGACCGTTCACCCCGGGAAGGCCGTTGACAAGGCACCAGACGATGGCGACCACGGTCATCAGCGCATAGCCGAGCCAGGCCAGATCGGAGCGGCCTCGCACGGCGAGGACGACCAGGAGCAGGGTGATCGCGCCCAGGTACCAGTGCCCGAACGGGGTGGGGTTCGCCGGCGTCATCGGGAACGCGACCAGCGCCCCCGCCAGAGCGCACAGGGCGACCACGACCCCGGCCCGGACGCGGGTCATCCGGTTGTTGTCGGGGCGGGCCATGATGAGGGCCGCGAGCACCAGGGCGAGGAAGCCGAGGACCTCACCCGGCAGGGTCGCGCCCGGCTCATCGTCACCGAAGGCGAGCAGCGCGTGCACGAGGATGAACAGCGCGATAATGGCGAGGCTCACCGGGGTCGGCGGGCGCAGGCGTGTGGGGGCGGGCGGGGTGGTCGGTTCCGGGCGAGTCAGGACAGCAGCGGGGGCGGTGCGGGCCAGGGTCGCCAGGGCGGCGGATGCGGCCGGGGCCGGGGCTGCCGCGGGGCTCGGCTCGGGCGTCCAAGACACCTCCACCTCGGTGCCGGCCCCCGGGCGGGAGCGCACCGCGGCCGCGCCGCCGGTCAAGCGCTCCATCCGGCCGATGATGCTCTGCGTGATGCCGAGGCGCTCGGCGGGCACCCTGGCCGGGTCGAAGCCGGCGCCGTCGTCGTGCACGAGCACCCGGATGCCGCCGCGTCGACCCTGCACGGTGACGGTGCGGACCACCTGGCGGCCCTGCCCGCGTCCGGCCGCGGCGACCGAATTGCGCAGCGCCTCGCCGACGGCGTCGAGCAGGGCGGTCACTGCCACCGCGGGTATGCGGAGGTTGTCGGACAGGTCGGAGTGCACCGCGGCATCCGGTGCCAGGTCTGCCGCCAGCTGCTCGAGCGCGTCGACCAGTTCGTGGCCGGTGGCGCGGAAACCCGGGTTCAGCGCTGGGGTGCGGACAGCGTCGAGACGGGCCAGCGTGGTCTGGGCGTGACGGGCGATGGTGGGAGCGGGGATGCCGCCGCGGCCGGCCATCAGCAGGCTGGAGATGACGCTGTCGTGCACGAGCGCGTCGATGCTCAGCCGCACCCGCTGGCGGGCCACCTGGGCGGCCCGGGCGGCCTGATCGGCGCCCACGAACAGGGCGGCGGCGTCGACCTGGGCGGCGCGGCGCCGGGTGAGCCCGGTCAGGCCGACGAAGACCGTGATCATGAGCAGCGAGTAGAGGCCGTCTTCGACGCCCACGAGGAGCGGTTGCGGATCGGTCGTGGTGGCGGCCCGCAGCAGTCCGCTCGCCGTGCAGACCAGGGCCGTGTAGGCCCAGCCGATCCGGTCGCGGGTGGCCACCGCCACGGCCATGGCGGGGATTCCGGTGAAGGAGATCACCCAGGGGATGTCGGAGGCCCCGGTGGTGAGGGGTTCGGCGCGCACGACCAGCCAGAATGCGAGGATGGCCAGGAATACGACCCCGTCGGCCAGGGCGAGCGAGCGCAGCAGGCGCAGCGACGCCCATTTGGAGAGCACGCCGATCAGCAGCGGGAGACCGAAGACCAGCAGGAAGGCCAGCAGCGACAGGGCAGGTGCGGGGCGCCAGGCCTGTTCGAGGTAGGTGCCCAGGCAGAGCAGACCGAAGGCCAGGGCGGCGACACCCATGGCGCCGTAGAGCACGCGCGCGTGCCGCTCGACCGCGGTCGGAGCTGGCGGCACCTTGCGCGTGCGAGCGGTCACGACTGGCCGGGGATGGGCAGGATGCCGTCTTCCAGCGCGCGCTTGTAGAGGTCGATCTTCGTGTTGGCGGGGCGGCCCACCCGCTCATACTTGGTGCGCACCCGACGGATGTAGTCGATCACCGTGGCCTCGGACAGTCCCATCCGCGACGCCACCAGGGGCGCCTTCGCACCCGCCGCGTAGAGG
The DNA here is from genome assembly GCF_004402595.1 of Cryobacterium shii. Taxonomy (GTDB): domain Bacteria; phylum Actinomycetota; class Actinomycetes; order Actinomycetales; family Microbacteriaceae; genus Cryobacterium; species Cryobacterium shii. The sequence goes on along the minus strand of NZ_SOFY01000045.1, from coordinate 28,186 downwards.
GAGAGCGCCTCGCGCTCCCGGTTGCTCAGCCCGGCATCGGCCAGGTCAGGGTCACCGTCGAGGGCCGCTGCCCATTCCGTGGACGCGATCGTCTCCCCCGCCGCCGCGCGCGTGACCGCGTCGAGCAGCACCGCGGTCGGCTCGGACTTGCGCACCACGCCGAGCACGCCGCTGCGCGCGGCGTGCCGCATCAGCACCTCGTCATCACCGCCGGTGAAAGCGAGCACGGCGGCCCCCGCGGCGCGCAGCCGATCCACGTTGCTGCCCACCAGGGATCCGTCGGACAACCGCAGGTCGAGGATGACCAGGTCGACCTGCTGGTCCTGCGAGGCAGCGGATTCGAGCAGCTCGGTCACGGTCGCGACGGTGCCGACGACCTCGATTTCGGGGATGGTGGAGAAGAGGTTTGCGAAGCCGCGGGCGACGATCTCGTGGTCATCGATCAGGGCGACTCGGAAGCGGGACATCAGGTTCCTTGCATGGGCAGGCAGTGCTCGGCGATGGCGGGCGTGCTGACTTCGTTGGGCCGTGTGACCGGCTGTTTCGCGGCTGTTGTGGTGCCGTTTTGCTGCCAGTTTTGCACAGGATTCGGGTGCCCCGCGCAGCACCCCCGTTGGGGTGCCACAGAAAGTGACGGCTGGTGAGGAGGGAAAAACGCGCCTACGTTGTAGTTGGGAAATCAACTGGGGGGTTGGTGGGGCGCTCGCGACTCAGTGTCGTTTGAGCGCCCCCTCTCCCTTGTTTTCCTTGGTTTGATTTGTCCGCATCAGGTTCTGACCCAAATATGGGACATATTGATTCAAGATCCCATATACGGGAATGGCTCATGTAGAGTACCGGATATGCGACAGCTGCTGGACGACATCCGAGCCAGCGTCGGCCTTGACCGGCGGGCGCTCGCACTACGCTCCGGCGTGTCCAAATCCACGATCTACCGCATCGAAGGCGCGCAAGTCGACCCCTCCGTCGGCACGCTCCGAGAACTCGCCCTGGCCGCCGGTTTCGACCTGGACATCAGTCTCGCTCCGCTCTCGGACGTCAACGCCGCGCGGGCTGCCCGGGAAATCCTGGCTGGGCCGGCGACCGGCGAAAAGGACAAGGCCGTCGCCGACTGGGAGGCCCGATTGCACCGCTGGGTGCCAAACGGTGACCCCGTCGAAATCGCTCGCACTGCCGGCGTGAGCTCCTCCCTGTTGAAACGCGCCGGCGCAACATATCTGTGCGGTAGCGTGGACGAGCTCAAGATCGCGGCGGCCGCAAGCGCCGGCGAGACGTCTTGGATCTTGTCGGGGGTCAGCGGCATCAGAAGGCTGAACCCCGACACGGACGGCCCCGCGGCCGGACCGTCCGTGGTCTACACCGCTGACCCGCATCGCCTGGTTCGGCGCCTGGCCCACATGGCACTGTGCCGACCGGAGGAGGCCGACCTCATCGTCGTCCCGTACACGGCCGACTTGGACGTGGACGCGTTCCTCGACGACGGCATCCGGGTGGTCGCCCCCATCCAGACCCTGGTTGACGCATTCGGCATCGGCGGTGCGCTCGCAGACAAAGCCGAAACCATCGCACGGAGCTGGTGAACCATGACCGACACACCCAACCACTGGGCCCGAGGGTCCAACCAGTACCAGAAGCGTTCGAAGCCGCAGCAGCCACGACCTGAGCTGCCGGGGAGCTCCCTGCCCCGCAGCGTGGTCAATCAGCAGCGCGCGGCGACAGGAATCGTGTGGGACTCCGCATCCGTTGCCTGGGACCTGCTCCCACAGTCGGCCACCGACCGCGCCCGCGCCCGGTTTCGGGCCGCCCTCCCGGAGTACATCTGGGATGCGGCGTCGCTGGAAGGCAACCCGTACACCCTGCCCGAGGTGCAGACCCTCCTCGAAGGCGTCACGGTGAGCGGGCACCGGGTCTATGACCAGAACCAGATCCTTGCCCTCCAGGAGGCGTTCAACTATGTTGACACGCTCGTCGGCGACGGTACTTTCGCCCTCACCAAAGACGTGAGCGACGAAGTGCACCGCCGCGTGGCCGTGCATGAAGAAATCGAGTCAGGCCATTTTCGAGGAGAGGGCAACGTCACCGGCGGAGGCCTTGTCGGGCTGGGTGATTTGGGAACCTACCAGGCGTCCCCTCCTGGAGAGCACGGGGAGACTCTGATTGACGAGCACGACCGCCTCCTCCGTTACCTCTACACCCTGCCGGACGCGCGCGAGCAAGCCATCACGTACTTCTGTGCCGCCACCCGGGCCCAGTTCTACTTCGACGGCAACAAACGCACGTCCCGGCTGATGATGGCCGGCCACCTCATGGCGTCGGGATTCGACGCCATCTCGGTATCCGCTCGGCGCAGACTCGAATACAACGAGCACCTCAGCACCCTCTTCGACACCGGGGACGCCACCACGCTGATGGCCTTCATCATCGACTGCCGGCCCGAGGCCTGACGGTCTCCCCAGGCCAGGCCAGGTCAGGCCTGCACGGAACGCCGGCGGTTGTTGAGCACGCCGCCGCTCTCCTCGAGGTAGCACGAGCCGCAGAGGGACTCGTAGGTGACCTGCTCGCCGTCGATCGCCACCTGCGCGCCGTCGAAGACGAAGACGCCGTCGATCTGGCGCCCGTTGAACACGGCCTTCCGGCCGCAGCGGCAGATCGTCTTGAGCTCCTCGAGGCTGTGCGCCACCTCGAGCATCCGGCGGCTGCCGGGAAAGGCCACGGTCTGAAAATCGGTGCGGATGCCGTACGCCAGCACCGGGATGTTCTGAAGAATCGCGATCCGCAGCAGGTCGTCGACCTGCGACTCGGTCAGAAACTGGGCCTCGTCCACGAGCAGGCAGCTCACGTCGAGGCCGGTCGCGGCGAGCACCTCGGCGCGGTGCTGCTGGAAGGAGGCGTAGGCATCCGTCTCGGGGGTGAGCAGGTAGTCGACTCCCCGGGTGACGCCGAGGCGCGAGAGGATGCCGCGGTCGCCCTTGGTGTCGACCGACGGCTTGGTCAGCAGCACCTTGTGGCCGCGTTCCTCATAGTTGTAGGCCGCCTGGAGCATGGACGTGCTCTTGCCGCTGTTCATGGCTCCGTAGCGGAAATACAGTTTGGCCATGCGGTGGGTGCCCCCTCGGCTGCTCGTGCTCGGGTCGTGCTGGGTCGCTGGTGAAAACCTACTTCAGCGTACTGGGCGGTTGCGGAGGCGGGCCCTCGACGCCGGGCGGCGGTCGCCGAAGTCGAGCATCACCAGCGGGCGGCTGATCGTGACCCGCACCCGCGGGAACACGACCCGGAACACGGCCAGGTAGGGGCGGAGCAGGGCGCGGGCCTGGCCGGCGGGCAGGTCGAGTCCGGCCTGGATCGTGACGGTGTCGACGATGCCGGCGGGCACGGGCTGGGGCTGCTCGGCGGGCTCGGGCTGGGTGGGCTCGGGCTGCTCGGGTTCGGCGGGTTGCTCGGGTTCGGCGGGTTGCTCGGGTTCGGCGGGTTGCTCGCTCTGCCCGGCGTGCCCGGGAGCGGCCGGCCGGGCCCCGTCGGCGACCTGCACCACGAGGCTGCGCGGGTCGAAGCCGGGGGCGGCGCAGAGCAGGCTGATCAGGGCGGCGGTGGCGGCGCGCTGGTCGGGTCCGAAGCGCAGGGCGCGGTGCTCGGGGTCGGCGACCACGAAGAGCGGATCCAGGCCGCGCTCGACCAGCCGGGCGCGCTCCCGGGCGATGACGGCGTCCAGCCAGGTCAGGTCGATGTCCTGCACGAGTGAACGGCGCACGCGGGCGGCCAGCTCGTTGGCCCGGGCGATGTCGGCCTTGGTGACCTCGCCGCGTTCGAGCACGTCGGTGAAGAGGGGGAAGACGCCGGTTTCGAGGTCGGCGAGCTGCTGCCCGACCACGGCACGCACGACTCGGCCGCGCGACTCCTCGGTGCGTTCGGCGATGGCGCGGCGGGCATCCGTCTGCCAAGCCAGCAGCAGGCGCACCATGCGGCGGGAGTAGGCGGCCGCGGCCAGGCCGAGGGCCAAAACCGGGGTGACCGACACGACCGCGTAGACGGCCGGCGGCACGGTGATGGCGAGGAACGGGGCCTGCGGCACGGTGACGGCGGCGACGATGACGGATGCCGCCACCGCCGACAGGGTGATCTCCCGCCACGGGCGGTACGGGGCGAGGGCAAGCAGGAGGAGGCCGATGGCGACGGGTCCGAAGTCGTCTTGCAGGAGGGTGTTCGCGCCCCAGCGGGACGCCTGGTCGAGCAGGTAGGCGCTGACGGCGAGGCCGATCATGGCCAGGTGAGAGCCGAGCCGGAACGGCGGCTCGGACGGCCGGGTGCCGATGACGAGGGTGGCGGCCGCGCCGGCGATGGCCAGCAGGGCCAGCCCGACGAGCACCGGATACCGCGACTGGTCGGCCTGCCACGACGTGGCCAGCGCCGCGTAGCCGAAAACGACCGTAGCGATGACCGGAGCGAGCGGCCAGGTGGCGAGGGTGCCCAGCGGGTCGAGCCGCTGCTGGGTGAGGGTGCGCGGGGTGGGCGTCGCGGGGGCGAGCGGGGTGGGGGTGGCCGCGGTGGTGGGGATGGGAGCGGTTTCGGGGGCGGTGCTTGGGCCGGGGGTGGCGGCGCTGCTGGCGCCGGGGGTGGCGGCGGTGCTGGCGCCGGGGGTGGCGGCGGTCATCGGGGGGCCTGCTCGCCGAGGGTTGCGGCATCCGTCGTGATCGGGTCTGATATGGGGACCGGCACGTTCAGCAGCACCGATGTGCCCGCGCCGGGGCGGGTGAGGATGCTCACCGAACCACCCAGGCGTTCGATGCGGTGGCGCACGGCCTGGCGCAGGCCGAGGCGGTCGGAGCCGGTTTCGGATTCGGTGAAGCCGCGGCCGGCGTCCATCACCATCAGAGAGATGCTGTCGAGTTCGCTCTCGATCACGACCTCGGCGGCCACGATGCCCGAGTGCAGGATCACGTTGGTCAGGCACTGCTGCACGGCGAGGCCGAGCTCGCGGTCGCTGACCGGGTCGAGGCGGCCGAGGGCGGCGCGCTCCCCCGTGACTTCGACCACGAGGCCGCGATCGCGACTGCGCTCGATGGCGGCGTAGACCTCGCTGGTGAGCCAGGCATCCGTGCCCGCGGACGGCTCAACGCTGCGCTGGTCGGCGTCGGTCAGCCAGTCGGTGCCGCGCAGGGTCTGCAGGGTGGCACGGATGCTGCCGGCCAGGTTCGGGCTGAGCGGGCCGGCGTGCGCGCGGGCGAGCGCGACGAGCTCGGTGAGGGTGGTGTCCTGGGTGCGGGCCAGGGCGCGCTGGTCGAGGTCGTGGCGCAGCAGGCGGGCCCGATCGGCGAGGACGGCCCGGTGCAGGGCAGTCTGGGCCGCGGCCTGGCGGCGGGCGAAATGGGCGAAGAGGAGCACGCCGACGAGGAACAGGTAGGTGGAGATGGTGAAGGGGTCGGGGCTGTAGGGCACCTGCGTCTGGAGGGCGGCGAGCACCGTGACGGCTTCGGCCAGCACGAAGCCGAGGGTGCTCCAGAGCACGCCGGCAAGGGCGCCGGTGCCGGCGCCGCCGACCATGATCAGGGCCAGCTTGGGCAGGGCCACCAGGAACAGGTTCGAGAACGGGAACACGTCGGGCATGCCGAGGATGGTGACCGTGAAGAGGTAGATGCAGCCGCTGCCGACAATCAGGTAGGCGATGGTCAGGGTGACCGTGCGGCGCAGGGAGAGCTCGATCAGGAAGCCGGCCATGGCGAGGAGGGCGAGGATGGTGAACCAGAGGGCGGCGGAGGTTGTGGTGGAGATGGTGGAGGCGGTGGCGGCGGTGGCGGTGGTGGCGGTGGGGCGGTGGGCGAAGTTCAGGGCCAGCAGGGCGAGCAGTGCGCCGGCGAGGCAGGTGAGTCCGAACCAGTGCGAGGCACGCGCGAGGGCGTGACTGATGGTTCTCGCCACCAGGTGGTCTGGCAAGCCAAGCGTCATTACTGTTCCGTTCGTGTTGGTGCGTGTGGTGCGTGTGGTGCGTGTGGTGCGTGTGGTGCGTGTGTGTTGGTGTGGTCGCACGTGTGCTGCACCGCGATCTGCGGTACGTTCTGCGGCGCGTTCGTGCGGGTGTATCGGTCGAGTATCCCATTTCGGCGGCCGTGTTCCCCGTTCGGGGCGCAAGCTGCCCGTCGTTCTAACCAATTCGACGGAGATTTTGGCGAAAACATGCGTTCTCGCCTGCTGTGCGCCTGATTTGGGCAAAATCTCCGTCGAATTCGTTCGGGGCCGGGGCATCCGCTCGAAGGGTGATGGCCGGGTTGAGGCATCCGGGCGCAGGCGGCTTCCGAGCATACCCCCAGGGGTATACTTGGTGAAGGTTGGCGCGGCAGCGTGCCGCTGGAGTACCGACGACGAAGGGTTCCACCTTGACGACAGCGCTTTTTCTATTCGATGGTGACTGCGGCCTGTGCCAAAACGCAGTCGACCGCATGAAGCGCCGGATCGCGCCGCAGATTGTTTTCGCAACGTACCAGTCGGTCGACCTGGACGCGCTCGGCGTGACCCTGGCGACCTGCCTCGAAGGCCCCGTGCTCGTGCGGGCCGATGGCAGTCACGTGGTCGGTGTGGGCGCGATGGCCGGGATGCTGCTCACGGCTCGCAACCCGTATCCGTTCTTCGGACGCGTAATGATGACCCCGGTCGCTTCCTTGCTGCTCAACCGGGTCCAATCGGTGTTCTACCGAAACCGCCACCGTCTGCCGGGCGGCACGGAAACGTGCCGGATTCCCCAGGTCTGACGCCGCGCCGATCTGGGCCGGTCGCCGCCGAATTCGTTCGGGGCGGGGCATTCGTTCGCGGCCTGTTCGCCGGAGTCGGGGCGGTCGGTCAGAAGAGAGTCGGGCTCAACTCGGGCGGGAGCTCCTCGGCGATCAGTGAGCGCCGCACGGCGGTATTCGCCGAGTCGCGGCCGGCGCCGCTCCGGGTACCGCGGCCGGCACCGGCGCCGCTGCCCGCCAGGCCAGTACCCCTGCCGGGCGTGGCGGGACGGCCGAGCGCCGTCGAGCGCACGCCGCCGGTGGACGGATCCTCCAGCCCACGCTGCAGTCCGTGCGCCTTGATCAGGGGTTTGATTCGGGCGGCCAGCCAGACCCGGTAGTCCTTGGGCGCATAGGCGCCCTTGGCGTAGAGCTCGAGGTAGCGCGGCAGCAGCTCCGGGTGGTCGCGGGCCAGCCACTGCAGGTACCAGTCCCGCACGCCCGGGCGTAGATGGAGCGCGGTGTACATGATGCTCGACGCACCGGCATCCTTCGCCTGGCGCAGCGCCTCGTCGAGGTGGGCCTTCGTGTCGGTGAGGAAGGGCAGGATCGGCATCATGAAGACCGAGCAGTCGAGTCCGCGCTCGCGCACCGCCGTCACCGTGGCCAGGCGCGCGACCGTGGACGGGGTGCCCGGCTCGACCGCCTGCTGCAGCTCGTCGTCGTAGATGGCGATCGACAGGGCCAGGTCGACGGGGACGAGTTCGCTCGCCTCGACGAGCAGGTCGAGGTCGCGGCGGAGCAGCGTGCCCTTGGTCAGGATGGAGAGCGGCGTGCCGGACTGCGCGAGCGCGGCGATCACGCCGGGCATCAGCCGGTAGCGGCCCTCGGCGCGCTGGTACGGGTCGGTGTTGGTGCCGAGCGCCACCGGATGCCGGCCCCAGGTTGGCTTCTTCAGCTCCCGCTGCAGCACCTCGGCCACGTTCACCTTGACGATGATCTCGTTGTCGAAGTCTGTGCCCGCGTCGAGGTCGAGGTAGGTGTGGGTGGGCCGGGCGAAACAGTAGGTGCAGGCGTGGGAGCAGCCGCGGTAGGGGTTGATGGTCCAGCCAAAGGGCATCGCGCTCTGGCCCGGCACGCGGTTCAGGGCCGACTTCGCCAGCACCTCGTGGAACGTGATCCCGGCGAATTCGGGCGTGCGCACGCTGCGCACCAGGTTGTTCAGGCGGGCGAGTCCGGGCAGGGCGCCCGCCTGCTCCGTCGTGAGTTCCTGTCCGCTCCACCGCATGCACCTATTCGAACACACGTTCTAGAGAGATGCAAGCGGATGCTGCGGCTATCCGCGTGCGTGCTCGACTGGTGATCGGCTGCGGCGGGGCCGGCCTGCGGTCGTGGCCAACTCAGGAGAATTGGTGCACTGGCGCCGCCGCGGACCAGTGCCGGAGTCGGGGCGAGGCGTCGCGGATCTCCTGAGTTGGCCACAGGGGGCCTCGTCTCCGACTGCACTTCGGTGGGTAGCAGCAGGAGCACCGCCGCCCGCGCCCGCGGACCGCGGGCGGGACGGGCGGGACGGGCGGGACGGGCGGAAGGACTACGCGGTGAGGTTCAGGGTCTTCGCGGTGGCGGCCAGGGACGCGGCCGCGGCGGCCGGGTCGTCGGACAGCTTCGTGCCGAGGCTCGGGATCATCTCGCGCAGCTTGGGCTCCCAGGCCGGGTACTGGTCGGGGAAGCAGCGCTTGATCAGGTCCACCATGATCGGGGCCGCCGTGGACGCACCCGGGGACGCGCCGAGCAGGCCCGCGATGGTGCCGTCGGCCGAGGTGATGACCTCGGTGCCGAACTGCAGCACCCCGCCGAGCTTCGGGTCCTTCTTCATCACCTGCACGCGCTGGCCGGCGGTGATGAGTTCCCAGTCCTCTATCTTGGCCGTGGGGATGAACTCCTGCAGCGCCTTGAGCTTCGTCTTCTTCGAGGCGAAAACCTCGCCAATCAGGTACTTCATCAGGCCGAAGTTGTGCGCGGCGACACCGAGCATCGGCCCGATGTTGTGCGTGCGGATCGAGAACGGCAGGTCGAACCAGGTGCTCGACTTGAGGAACTTGGGCGTGAAGCCGGCGTAGGGCCCGAACAATAGCGAGGTCTCCCCCTCGACCACGCGGGTGTCGAGGTGCGGCACCGACATCGGCGGGGCGCCCACGGCGGCCTTGCCGTAGACCTTGGCGTGGTGCTGGCTGACCAGCTTCGGGTTCGTGGTGCGCAGGAACTGGCCGCTGATCGGGAAGCCGCCGAAACCCTTGATCTCGGGGATGCCGCTCTGCTGCAGCAGCGCCAGGGCGCCGCCACCCGCGCCGACGAAGACGAACCGGGCGTTCACCGCACTCGGGTGGTTGCCGACCAGGCGGCGCAGGTTCAGGTTCCACGTGCCATCCGGAAGCTGCTTGACGCCCGTGACCTGCTGGTTCACGTGCACGCCCGCGCCCGCGGCGGCGAGGGAATCGAAGAGGTAACGGGTGAGGGCGCCGAAGTCGACGTCGGTGCCGGACACGATCCGGGTCGCCGCGATCTTGTCGTTCTTCGGGCGCTTCCTGGTCAGGAGCGGGGTCCAGGTGCCGATCACGGCCGGGTCCTCGCTGTACTCCATGCCCTGGAACAGGGGCTGGTCCTTGAGCACCGCGAACCGCTTGCGCAGGTATTCGATGCTGGACTTTCCGTGCACGAACGTCATGTGCGGGGTGGAGTTGATGAAGTTCTTCGGCTCCGGCAGCGCGCCCGTCTCGACCAGGTGCGCCCACAGCTGGCGGCTGATCTGGAACTGCTCGTTGATCGCCACGGCCTTCTCGGCGGTGACGGTTCCGTCCTTCGCCTCCGGCATGTAGTTCAGCTCACACAGAGCGGCGTGGCCGGTGCCCGCATTGTTCCACGGGTTCGAGCTTTCCTGCGCGACTTCCCCCAGTCGCTCGTAGATCTCGATGCTCCAGTCGGGCTGCAACTGCTTGATCAAGGTACCGAGGGTGGCGCTCATTATGCCGCCACCAATAAGAACGACATCGACATTCGCCATTGGATTCACACTTTCGAGTGTAACGCCGGTAACGGATTCCTCCCGCCGGAACGCGGGCACCACAGGTAACGGTTGGCCCGCGACTCGGGCCGAAACGGCTCAGGCGCTGGACTTCACGCGCTCGTAGTTGGCAATGAATTCCTCAACGGACACTTTGGCGATGACTCGGGCGACAAGATCGAGATCCAGGTCGGCCAGCGTCTTGAAGCGCACGCAGCTCTTGCCCATGTTCAGAGTGCGGCCGGTGGCGGCCCACTCGGCGCGGAACGCGGCATCTTTCTCGGGAAAGCTGTAGAGGGCCATCAGGTAGAGCGAGTTGTAGTTCTTCTGCGCGGCCAGGCTGACGTAGGCGAGCGGCTGCTTGTTGTACGTGTCGGGGTACGTCTCCAGCGGAACCACCCAGCCGAGGATGCCGCCGTACACGCCGAGCCGGTAGCCCTTCGGCATGGCGTCGCGCACGGTGTCGAGCACCGGGTAGAGCACGGCACGGCGTTCGGGTTCGAGGTCGAGAACGAGCGTCTCCACCTCGAACGGAATCGGCTCTGCACTCATGGAGTCAAGGATATCGGTTCCGACTCTCGAGACAGCGGCCCGCTAGGGCTGTGGGACCGCGTCCGGCACGACGTCCGACAACACGACGTCGACCGCGGCCGTGGCGGGACGGCCGGCGCCGACCGGCGCGCCGCGCGGCACGACGGCCCGGGCCCCGTGCAATTCCAGCCGGGTGAGGGTGTTCTCGAAGTTCTCCGGCACGCCGTAGTGGAACCCCTGCGCGCTGCGGATGCCGAGTCTGATCAGGTGGTCGGCCATGGCGTCGTTCTCCACGCCTTCGACGATCATCGAATACTCGAGGTTGTCGCCGAAGCCCTGCAGGGCGGTGAGCACCTCGCGCTGGCGGACGTCGTCGAGGTCGTCGACAAGGCTGCGGTCGATTTTGAGGATGTCCATCGGCATCCGTACCAGGGCGTCGACCGAGGAGTCCTGGGAACCGTAGTCGTCCAGCGCGATCATCAGGCCGAGGTCGCGTAGGCGGTCGGCCTGGGCACGGATGGCGGGCGTCACCTTGGTCATCGACCGTTCGTTGAGTTCGAGGCAGAGCGAGATGCCGGGGTAGCGTCCGGCGAGGTCTTCGATGTACGTGCCGACGCGTTCGGGCAGGATCTGCCCGGCCTCCACGTTGATGGTCATGCAGACCACGCGTGGCTCGACCAGACGGAAGTCGGCGGCCGCCTTCATCGCCTTGACGGCCACCTGGCGGGTCATCGCGTCGAGCCGGCCGAGGCCCTTGGCCTTCTCCACGATCGACGGCGGGGACAGCGGACCCAGGTCGGGGTGGGTGTAGCGCACGAGCGCCTCGAACGCCCAGATCTGCCCGGTGACGAGGCTGACGATGGGCTGGAACGCGAGTTCGAGCAGGTCCTCGTCGATGGCATGGGCGATGATGTCGTTCATCTGCGAGGACCGGTGGCTGGAGATGTTGATGCTGCTCTCGTTCGCCGGGCCGCCGCGCCGGCGGGACTTCTTGATCGCGAGCATGGAGCGGTCGGCGTCCTGCACGAGCTGGTTGACGTCGGTTTCCCGGTGCGCGGAGTAGGCCAGCCCCACGCTGATCACCGGGTTGTGGGTGTTCTGACCGATGGTCACCGGCTTGCCGGACTCCACCAGGATGCGCTCGGCGATGATCTTGGCCTCGGCGAGCGACGTGAGGTGGGTGAGGATGACCACGAATTCGTCGCCGCCGACGCGGGCCACCACGTCGTTCGGCCGCACGACCGCGCTGAGTCGGCGGCCGAGTTCCTTGAGCATCTCGTCGCCCACCTGGTGGCCGAACCGGTCGTTGAGGCGCTTGAAGTCGTCAATGTCGATGAACAGCACCGCGAGCGCCTCGGAGTAGTCCCGGTGGTCGTTGATGTTGGCCAGGGCCTCCTGGAACGCGCCGTAGTTCGGCAGGCTCGTCAGCGGGTCGGTGTTGGCCCGGAGGGTCAGGCCGGCGATGTTCGCGCGTGCCTTGACCACCATCCCCGCCGTGGTCGCGAGGGCCTGGAGCGCCCGGCGGTCGTTTCCGGTGAAGGCACCGTCCATGGGGTCGCGGCGGGCGACGATGTACATGTCCTTGCCGGGAACGGCGCCCAGCGGCAGGGCCATGCTGATCTCCCCGGGGCGGGCCGGCTCCGCCCGCACGGAGACGGATTCGGCCCCGATGGTCTCTTCAACCGCCTGCCGGAGCACCTCGACGATGGTGGCGGTGGCGCCGGACTGCGCGTCGGCGCCCGGGTCGGTGCTCAGCGCGCTCGCGCCGCTGACCATCCCGGCGAGCCGGCGGCGCATGACCGAGACCGTGGTTGACACCTTGACGATGGTGGCGACGATCACCAGGGCGACCAGCACCCTGGCTGCTTCGAGGGTGGTGCCCACCACGACCATCACCGGCACGCCCTCGACAGTCCAGACTCGGGCGATCACGGAGATCAGGGCGCAGCCGACCAGGGTGACGGCGAGCCGCACCGGCGACAGGAGCGGGCGGCCGCCGCGCTCGACGGGAGAGTTCGCCAGGCGGTGTCGCAGCACTTCGACCAGGACGACGAAGGCGACGTAGCCCACGGATGCCGCGGCCACCGCCGGCAGCACGGGCAACCCGGCGCCGGTCAGGCCGGCGTAGATCAGGGCGGAGACGATGCCGCCGGCACCCTGCAACCCGGCACTGTAGAAGGCGACGGATGCGCGGCCGGCCTCGATCAGGATGGCCAGCAGGACGCCGAGCGAGATCAGGCCGATCGCGGCTTCCGCCGACAGGGTCGGGGCGAGCGCAGGCAGGGCCAGCATGGGAAGGCTGATCACCGGGCTGCGGTGCTCCACGGCGCCCACCCGCACCCAGGTGAGTTCCAGGACGGCCGCGCAGAGCACGCCCGCCGCGGCGATCAGCCAGTGCTCGGCGGGGGCACCGACGAGCAGCGCCAGGGACGTGGCGATGCTGGCTAGAGCGATGCCGGCGAACAACACAAAAGCGGCCCGTCGCACGGCTGCTGAATTCCGAATCCCGCCCACGAGGTCTGACACTAGCGGAGAGAGCGGTCGAACGTTCACCACCGAGCGAAGACTGGTGCCGCGGGGCCCAGGCCGGCGGGTGCGCGGGCCGCGAGGGGACGGCCGGCGGGTGCCGCCCCTGCCGGGCCGCGGATGCCGGTTCTCACGCCTTGATCAGCACTTCTGCTGACCGCGGTGGTCGGCGAGGACCGGATCCGCGGCCGCGGGTCAGCGCGGGAGTGCGAGCAGATCGGCGGCGACGAGTTCCGCGATCTGCACGGCGTTGAGCGCGGCGCCCTTGCGCAGATTGTCGTTGGTGATGAAGAGGGCGAGGCCGCGCCCGTTCGGCACACCGCTGTCCTGACGTACCCGGCCGACGAAGCTCGGGTCCTGGCCGGCCGCCTGGAGGGGGGTGGGGACATCCGTCAGCACCACGCCGGGCGCGGTGGCCAGCAGCTCGAGCGCGCGGGCGACCGACAGCGGGTTGGCGAATTCGGCGTTGATCGACAGGGCGTGGCCGGTGAAGACGGGGACGCGCACGCAGGTGCCGGAGACGCGGAGTTCGGGCAGGTCGAGGATCTTGCGGCTCTCGTTGCGGAGCTTCTTCTCCTCGTCGGTCTCGAACTCGCCGTCGTCGACGATGGAGCCGGCCAGCGGGATGACGTCGAAGGCGATCGGGCGAACGTAGACGATCGGGTCGGGCATCGGCACGGCGGAACCGTCGTGCACCAGCTGCAGCAGGTTGTCGCTGGCCGCGGCGGCGCGCACCTGGCTGGCCAGCTCGCGGGCGCCGGCGAGTCCGCTGCCGGAGACGGCCTGGTAGGTGCTCACGATCAGGCGCTCGAGGCCGGCCTCATCGTGCAACACCTTGAGTACGGGCATGGCCGCCATGGTGGTGCAGTTCGGGTTTGCGATGATGCCCTTGGTGGCGAGCTTGATGGCCTCCGGGTTGACCTCGCTGACGACGAGGGGCACGTCGGGGTCCATCCGCCAGCCGGACGAGTTGTCGATCACGGTGACGCCGGCAGCGGCGAAGCGGGGCGCCTGCACCTTGGACAGCGTGGCGCCGGCGGAGAAGATGGCCACGTCGAGGCCTCTTGGGTCGGCGGTGGCGGCGTCTTCGACGACGATCTTCTTGCCCTTGAACAACAGAGTGGTGCCGGCGGACCGGGATGACGCGAAGAAACGGATGCCGGCGACCGGGAAGTCGCGCTCCTCGAGCAGGCGGCGAACGACGGCCCCGACCTGGCCGGTGGCGCCGACGACGCCGATCTGGATTCCTGCGGTGCTGGTGGCTGCGGTGCTGGTCACTGTGTGTTCCTCTGCTGCTCGCGGGTGGTGCTTGTGATGCTCATGGGACTGATGTGGTCGGTGTTCCGGTGCCGGTGCCAGTTCGACGCCGTGTCTGCTCCGGCCCTGGTGGCTAACTCAGGAGATTCTTCCGGTTTAGCCTGAAATCGGGCCGGATTGGGGCATCCGTGGCCGGTTTTCCTGAATTAGCCACAGAAGCACCAGGTGACAGTTGCGTGGTTGGGGGTNGGGGTGGGGACGGGCGGGGCGTGGTTGGGGGTGGGGACGGGTGGGGCGTGGTTGGGAAGGGGTGGGGACGGGCGGGGGACGGGCGGGTGGGGACGGGCGGGGCGTGGTTGGGAAGGGGTGGGGACGGGCGGGGGACGGGCGGGTGGGGACCGGGCCTGGCCTGGGGCTGGGCTGGTGGGGATGGGTGGGGACGGCGGGGCAGGCGCGACGGATGCGGCTAGCGGCCGGTGCCGCCGTGCACGACGGCCTCGTCGGTGGAATCGAGCCCGAAAGCCGTGTGCACCACCCGCAGCGCCTCGTTGATCGTGTCGGCCCGGGTGACCACCGAGATGCGGATCTCGCTGGTGGAAATCATCTCGATGTTGATCCCAGCCTCGTAGAGGGCCTCGAACAGCTTGGCGGAGACGCCCGTGTTGGTGCGCATCCCGGCGCCGACCAGCGCGAGCTTGCCGATCTGGTCGTCGTACTGAAGTCCGGCGAAACCGACGTTGGCCTGCTCATTCGTCAGCGCGGTCAGCACCTGCTGGCCCTCCGACTTGGGCAGGGTGAAGGAGATGTCGGTCAGGCCCGTGGCCGCGGCCGAGACGTTCTGCACGATCATGTCCACGTTGGCGTTGGTCTTGGCGACGATCTTGAAGATCTGCGCGGCCTTGCCGGGAATGTCGGGAACGCCGACGACCGTGACCTTGGCTTCGCTCAGGTCGGCGGCGACCCCGGCGATGATTGGCTCTTCCACTGTCTCTCCATTCGCGAGTGCGTTATTGGGATGCGTGTGCTCGGCGATCGAGGAGTTCGGGATCGCGATGTGCGGGCTGGTGGTATCCGGGTTGTACACGATGGTGCCCACGTTGTTGTTGAACGAGGAGCGCACGTGCAGCGTCACACCGTGCCGGCGGGCATATTCCACTGCCCGAATGTAGAGCACCTTGGCGCCGGACGCGGCCAGCTCGAGCATTTCCTCGCTGGAGATGCGGTCGAGTTTGTGGGCGCGGGGGACGACGCGCGGGTCCGCGGTGAAGACGCCGTCGACATCCGTGTAGATCTCGCAGATGTCGGCGTTCAGCGCGGCGGCGAGGGCCACCGCGGTGGTGTCGGAGCCGCCGCGGCCGAGGGTGGTGATGTCTTTGGTGTCGCGGTTGAAGCCCTGGAAGCCGGCGACGATTGCGACGGCACCCTCGTCGAGGGCGTCGCGGAGGCGCCCGGGGGTGACGTCGACGATGCGCGCGGAGCCGTGGTGGGCATCCGTGATCATGCCCGCCTGGCTGCCGGTGAAGGAGCGGGCGTCGTAGCCCATGCTCTTGATCGCCATCGCGAGGAGGGCCATGGAGATGCGTTCGCCGGCCGTGAGCAGCATGTCGAGCTCGCGCGGCGCGGGGATCGGGGTGACCTGGTGCGCCAGGTCGAGGAGCTCGTCGGTGGAGTCGCCCATCGCGGAGACGGCGACGACGACCTCGTTGCCGGCCTTGCGGGTGTCGACGATGCGCTTGGCCACGCGCTTGATACTTTCAGCGTCGGCGACGGATGATCCGCCGAACTTCTGCACGATCAAGCTCACGTGGCACTCCTGGGGTTCGGAAACGCGGGCACAGCTAAGATTCCATCATAAATGCAGATGTATTCGGCACCGGCCATGTGACGTTTGGGCGCAGGGGTCACCGTTTGGGCCAGAGCCGCGAGTATGGCCGGCGCGCCTCAGTTCGTGACGGTGCGGCGGCCCTCGAAGGCGCGACCGAGGGTGACCTCGTCGGCGTACTCCAGGTCGCCGCCGACCGGCAGCCCGGACGCGAGCCGGGTGACCTTGATCTCGAGGGTGGTCAGCAGGCGCGAGAGGTACGTGGCGGTCGCCTCCCCCTCGAGGTTCGGGTCGGTGGCGATGATGACTTCCTGCACGGTGTTGTCGGCGAGGCGCTGCATCAGCTGACGGATGCGCAGGTCGTCGGGTCCGATCCCGTCGATGGGGCTGATCGCCCCGCCGAGCACGTGATAGAGCCCCTTGAATTCGCGGGTGCGCTCGACGGCGACGACGTCCTTGGCCTCTTCGACCACGCAGATCATCGCGGGGTTGCGGCGCGGGTCACGGCAGATCAGGCAGGTCTGTTGCTCGGAGACGTTGCCGCAGATCTCGCAGAAACGAACCTTGTCGCGCACCTCGAGGAGCACGTTCGCGAGGCGGGTCACGTCGAACGCCTCGGTCTGCAGAATGTGGAACGCGATGCGCTGAGCCGACTTGGGCCCGATTCCGGGCAGGCGGTTGAGCTCGTCGATCAGTTCCTGAACGATGCCTTCATACATGGGTTAGTCGCCTCTCTGGCGCGAGGCCGGCTCGTGCGGCTGTTCTTCGAGGAACGTTGCCCCGAGGATCTCACGCACCACCGACTCACCGTAACGCTGCTTCTCGGCGAAGGCGGGACCACGACGGGCAACGGATGCCGCTCCGCCCGTGGCCTGGGTCGGGGCGGTGGGCGCGGGCGGGGCGGTGGGAGGGGCGGTGGCAGTGGGCGCCGCGGCACGTGCGCCCGAGGTCGGCCCCGCGGCCTGGAAGCGCGCGGACTGAGCGCGTTCGGCGTGGACGTCCGGCGGGAATTCGTCGTCGAACGGCGGGGGCTCTTCGTCGAAGGGCGGCTCCTGCTCGGATGCGCGTTCGGGCGTGCGCACAACGGTCGGCGCGGGGCGGGACGCGTCGGCCGGACGGAGGGCCGCCGGAGCTTGCGCCGGCGTCGCCTGCGCGGCCGCACCGCCGGATCCGGGGATGACCACCGTGGCCCAGCCGCTGTCTGCCGCCGGGGAGCTGGGAATCGTGGCCGTCACCCATCCCCCGGGGGAGGGTTCCGGTGCGACGGATGCCCGTGCCGCGGCCTTCGCCGGTGCGGAGGCGGGCACGGGTGCGGAGGTAGAGGTAGGTGCCGAAGTGGCTGCGGGCGCGGAGGCGGGGGCTTCAGCGGGTGCCCCCGTGGTTGCGGACGCGGTCGTGTTCAGGGGCGCGGAGATACTCGCGGAGGCCGAGGTGTTTTCGGAAGCACCCGCGCCGTTGGCACCGACTTCGACTTCTGCGGCGACGGAAACGCCGGCCGGGTCGGGTTCCGCGTCGGTGTCGGCCTCGGTCGGTGTCGATGCCGGACTCTCGGGGGCTGTCCTGGTCTCGGAGGATGTTGATCCGGTTCGGCCGACCGTCGGGGTCGAGGTGAGCGGCGCGGCAGCAGATGACGGGGCTGCAGGCGACGGGGCTGCAGCGCTTGGGGCCGCAGATGTCGGAGCTGACGTTGGCGTTGTCACCGTGGGCGCCACCGCGGACGGCGCCGGCGGAGTCGCCGCGACGCCCGCCGGGGCTTCGCGGCCGCCGGAGATCGGGGGCGCATCCACCTTCGCGGTGAGCCTCGGCGTGAATCCGAGCACGTCGTTGACGGCCTTCTTGAGGTGGTCGCCGACGCCCGGTCCGGGTGCGGTGGACGGCCTGAGTCCCTCGACGTCTTTCTGGCTGGGGAACGAGAGCACGAGCAGGTCGCCGTCGCGGAGCTCGATGGCCCGTGCCGTGTAGAGCACCAGCCAGGCGTTGAACTTGGCGACCTTGACCGCCTCGAGGATCTCGGGCCAGGCATCCTTGACCTGTTGGAAGGTCACCGGTCCGACCGGGCGCGGCTTCTCGGCTGCGACCGGATCAGGGGTCGGCGCGGAGGCCGGGGTCGAAGCGGAGGCCTGGGCGGGGACCGGCGTCGGCGCGCCAGAAGGCGACGCACCAGCGGAACGTGCGGTCGAAGACGACGCCGCAGAAGTCGTCGCGGCAGAAACGGGTGCAGCTGAACCCGGCGCAGTGGAAGTCGGAACGGACGAGGCGACGTCGGCACCACGGGCGGGCGGCGAGGCCGACCCGGCGGGCGGGGCCGGGGCATCCGTCACCCGGGAATCGGCGACGTCAGCGTTGCCAGCGCCAACGCTGTTGACGGCACCAACGCTGTTGACGGCACCCACGCCGATGCGCCGCTCGAGGCGCTCGACGCGGGCGAGCGCGCCGCGGGTGGAGTCGTCGCTGGCGGGGATGAGCACGCGGGCGATCATGAGTTCGAGGTGGAGGCGCGGCGAGGTGGCGCCAGTCATCTCGGTGAGGGCGGCGTTGATCACGTCGGCGGTGCGGGACAGCTCGGCCGGGCCGAACTTGGCGGCCTGCACGGCCATGCGGTCGAGTTCATCCTGCGGCACGCCGCGGAGCACGGCGGCGGCCCCGGCCGCGGACGTGGCGCCCACGATGATCAGGTCGCGGAGGCGCTCGAGCAGGTCTTCAACGAAGCGGCGCGGGTCCTGGCCGGTCTGGATGACCCGGTCGACCGCGTCGAACGCGGCGGACGGGTCGCGGTCGGCGATCGCGTCGATCGACTCGTCGAGCAGGGACGCGTTCGTGTAGCCGAGCAGCGCCACGGCCCGCTCGTACTCGACCGAGTGCCCGTCGGAGCCGGCCATCAGCTGGTCGAGCAGGGACAGGGTGTCGCGCGGCGACCCGCCGCCGGCCCGCACGACCAGCGGCAGCACGCCGGGCGCCACGGTCATCTTCTCGGTCTCGCACATCTGCTGCACGTATTCGAGCATCGGCCCCGGCGGCACGAGCCGGAACGGGTAGTGATGCGTGCGCGAACGGATGGTGCCGATCACCTTTTCGGGTTCCGTCGTCGCGAAGATGAACTTGACGTGTTCGGGCGGCTCTTCGACGATCTTCAGCAGGGCGTTGAACCCCTGCGGCGTCACCATGTGCGCCTCGTCGAGGATGAAGATCTTGTAGCGGTCGCGGGCCGGCGCGAAGATCGCGCGCTCACGGATGTCGCGGGCATCGTCGACGCCGTTGTGACTGGCCGCGTCGATCTCGACCACGTCGAGGGAGCCGCCGCCGTCGCGGGACAGTTCCACGCAGCTCGGGCAGACCCCGCACGGAGTGTCGGTCGGACCTTCGGCGCAGTTCAGGCAGCGCGCGAGAATACGGGCGGATGTCGTCTTGCCGCAGCCGCGGGGGCCGCTGAACAGATAGGCATGGTTCACCCGGTTCGTGCGCAGGGCAGTCATCAGGGGATCCGTCACCTGAGACTGACCGATCATTTCGGCAAAGGTCTCGGGCCGGTAGCGGCGATACAGGGCGGTAACCACGGGGTCAATCGTAGTCGGAGCCACTGACAGTGGGGTCCGGGGTGGTGGGCCGGGCATCCGTTGGCGCCGGGGGCGGGCATCCGGTGGCGGGCCGTGCGTGCCCGGTCGGCGCGCCCACTTCGTCAGTTGCGGTCGAGTTCGCCTGGTGTGCCGGGCGAACTCGACCTGAAGTGGCGTACTCGGCGATTCGAAGGGCGGCAACGGGCATCCGTTGTCGCGCCGGGCGGGCATCCGTTGTCGCACCGGGCGGGCATCCGTTGTCGCGCCGGGCGGGCCCGGTCGGTGCGCCCACTTCGTCAGTTGCGGTCGAGTTCGCCTGGTGTGCCCGGCGAACTCGACCGGAAGTGGCGAACTCGGCGCCGAGAATCGCCGAATGCGCCGAGAATCGCCGGTGGAACGGCGACTCTCGGCGCAATTGGCGCAAGTGGACGGTGCTGGACGGCGAGGGGATGCCACGGCCCGCGTGCGGACGGCACGGATGGTGCTGGACGGCACGGATGGTGCTGGACGGCACAGGTGCTGGACGGTACGGATAGTGCTGGACGGCACAGGTGCTGGACGGTACGGACGGCACGGACGGCACGAACGGCACGAACTGCGCCGGACCGCGCCGGACCGCGCCGGACCGCGCCGAACCGCGCCGTGCCGACTACCCGAAGAGCGCGGCGACCCTGGTCAGGGTCATGAACACGCCGTAGGCCAGCGGGATCCCGACCAGCGCCCAGGCGATTGTGAGTTGTGCGCTCTTCATGTCAGGACTCCATCGCTGGTTGGCCGACCACCGGGCGAGCGGTGACCGTTTCGTGGAATGTGGCCTGGACCGGCCGCACCATCAGGTTCGCCAGGAAGCCGATCACCAGCAGTCCCACCATGGTGAGCAGTGCCGGCTGGTAGGCCTGGGCGGTGAGCGCGCCCGGGGTGCCCTGGGCGTCGAGGAAACCGTTGACGATCAGCGGTCCGGCGATCCCGGCCGCGGACCAGGCGGTCAGCAGCCGGCCGTGGATGGCGCCGACCTGGAAGGTGCCGAAGAGGTCCCGCAGGTAGGCGGGCACGGTCGCGAAACCCCCGCCGTAGAACGAGATGATGACGAAGGCCAGCAGAACGTAGAGCGCGGTTGTGCTGGACCCGAACAGGGCGAGGAGGAGGTAGAGAACGGAGCCGACGCCCAGATAGACCATGTAGATGTTCCGGCGCCCCGTCTTGTCGGATGTCGCGGACCAGACAAATCGGCCGCCCATGTTGGCGATGGACAGCAGGCCGACGAAGCCGCCGGCCACGACGACCGACACGGTGGAGGTGCCGTCGGGCTGGCGGAAGAAGTCCTGGATCATCGGCGCCGCCTGCTCGAGGATGCCGATGCCGGCCGTGACGTTGCAGAAGAGTACGACCCAGACCAGCCAGAACTGGCGGGTCTTGATGGCGTTGGCCGCCGACACGTTCTTGTCCGTCACGAGCGGCCTCGCCTTGATCGTGGCCGGGTCGAAGCCCTCCGGCTTCCAGCCGGCGGCGGGAACGCGGATCGTGAACGCGCCGAACATCATGTACGCGAGGTACACGACGGCGAGGGTGAGGAAGAGTTTGCCGACCGCGTCTCCGCTGGCCACCCAGCCCTCCGCACCCGAGTTGGGGTCATAGAGTGCGAGCAGCGCCGTGGAGACCGGGCTGGCGATCAGGGCGCCGCCGCCGAATCCCATGATCGCCATGCCGGTGGCCAGCCCGGGACGGTCAGGGAACCACTTGATCAAGGTCGAAACCGGGGAGATGTAGCCGATGCCCAGGCCGATCCCGCCGATGAAGCCGTAGCCGAGGTAGACCAGCCAGAGCTGGCCGGAGAAGATGCCGAGCGAGCCCACGAGGAATCCGCCGGACCAGAACAGCGCCGACACGAACATCGCCTTGCGCGGGCCCTGTGTGTCGACCCACGTTCCCATCAGCGCGGCGGACAGTCCGAGCATGACGATGGCGATCGAGAAGATCAGGCCGATCTGGGTCAAGCTGACACCGAAGTGGGCGACGAGGGCGGTCTTGTACACGCTGGTCGCGTACGCCTGACCGATGCACAGGTGCAGGGCGAGGGCGGATGGCGGAATGAGCCAGCGGTTGAATCCAGGAGGTGCAATCGTGCGTTCGCGGTCGAGCCAGCTCATGTGTTCCCCCTCGTGGGGAGCTGCGTACAACAGCCCCATTACTGTCGGCATACGCGCCGTGGGCGAAACACTAGCAGTCCGCCCGCGGGCTTCCGGGAGAAGTGCCATGGCGTGGCGCGTGCTTTCCGGTCGCTCGGGACCGACGTAACATCGGACGATTTCGCAACACGCCGCATCCGTCGCCACCGGATGGTGCACCCTCTTCGGCAGTTCCGGTCGAGTTCGCCATCTGTGCCCGGCGAACTCGACCGCAAGTGACGAACTCGGCGCCGAGAATCGCCGAATGCGCCGAGACTCGCCAGTGGAACGGCGACTCTCGGCACAATCGGCGCGGCTCGACGGAGCTGGACGGCACACACGCAAATCGGCCGCCCCCAGCGCGGGAGCGGCCGATCCGATCAGTACAGCGGGATCACCGGAGGGCGATCACCGGCAGGCGATCACCGGAGGGCGATCACCGGAACCTGACTACAGCGACGGATGCGTGCGGCTGATCGTCGCCAGCGTTTGGCGGGCGATCTCCAGCTCCTCGTTCGTCGGGATGACGAGCACGGTCACGCGCGAGTTGTCCGTGGAGATCACGCGCGGCTTGCGCGACTTCGCCTCGTTGCGCTCGGGGTCGATTTCGATCCCCATGCCCTCGAGTCCGGCCAGCGCGCCCGCGCGCACAATCGGCGAGTTCTCGCCGACGCCCGCGGTGAAGACGATCACGTCGACCGCGCCCAGCTGGGCGTAGTAGTTGCCGACATACCCCTTGATCCGGTGGAAGTACACGTCGAGGGCGGCCTGGGCCACCGGGTCGCCCGCGACCGCGGCGTTCTCCACGTCGCGCATGTCGCCGTTGCCGGCCAGCGCCAGCATGCCGCCGCGGCGGTTCAGCAGGTCGTCGAGCTCGGCGGTGGTCATCCCGGCCCGGCGGCGCAGGTGGAAGATCACGGCCGGGTCGATGTCGCCCGAGCGGGTGCCCATGACGAGCCCCTGCAGCGGGGTCATGCCCATGGAGGTGTCGATCGAGTTTCCACCGTCGACGGCACACACGGATGCCCCGTTGCCCAGGTGCAGCACGATCGTCTTCAGCTCGGCCAGCGGCCGGTCGAGGAAGGTGGCCACGGCCTCCGACACGAACTTGTGCGAGGTGCCGTGGAAGCCGTACTTGCGCACGCGGTAGCGCGTCGCCAGATCCTTGTCGATGGCGTAGGTGTAGGCCGCCGGCGGCAGCGTCTGGTGGAACGCGGTGTCGAAGACGGCAACGTGAGGCACGTTTGCGAAGCTGGCACGAGCGGCACGGATGCCCTGAACGGCGCCCGGGTTGTGCAGCGGCGCGATCTCGGACAGGTCCTCGATGTTCAGCTCGACCAGGTGGGTGACCTCGGTCGGCTCGAAGAACCGGTTCCCGCCCTGCACGACGCGGTGGCCCACGGCGATCAGGTCGGCTTCGGAGAGCTGGGGTCCGTGCTCGGCGAAGGCCTCGAGCATCACGGCGAAGCCGGCGGTGTGGTCCGTGATCGGCAGGTCGCGTTCGGTGCGGCCGTCCTTGGACGTGCCCACGTTGTGCCGTGCGTGACCGATCGGCTCACCGATGCGCTCGACGAGGCCGCTGGCGAGCTCGGTTTCGGTGTCCATGTCGAGCAGCTGGTACTTGAACGAGGACGAGCCCGAGTTGACGACCAGGACGGCGGTCATGCGGACACCGCCGCGGCAGTCGCCGGAACAGCAGTCGCAGCGGCAGCTGCGGACAGCGTCGCGGCCTGGATGGCGGTGATGGCTACGGTGTTGACGATGTCCTGCACAAGTGCTCCTCGAGAAAGGTCATTAATGGGTTTACGCAGCCCCTGCAGCACGGGGCCGATGGCGACGGCACCTGCGCTTCGCTGCACGGCCTTGTACGTGTTGTTGCCCGTATTCAGGTCGGGGAAGATGAAGACGGTGGCGCGGCCGGCGACGGCGGAACCGGGCATCTTCGTGGCGGCGACGGCGGCATCCGCTGCCGCGTCGTACTGGATCGGTCCCTCGATCAACAGGTCGGGGCGACGCTCCCGCACGAGGGCGGTCGCGGCGCGAACCTTGTCGACGTCCGCACCCTGGCCGGACTCGCCGGTCGAGTACGAGAGCATCGCGATTCGCGGCTCGATGCCGAACTCCACGGCCGTCTCCGACGCGGAGATGGCGATGTCGGCGAGCTGCTCCGCGGTGGGGTCAGGGTTCACCGCGCAGTCGCCGTAGACGAGCACCTTGTCGGCGAGCGCCATCAGGAACACGCTCGACACGACCGAGACGTTCGGCCGGGTCTTGATGATCTCGAAGCTGGGCCGGATGGTGTGCGCCGTCGTGTGGGTGGCGCCGGAGACCATGCCGTCGGCCAGGCCGAGCTGCACCATCATCGTGCCGAAGTAGGACACGTCGGTGACCTGCTCCATGGCCTGCTCGACCGTGACGCCCTTGTGGGCGCGCAGCTTCGCGTAGGCCTCGGCGAACTTGTGCCGCAGCACGTCGTCGAAGGGGCTCACGACCTGGGCCCGGGAGATGTCGAGCCCGAGGCCGATCGCGCGCGAGCGCACCTCGAACTCCTCGCCCAGGATGATGATGTCGGCCACGTCGCGGGCCAGCAGGGTCGCGGCGGCGCGCAGCACGCGGTCGTCGTCCCCTTCCGGCAGCACGATCCGCTTGCGGTTGGTGCGCGCCCGCTCGAGCAGCGTGTACTCGAACATCAGCGGGGTCACCACGTCGGCGCGGCTCACTTCGAGCCGGTCCAGCAGAACGGATGCGTCCACGTGGCCTTCGAACAGGGCCAGCGCGGTGTCGCGCTTGCGCTGGGAATCCGCGGCCATCCGGCCCGGCGTGTGCGTGATGCGCAGCGCCGCGTCGTACGAGCCGAGCTCGGTGCGGATGATCGGCACCGACGGTGCGAGGCCCTCGACGAGCCGTTCGATCTCCTCGGGCAGGGCGAACCCGCCGACCAGCACGATGCCCGCGATCGACGGGAACGTCGCGGAGGAGTTCGCCATCAGCACGGCGAGCAGCACCTGCGGTCGGTCGCTGGGAACCACGACCACGGCGCCCTCGAACAGGCGCGGCAGCACGTTGACCATCGACATGGCCGCGACCACCACACCGAGCGCCTCGCGGCTGAGCAGGGCCTGGTCACCCTTGACGAGGGTGCCGCTGGTGGCCTTGAGGATGCTCTTCATGCTCGGCGCCACGAGGAACGGGTCCTCGGGCAGCGCCCAGACCGGCACCGCGTTCAGCCCCTTGCCGGGCAACATGCCGGCGTCGATGACACCGCGCACGGCGGCGATGAGCTCGTCCAGCCGGGCCGGGTCGGCCCGGTTGACGATGACGCCCACCAGGGACACGTGCTCCTCGCGCAGTTCGGCCAGCGTGACGTCGGTCAGCTGACGGATGTCCTCCGGCGTGCGCGGGTCGCTCTGCCCGAGCTGACGGTCGTTGCGGTCGCCCGGGGCGATCGCTGCACCCTGGTCGCGCCCGTCGCCCTGGCCGGGACCGACCCGGCCGCCGAGCACCAGCAGAACCGGCACCCCCAGGTTGGCGGCGATGCGCAGGTTGAAGGCCAGTTCGGTGGGACTGCCGACATCCGTGTAGTCGGAACCGACCACGACGACGGCGTCACACTGGGCCTCGACGGCCTTGTACCGCTGCACGATCTTGCCAAGGGCGGCATCGGGGTCGAGGTGCACCTCTTCGTAGGTGACGCCGACGCACTCCTCGTAGCTGAGCGGAGGCAGCGGGCTGGGGGCGGCCCCGGAGGACAGGTGCGAGAGCAGCAGCTCGAGCACGTAGTCGGGGTGGTGCACCGACCGGGCGATGGGCCGGAACACGCCGACCCGCTCGACCGAGCGGAGCAGGGTGTCGAGCACGCCGAGCGCGATGGTGGATTTTCCGGTATTTCCCTCGGGAGAGGTGATGTAAATGCTGTCAGCCACGGTTATACGTTGTCTCCACCGGTAGACACACCGGCATTGTTGGGGGTCACGCCGACGCCAGTGGCGTCCCAGACCCATTCGGTGACGGCGGGGATGTCTTCCCCGTGGTCTCTGGTGTACGAGCGGGCCCGCAAGCGGGCATCCTGCATCTCCTGGCGCAACAGGCCGGCGCGGGCGCCGAGTCCGGGAACGCGGTCGATGACGTCCATGACCAGGTGGTACCGGTCGAGGTCGTTGAGCATGACCATGTCGAACGGCGTGGTGGTCGTGCCGTTCTCCTTATAGCCGCGGGCGTGCAGGTTGCCGTGCCCGTTGCGCTTGTAGGTCAGGCGATGGATCAGCCACGGATACCCGTGGTAGGCGAACACGATCGGCTTGTCGGCCGTGAAGATCGCGTCGAATTCCTGGTCGCTGAGACCGTGCGGGTGGTCGGCCTCGGACTGCAGGCGCATCAGGTCGACGACGTTCACGACGCGCACGGCGAGGTCGGGCAGCCATTCCCGCAGGATGGAGGCCGCGGCCAGCACCTCGAGCGTGGGCACCTCGCCGGCGGCGGCGAGCACGACGTCGGGTGAGGTGCCGAACTTCTCGGTGCCCGCCCAGTCGAAGATGCCGAGGCCGCGCTTGCAGTGCGCGACGGCCTGGTCCATGTTCAGCCAGTTCGGGGCCGGCTGCTTGCCCGCGACGACCACGTTGACGTAGTCCACGCTGCGCAGGCAGTGGTTGTAGGTGGCGAGCAGGGTGTTGGCGTCGAACGGCAGGTAGACGCGCACGACATCCGCGCTCTTGTTGACGACGTGGTCGATGAAGCCGGGGTCCTGGTGCGAGAACCCGTTGTGGTCCTGGCGCCAGACGTGCGAGCTGAGCAGGTAGTTCAGGCTCGAGATGGAGCGGCGCCACGGGATCTCGCGGGTGACCTTGAGCCACTTGGCGTGCTGGTTGAACATGGAGTCCACGATGTGGATGAAGGCCTCGTAGCAGTTGAAGAGTCCGTGGCGCCCGGTGAGCAGGTAGCCCTCCAGCCAGCCCTGGCACTGGTGCTCGGAGAGCATCTCCATCACCCGGCCGGCGCGCGCGAGGTTGGTGTCGCCCTCGTGGTACTCGGCGTTCCACTGCTTGTCGGTGGCCTCGTAGACGGCCGGGGCGAGGCGGTTGGATGCCGTCTCGTCGGGCCCGAAGATGCGGAAGTTGTCGGGGTTGTCACGGATGACGTCGGCCAGCCAGGTGCCGAGCACCTTGGTGGCCTCATCGGTGGTGGCGCCCGGGGAGGGGACCTCGACCGCGTAGTCGCGGAAGTCGGGCAGCTTCAGCGCCCGCCGGAGCAGCCCGCCGTTGGAGATCGGGTTGGCGCTCATCCGCAGGTCGCCGTCGGGGACGAGCGCGGTGATGCTCCGCATCGGGGCCCCGGACTCGTCGAAGAGTTCCTCTGGTTTGTAGGACGCGAGCCACTGCTCGAGCACGCGGGTGTGCGCCTCGGTGTCGCGGGCGTTGCTGAGCGGCACCTGGTGCGAACGCCAGGAGTCCACGACCTGCACGCCGTCGATGACGGCCGGGCAGGTCCAGCCCTTCGGCGTGCGCAGGATGATCATCGGCCAGCGGGGCCGCTCGGTGTCGCCGGCGAGGGCGCGGGCCTTGATCTCGGCGATCTCGTTGAGCACGACGT
The DNA here is from genome assembly GCF_004402595.1 of Cryobacterium shii. Taxonomy (GTDB): domain Bacteria; phylum Actinomycetota; class Actinomycetes; order Actinomycetales; family Microbacteriaceae; genus Cryobacterium; species Cryobacterium shii. Next base: position 986 of record NZ_SOFY01000045.1, on the reverse strand, counting down.
CGAGCGTTTCGGCCATCCGCTGGTGCACCAGGAGCGGGTCTTCGCCGTCGAAACCGCCGGCGACGATGTGGGGCGTGTGGCCGTAGCCGCGCATCAGGTCGAGTAGTTCCTCTTCGGGGATGCGGGCGAGCACGGTGGGGTTGGCGATCTTGTACCCGTTGAGGTGCAGGATCGGCAGCACGACGCCATCCTGCAGCGGGTCGATGAACTTGTTCGAGTGCCAGCTGGTGGCCAGCGGGCCGGTCTCGGCCTCGCCGTCGCCGACGACCGCGGCCACGAGCAGATCGGGGTTGTCGAAGGCGGCGCCATAGGCGTGGCTGAGCGCGTAGCCGAGCTCACCGCCCTCGTGGATGGAGCCGGGGGTCTCGGGTGAGGCGTGGCTGGGGATGCCGCCCGGGAACGAGAACTGGCGGAACAGTGCCTTGACGCCCTGCTCGGACTGTTCGATGCCGGAGTAGATCTCGGTATAGGTGCCGTCGAGGTAGGCGTTGGCGACCATGCCGGGACCGCCGTGGCCGGGGCCGGTGACGTACAGGGTGCTGATTTTGCGTTCCTGGATGACGCGGTTCAGGTGGGCATAAAGAAAATTGAGCCCCGGGGTCGTTCCCCAGTGGCCCAACAGTCGAGGTTTAATGTGTTCCCGCGTCAGCGGCTCGCGCAATAACGGGTTGTCCAGCAGATAGATCTGCCCGACGGAAAGATAATTGGCCGCCCGCCACCAGGCATCGACGCTTTCCAGCGCTTCGGCGCTGAGCGGATGCGGTGAGCTGACTGGCCAGACAAAGGGTTTACCGGACGATTCAACCATTGGGTGCCTCCATGCACTGTTCGGGGCGTTGACTGCGCGATTCCATCTTACGAGGAGATGGCAAATCGTTATCATTGCTAACGGCCTGCCGGGCGCGGATGTGGCGCGCGGGGCGCGTTCGGCGTGGCGGGCGGGCGGGGCGCGTGGCGGGTGCGGCGCGTGGCGGCGTGCGGCGGGC
>NZ_SOFY01000016.1 GCF_004402595.1 Cryobacterium shii | reverse complement strand
GAGCGGGCTGCGCGGGTCACGCGGGTCACGCGGGCTGCGCGGGTCACGCGGGCGGCGCGGGTCAGGCGCGCCGGGCGTGACGGATGCGCCGCCGCCCGCCCGGCCCAGGAAGCGAACCGCTGCGACGGGAGCTCGACCCACCGGTACATCAGCTGGGCCAGCAGAAGGCTGAGCGGCACCGAGACCAGGGCGGCCAGCCACCACCGGGACGGGCCGAAGATGTTCCCGAAGGCGACCACGATCGGGAAGTGCACGAGGTACAGGCTGAAGCTGATTGACCCCAGCCAGACCAGGGGGCGAACGGTCAGCGGCCTCTGCAGCGGCGGCCACAGGGCGACGACGGCGACGATCAGCACGGCACCCGGTACGCGCAGGGCGAGGGTCAGGTCTCCCCACGGACCGGAAACCAGCGGCCGCACGAGCCAGTGCGCGATCAGCAGGAGCGGCCCGAGCGCGGTCAGGCCGACCCAGGCGACGGTGCCCCAGCGATGCGCGGTCAGTGCGGCGCCGCGGGCGCGTAGAGCGTCGACGTTCGCCGCGAGCAGCGTGCCGAGCGCGAACGCCGGGAGGTACATCAGCGGCTCGATGTGCTCGACGTAGCCGAACCCCGAGACCGCGATCAGGACCGCTGCCCAGATCGGGGTCCACCGCCGGGTGGCCGCGGCCAGCAGCACCCCGGCCGGGAGCAGCAGCGAAAACCACATCTCCCAGGCCAGCGACCACAGGGGCGGGTTGACATCGGGCCGGTTGGTCGAGCCGATGACGCTGGCCTCGCTCAGCAGATTGGCGAGGCCGACGTTCGGATCGTCCTGCCGGGCCAGCCAGGCCCCGCCGGCATCGCCACCGGTGCGGGGGACGAGGGCGATCCAGGCGGCGGCCAGGGCGACGGACACCACGACCGGAACCGCGAGCCGGATGATCCGGCGCGGAAAGTAGGAGCGCCAGTTGTAGGCCGTGGCCGCCAGGGGCGACAGCACGAGCACGAATCCGCTCAGCACGAAGAAGACGAGCACGAACTCGGGCCCCGCGAACAGGATCTTGAGCGGGGACAGCGTCGTCCACCAGCCCACCGACCAGAGGGCAACGCCGTCGCTGGACTCGTAGGCCGCGGAGATCGCCGGCACGGTCATCGACACGTGGTGCACCAGCACGATCAGCGCCGCGACCCCGCGGAGAGCGTCGAGGGCGAGCAGGCGGCCGGGCGGGGCTGGGCGAGGGTCAGTCATCGCCCACCACGCTAGGCGCGGCGGTTGAGTGTTTCCTCCGCGAACGAATTCGACGGAGATTCTCACTTAAACAGGCCCAAACGGATGCTGTGGGCTGGTTTTCGCGAAAATCTCCGTCGAATTGGTTAGGAGCGGAGCAGTGAAGCGGAAGCGGAAGCGGAGGCGGGGGAGACCCGGCCCTACTTCAGGGTGGACATGATGGCCGTCATCACGGAGGTGTCGGCCAGCGTGGTCGTGTCGCCGACCTCGCGGCCCTCCGCGACATCCTGCAGCAGACGCCGGATGATCTTGCCCGAGCGCGTCTTCGGCAGCTCGTTCACGATGAAGATCTGGCGGGGGCGCGCGATCGCACCGATCTGCTGGGCCACGTGCGCCCGCAGCACGGCCTGAAGGTCCGCGTGCGAGGACTCCTCCAGGTGGCTGTACTTGATGATGACGAAGGCCACCACGGCCTGGCCGGTCGTGTCATCGTGCGCTCCGACCACGGCCGCTTCGGCCGTCATCGGGTGCGCCACCAGCGACGACTCGATCTCGGCCGTCGACAGGCGGTGCCCCGACACGTTCATCACGTCGTCGACCCGGCCGAGCAGCCAGATCTCACCGTCGCGGTCGAGGCGGGCGCCGTCGCCCGCGAAGTAACGCGGGTTCTCCGAACCGAACTTCTCCCAGTAGGTCTCCTTGAACCGCTCCGGGTCGCCCCAGATGCCGCGCAGCATCGACGGCCACGGTTCGGTGACCACGAGCAGGCCACCGTTGTCGCGGCCGACGTGGTTGCCCTCGTCATCGAGCACGTCGATCACCACACCGGGGATCGGGCACTGCGCCGAACCCGGCTTCGTGGTCGTCACGCCGGGCAGGGCGGAGATCATGATCGCCCCGGTCTCGGTCTGCCACCAGGTGTCCACGATCGGAGCGACGTTGCCGCCGATGACCTCCCGGTACCACATCCAGGCCTCCGGGTTGATGGGCTCGCCCACCGACCCCAGCAGGCGCAGGCTCGTCAGGTCGAAGCCCTGCGGAATCTGGCGGCCCAGCTTCATGAACGTACGGATGGCGGTGGGCGCCGTGTAGAGGATGCTCACCTTGTACTTCTCGATGATCTCCCACCAGCGGCCCGGGTGCGGGGTGTCCGGAGTGCCCTCGAAGAGCACCTGGGTGGCCCCGTTGGCGAGCGGGCCGTAGACCACGTAGCTGTGGCCGGTGATCCAGCCGACGTCGGCGGTGCACCAGTAGACATCCGTCTCGGGGTGCAGGTCGAACACGTTCTTGTGGGTGAAGGCCGTCTGGGTCAGGTAGCCGCCGGTGGTGTGCAGGATGCCCTTGGGCTTTCCGGTGGTGCCCGACGTGTAGAGGATGAACAGCGGGTTCTCGGCGGGGAAGCCCTCGGCCTCGTGCTCCGCGTCGACCGAGGCGAGCTCGTCGTGCCACCAGAGGTCGCGGTCGAACCACTCCACGAAGCCTTCGGTGCGCTTGACGACGAGCACGTTGCGCACGGTGGTCTCGCCGCTCTCCAGGGCCGCGTCGACGGCCGGCTTGAGCGCGGAGGCCTTGCCCTTGCGGTAGCCGCCGTCGGCGGTGATCACGAGCACCGCATTGGCGTCGTCGATGCGCGAGCGGAGGCTCTCGGCGCTGAATCCGCCGAAGATCACGGAGTGCACGGCACCGATGCGGGCCACGGCCAGCATCGCGATCACGGCTTCGGGGATCATCGGCAGGTAGATGGCTACCCGGTCGCCGGCGTTCACGCCGAGTTTCGTCAGCACATTCGCAGCCCGCTTCACCTCGGCGGTGAGCTCGGCGTACGTGATGTCCCGGGAGTCGCCCGGCTCGCCTTCGAAGTGCAGGGCCACCCGGTCGCCGTTGCCGGCCAGCACGTGCCGGTCGAGGCAGTTCCAGGCCACGTTCAATTCGCCGTCTTCGAACCACTTGGCGAAGGGCGGGTTCGTCCAGTCGAGCGTCTTCGTGAACGGCTTCTTCCAGTCCAGGAGTTCGCGGGCCTGGTCAGCCCAGAACTTCAAACGGTCGTCCGCGGCGTCCTGATACAGCGCGGGAGTTGCGATGGCCTGGGCCGCGAATTCCGGCGTCGGCGGGAATCTACGGGTTTCGTGGAGAAGGTTGTCGATCTTTACACTCATGCGGATGTCGCTCCTTTGCGATGCGTGGTTTCGGTTCGACGGCCGGCCCGGTGGAGGCCAGGACCGGCTCGTGCGGTGCCCCGCGAATCGGGGCGTTGCGGCCATTCCCGGCGCCGAACTGTCCCCGCCGTGGCGTGGGGTAACTCGGCGCCTGCGGCAGCCGGGTGTGGTCTTACGCTGCCGGTCCTACGGGCAGCATGTTTCGCTTGAACGTGGAATTTGCCACGACCGCGAACGAGGCGTACCAGGCGAGCAGCGCCGTGATCAGTCCCAGCCAGCCCCCGACCCGGGTGAAAGCGACGACGCCGGAATACGCGCCGATGGAGAGGCAGAAGAAGGTGACGGTCAGAACAACGAAAACCAGGAAGACGGCCATGCTGGTCTTGCGTGCCGCGATGGTCATATATAAGGAGAAGATCGCCCAGGCGAACAGCCAGACGCCCACTCCCTTGCCGGCGTCCGCGCCGGCGGCGGACAAATCGGTCGCTGTAGCCAGGTACCAGAACGACATCCAGAAGGCGCCGAACGAGGTGAAGGCTGTCGCGCCGAAGGTGTTGCCCTTGGCGAATTCCCACATTCCGGCCGCGAACTGTGCGATGCCGCCGTAGAAGAGAGCCAGGCTGAACACGATCGGTTCAACCGTTGCCGGAAGAAGACCGGCGTTCACGGTGCTGAGTACGAACGTTGTCAGGGCGAATGCGCCCAGACCGAGCGCTGCTGGATCTGCGAATGAAGCGGGACCGCTGACGACGGCTGCGGGAGCCGCATTCGCCTCGGGTTGTAAGTCCGTATCGATGTTCTTCATTGAACCCCTCAATTTTCCCCTGGCGCCAGCACTGGCGTCCTCTTCAAGCTACACCACGGCCCGGCGTCATGATTTCGATGACATTGAGGGCAAATTTCGCTGCGGTAACACCCCTAATTGTGGGCCCATCAGGCCGCATGGATCCGTGTCCTCATTTATGAGGACACAAAGGACTTGCGCATCTGTAATTCCCCTTGTACATTGGGACACGTCCGAACGAAAGTTTAGACCTGCGGTGTGTTTGGTTCCCCCCAATCAACGCACTGCCGAGGCGGCACCTGTTCCCCCCAATAGGTGCCGCCCCCCTTTTTTTAACCGGCGGTTTTCACCCGGTGGATTCCGACCGGGGCTCCTCCCCAGGGCGCGGGTCGCCTCGTTTCTCTCAGGTGCACGGGCCTGACCGCACAGCGCCGCCGCCGGGCCTACCGTCGACGCATGCCGTCTCCGTTCATCGCCGTGCCGTCCTACGCCGCTCAGGGCGCGGCTCCTGCCGGGCCGACACTCGAGGGCGCGGCGCGCGACACGCCGTCCCCAGACGCGCCCGCCCCAGACCAGCCCGCCCTCGATGTCTCCGGGCTCGGCCCGCTCGCCCGGTTCGCCGCCGCCCGGCAGGTCACCGACCTGTTCGTCAACGGCGAAGCCGGGCTGTGGGTCGACGCCGGTCACGGCCTCGTGCGCGAGCCGGGCTGGGCCTGCCCCGAGACGCAGGTGCGCGAGCTGGCGGTGCGTCTGATCGCCCTCGGCGGGCGCCACATCGACGAGGCCAGCCCCTGCGTCGACGTCAGGCTCTCCGACGGCATCCGGGTTCATGCGGTTCTGCCGCCGGCGTCGAGCACCGGCACCCTGCTCTCGATCCGGCTGCCCCGGGCCGCGCGACCGAGTCTCGCCGCGCTCGCGGAGGCCGGCCTGTTCGGGCCGGGTGAGGAGGCCGTTAGTCTCGTCCAGCGGCTCCGGGCCGCGGTGCACCACCGGGAGAATCTGTTGATCACGGGCGCGGCCGGCAGCGGCAAGACCACCCTGCTCGCGGCCCTGCTGGGGGAGGCGCCGCCGGGCGAACGCATCGTCGTGATCGAGGACGTCGCCGAACTGCGCATCGACCACCCGCACGTCGTCGCGCTCGAGTCGCGCCAGGCGAACCTCGAGGGGGCCGGGCGGATCGGGTTGGACAGCCTCCTGCGTGAGGCGTTACGGATGCGCCCCGACCGGCTCGTGCTCGGCGAATGCCGCGGCGGCGAAATCCGGGAACTGCTGGCGGCCCTGAACACCGGCCACGACGGCGGCGCGGGAACCCTGCACGCGAATTCGGTGCGGGACATCCCGGCCCGGCTGGAGGCGCTCGGCGCGCTCGCCGGGATGAGCCCCGAAGCGGTGGCCCGCCAGGCCGTGAGCGCGATCGGGCTGGTGCTGCACCTGGAGCGCCGCGACGGCCTGCGCCGGCTCGCGCCCCCGGCCCGGTTCGCGCTCGACGGCCACCGGCTGGTGACCGTGCCGGTCGAGCGAGAGGAGCGGGGCCAGGGCGCCGCGACCAGGGGCCACGGCAGGCGGGCCGCCGCAGCCCCGACGGATGCGCTGCCGAGGGACACAAAGCCAAGGGACCCGGCGCTGCCGCGGGACCCGACGCCGAAGGACACACTGCCGCGGGACCCGCCGTGAGACGGTGGCGCCGGACACCCGAACCGGCGATGGAGCAGGTCGCACAGGTGACCCAGCGCCTTGCGGTGCTGCTGGCCGCGGGCGTCTCGCCGGCCTCCGCCTGGGAATATCTCGACGTGACCTCTGCGAGCGGAGGCCCCGAGGCCCCGCCGGGGGCGCCCGCATCGACGGCTCGAGGCGCATCGACGGCCCGGCGCGAATCGACGACTTCGCCCGCCCAGCCCGCGCCGATCATCCGTGCGGCGGCCGCCGCCGGGCGCCGGGGCGAGAGCATCGCGGATGCCGTCGCCGCGGAGGCCGGCCTGCTCGGCGGTCCGGTCGGCGAGGCCTGGCTCGGGCTGGCGGCGGCGTGGCAGGTGGCCACCCAGGCCGGGGCGCCGCTGGCGGACTGCCTGCGCCAGCTCGCGGGATCCTTCCGGGAGCTCGGACAACTGCACACCGACCTCCAGGTCGCCCTCGCCGGGCCGAGCGCCACGGCGCGGATGGTGGCGTTCCTGCCCGTAGTCGGCGTCCTGCTCGGCAGCCTGCTGGGCTTCGACACGCTGCGCACGCTGTTCCTCACCGTGCCGGGCTGGGTCTGCCTGGCGGGCGGGGCGGCGCTGATGCTGGCGGCCGACCGCTGGAACCGGTGGCTCGTCCGGGGGGCCCGGGCGCGCGACCAGACCCCGGGTCTCGAACTCGAACTGACCGCGATCGCCATGACCGGCGGCGGCTCGATCGACCGGGCCCGGGGCCTGGTCGACGCGGCTGCCGAGCGGTTCGCGCTGCGCCGCGGGCACTCGGTGGCCGCCATCGAGCAGGTGCTCGCCCTGTCGCAGCGGGCAGGGGTCCCGGCCGCCGAGCTGCTGCGCAGTGAAGCCGAGCAGCTGCGCCGGGACGCCCGCAGTGACGGCCAGCGCAGGGCCGCCACCCTCGGCGTCACGCTGATGATCCCGCTCGGAGTCTGCGTGCTGCCCGCCTTCATGCTGATCGGGGTCGTGCCGCTGCTGGTGACCGTCCTGTCCTCCACAGTCCTGGTCTTCTGACGGATCGCACCGATTTCCGCCCCGGCGATCGGGCCGACCCGTGCCGGGAGAGTCTGGGTGCACTCGTGCCGCCACACACCGCGTCGCCCGACGCGAGAAGGAGACGAACGCATGCCCAGCACCGATCCAACCAGCACCGGTCCCACCCCCACCGGTCCCACCGTTCCCGCGGGCACACTCGACCCGGCCGGCACGTCGCGCTGGGCCTCGAACGCCGGCTCCTCGGGCCGGCGCTCCCGCCTAATGCGGGCGTGGCCGCGCCGGCGCGACGAGACCGGGGCGGCGACGGCCGAATACGCGGTCGCGACCATGGCCGCGGTCGGCTTCGCCGGCCTGCTGATCGTGATTCTGCGCGGCGACGAGGTGCGCGGCATCCTCACCGACCTGGTGCGCAATGCCCTCACCGTGGGGTAGCCGACCGGTGCCGCGGCACACCGCAGAGCGTGGCAGCGTCACCGCCGAATTCGCGACCGTCGTGCCGGCCGTGCTGCTCGTGCTGGCCTGCTGCCTGGGGGCCGTGCAGGTCGTCGGCCAGCAGGTGCGGTTGACGGATGCCGCGGCCGGCGCCGCCCGGTCCCTTGCCCGCGGGGACAGCACCGACCGGGCCGCGGGGCTCGTCGACCGGGCCGTGCCGGGCACCTCGCTGACGTCGGAGCGGCGCGGCGAATTCGTCTGCGTGCGGCTCAGCGTGCCGAGCGCCTTCTCGCCCTTCGCAGCCTTCGGGCTGACCCTGACGGCCGGGTCCTGCGCGCTCGCCGGGGGGCTCTGATGCGGCGGACCCTGTTTCGATGGACCCGGATGCGCCGGTTCCGCACCTGGATGTGCCGGGCTCAGTTTCCGCGCACGCGGTCAGGGCGCGGCGAACGGGGGTCCGGCACGGTGCTCGCGGTCGGGGTGATCGGCGCGGTGCTCCTGGTGACGGCGGTGGTCGTTCCGCTGTTCGCCGTGCTGGCGGTCGGGCGGGCGGTGCAGGGGTCCGCGGATGCCGCGGCGCTGGCCGCCGCCGACACGGCCTCGGGCGCCGTGGCCGGGGTGCCCTGCGAGGCCGCAGCCGAGGCGGCCAGGCTCAACGGGGCATCCGTCACCGCGTGCTCGGTCGAGGGGCTGATCGCCTCGGTCAGCATCGGGCGCGGCTACCTCGGCCTCGACCTGGGTGCACGGTCACGCGCGGGACCGCCGCCCGGTTGACCTGCGCGGTCGGCGGGGCGGGAAGGTCAGGCGGGTCAGACCTACTGGCCGGATCTGTCGAGCCGGGTCAGTCGCGTCGGTTCAGTCGCGCCGGATCAGTCGAAAACGGCCTCGATGAAACGGTAGTCGACGGCGGTGGGGCGCTCCGGAAACTCGGAGGAGCCGAATTCGAGGCCGGCGCCGCGCATGTACAGATACCGCTTCTTGCCGGAGTCGGCCGGGATTTCGAGTCGCGGCCGTGGATCACCGGATTCGAGGAACTCGGTGGTGACGGTTTTGCCTTCGAGGGGGCCGTCCGTGAGCTTCGCGGTGTACGTGCCCGTTGCTGTTGTAGCCATGTTTCTATTGTCTCCGCGAGCGCCTGCCTGGCAACCCCCAATGCCGGTGGCGGTCCGGCACGAGTTGGCAGGGACTCCGGTGCAGTGTGTATGGTGTGCCTTGGCCCATCCTTGGACCCGTACCTATAAAGAGGAGTCTGGTGCCAGGCACTAAGAAGCTGGTCATTGTCGAATCGCCGACGAAAATGAAGTCGATCGCCGCCTATCTGGGCGACGGCTACGAGGTTTTGTCCTCGGTCGGCCACATCCGCGACTTGATTGAGCCCAAAAACCTCCCGCCGGAACTCAAAAAGGGTCCCCTCGGCAAATTCTCGGTCGATGTGGACAACGGCTTCGAGCCGTACTACGTGGTGTCCGACGCGAAGAAGAAGACCGTGGCCGAGCTCAAGCGGGCCATGAAGAACGCCGACGAACTCCTGCTCGCAACTGATGAGGACCGCGAAGGCGAGGCCATCGCCTGGCACCTGCTGCAGGTGCTGCAGCCCAAGGTCCCCGTGAAGCGCATGGTCTTCCACGAGATCACCAAGGAAGCGATCCTCCAGGCCAAGGACAACACCCGCGACCTCGACACCGCCCTCGTCGACGCCCAGGAGACCCGGCGCATCCTCGACCGCATCTACGGCTACGAGATCTCGCCCGTGCTCTGGCGCAAGGTGGGCCCCGGCCTGTCCGCCGGCCGGGTGCAGTCCGCGGCCACCCGCCTCGTCGTCGAGCGCGAACGCGAACGCCTGGCGTTCGTGTCGGCCGGCTACTGGGACCTGATCGCCCAGCTCGCCCCTGGCACGTCGGCGACGGATGCCGCGTTCCAGTCCAAGCTCGTCCGCCTCAACGGTGAGCGCATCGCGTCCGGCGGCGACTTCGACGACCTCGGCCAGCTCAAGCCGAAGGTGTCCGCGGTCACGCTCGACGAGGCATCCGCCCTCGCTCTCGCCGACGCCCTCAAGGAGCCGTCCGTCGCGCTGACCGTGACGAAGGTGGCCTCCAAGCCGTACCGGCGCAGCCCGGCCGCGCCGTTCACGACCTCGACCCTGCAGCAGGAGGCCGCCCGCAAGCTGCGCTTCACCGCCCGGCAGACCATGAGCGTGGCCCAGTCGCTCTACGAAAACGGGTACATCACCTACATGCGTACCGACTCGCCGTCGCTCTCGCAGCAGGCGATCACGGCCGCACGCACCCAGGCGTCGGCGCTCTACGGCGCGGAAACCGTGCCCGACAAGCCCCGCCTGTACAAAGGCAAGAGCAAGAACGCACAGGAGGCGCACGAGGCGATCCGCCCGTCCGGCGACACCTTCCGCACCCCGCCCTCGCTCGCGTCCACCCTGCGCGGCAACGACTTCAAGCTGTACGACCTGATCTGGAAGCGCACCGTCGCCTCGCAGATGGCGGATGCGACCGGTTCGACCGCGTCGGTCACCATCGCGGCCGGCCCGACCGGTCCCGCCGCGCACCCCGCGGCATCCGGAGCGCTCGCCGAGTTCTCCGCCAGCGGAACCGTGATCACCTTCCGCGGCTTCATGCTGGCCTACGAGGAATCCCGCGACGAGGAGCGCAACGCGCCCACCGACGCGACCGAGTCGAAGCTGCCGCCGCTCGAAGAGGGCCAGAAGTTGACCCTGCTCGAGGTGGAGGCCAAGGGCCACGAGACCACCCCGGCCGCCCGCTACACCGAGGCCAGCCTGGTCAAGAAGCTCGAAGAGCTCGGCATCGGCCGCCCGTCGACGTACGCATCGATCATCTCCACGATCACCGAGCGCGGCTACGTCACCCCGCGCGGCCAGTCCCTGGTGCCCAACTGGATCGCGTTCTCCGTCGTGCGCCTGCTCGAGGAGTACTTCTCCGACCTGGTCGAATACGACTTCACCGCCGAGATGGAAGACGACCTCGACCGCATCGCCGACGGCAAGGCCGACCGGGTCGACTGGCTGACCAGCTTCTACTTCGGCTCCGAGAAGCACCGCGGCCTGCGCCAGGTCATCGACAACCTCGGCGAGATCGACGCCCGCTCGATCAACTCGATGCCCATCGGCGATGACATCACCCTGCGCATCGGCAAATACGGTCCCTACCTCGAGGTCATCGACCCCGAGGCGTCCCCGGATGCGCCGCCGCGCCGCGTCAACATCCCGCCGGACCTCGCGCCCGACGAACTGACCCCGGCGAAGGCCCGTGAACTCATCGACGCGCCGGTCATCACCGACCGCGTGATCGGCGTGAACCCGGAGAACGGCAAGAGCATCGTGGCGAAGGACGGCCGGTTCGGTCCCTATGTCACCGAGCTGGAGCCGGTCGCCGAGGTCGTCGAGCCGGGCGAGACCATCGACCCGGTGACCGGCGAGGTGACGCTGCTATCCGATTCGGTTGCCGCCGAGGCCGCCGCGACGACCACGGCCGCCACGGCAGCCGCCGCGGCCAAGCCCAAGCGCAAGGGCGCGGTTAAGAAGGTCGCCGCCGTGAAACCGCGCACGGCTTCGCTGTTCAAGACCATGGACCTGGCCACGATCGACCTCGACACCGCTCTGCACCTGCTCGCCCTGCCGCGCACGGTGGGCGTCGACCCGGAATCGGGTTCCGAGATCACGGCGCAGAACGGCAAGTTCGGCCCCTACCTGAAGAAGGGCGTCGACACCCGTTCGCTGACCAGCGAGGACCAGATCTTCGAGATCGACCTGGCCGGCGCGGTCGAGCTCTACGCCCAGCCCAAGTACGGCGCACGGCGGGCGTCGAGCGCCCTCAAGGAGTTCGAGGCGCCCGACCCCGAGAGCGGCAAGGCCATCAAGATCAAGGACGGCCGGTTCGGCGCCTACGTCACCGACGGCGTCACCAACGCGACCATCCCCAAGGCCGAAACGGTGGAGGAGGTCGACTTCGACCGCGCCGTACAGCTGCTGGCCGACAAGCGTGCCAAGGGACCGGTCGTGAAGAAGGCCGCGGCCAAGAAGGCGCCGGCGAAGAAGGCCCCGGCCAAGAAGGCGGCCGTGAAAAAGACGCCAGCCAAGAAGGCCGCCGTGAAGACGACGACGGCGTCGGGGGCCACCACCACCGTGCGGAGGGCTCCGGGCACGAAGACCGGGGCGGCGAAGACCAGTGCCGCGAAGGTCGGGACGGCCCGCGCCGCAGTGGTCAGGACCCCCGCCCAGAAGGCGGCGACCGCAGCGAAGGCCGCAGCGACCCGGGCGGCCACCGCGGCCGCCAAGGCCGCCGCGAACCAGGCATCCGCGCAGTCGTGACCGGGCTGTTCATCACGGTCGAGGGCGGCGACGGGTCAGGCAAGACGACCCAGTCGCAGCTCCTCACCGACTGGCTCGAGCAGGGCGGACGCACCGTCCTGCGCACCCGCGAGCCCGGCGGCACGCCGGTCGGCGTCCTGATCCGCGAGATCGTGCTGCATCACCGCGGCGAGGTGTCCCCCCGCGCGGAAGCGCTGCTCTACGCGGCCGACCGCGCGCAGCACATCGCGACCGCGGTGCGCCCGGCGCTCGCCCGCGGCGAAGTGGTGATCCAGGACCGCTACCTCGACTCATCCGTCGCCTACCAGGGTGCCGGGCGGGTGCTGGGTGCGGACGAGATCCGCGAACTGTCGCTCTGGGCGGCGGAGGGTCTGCTGCCCGAGCTCACCATCCTGCTCGACCTCGACGAGGACGTCGCCCGCGGGCGGCTCGACGCCGATAACAAGCGGTTCGACCGGCTGGAGGCCGAGAAGAGCGACTTCCACCGCCGGGTGCGCGCCGCGTTCCTCGGGCTGGCTGCGGCCGAGCCGGAGCGTTTCCTGGTCGTGGATGCCGCGCTGCCGGTCGCGGAGATCGCCGCCGTCATCCGTGAGCGCGTCGCCGCACTGCTCTGACCTTCCGCAGTCGCGGGCATGAGTCACTCCCAGGCCGGCGCCGCCGCAGAAACCCCCGCCCCTAACGAATTCGACGGAGATTTTGCCCGTACACACTGTTTTGGGCCCTAAACCGGCCGTTTTCGGCAAAATCTCCGTCGAATTGGTTCGGCACCGGACACGGCGCTTCGCTGGGCGCTTCGCTGGGCGCTCGCTCGGCTGACCACGCCTCAGCACGAGTTCCAAGCCCTCTGTCACCGGCGGAAGGTACTCTGGTTCGATGCGAGTCTGGGACGATCTGACGGGTCAGGCGGATGCGATCGCCATCTTCCGCGCGGCGGCCGAAGGGCCGGCCGGCGATGAGGCGCGCTCGGCGGCGCCGTCGGCCATGACGCACGCCTGGCTGATCACCGGCCCGCCCGGATCCGGCCGCTCGAATCTCGCCTTCGCGTTCGCTACCGCGCTGCTGAGCCCGGGCACGGAAGACGGCCAGGAGACCACGCGGCGCCTCGTCGACGCGCGCACGCATCCCGACCTGATCGTCCTGTCGACCGAGGGCGTCATCATCAAGATGGAATCGGTCAAGGAAGCCGTGAAGCGCTCGCAGTATTCGCCCTCGGTGGGCCGGTACCGGGTGATCGTGGTCGAAGACGCCGACCGCATGGTCGAACGCACCTCGAACGTGCTGCTCAAGGCGCTCGAAGAGCCGCCGGAGCGCACCGTGTGGATCCTCTGCGCCCCGAGCGAAGCCGACCTGCTGCCCACCATCCGGTCCCGCGTGCGCTCGGTGCGGCTGCGCGTGCCGAGCATCGACGACGTCGCCGGCCTGCTCGTCGCCCGCGACGGCGTCGATCCGGCCACCGCCGAGCGGGCCGCGCGCGAGGCACAGAGCCACATCGGCATGGCGCGGCGCCTGGCGACGAACCCCGAGGCGCGCGCCCGGCGTGAGGAGACCCTTAGGGCGGCCCTCGGCATCCGTGGCGTGTCCGCGGCCGTGAACGGCGCTGCCCGGCTGCTGGCCATCGCCGGCGACGACGCGAAGGCGATCACCCTCGAGCGTGACGCCGCCGAACGCGAGGGCGTGCTGCGATCGCTGGGCGTGGAGCCCGGCCAGTCCGTGCCGCCCGGGCTGCGCAGCCAGATCAAGGCCCTCGAAGACGACCAGAAGCGGCGGGCCACCCGCAGCCTCCGCGACGGGATCGACCGCATCCTGGTGGACCTGACCTCGCTCTACCGCGACGTGATCATGGTGCAGCTGGGTCGCGAGGCCAGCGTGATCAACCGCGAGCTGCTCTCTGAGGTGCGGGCCGCGAGCGCCGCCTGCGCGCCCCCCGCGACGCTGGCGACACTGGATGCGATCGCCCAGGCCCGGCAGAGAATCGAATCGAATGTGGCGCCGGCCCTTGCCCTCGAGGCAATGCTTGTCTCGGCGATCCGCCGATGACATCGCCCACGCACCAGGCACCACGGAAGAGGAACCCGTTGACCAGACGAACCCGTTTGCGCACCGCCCCGGTGCTGGCTGGAAAGACGGTGCTGGCCCGCACCACGGTGGCTGCGCTGGTGTTCGCGCTCGGCCTGACCGGCTGCGTGCCGTTGTTCCTGCCGCAGCAGGCGCCGACGACGTCCGCCCCGACGGGTGAGAAGGTCAGCGCCGCCCTCAAACCGTTCTACAGCCAGGTGCTGAAGTGGAAGGACTGCGGCGACGGCCTGCAGTGCACCACGGCCTCGGCGCCGCTCGACTGGACCGACCCCGGCACCGAGAAGGTGGACCTGGCGCTGGTGCGGCATCCGGCCACGGGCACCCGGGTCGGCTCCCTGCTCGTCAACCCCGGCGGCCCCGGCGGATCCGGGTACGACTTCGTGAAAGAGTCCCTCGACTACGCGACGGATGCGAAGCTGCAGGCCGGTTTCGACGTCGTCGGGTTCGACCCCCGCGGCGTCGGCCGCTCCTCGAGCGTCACCTGCTACGAGCCCGCCCAGATGGACGAGTACCTCTACGGACTCCCCGTCGCGGCCCGCGGCTCGGACGCCTGGATCCAGGAGCTCACGGTGGCGGCCGCCGACTTCGGCGACGCCTGCCAGAAGAACACCGGCGCCCTGCTCGGCCACGTCGACAGCGTCAGCGCAGCGCACGACCTCGACCTGCTGCGCGCCGTCCTCGGAGACAAGAAACTCAACTTCCTCGGCTACTCCTACGGCACCTTCCTCGGCGCGACCTACGCCGAACTGTATCCCGGCAAGGTGGGCAGGCTCGCCCTCGACGGCGCGCTGGACCCCTCCACCACCAACGCCGACGTCACCCGGGTGCAGGCCACCGGCTTCGAAAACGCGCTGCGGTCCTACCTGGCCGACTGCCTGGCGGGGGAGAACTGTCCCTTCGACGGCTCCGTCGACGACGCCATGGCCACCATCGGGGCGCTGCTCGCCTCGGTCGACGTGAGTCCGATCACAGCCACGGATGGCCGCCAGCTCGGCGCGAACACGCTGCTCACGGCGATCATCTACCCGCTCTACCAGGCCACGGCGTGGCCCAACCTGAGCGAGATGTTCACCAGCGTGCTGAACGGGGACGCCGACGTGGCCTTCCAATTCGCGGACGGCTACAACGGCCGCTCCGCCGACGGCAAATACCTCGACAATTCCACCGAGGCCTTCATGGCCATCAACTGCGTCGACTACAGCTACAACGCGGACCCTGCGCTGATGCGCGCCCAGGCCGCCGAGATCGAGGCCGCCGCGCCGACGATCGGCAAGTACATGACCTTCGGCGATATCGGCTGCGCGAACTGGCCGTACAAGTTCACCGGGGAACGCAGCCAGATCAAGGCCGAAGGGGCCGCCCCGATCCTGGTCGTCGGCACCACGAACGACCCGGCAACCCCGTACGTCTGGGCCCAGAGCCTCGCCGACCAGCTCGACAGCGGCGCCCTCGTCACCTACACGGGTGAGGGGCACACCGCCTACAACAAGTCGAACGCCTGCGTGAACACGGCCGTCGACGACTACCTGCTGAAGGGCGCGGTGCCCGCGAGCGACCCGATGTGCTGACCCAGGCCAGGCCAGGCCCAGCCGGACCCGGCCCGGTCGGACGGGCCGGGCATCCGGCTGCAGATTTGCGCACCGTGTAAGAATTGAGCCATGTCGGTGCATAACGATGAACCCGGCCTGCGCGAGCGGAAGCGGCTGGCGACCAGGCGTGCCATCCAGCGGGCGGTCCTGACCCTGTCCTGTGACCGGGGCCTGGAGAAGGTGACCGTCGAGGACATCAGCCGGGTCGCCGACATCTCGCCGCGCACGTTCTTCAACTACTTCGCGTCCAAGGATGCCGCGCTGGTCGGCGACGAACTCGACCTGGCGTCGGAGCCGGAGATCGAGGCCTTCGTGCACGCTGGGCCGAGCGAGGACATCCTGGCCCAGCTGGCCGTATTGCTCTCCGACAGCCTGCGCAGCACGGAGGGCGACCGCGAGATCCACCAACTGCGCCGCACGGTGATGAAGGAGAACCCTTACCTGTTCGGCATGCGGATGGCCACCCTGCGCACCTTCGAGGGCCGGCTGCAGGAGATCATCGGCCGGCGCTTCGTCACCGACCACCCCGAGCTCGGTGCCGAGTCGGCCGAGCTGCAGCAGAAGGCCCTCCTCTTCACGCTGGTCACGGTGGCGGCGCTCCGCCACGCCTGGCGCTGCTGGGCCGAGGAGGAACCGGCGCGGCCGTTGGCCGAGCATGTGACGGCATCCTTCGCGCAGCTGTGCGAGATGACCCGCCAGACCAGCTAAGCTTGGTTGCTGTGTCACCGAGCGTCTCCGCAAGGGGAAATCGTGCGTCACGCCGCCTTAGCTCAGTCGGTAGAGCGTCTCACTCGTAATGAGAAGGTCATCAGTTCGATTCTGATAGGCGGCTCCACGTAAACTCTCCGCCCTCGGTCACCCGGACCCTCCGCGTTGGTCGTCGCCCGGCCACAACCCCGGCCCGCCGTTGAACGAATTCGACGGAGATTCTGCTGTAAAACTGTTGTTTTCAGGGTTTTGAGCCCGATGTGGGCAAAATCTCCGTCGAATTCGTTAGGGGCACGCTGTGGTGGTCTCGCGGGCGGGTGCAGGGGCGGGTGCGGGCACAGCGGGGGAGGATGCGGTTTCGACGCCGGGGATGCGGTCCGCGGCGGCCGGCCGGCGGTTCGCCCTGGCGGCCATGCTCGGCGTGGCGGCCTATGTCCTGGTGGACGTCGTGCTGCAGCTGCTACCGCCGCACTACAGCCCGATCCGCGACGCCGAGAGCAATCTCGCGGTCGGCCCGTACGGCTGGCTGATGAACCTCAACTTCCTCGGCCGAGCGGTCACGACCGGGGCCGCGGTCCTCGCCATCGGCTCGGTCGGTCCCGCCTCCCGCACGCGGCGCACCGGTCTGCTGCTGTTGCTCATGGGGGGAGCGTGCTCCGCGATCCTCGCCGCCCTGCCCACGGATGTCCCCGCACCCGGCGACCTGGTTGTGCGCACCCACACTCCCACCGGCCTCGCGCACCTGGGTGTGGCCGGGTCGGGGTTCCTGGCTGCCCTGGCCGCGGTCACCGTGCTGACGGTCTGGATGCGCGGCAGCGACGTGCACCGGGCCGTCCCGGCGGCCGTGAGCCTCGCCGCCCTGGCCGCCGCCGGGCTGCTGGCGCTGGGGGTGACCACCGCGTTCGTCCCGGAGCTGCTGGGCCTCGCGGAACGGCTGTGCCTGGCCGGCATCCTCGGCTGGACCTATCTGGTGAGCGCCGCCATCCGTCGCCCCGGCCGGCCGGCCAGCCCAGGCCTGACCCGCCGGCCAGCCCAGGCCTGACCCGCCGGCCAGCCCAGGCCTGACCCGCGCGCCTGACCAGCAGCCCGGCAGGCCCGCTCGCGCCGCGCACTCGCTAGGCTCGTTCCATGACCGACTCAATCCGCTGGGGAATCCTGGCCACGGGCGGGATCGCCCACTCCTTCACGAACGACCTCGTCCTGAACGGCTTCACGGTGCAGGCGGTCGGATCTCGCTCGCAGGCCTCGGCCGACGCCTTCGCGGCGGAGTTCGGCATCCCCACGGCCCACCCGAGCTACGAGGCTCTGGCCGCCGACCCGGATGTCGACATTATCTACATCTCGACCCCGCACCCGTTCCACGCCGAGAACGCCAGGCTCGCCCTGAACGCCGGCAAGCACGTGCTGATCGAGAAGCCGATCACCCTGAACGGGGCCGAGGCGCGCGAGATCGCCGACCTCGGTGCGCGGCTGGGGCTGCTGGTGCTGGAGGGCATGTGGACCCGTTTCCTGCCGCACATGGTGAGGATCCGTGAGATCCTCGCCGAGGGAACCCTCGGCAACGTTCGCTCCCTGATCGCCGACCACACCCAGGACCTGCCGGACGACCCGGCGCACCGGCTGAACGCCCTGCACCTGGGCGGCGGGGCGCTCCTCGACCTCGGCATCTACCCGATCACGTTCGCCTCCGAACTGTTCGGACGCCCCGAGACCGTGCTCGCGAGCGCGACCTTCAAGGCGACCGGCGCCGACGCGCAGGTGGCCACGATCTTCCGCTACGCGGGCGGGCAGATCGCCCAGACCCTGTCGGCCAGCGACACGGCCGGCCCGAACACGGCCACCATCCTCGGCACGCGAGGCCGCATCGACATCGACCGAACCTGGTACGCGCCCACGGACTTCCGGGTGCTCAACAGCGCCAACGAGGTCGTCGAGACCTTCACCGCCGAGATCACCGGGCGCGGCATGCACTACCAGGCGGCCGAGGCCGAGCAGCTGATCCGGGCCGGCAAGATCTCGAGCGACATCATGCCGGTCGAAGAGGCGGTGGCGATCATGGAGACGCTCGACCTGGTGCGCGCGCAGATCGGGCTGCGGTACCCGGGCGAATAGCGAAACCCCGAGCCGGCGTGCCCCTAACTGGGGTGCCCGCAGCGCGGGGCAACCGGCCGCCGCCCCCTCCGTCGGGTGGTGCCCGCCGATATTCTGACCAACACGAGGGGGAGGCGATCGAGTGGGGATGCTTGGAGTGCGCGCGCTGACGGCGCCGATCCGCCCCCGCGGCCCTGCCACCCTCCTGCTCTGGCTGGCGTGGACGCTGGTGGCCGGCGCGGCCGTCGCGTCTCTGCTCACCGGCTTCGGCCCGCCGAGCGCGGTCAGCGGCTGGTTGAACGTGCTCGCCCAGTGGGCGGCGGTCGTGCTCTGCTGGGTGGAGGTGCGACGGGCCGGTTCCGGGCGCGTCCTCGAGCCGCTGGTGGCCACGGCCGTGACCGCCTTCGCCGCCGGTCACGCCACCTACCTGCTGACAACGGATGCCGCCGCTCCGCATCCGTTCCCGTCGGGGGCAGACGTGGGCCATCTGGTGTTCAACCCCCTGATCCTGGCGGCGCTCTTCGTGCTGGTCTACCGGCAGCTGCGCACTCTCTCCTGGCTGGTGACGCTCGACAGCGCCGTCGGGGTCTTCGGCGCGGCCGCCGTGCTGTCGGTCGTCGTCGGCCCGATCCTGGCCGCCGGGAGCGGCGCGCCGTCGCCGGAGGCGCTGCTGGCGGTGGCCTACCCGTCCTGGGACCTGACCATGGTGGCCGTGGTCACGGGCATCGCCGCGGCGCACGGCCTGAGCGTCGGCCGCAACTGGAACCAGCTGATCCTCGGCCTGCTGATCTTCACGGTCGCCGACTGCCTGTTCGCCTTCCGGGCCACCGGCCCCGGCTACGTGATCGGCACCCCGCTGGACCTGGGCTGGACCGTCGGCCTCCTGCTCGTGGCAGTCTGGCTGCGCGGGTCGACGGCGTCCCGGGCGGAGGCGGCCCCTCCGGTTCGCGGTGCGTGGGCGATGGTGGTGCCCTCGATGGCCACTGTGTGCGGCATCGCGGTGCTGGTGCTGGCCAGCCAGGTGCGGGTGCCCGTCACCGCGGTGGTGCTGGCCAGCCTGGCCCTCGTCGGAGCGTCGATTCGCACCATTGTCGCGTTCGGCGAGCTGCGGCGCACGGTGAACCTGCTCGCGCAGACCCGCACCGACGAACTGACCGGCCTGCTGAACCGGCGGGCACTCTACGCGGATGTCCCCGGGCTCTTGGAGGACGGGGGCCGCCGCGCCCTGCTCCTGCTGGACCTGGACCGGTTCAAGGAGGTCAACGACAGTCTCGGCCACGACGCCGGGGACCGGCTCCTCCTACAGGTCAGCGCGCGGCTGGCGCAACTGGCGGGCGCCGGAGACCTGCTGGCCCGGCTCGGCGGCGACGAATTCGCGATCCTGCTCGACGGGGCGGGCGAGGCCGAGGCGGAGGTGGTCGCCGTCACCCTGCGGGACGCGCTCGCGGTACCGTTCACCCTGGCCGGGATCGCCCTGACGACCACCGCCAGCGTCGGCATCGCCCTGTTCCCGCAGCAGGGTGCCGACCTCACGGTGCTGCTGCGCAAGGCGGACATGGCGATGTACAAGGCCAAGTCCTCCCGCACGGGACACCACGTCTACCGCCCCATCGACGACAGTCACGGGGACAAGCGGCTGCGCACCCTGGAGGAGCTGCGCAGCGCGCTGGTCGACGACGAGTTCGTGTTGCACTACCAACCGAAGATCGACCTGCAGAGCGGTGCCGTGCGGGGGGTCGAGGCGCTCGTGCGGTGGCAGCACCCCACCCGCGGGCTGCTCTATCCGGATGCCTTCCTGGCCGTGGTCGAGGAATCCGGCCTCATGCACGACCTGACCCAGGTGGTGCTGGCCGAGGCGCTGAACCAGGCGGCACGCTGGCACCGGAGCGGAAAGCCCCTGTCCGTGGCCGTCAACTTCTCGGCCAGCTCGCTGGTCGACGAGAGCCTGCCCGAACGGATCGGGGAGATGCTCCGAACGCGCGGCCTGCCGGCTTCGGCGCTGCAGGTGGAGGTCACCGAGGATTTCCTGATGTCGGACCGAGGCCGAGCCCACGACATCCTGACCCGGGTGCGGAGCCAGGGCATCCGGATCGCCGTCGATGATTTCGGCACCGGTTACAGCTCCCTCGCCTATCTGCGCGACCTGCCCATCGACCAGCTCAAGCTGGACCGGTCGTTCGTGACCCCGATGACGACGGATGCCCGCGCCTCGGCCCTGGTCTCCTCGACCGTGGTCCTGGCCCACAGCCTGGGCCTGACGATGGTGGCGGAGGGGATCGAAGACGGGGAGGCCTTCGCGGTCCTGGCCGGCTACGGCTGTGACGAGGGCCAGGGGTACTTCATGTCGAGGCCGGTTCCCCCGGACCAGCTCGATCGATGGCTCACCGACCGCGAAGCGGACGCCGCAGTGGGCGCCCCGGCCCGGCGGCGGACACTCAGCCCCGCCGCCGAACCCGCGGGCTGATCCCAGCCGCCCACCCCCGTTCTGGGGTGTGCCGCACGACGCCCGTGGCTCTGGCCCTCCGGCGGCCTCCGCTAGCGTGAAGACAACGGCAAGCGGGGGGAGCGATACACGTGAACGCTCCCGGCTCCGACCGGCCCGACGGCCATCGGCCCCGGCCGGCTTCCTGGCTGATCCGCTTCATGTGGCTGCTCCTGGCCGCCTACTTGGCCGGTCTGCTCCTGCAGGGCTCCGGGTTCAGCCCCCTGGTCAATGGCTGGCTGGGCACTTCGACGCAGTGGCTGCCCGCGCTGGTGTGCTGGGCGGCCGTGCTCCGCGCCGACACCGGTCGGCTGCAGCTGGCGCTGGTTGCGGCGGGCGTCACCGCTTTCGCGGTCGGCTACAGCTACTTCGTGGCGCTCGGCTCGGATGCGCTGCCGTTCCCGTCGTTGGCGGACATCGGTTACCTGCTGTTCTACCCACTGATCCTGGCCGGGCTGGCCGTGCTGGCGCACCGCCAGCGCGGGGAACTGCCGCGGTCGGTCCTGGTCGACGGCGCCATCGGATCGCTCGGCGCGGCATCCGTTCTCGCCGTGGGGCTCAACCCGATCATCGAGTCCGCCGTGACCGGGCCGATGTCCCTGGCCTCCGCGATCGCGGCCGGGTACCCGCTGCTCGACCTGCTGCTCATCTCGGTGATCACCGGCATCGCGGCGGTACGAGGGCTCGACGTCGGCGGCCGCTGGTCCCTCTTCGTACTCGGGCTGCTCGCCTTCACGGCGACCGACGTGTCCTACGCGTTCGAGGTGGCCGGTGACACCTATCGGGTCGGCACGCCCACGGATGCGGGCTGGGCGCTCGGGATGGCGCTGATCGCGGTCTGGGCGGGCGACCTCGCGCGTCCCGGCTCCCGGCCCAGTCGCCCGCTGACCGGCGCGTGGACGCTCCTGGTTCCCGGGCTGGCCACGGTGGCGGGTATGGGGGTCCTCGTCCTCGGCACCCAGGTGCCCATCTCGCCGCCGGCCGTGATCCTTGCCGCGGTGACCCTGGTGCTCGGTGCGGTCCGCACCCAGCTGGCGTCCCGCCAGATCGGACGGATGGCCGACCTGCGGCGCCAGGCCAGCACGGACGACCTGACCGGGCTGCCGAACCGGCGGGCCCTCCGAGCCGAAGCCCTCGTCCGCCTCGCGCCGGGCACCAGCCGGCCGTGCGCGCTGCTGCTGCTCGACCTGGACCGGTTCAAGGAGGTCAACGACAGCCTCGGGCACGACGTCGGCGACCTGCTGCTGGTGCAGGTGGGGTCTCGGCTGAGTCGGCGGCTGCGGGCCGGCGACCTGCTCGCTCGGCTGGGCGGGGACGAGTTCGCGGTGCTGCTCGACGGAGCCGACCAGGAGAGCGCCGTGGCCGTGGCCCGGCAGCTGGACCAGGTGCTGGCCGAGCCGTTCACGCTCGAGGGCATCGCGCTGGAGACCAAGGTCAGCATCGGCATCGCCCTGTTCCCCGACCAGGGCGATGACCTCAAGGCGCTGCTACGCAAGGCCGACATGGCCATGTACAAGGCCAAGTCCGCGCGCAGCGGACACCACGTCTTCAACGGAGCCGACGACAGTCACGGCGACGCCCGGCTTCGGCTGCTGGAGGAGCTGCGCCTGGCGTTGACCCATGACCAGCTGGTGCTGCACTACCAGCCCAAGATCGCGCTGGGCTCCGGCGAGGTGCTCGGCGTGGAGGCCCTCGTGCGGTGGCAGCACCCTAGTCGGGGGCTCCTGGCCCCCGACGCGTTCCTGACCCTGGCCGAGGAAGCCGGGCTGATGCGCGAGCTGACTCGAATCGTGCTCTGCACGGCGCTGGACCAGGCCGGCGCCTGGCGGGCGCAGGGCACGCCGCTGACCGTCGCCGTCAACATGTCGCCCAGTTCCCTGATCGAGGCGGATTTTCCCGAACGGATCGACGCCATGCTCTCGCTGCGGGGACTCTCGCACTCGGACCTGATGCTCGAGATCACCGAGGACTTCCTGATGGCCGACCGGGACCGGGCCAGGGATGTGCTGGAACGGCTGCAGGCCAGCGGCATCCGTATCGCCGTGGACGATTTCGGCACCGGGTACAGCTCCCTCGCCTACCTCAGGGACCTGCCGATCGACGAACTCAAGCTCGACAAGTCCTTCATCATGCGGATGGCCGGCGACGACCGGGCCGCGGCGCTGGTGGCGTCCATCATCCACCTGGGACACAGCCTCGGCCTGAGCCTGGTCGCGGAGGGAGTCGAGGATGCGCTCGCCTACGAGATGCTCCGCGGCTACGGCTGCGATGAGGCGCAGGGCTTCCACATGTCGCGGCCCCTGCCGGCCGCCCGGTTGGACGAGTGGCTCGCCGCCCGCGAGCTGAGCGTCGCCGATTCCCGCTCCGATANGCTCCTATTGTTGTCAAGCGCTGACTTTCGGTTGTTCACTGAGCCATGTGCGGTAGCGCTCAGAAAGGACTCGATCTTGGGTGGCGCCGCGTTCAATCCGCGAGATGGCTTTGGGCCAGGCGCTCAGCTCGAGTGCTACTGCGGTCTGGGTGAGGTGCAATGCGAGGCGCCGTGGACGCAGGTCGTTGGTTAGCAGGCCAGGTCGTTGGTTAGCAGGCCGGGCCGTGGGTTTTGCAGGACGCGGTATATTTCGCGGGCGACGTAGCGGTTGATCGATCTCGACGAACCACCCATTTCCATAGCCATCCTGCTCAAGACTCCAGAACTGAATCACTCAAAGTCCCTCCGGAGCTTTAACAAGAGCGCCGTCTCGCTCAAGAAGAAACTAACTTCTGTCGAGACGGCCGCGTTGGCCCGCGAAGCTGCGGTCGTCAAGAAAGCGGCTGACGATGCTGCCGCTGCCGCTGCCCAGGCCGCGGCTGACGCCCAGGCCGCGGCTGACGCCCAGGCCGCGGCTGACGCCCAGGCCGCCGCAGCAGCACAAGCTGCAGCGGATGCGCAGGCTGCGGCTGACGCACAAGCGGCGGACGATGCGCGCGCTGCGGCAGAGGAGCGAGCTGCCTCTGTCCCCGTTCCGGTAAGCCCCCCGCCGTCCTCGGGGAGCGTCGATAAGTACACGGGGTGTCGGGCCTATGGACCTAACGGCACGTCAATCGACGATAAGGGACGCCCGTACACCAAGATTCCGTGTTAGCTGGGTCAGGGGATCTTCAAGACCGTCTGCGGTCGGGTCGTGCCCTGCAGGTGCTCCCTTCTCGGAAAAACGACGTTGGTTGCCATCGCTTACGGGATTGGGATTTAGCGGCGCGTTAAACAGAGAATGCCCGTCTTATCAGGGAAAATTGTTACTTACCACAGTCACAATTCGCTGAGTCAGAAGGGCATCTCGTAGATGCAAGTTTCGCACACCGCCGCCGCCGTGTCCGCGTCATTCGATGGTTCCAACCTCGTTTCGTCGGCGGGTTTGGTGCCCGCGATGAAACTGGCCGAGAAAGCAGGCCTGCTTAGCCTGGCCGACAGGTGGTTGAGCGTAGCCACCGACAAGGGTGCGAACGCCGGCCTGAAGGTCGTCTCGCTGGTTGCCGGGATGCTCGCCGGTGCGGATGCCATTGATGACATGACCGTGCTCCGTCACGGCGGGATGCGGAAACTCTTCGCCCAGCTTTATGCCCCGTCAACGCTCGGGTCGTTCCTGCGCGCGTTCACCTTTGGCCATGTGCGTCAGCTGGACGCGATCGCGTCCCGGTTCCTGATCAGTCTCGCCGCTCTGAGCCCTCTGATCAGCCCGGAACCCGATGGCGACTATGTGTTCCTGGACGTGGACGACACCATCATCGAGGTCCACGGGCACCAGAAACAAGGCGCCAGCTTCGGCTACTCCGGCGTCCGCGGGCTCAACGCGATCCTCGCCACTGTGAAGACGGCCACCGGCACCCCGATCATCCTCGCCCAACGCCTGCGCCGGGGCGCCGCCTCGTCCCCGCACGGCGCGACCCGGCTGATCCGCGACGCCCTCGCCACCCTCAGCCGCCTGCCCGGGATAGGAACCGCCCGGGTCCTGTTCCGCGCCGATTCCGCGTTCTACACTTTCGTGGCCATCCACGCCGCTATGGCTGGCGGCGCGGACGTCTCTGTCACTGCCCGCCTCGATTCCGCCGTCAGGAAGCGCATCGCGGCCATCCCGGCAACCGGGTGGACGCCGATCAAGTACACCCATGCGATCTTCGACGAGGACACCCGAACCTGGATCTCTGACGCCGAGGTCGCCGAGATCCCCTACACCGCGTTCACCTCACGGAAGAAAGCGGACCACATCCTCGGTCGCCTCGTCGTGCGCCGGATCCCGGAGCTGAACAAGCAGAAACTCGCCGGCCAGACCACACTCTTCGACCTGCACCGCTTCCACGCGTTCTTCACCACCAGCACCCTGGACACGGTCACCGCGGATAAAACCCACCGCGCCCATGCGGCCATCGACCTCGTGAATTCCGACCTGAAGAACAGCGCCCTGGCCCACCTGCCCTCCGGTGTGTTCGCAGCCAACGCGGCCTGGCTGGCCCTGGCCGTCATCGCTTTCAACCTCACCCGCGCCGCCGCGGTGACCGCCGGCACCGGTCTGGCCCGGGCCACGACCGCGACCATCCGCCGGAAACTGATCAACATCCCCGCGAGGACCGCCTCGTCAGCCCGGCGCATCACACTGCACCTGCCCGAGAACTGGCCCTGGGAAACCGGCTGGGCCCACCTCTTCGACCACGCCTTCGCACCACCGAGCCCAACCCCGACCTGACCCGCCCGCCCCGACCCGGGCACACCCTGGAAACCAAGTGGAACAACGCGAGCAGCGAGGCTCAGCGCACAACCACGCCCCAGCACGCCGCCGCAACTCAAATCAGAAAACGACTCCCAACCTCAGCCGGTCGGTGGAATGAGGCTTAGGACAGCGTCGAACTGAGCAGCAGACTCGTCTCGCTGTTAACGACGCCCTCGACGGAGCGAATCTGGCCGAGTAGCCGGTCGAAGTTGCTCAGCGTGTCGGTCCGGATCTCGGCCACCAGGTCCCAGCCGCCGTTCGTGGTGTGTAGCGCCCGGACTTCGGGAAAGCCGCGAAGTTGGCTGATCGCCCGATCTGTTGAACGCCCCTCGACCTCGATGAGCGCGATCGCCCGGATTGAGTCGGGATCCCGCTCTTCGCGAACCCGGACGGAGAATCCGATGACGGTGCCCGAGTCCAGAAGCCGCTGCAGCCGGATGTTCACCGTTGCCCTCGTGACTCCGAGGTCATGGGCAAGCGTGGTGACGGGGGTTCGCCCGTCCGCCCGCAGCGCGCCGATTAGGCGGCGATCGAGGTCATCGAGCGTATGCATGATTCACACTGTACAGCCAGGGGAACCATCTTGAAAGATTAATGGAACATATCTGCTCGTTCTGCTCGTTACGCGTTCACATTGCCTGGTCATAGGCTAATTACAGAAAACAAAAAGAAGGTTGTCGTGGTGCGTTTTATGAACGTAAAGAACATCACCGCCCGGCCGTTCGGCTTCGACATCGTCGTGGTAACGAGCGTGCGGGACGCGGTGGCGGGCGCCGACATCATCACGACCTCCACTACTGATGAGACCCAGGCGGCGGGGCGCACTCACTACGACTAGATCGCCATCTTCGACTCGGTCGATTTTGTCATCGAGGACTTTTCGGTGCTGCGCTACCTGCGCGATTCAGTCGCCGGTGCCTCATTCTTCGTCGAACTCGATCCGATCGCCGGTCCCTTCGATCCCAAGAACCTTTTCGGTCTGGTCGCTGACGCTATTGTCTCGATTTCTGCTCGGCCGTAAGCGCTGGCTCTTTGGGGCGGTGATCGGCGTGCCGTCAATGTTAAGTTCAACCACTGCGTTTTTAAAATCTGATCAGGCATTGCCCTGCGTCGGTTTCTGACACGCTCCACCGAAATGCACGGCAGATTTCAAGAACATCCATTTCAAGAACATCCGTGAACTCGTCACTTAGTTCCCTCGGCTGCTAAGCCCGGAAATCTTTCGACCTGACGATCGGATGTCACATATCCGTATCAACGCCGGAGGTCATCATGGTCCAACCAAGGTCCGAGGTCGGGTCTGTCCCGACCGAGCCCGAGGGGCGCACAACCGAGCGCGCCCTGTCCCTGCCTCAGTCGACTGCACTGATTATGGGCAGTATCATCGGTGTCGGCATCTTCTCGCTGCCCTACGCATTATCGGCGTATGGCCCGATCAGCCTGGTCGCCATGGGCCTCGCCACCGTCGGGGCGGTCGCGCTTGCGCTGATGTTCGCGGTGATGTCGCGACGCCTGCCGGCTGCCGGCGGACCGTATGCCTATGCACGCTCAGGGTTCGGCAACGCGGCCGGGTTCGTTAACGCCTGGTCCTACTGGATCACGGCATGGGCGGGCAACGCGGCGATCGTCGTCGGCTGGGTGTACTACGTCGAGCACTTCCTAAACAAGGACGGCGCGGTCGGCTGGTCCATCCTGATTGCCCTCGTCGGGTTGTGGATCCCGGCCGTGATCAACCTGACTGGCGTGCACGCGATGGGTTCGGTCCAAGTCTGGACGACGGTGTTGAAGTTCATTCCGCTGGCCATCATGTCGACCGTCGGGTTGTTCTTCATCAAGGCGGGGAACTTCACGCCGTGGAACCTCAGCGGTGACAGCAGCCTGTCGGCGATCGGTGGAGCGATGGCGATCGCACTGTTCAGCTATTTGGGCGTCGAGACCGCGGCCGTTGCCGCGGCGAAGGTCCGCGATCCCGAACGGAATGTCCCGAAGGCGACCATCTACGGCACGCTCGCTAGCGCCATCGTCTACCTGCTGTCGATGGTTGCCGTGTTCGGCATCGTGCCCGCCTCGCAGTTGGCTATGGACGTGAACAAGGCGTCCTACTCCGTCGCGGCCAACTCGATCGTCGGCGGCGGTTCCTGGGCCGGGGACTTGGTGGCGTTGGCCGTCATCGTCTCCGGTATCGGCGCGCTGAACGGCTGGACAATGATCTGCGCGGAGATGCCGTTGGCTGCCGCGAAGGACGGGCTGTTCCCGGCGCGGTTCGGGAGCCTGTCGCGGCGCCGGGTTCCGGCCTTCGGGATCATCGCGTCCACCGCGCTGGCTTCGGTCGCCGTGGTGATCAGCTATCTGGGAACCAGCGGCTCAACGGTGTTTACCACCCTGGTCCTGATGACCGGGATCACGGCGGCCGTGCCCTACGCATTCTCCGCCTTGGCCCAGATCAAGTGGCGTTGGCGGGACAGCCACCCAGTCCACACGTCGAGGTTCGCGTTCGATGTGTCGGTGGCGGTCGTGGCGCTGATCTTCTCGGTCGCCTTCATCTACTACTCCAGGAACACCAGCGACTTGTGGTACGTCGTCTGGGGCCCGTTCCTGATGGCCGGCGGCGCGTTCGTCGTCGGGATCCCGGTCTACCTTGCGCAGCGGCACCGGATGACTAAGCCGGCCCCCGTGCCCGAGTACCGCTGAGCATTTACACCATCAATATAGTAAGGAATAGCCATGCCATTTCGTGTTGAATCCGAAGTAGGAGTGCTGCGCCAGGTGATCGTCCACCGCCCGGGTCTCGAGCTCAGCCGGCTGACCCCGGACAACGTCGACGACCTGCTCTTCGACGACGTCATGTGGGCCGATCGGGCTAGGGAGGAGCACGACGCGTTCGTCGGCCAGCTCAGAGAGCGCAACGTGACGGTGCACTACTTCCGCGAACTGCTCGCCGCGGCGCTGGACGCGCCGGGTGCCCGGGAGTTCCTGCAGAAGTGTCTGACCACGGCCATCCGGTTCGGGCCCGCGCTGGACAAGCCGCTGGAGCGGATCGTCGACCAAACGTCGTCGGAGGTGCTTTCCGAGCTCCTGATCGGGGGCGTGCTCAAGAGTGACGTCATGCCGATGCTGCACACGCCCAGCCTTCTGATGGAGTCCCTCGGCATCGACGACTTCCTGCTGCGGCCTCTGCCGAACCACCTGTTCCAGCGCGATAACTCGGCCTGGATCTACGGCGCCCTGAGCATCAACCCGATGGCCAAGCAGGCCCGCAAACGCGAGACCATCAACTCCCGCCTGATCTACAAGTTCCACCCGATGTTCCGCGACGCCGGGCTGGAGATCGTCTACGGCGACGATTCCCT
The DNA here is from genome assembly GCF_004402595.1 of Cryobacterium shii. Classification (GTDB taxonomy): domain Bacteria; phylum Actinomycetota; class Actinomycetes; order Actinomycetales; family Microbacteriaceae; genus Cryobacterium; species Cryobacterium shii. The sequence continues at coordinate 6,480 of NZ_SOFY01000016.1, read as the reverse complement.
GCCCCACGAGCCCGCTACCGTCGAGGGCGGCGACGTGCTCGTGATCGGTAATGGGGTGCTGATGATCGGGATGGGCGAGCGGACCTCGCCCCAGGGGGTCGAGACACTGGCCCGACTGCTCTTCCAAGGCGGCCATGTCCGCCAGGTGATCGTCGTCGAGCTGCCGAAGGAGCGGGCGTTCATGCACTTGGACACCGCCATGACAATGGTCGACAGCGACGCGTTCTCCGTTTATCCGTACCTGCCCGAGACGCTGCGCGCGTTCATGCTCACCCCGGTGGGGTCCGGCGGCGACTACGACATTACGGAGCACACGGACCTGTTTCCTCTCGTGGCCGAGGCCCTCGGCGTCGACAAGGTCCGGGTCCTGCGCACCCCAATCGATCGCGCGGGTGCGCAGCGAGAGCAGTGGAACGATGGGAACAACTTCCTCGCCGTTTCCCCCGGCGTCGTGCTGGGTTATGAGCGGAACACGACCGCCAATCGATACCTCGCCGACGAGGGCATCGAAGTCGTACCCGTCGTGGGATCCGAGCTCGGCCGCGGCCGCGGCGGTCCGCGATGTCTGTCCTGTCCAATCGAAAGAGATGCGGTGATCCTGTGAGCTTTAACCTGCACAACCGGAGTTTCCTTAAGGAAGTCGACTTCACCCCGAAGGAATGGAAGTTCCTCCTCGGGCTGGCCGCGGACCTCAAGGCAGCCAAATACGCCGGCACTGAGCTGCCGCGGCTAACCGGGAAGAACATCGCCCTCATCTTCGAGAAGACCTCCACCCGGACCCGCTGCGCCATGGAGGTCGCCGCGCACGACCAGGGCGCCCACGTGACCTACCTCGATCCGAGCGGGTCACAGATGGGGCACAAGGAGTCCGTTAAGGACACCGCGCGGGTGCTGGGCGGGATGTTCGACGCCATCGAGTATCGCGGCTCGGCGCAGACCAACGTCGAGACGCTGGCCGCATCGTCGGGTGTGCCGGTGTGGAACGGGTTGACGGACGAGTGGCATCCCACCCAGGCGCTGTGCGACATGCTCACGATGCGCGAGCACTCCACCAAGAACGACCACGAGATCGCCTTCGCGTACCTCGGAGACGCGCACAACAACGTCGCGAACTCGCTGCTGGTGGCAGGGGCGCTGATGGGCATGGACGTGCGCATCGTGGCCCCCCGCCAGCTGTGGAACACCGACGATGTGATCGCGGCCGCCCAGACGATCGCCGAGAGCACGGGCGCGCGGCTGACCCACACTGAGGACGTCGCCGAGGGCGTGGCCGGGGTCGACTTCATCTACACCGACATCTGGGTCTCCATGGGCGAGCCCAAGGAAACTTGGGACGAACGCATCGCCGCCCTGCTTCCCTACCAGGTCACCGCGGACGTCTTGGCTAAGACCAGCAACCCCGACGTCAAGTTCATGCACTGCCTGCCGGCGTTCCACGACCGGAACACGGCCGTCGGGGAACAGCTGTTCAAGCAGACCGGCCTCGGCGAGCTCGAGGTCACGGACGAGGTGTTCGAGTCGTCCAGCTCCATCGTGTTCGCTCAGGCCGAGAACCGGATGCACTCGATCAAGGCGATCATGGTCGCCACCCTGGGTTCCTGATGCGCATCGTGGTCGCTCTCGGCGGCAACGCGCTCCAGGAGCGCGGCGCCCCGATGACGGTGCAAAACCAGCGTGCCAACGTCGCCAAGGCGTGCGCCGCGCTGGCGCCAATCGCCCAGGAGCATCAGCTGGTGATCTCCCACGGCAACGGGCCGCAGGTCGGGCTGCTCGCGCTCCAGGCGGCCGCCTACGACCACACGTCCGAGTACCCTTTCGACGTCTTGGGCGCCCAGACCGAGGGAATGATCGGGTACATGATCGAACAAGAACTCGGCAACCGACTCCCGTTCGAAAAGTCGATCGCGACGATCCTGACAATGACCGAGGTGGACCCGGCGGACCCGGCGTTCACGGACCCGACGAAGTTTGTCGGGCCGGTGTACGACGCCGACGAGGCGCGTCGCCTGGCGGTGCTGCGGGGGTGGGTCGTCAAACCCGACGGCGACCACTGGCGTCGGGTGGTGCCCTCGCCCATGCCGCAGCGGATCTTCGAGCTGAGCACGATCAAAACGCTGGTGGAGGCCGACACGGTGGTGATCTGCGCCGGCGGCGGTGGCATACCCACCATGTACCAGCCCGGCTCCCGCAAACTCATCGGCGTCGACGCCGTGATCGACAAGGACCGGGCCAGCGCGGTGCTGGCCCGGGACCTCAAGGCCGACTCCCTAGTGATCGCCACCGACGCGGACGCCGTCTACACCGGCTGGGGGACGCCAGAACAGCGCGCCATCATGCTCGTCCACCCGGACACGCTCGCGAACTTCGACTTCCCGGCGGGCTCGATGGGACCCAAGGTTGAGGCTGCGATCGACTTCGCCCGCAACACCGGTCGCGACGCCTTCATCGGATCCCTGACAGAATTGCCCGCGCTCCTGGACGGAACCGCGGGTACCCGGGTCTCCGTGACAGCCAACGGCGTGGCCTACCGCTGACCCCGCCGCGGTCCCACGACGCCGGTCCACGGCGGCTGACGGGGACGACAGAAACCTGCCCGGGCCGACTCAACGGTCCGGGCAGGTGCGCGTATACGGCAGGTTGGGCAGCGCGGCCTTCTCCCGCAACCAGGTCATGACAGGAGGAACGGCCTCGACAATAAAGTTGGCGATTGGAGTCAAAACGCGAATCAGTTCGCCGATTTTCTCAACCAGCAACGTGCGTGGCTCGACGCTGAAATCCTCGCGTCTGAGCTTTCACGGAATCCCAATCCGCAAGAAGATCATATAAGTTCGGCGATCCCATTGATCTTGACAAGGATAAGGAACGAAACCCGGGCTGGCCGCCAATCAGAGGACGCGCTTGATTGAACGCGGCCTCGAACTCGACCTTGGGACCGGCCAGCACCGAAAAAAATGCATGCTCAAGGATCATGCCCTCGGCCTCTCAGACCTGCTCCGGAGCCAAATCGGCGGGAGGTCAGTGGGTCCCGCTTAGCCTCAATACCGTTCAGTTGAGGCTTTGCGTGTTTCTGCGTCTTTGTCACGGACCTGCGCGAAGCTCGGAATCCGGCTGACACACTCAGCACCTTACCAACCTCAGGGTCGCGGGAAGATCGAGCGGTTCTTCAATACCGTGAACTCGCAGTTCCTCACCGAGATCACCACCGTCGACACCAAAACGGGCGAGGTCGATGCGGGGGTGGGCAGCATGGTGACGTCGTTGGATGAATTGAATGCGTCGTTCACGTCGTGGGTGGAGATGGTTTACCACCAGGCCGTGCACTCCACGACCGGGCAAACACCGTGGCAACGCTGGGATGCCAGCTGGGTGGGCCGCAAACCGGTGCGGAAATCGCGGGATGATATCGCGGAAGCGTTCCAGTGGTCAGCGATCCGCACGGTGACGAAGTCCGCGACCGTGTCGTTGCAGTCCAACACCTATCAAGTCGATCAACTCCTCGTCGGCAAACGCGTCGAGCTGATCTATGACCCCTTCGACCTCGCCGGGCTGATCACCGTCTCGGCTGGCAGCGGCGTCCCGGCCGGCATCGCCGTGCTGAGCGAAATCCGCCGCCACGTCCAGAAGAAGGCCGCGTCTGCCGCAGCCGACACCGCCGAGACCGGCGCGAAGAACGCCGCGTCCGGCATCGACTACCTGCGCCTGGTCGAGACCCGGCACAAGGGCACCATGGCCGGGGAACCGATCAGCTTCGTCAGAGCGTCCGCCTCGAAACGGGCCGCGGTCGTCTTCGTGCCGACCATTCAGGAGGCCGCCCGATGAGTATTGACACCCTGCAATCGCACTACGGTTTCACCCGCATGCCCTTCGCCCGCGATATCCCGCCGCAGGCCTTGAACCCGTACCCGTCGCATCGGGAAGCGATCGCGCGGATTGATTGGTGCGTCAGTCAACGCCAGCTCGGCTTGATCAGCGGCGAAGTCGGCGCCGGCAAAACCGTCGCCGTCCGTGCTGCCCTCGCCGGCCTCGAGCCGTCCCGGCACCAGGTCATCTACATTCCCGACCCGACGATCACGATGCGCGGCATCCACACCCGCATCGTCACCGCGCTCGGCGGCACCCCCGCGTTCTTCTCCGGCGTCCTCGCCTCCCAAACCGCCGAACTCCTCGCCGGCGAACTCGACGAACGCGCCCGCCTGCCCGTGGTCGTGATCGATGAAGCCCACCTGCTCACCAACACCGACCTCGAAGCGCTCCGCATGCTCACCAACAGCGACATGGACACCGGGTCACACTTCGCGATGCTCCTCATCGGCCAGCCCACCCTGCGGCGCCGGCTCAAGCTCGCGGTGCTCTCGGCGCTGGATCAACGCATCTCCACCCGCTACACAATCACCGGGATGAACGCCGCGGACACCACCGATTACATCCGCCCAATACGCGTCGGCGCAGATCACCGAGTTCGCCGCCGCACATGGCATCACCCGGTCGATGGGATACACCGGAATCTGCTGGGACAACGCCATGGCCGAGAGCTTCTTCGTGACCTTGAAAACCGAGTTCTATCCAACTCGCCGCTTAACCCGTGTCCACTCTCCGGGGTCAAGGTCAGTCGCGCACGCAGTGGATTCGTCGGCCAAACCAGGAATTCTAGAATACGCGTGGAACCGTGGCCGTCATTTTGGGAGCCTCGGCCTCCGCACCCGTAAAACTTGGCCCAGCGTATTAGCCGCTGTGGCGTCGGGGTTGTAGGTGATGGTGTCGAGGTTGTATTCGAGGTACACGAACTGGTCGTGCGGGGCAGTGGGGTGCCAACGGCCCTCGCCGCGGGTGGCGAGTCGCCGGGTGCCGAAAGCTCGGTAGTCGCTCACGGGTGTCGACCAGGGTTGAGGGGTGAAGGTGGAGCCGTCCGGGGTGGTGCTCATCCGGTCGTCGGAGATGAAGTCGACGAGGTCGCCGTCGCGGAAGGTCAGGTCGGCGGTCACGGTCTGCGCACCGTTGGTGAATACCCCGCGGACATGGTTGTCGTCGAGGGGCTGCCAGACGATGGGGGCGTCAATGAGCGCCGCGGGTGCGAGGATGCAGAGGTCGTTGAACAGTGTCACGGTTTCGGCCCGGTCCATCTCCGGCCCTGCAGCATTTGCCATCGGCAGCATCGAGCACAGCTTGACGCGCATGGTGGCGGTGCGCCCGACGAGGACGTGGAGGACGTCGACCGGCAGGCCGAACATCGTGGCGTCCATCCAGAACAACCGGCTGGGCGCGGGCCCGTAGGTGTTGACCTGCTCGCCGGTGTAAGTCATCCATCGCGACGTGGCGCTGGCACGTATCCGGCCGTGAATTTTGGCGCGCAGGGAAGACACCCGGGGTTGACCGACGGCGCCGGAGCGCCGCACGTGCTCGGCGACCAGCTCTGGCAGGTGGGCCAGGTCGGCTTCGGTCAGGGCCACGCCGGAGCGCGGTTGGGCTTCGCTGAGCGCGGCCTGAACGCGACGCCGGTACTCGGCACGGTAACTCGTGGGGCCGTGGGACACGAAGGTGTATCCCAGAGTGGCCAACAGCAGGAGGTTTGCCAGCGTGCCTGTTTTGGCGTCGCTCCATGAGGTCAGGATTGCGGTCTGCGAGATCAGGACGCCCGCGGTGCCGGCGACCCACCACATGCGATTGCGGGCTGCGAGCAGCACACCGGTCGCTATGACTGCGATCGCGGCGGTCAACCAGACCAGGCCGAGCGCCGGTTCGATCGGCTCGGTGAGAGCTTTCACCTCCGCCCAGCCGAACCCTTTGGCTGCGCCGAGCAGATGGATGAGACCGTGCCCGACGAGCACGACAACGACGATCCACCGCATGAAGGTTCTCATCGGGTCGCGTCCCGAATCTGGCGGGGGAAAGGGTTTTCGACGCGGTTTGTTCGGGTGCCTGACATGGGTGTGCCTTCGTTTTCGTGGGGGTGGGGTGAGTTGCCGATATCGTTCATTCATCGCGACCCGAGGCGAGGTCCTTCACGCCCGAGAAGCAGTTCTCGCGCACCCGTGCTTCGCCTCGACGAGAATCATCAAGGCCTCGCCCAGCACGCCGTCGTAGGCCGTCGCTTCGGCCATTGCCTCGGATGGCATCGCGGGCGTGAGGACATCCAAGTCGGCGACGTCCCTCAGCACCGCGACTTGCGCCGGATTCTGAGGATCGACAAACGTTCGAATGTTAGTGACGCCGAGGGGGCCGAAGACCTCTTCGCGCTTCGGTGAGGCAAACCAATGATCCTTGTCCTTCACATCATGGTGGGCGATCACGGTTGGAATAACGCCTCCTCTCGACGGGGGCTAGGAATCACCATCGCCCACTGTGCAGAACGTTAGTAGTCGGTCCGCACCCGGGCAAGGCTTGGGTCAAGTCCAAATGTGTGGTGTAACGGGTTTTCCGCGTGATTCTTGGATTTCTAGGCGCTGAGGGCGCCGAGTTCGGTTGTGGGTTCCTCCTTGTCGG
>NZ_SOFY01000010.1 GCF_004402595.1 Cryobacterium shii | reverse complement strand
CCGCGACCGTTACAAGGTGCCCAAAGACCTCAGGCGCTACCTGGAGGTGCGGGACGAGACGTGCCGGTTCCCGGGCTGCAACCGCGGCGCGGCGCACTCGGACATCGATCATGCGCTGGACTGGCAGTTCGACGGGCTCACCGCGCACGACAATCTCGCGCACCTGTGTCCGGGCGAGCACGGGCTGAAGTCGGAGACCCGGTGGAGCTACGAAATGCTGCCCGACGGCACTCTCAACTGGACCTCACCGACCGGGCGGCACTTCATCAGCGAACCGGCCACCATCATCCAGCCCCAACCGCCACCGAGGCCGAGACCGGTGCCGCCGGACGATTCCGACGAGCCGCCGCCGTTCTGAAGCGCCGGGCAGCCGGCTCAGTCGCGGGCCGTCTGGGGGTATCAGCCGACCGAGGTGCCGAACAGCAGGCCGAGCAGGTAGGTGACGCCGGCGGCTCCGAACCCGATCACCAGTTGCCGGAACGCGCGGCGCAGGGGCGGTCCGCCCGACAGGAGCCCGACGATCGCCCCGGTTGCCAGCAGGGCCAGACCCACGAGCACGGCGGCGACGATGATCGCTGCCATGCCTTCGAGCCCGAAGAGGTAGGGCAGAACGGGCAGGATGGCGCCGGAGGCGAAGAAGCAGAAGCTCGAGGTCGCGGCGCCGAGTCCGGTGCCGATCGCCTCGTGCTCGTCGACGGCCGGAGACAGTCCGCCGGTCTGCTTGACGTCGACCGGACCTGTGGCGATCGCCACGGTGCGCAACGCCTCCCGGGCGTGGAACTCGGCCTTCTCCGGGGACATCCCCTGCGCCCGATAGACGAGGGTCAACTCGTTCGCGGCCAGGTCGAGGTGCGACAAGACGCTCCGGGAGGCCGGATTCGGAGTGGAGGCTTCGAGGAGTTCCCGCTGCGAACGCACCGACACGTACTCCCCCGCACCCATCGAGAGCGCGCCGGCGAGGAGCCCGGCGATGCCCGTGAACAGGATCGTGGTGGTCGGCACGCCGGTGGCGCCGATTCCGAGCACCAGGGCCAGGTTGCTGACGAGACCGTCATTGATGCCGAACACGGCGGCACGGAAAGTGCCGGCCAGACGCTGGCGCCCGCGCGCGGCGAGCCCGCGCACGACCTCCTCGTGGATGCGCTCGTCGGCGGCCATGGTGTCCGTGGCGTCCGCGTCCGCGTCGTAGGGCGAGCGCGCCTCGGCGCGCTGGGCCAGGGCGAGCACGAACACGGACCCGAAGCGTCGGGCCAGGAAGCCCAGAAAACGGGTGCGCACAGCGCCACGCCTCGGCTGCCCGACCTGGTCGCCGAGGAGGCGCCGCCAGTGCGCCTCGTGACGGCCCTCGGCCTCGGCCAGGGCCAGCAGGATCTCCTTCTCCTCACCGTCGCGGCGTCCGGCCAGGTCACGGTAGACCGTCGCTTCCGCGCGCTCGTCGGCCAGGTACTGCCGCCAGCGTCGGATCTCGGCGGGGCTGGCCGGGCGCTGCTGTTCTGTCACTCTCATGCCTCCACGCTCATGCCTCGGGCGCGGGCTCGAGCGAGCCCTGCGCGACTCGAGCGGACGCGTGCGGTCCGGAGCCGTCGAGGCCGAAGAATGGTTCGTCGAACTGAACGACCCACACGGCCTCGCGACCCGCCACCGGGGCGTACAGTGCGGTCCCCTCGACTTCGCCGGCCGCCACGATCACACCGATCGGGTCCTCCGCGGCAGCGTCCGGGTACCGGTTCCGATCCAGACGCACGACGACCTGCATCCCGACGCCGAAGACTGCCGGGGCCTTCCCGGCCCTGTCCGCTTTCTTCCGCAGAGCCACTACTCGGCCGATCCGTCGGCCGATCCGGCCCGCTCGAGCACGAGTTCGCGCACGCGTGCGGCATCCGCTTGCCCGCGCATGGCCTTCATCACCGCACCGATCACGGCGCCGGCGGCCTGCACCTTGCCGTCGCGGATCTTCGCGAGGACGTCCGGCTGGGCGGCCAGGGCCTCGTCGATCGCGACGATGAGCGCTCCGTCGTCGGAGACCACGGCGAGACCGCGGAACTCGACGACTTCGAGGGGAGTTCCCTCACCGTTGATGACTCCCTCGAGCACCTGGCGGGCCAGACGGTCGGTGAGCGTGCCGGCCACGACCAGTTCGATCAGCGCGGCGACCTGGTCGGGCTGCACGAGGGAGTCGGCGGAGACGCCGGCGACGTTCGCGAGCCGGGCCACCTCACCGGTCCACCACTTGCGGGCGGCCTGGGCGGAGGCGCCGGCCGCGATGGTCGCTTCGACGGCATCCATCAGGTCGGAGTTGACGACGTCCTGGAATTCGAGGTCGGCGAAGCCCCAGTCTGCCTGGAGCCGCTTGCGCCGGGCCGCCGGAGGCTCGGGCAGGGTCGCGCGCAGCTCCTCCACCCATTCCCGGGACGGGGCAACGGGAACGAGGTCGGGCTCCGGGAAGTACCGGTAGTCGTCGGCGTCGGACTTGGGGCGGCCGGCCGAGGTGATGCCGGTGTCTTCGTGCCAGTGACGGGTTTCCTGGGTGATGGTTCCGCCGGCCTGCAGCAGGGCGGCCTGGCGCTGGATCTCGTAGCGGACGGCCTTCTCGACCGAACGCAGCGAGTTGACGTTCTTCGTCTCGGTGCGCGTGCCGAGGATGTTCGAGCCGCGGGGGCGCAGGGACACGTTCGCGTCACAGCGCACGTTGCCCTCTTCCATCCGCGCGTTGGACACGCCGAGGGCCTTGACGATTTCCCGGATGGCGGCCACATAGGTGCGGCCGATCTCGGGCGAGTCGGCCTCGCCGCCCTCGATCATCTGCGTGACGATCTCGACCAGGGGCACGCCGCCGCGGTTGTAGTCCACGAGCGAGTAATCCGCGCCCTGGATGCGGCCGGTGGCCCCGCCGACGTGCGTGAGCTTGCCGGCGTCGTCTTCCATGTGCGCACGTTCGATGTCGACCGTGACCAGTCGACCGCTCTCGAGTTCGATGGTGAGCTGCCCGTTGAACGCGATCGGTTCGTCGTACTGCGAGGTCTGGAAGTTCTTCGCGGTGTCCGGGTAGAAGTAGTTCTTGCGGGCGAACCTCGAGTACTCGGCGATTTCACAGCCCAGGGCGAGGCCCAGACGGATGCTCGATTCGATCGCCTGGGCGTTCACCTGCGGCAGGCCGCCCGGCAGGCCGAGGCAGGTCGGGCAGGTGTTGGTGTTGGCGCCCTGGCCGAATTCGTTGGCGCAGCCGCAGAACATCTTGGTCTTGGTGTTGAGCTCGACGTGCACCTCGAAGCCGAGCACCGGCTCGAACAGTTCGAGGGCTTTGTCGTAATCCATCAGTTCGGCCTTCTTCATCAGACGGCTCCCTCGGTGCTTGTGAACATGTCGTTGGGCGCCAGCTCCGGCGCCTGGCTGAGCAGGGTGTGGCCCCAGGATGCCTCGAGCATCGCCTCGATGGCGGCGCCGACCTGGTACAGGCGGGCATCCTGCTTCGCGGGCGCCATGATCTGAAGTCCGACGGGCAGTCCGTCCTCGGGGGCGAGACCCATCGGGAGGCTCATCCCGGGCACACCGGCCAGGTTGGCCGGTATGGTGGTGACGTCGTTGAGGTACATGGCCATCGGGTCGCTCATCTTTTCCCCGAATTTGAACGCCGTGGTGGGCGCACTCGGCGAGACGAGCACGTCGACCTTCGTGAAGGCCGCCTCGAAGTCCCGCTGGATCAGGGTGCGCACCTTCTGGGCGCTGCCGTAGTACGCGTCGTAGTAGCCCGCGCTGAGGGCGTAGGTGCCGAGGATGATGCGGCGCTTGACCTCGGGGCCGAAGCCGGCATCACGGGTGGCCGCCATCACGCGCTCGCTGGTGAGCGGGCCCTCGTCGGGGTTGACCCGGATACCGAACCGCACCGAGTCGAAACGCGCCAGGTTGCTGGACGCCTCGGCCGGCAGGATCAGGTAGTAGGCCGCGATCGCGTACTCGAAGTTGGGGGCGCTGACCTCGACGATCTCGGCGCCGGCGGCGGAGAGCAGCGCGAGGGTCTCGGTGAAGCGCTGCGATACCCCGGCCTGGAAACCGTCGCCGTTGAGCTCCTTGATCACGCCGACCCGGACTCCCTTGAGGGCTCCGTCGGCGAGGCCGGCGCGCGCGGCGGCGGCCATGGACGGCCAGGAGTCGGTGAGCGAGGTGGAGTCGAGCGGGTCGTGGCCGCCGATCACGTCGTGCAGGAGTGCCGCGTCGAGCACCGTGCGGGTGACCGGTCCGACCTGGTCAAGGGAGGAGGCCAGGGCGATCGAGCCGTATCGGGACACGCCGCCGTAGGTGGGCTTGACGCCGACCGAGCCGGTCACGGCCGCGGGCTGGCGAATCGAGCCTCCGGTGTCGCTGCCGAGCGCGAGGGGCGCCTGGAACGAGCTGACCGCGGCCGCGGAGCCGCCGCCGGAGCCGCCGGGGATCCGGTCGAAGTCCCACGGGTTGTGGGTCGGGCCGTATGCAGAGAACTCCGTGGAGGAGCCCATCGCGAACTCGTCCATGTTCGTCTTGCCGAGGGGAATCAGCCCGGCGTCGCGGACCCGCTTGACCACCGTGGCGTCGTAGGGCGGGATCCAGCCCTCGAGGATCTTCGAGCCGGCCGTCGAGGGCATGTCGAGGGTGGCGAGCACGTCCTTGATGGCGATCGGGATGCCGGCGAGGGGGCCGAGCTCGTCCCCGGCGGCACGCCGGGCGTCGATCCGGGCGGCGGTGGCCAAAGCCGCGTCCCTCGCCACGTGCAGGAAGGCGTGCACATCGGTGTCGATGGCCGCGATGTGGTCGAGGTGGGCGCGCGTCACCTCGACGGAACTGACCGAGCGGTCAGTGAGCAGTTCGGAGAGTTCGGCGGCGGTCAGTTTGGTCACGTTGGTCATGGTTACTCCTCGTCCAGGATCGCGGGCACGCGGAACTTGTCGCCGTCGCGGTCAGGGGCGCCGGACAGCGCCTGCTCGACCGTCAGGGACGGGACAACCACGTCAGCGCGGAAGACGTTGGTCAGCGGCATCGGATGGCTGGTCGCCGGAACGTCCGGGGTGGCCACTTCGGCCACTTTCGCCACGGAGTCGACGATCTGACCGAGTTCGGTGGTGAGGCGGTCGATCTCCTCCGCGCTCAGGTCGATCCGGGCAAGGTTTGCCAAATGGGCAACCTGCTCGGCCGTGATTTCAGACATGTAGCTCCGTACGGTCGTCGGGGTGGATACCCCAATTCTATTCGGAGCCGTCGGTGACCAGTGCCGCGTTACCGGTTCCGATCAGGGCCATGTTGTGCAGCGACTCGCTGCCCACGTCGAAATAGGCGTTGTGGCCGAGAGACCCGTTGAGCCAGAGCCCGGTGAACCGGTCGCGGGCGCCGGCGACGCCGAGCCGGTGGGCGCCGTAGGACGCGGCCCCCGGGTCACTGCCGAAGAACGCACTGCTGACGGTGGGATCCCAGTCTGCCTTCCCCACGTAGACGTTTCCACGGGCCACACTGAGCTGGTCGACGGACTGGATCTGGCTCCCGGGCGACCCGACCAGCACCAGGGCGTCGACCGAGAAGGACCCTCGGGCCAGGGCCGTGAGCGCCACGGTCGACCCGTAGGAGTGCGCGAACACCGAGATGAAGGGCTGGTGTTCGCCCCGGTCGGCACGGATGCCCAGCGACGACTCCTCGAGGAAGTCCGCCCCGGCCTCCGCGCGGTCCAGTCCGCCCACGTTGAACAGGTCCGGCGCCTCGTACCCGATCCAGGCCACGGTGGCGACGCTCCTGCCGGACGCGCCCCGGCCGGCTCCGGCCCGTTCCCTCAAAACCTCGACCTGTTCCGCGTACACGGCCGCTGCGGTGTTCGTCCAGTTCACGATTTGAGCCTCCACCGCGTAGTTCATGCCCGGAACGAGGTAGCTGACGTAGTCGGCGGTGTCCGGGTTGCCGAGGGCGATCGCCGCCCGTCCTCCGTCGGCGGGATCCAGCAGGATCAGGGAACGCCGGGGGCTTCCGTCGGGGGTGCGCAGCGCGGCCTTCACCTGGGTCAGGACGCCGAGCTCGCGGGCGAAGACCTGCCGCTGGGCGTCATCCGTCGCCGTGGCCAGGCTCTGCGCGACCTCGGCCAGGCTCTGGCTGAGGTAACGGGCGTTGGCTCGGCCGCGTTCCCGGAACGGGATGCCGTCGAGGTTGCCGACGAGCCTCGGGGCCGCGGCCAGCAGCGAGGACCGCTCCGACGAACCGAGGCCGTCCCACAGTCCGGCCACCTCGGTTGCCGCGGGCGGCACAGCCAGCAGCGAATCGACCTGGCCCGGAGACGCCTGCACGAACGCGGAGATGTCGGCCGGGGACAGGCTGGACAGTCCGGCCAGCAGGCTGGTGCCGGTCATCCGGCGCACCGAGTTGACGTTCGCGTCGGCGTCGGCGGGGACCGCTGCCACCGGCTGGGCGGAGACTCCCGGCTCGCCGGAGACCCGCACCCGGATCGAGGACCCCCGCCGGCCGGACAACTCGCCCCAGAGCGGGGCGGTACCGGCCGCGGCGGCCGGGTCGAGGGCGGTCGTGGGGAGCGGCTGACCCTGCACCATGCCCTGGAGTTCGTGCACTCCAAAGGCCTCGCTGACTCCGTTGAGAGTCAGAGAGGCGGTGAGAATTGTTGCCGCTACCAACAGCAAACCTGGGTACGTCCCCTCACGAACACCGAGATGCCAGGCAACTCGACCTCCAGCACAAGACCTGCACCTTCAGATTAGTGAAGAGGCGGTGGCCGAAGTCCCCCCCAAAGGCGTCGCCGGGACCCCCGCTTCGGGGGTGAAATCGTAAGGCTACTTCTCAGCCAGCGCGCCCGGGCCCTCGGTGACGAGCAGCCGGAACTGGGCGGCGTCGAGGATTCGGAGTCCGAGCAGTTCGGCCTTGGCCAGCTTGGACCCGGCGCCCGGGCCCGCCGCGACGAAGTCGGTGTTCTTGGACACGCTGGAGGCGGCCTTGCCGCCGGCGGAGAGGATGGCCTCCTGTGCCTCCTCCCGGGTGTAGCCCTCGATCGACCCGGTGGCGACGACCGTGAGGCCGGCCAGGACTCCCCCGGCGGCGGCCGCGGCGCCGGGCCCCGGGTGGTCCGGGGTCGCGAACTGCACCCCGGCCCGGGTCCACTGCTCCACGATGTCGCGGTGCCAGTCGACCTGGAACCAGTCGATGATGGCGTCCGCGATGATGCCGCCGACGCCGTCGACCTCGGCCAGCTCGTCCCGCGACGCGGCCCGGATCAGGTCGAGCGAGCCGAAGTGGCCGGCCAGGGCGCGCGCGGCGACCGGCCCGACGTGACGGATGTTCAGGGCCACCAGCAGCCGCCAGGGCGGTTTGGTCTTCGCCAGTCCGATCTCGCGGATGAGCTTGAGCGCGTTCGACGAGGGCTGCGGCCCTTCGATGCCCTGCTTCTTCTCTGCGGCCGTCGGGTTGCGGCGGAAAGGAGTGCGGAGCCGGACCGATCCGTCTTCCTCTTCGCGGGTGAGCCCGGTTTCGGCGTCGCGCACGACGACCTCGATCGGCAGCAGGTCTTCGAGCGTGAGGTCGAAGAGTCCGGCCTCCGTGGGCAGCGGCGGCGTGCTCGGCCGGGTCGGCTGGGTCAGCGCGGCGGCGGCCACCTCGCCGAGCACCTCGATGTCCAGGGCGCCGCGGGAGCCGATGTGCTCGACCCGCCCGCGCACCTGGGCCGGGCAGCTTCGCGCGTTCGGGCAGCGCAGGTCGATGTCACCCTCCTTGGCCGGGGCGAGCGGTGTGCCGCACTCCGGGCAGTCTGCGGGCATCACGAACGCATGCTCGGTGCCGTCACGCAGTTCGAGCACAGGGCCGAGCACCTCGGGGATGACGTCGCCGGCCTTGCGCAGCACGACGGTGTCCCCGATCAGGATGCCCTTGGCCTTGACCACATCCTGGTTGTGCAGCGTGGCCTGGCGCACCTCGGAGCCGGCCACCCGCACCTTCTCCATCACGGCGAAGGGCGTGGCCCGCCCGGTGCGTCCCACGCTGACGACGATGTCGAGCAGCCTGGTGTTGACCTGCTCCGGCGGGTACTTGTAGGCGATCGCCCAGCGCGGCGCCCGGCTGGTGGCGCCGAGTTCGGCGTGCAGGGCCAGTTCGTCGATCTTGATCACGATGCCGTCGATTTCATGGTCGACGCTGGCCCGGTGCTCGCCGTAGTACTCGATGAAGCCTGCCGCCTCGACCACGCTCGGCTCCACCCGGAAGTAGCTGCTGGTGGGCAGCCCCCAGCCGCGCAGCAGCTCGTAGATGCCGGATTGCGTGGCCACGGGCGGGTTCGGCCAGGCGCCGATGCCGTGCACCAGCATCCGGAGTCGCCCGAGCCTGGCGCGCATCAGCCGGAGCGGCTCCATGGCCTTGCCTTCGGACTTCTGGCGGAGCGAGCCGGCCGCCGCGTTGCGCGGGTTGGCGAAGACACGCTCACCCGCGGCGACCTGCGCGGCATTGAGCTCGAGGAATTCGGCGACCGGGAAGAACACCTCGCCGCGCACCTCCATCAGGGCCGGATGTCCGGTGCCGGTCAGTTGCCGGGGTATTCCGGGCACACGGGCGATGTTCTCGGTGACGTCTTCGCCGACCACGCCGTCGCCGCGGGTCGCCGCGCTGACCAGCACGCCATTCACGTAGCGGAGATTGATCGCCAGCCCGTCGATCTTCAACTCGCAGAGGTAGTGCACGGGCCGGCCGGCGTCGCGTCCCACCTTGGCCGCCCAGAGTTCGAATTCCCCGATCGAGAAGACGTTGTCGAGGCTGAGCATCCGTTCGGCGTGCTGCACCGGATCGAACAGGCTGGTCTCGGCCCGGCCGCCCACCGTCTGGGTGGGGCTGTCCTGGCTCGCCAGTTCGGGGAACTGGTGCTCGAGCTCGGCGAGACGGCGCACGAGGGCGTCGTACTCGGCGTCGTCGATGATGACTTCGTTGCGGTCGTAGTAGGTGTCCCGGGCTTCGAGGATGCGCTGGGTCAGTTCCGAGACCTCGACGGCAGCGACGTGCAGCGCGTGACTGGGCGCGGTGGGTGTGGATCCGGCGTCAGGCGCTGCTCCCTCAGGCGCTGCTCCGGCCGGTGCTGCTGTGTCAGGCATTGACGCCGACCGCGCTGACGGTGCGATCGATCGTGCACTGGCCGAGCACCCGGGTGCCGAGGTAGACGACCGCGGTCTGCCCGGGGGCGACACCCGTGAGCGGCTCGGCCGGGGTGATGACCAGCTCGGTGGCCGGGCGGGTCTCACCGGTCGCGCCGTTCACGCCGTTCTCGCCGTTCTCGCCGTTCTCGCCGGGAGCCACCGGCACGACCTGGGCCACAGCGGGCACCGGGTCGGCGTGGGCGCGGATCTGCACTGTGCAGTCGAAAGCGGTTTCGGGGTGGGCGGGGGCGACGCCGCACCAGGTGAACTTCGAGCCGGCGATCTCCCCGATCGCGAGCGCCTCTTTCGGCCCGACGACGACGGTGTTGGTGATCGGGCGAACCTCGAGCACGAAGCGCGGTTTGCCGTCGGCGGCGGGGGTGCCGATCTGAAGCCCCTTCCGCTGCCCGACGGTGAACGCGGCCGCGCCCTCGTGCCGGCCGAGGGTGTTGCCCTCACGGTCCAGGATGTCGCCGGTCGCCGGCGGCACCCGCTCGGCCAGCCAGCCGCGGGTGTCGCCGTCGGGGATGAAGCAAATGTCGTAGGAGTCGGGCTTGGTGGCCACCGAGAAGCCGCGCTTGGCTGCCTCGGCGCGCACCTCGGCCTTGGACGGGGTGGCTCCGAGCGGGAACATCGAGTGGGCGAGCTGGTCCTGGGTGAGCACGCCGAGCACGTAGGACTGGTCCTTGGCCCAGGCGCTGGCGCGGTGCAGCTCGCGGTTGCCGTCGGCATCCGTTCGGATCGTGGCGTAATGGCCGGTGGCGACGGCGTCGAAACCGAGGTCGAGGGCCTTCTCTAGCAGGGCGGCGAACTTGATCCGCTCGTTGCAGCGCATGCACGGGTTGGGGGTGCGGCCGGCCGCGTATTCGTTGATGAAGTCGTCGACGACGTCGAGCTTGAACCGCTCGGAGAAGTCCCAGACGTAGTACGGGATGCCGATGATGTTCGCGGCCCGTTGGGCGTCCATCGAGTCCTCGACGGTGCAGCAGCCGCGGCTGCCGGTGCGCAGGGTGCCGGGCATGCGGCTGAGGGCCAGGTGCACCCCGACCACCTCGTGCCCCGCCTCGACCATGCGGGCTGCGGCGACGGCGGAGTCCACCCCACCGCTCATTGCTGCCAAAACCTTCACCTGACGAGTGTAATCGGGCGAAGCTGAATGGCCAATGCGCCCCTGCACGGTCCCGGTGCCGAAGTGCCCGTTCCGGTCGAGAGTGTCCGTTGTACCGGCCACTCTCGACCGGAACAGGCACCCTCACCCCGTGCTGGTGCCAATGGGCCGGCACGCCACCGGCCACGGACTACCGGGCCACGGACTACGGGCCACGGGCCACGACGGCTGCCCGCGGCGCGGTCAGCGCCCCGGCACCCGATCGGCGAGGCCGGCGCGGGCCGCCCGGGCGTGAGCCGCGGGCACCGCCGCCAGCAGCGCGTCGACGTCGGCCTCGGTGGAGGTGCGGCCGAGGGTGATCCGGAGGGCGCCGCGCGCCTCCACCTCGCTGCGGCCCATGGCCCGCAGCACGTGCGAGGGTTCCGGCACGCCGGCCTGGCAGGCGGATCCGGTCGACACCGAGATGCCGGCCACGTCGAGCAGGAACAGCAGCGAATCGCCCTCGCAGCCGGGGAAGCTGAAGTGGGCGGTGCCGGGCAGGCGCCCGCCGGCATCCGGGTCGCCGTTGACGATCACGGCCGGGACCGCGGCCCGGACGCCGGCGACGAGCCGATCGCGCAGGGCAGCCACCCGGGCGTTCTCGCCGGACAGGTCGTCGCCGAGGGCGGTCGCGGCGACCGCGAACGCCACCGCCGCGGCCACATCCTGCGTGCCGCTGCGCACCTGCCGTTGCTGCCCGCCGCCGTGCAGGAGCGGCACCACGCTCGCCCGGCGGGAGAGCACGAGTGCGCCGATCCCGACCGGCCCGCCGATCTTGTGCGCCGAGACGCTCACCGCGGACGCTCCCCCGTCGTTGAGGGCCCGAAAGTCGATCGGAACGTGGCCGTAGGCCGCCACCGCGTCGACGTGCACCGGGATGCCGTGGGCCGCGGCGAGGGCCGCGACCTCCGCGACCGGCTGCAGGGTGCCGACCTCGTTGTTGGCACTGAGCAGGGTGATCAGCGCGATGTCGTGCGGGTTCGCCGCGATCGACCGCTCCACGGCGGCCAGGTCGATCCGGCCCACCGAGTCCAGGGGCAGCCACTCGACTACGGCGCCCTCGTACTGTTCCAGCCACTCCACGGTGTCCATGGTGGCGTGGTGCTCGCCGCCCGGCACCAGGATGCGGGTGCGCGGCCGGCGCGCCCAGTACAGCCCCTTGATGCCCAGGTTGATCGCTTCGGTGCCCCCGCCGGTGAAGACGATCTCGATCGGGTCACTGCCCAGGCTCAGGGCGACCTGCTCGCGGGCCTCCTCGAGCAGGCGCTTCGCGTTCTGGCCCTGGCTGTGAACGGATGCCGGATTGCCCACCACCGCCATCGCCGACACGTATGCGCTGATGGCCTCCGGCAGCATCGGAGTCGTCGCCGCATGGTCCAGATACACGGCCATGTCGATCCTTCCACGCTCGCTCTAGGGAACGGAGAGTCAAAGTGTGGTCACAACTCCCCTTTTGTACTCATTACTCTAGAACCCATGACTCCGCCCGATTCCCTGCGCAATCTCGGTGTCCGAGTCACGACCCACGGCGGCGAGCTGCGTGTGTGGTCGGAGAACGCCGACGCCATCGACCTCTGCATCTTCGATGCCACCGACCCCAACTGGATCGTCAAGACCGTGCCCATGGTCAAAGACGCCCACGGAGTGTGGGTGGGTCGATCCCGCACCCTGTCCGCGGGGCGCCGCTACGGCATCCGTGTCTCCGGGCCCACCGGCCCGCAGCATTCGTTCCACCCCGAGAAAACCCTGATCGAACCGTATTCCCGTGGCCTCGTTCGGGTGGGTCCCGACCAGTGGCAGTCGTATGTCGTCGACGACACCTTCGACTGGGCCGGATCGTCCAAACCGAAGATCGCCCTCGACCACACCGTCGTCTACGAAGCCCACGTGCGCGGACTGACCAACCTCAACCCCTCGGTCCCGGCCCACCTCCGCGGCACCTACGCCGGGCTGGCCCACGAGTCAACCATCGGCTACCTGAAGAACCTCGGCGTCACCTCGATCGAACTCCTCCCCGTGCAGGCATTCGTCTCCGAGCGGCGGCTGATCAAACAGGGTCTGACGAATTATTGGGGTTACAACACCTTCAACTTCTTCACCCCGCACGCCGACTACGCCACTCAGTCCTCACAGGCGGCCGGCCCGGAAGCCGTTCTGCGCGAGTTCAAGGGCATGGTCAAGCTCCTGCACGAGGCCGGCCTCGAGGTCATCCTCGACGTGGTCTACAACCACACCGCCGAAGAGGGACCCAACGGCCCCGTCAGCAGCCTCCGCGGCATCGACAACGCCGCCTACTACCGGCAGAACAGCGCGGGCGCCTACATCGACCTCACGGGCTGCGGCAACACCCTGAACGTCTCCCACGACGTGCCGCGCCGGCTCGTGCTCGACTCGCTGCGCTACTGGGCGAACGACCTGCAGATCGACGGTTTCCGGTTCGACCTGGCCGCCACCCTGGCCCGGGACGAGCACGTCGAGTTCCAGCAGGACAGCCCGCTGCTCACCGCGATCCAGGACGACCCGGAACTCGCCGACGTCAAGCTGATCGCCGAGCCCTGGGACATCGGGATGGGCGGCTGGCAGACCGGCAACTTCCCGGGCGGCTGGACCGAGTGGAACGACCGCTACCGCGACCGGATGCGCTCGTTCTGGCTGACCGACCTGGCCGCCGCCCGCGACGGGCACGCGGGAAGCGGAATCGGGCGCTTCGCCACCCGCCTCGCCGGGTCCGCGAACACGTTCTCCCAGGAGCGCGGCCCCCTCGCCTCCCTGAACTTCATCACGGCGCACGACGGTTTCACCATCGCCGACCTGACCTCCTACAACGTCAAGCACAACGTGGGCAACGGCGAGTCGAACCGCGACGGCACCGACAGCAACAATTCCTTCAACCACGGCGCCGAGGGGCCCACCCGTGACAAGGCGATCCTGACGGTCCGGCGGAAGGCCATGCGCAACCTGCTGGCGACCCTGCTGCTTTCGGCCGGGGTGCCGATGATCACGGCCGGCGACGAATTCGGTCGCAGCCAGCGCGGCAACAACAACGCCTACTGCCACGACAGCGAGCTCACCTGGCTCAACTGGGACCTCGACGACTGGCAGGTCGATCTGCACCGGGTCACCCGGCGCCTGCTGCAGCTGCGCCGGGAGAACCCGGCCCTGCGCCCGGTCTGGTTCGGCCGTCCGGGCGAGACCACGCTCAGCGCGAGCCAGATGGACTGGTACAACATCGAGGGCAAGTCGATGTCCGAGGACGACTGGCACTCGTCGAATGAGCGCACCCTCCAGTACCTCGCCGCGAGCACGCCGGAGCACGAGGAGTTCAACCGGATCCTGCTGATCGTGCAGGGCCGGGAGGAGGACGTGACGGTGACCCTTCCGGTGCACGAGGGCGTCACGTCCTACACGCTCCTCTGGGACTCCAGCCACGACGACCTCAGCGACACCGTGATCGAGCACGCCCCCGGGGACCAGTACCTCGTGCCGGGCGCGTCCATGCAGCTGCTCCGGGCGCACTAGCGCGTGGCGAGGCGGCCGGAGGGTAGCGCCGGCACCCCGGCGACGGTCTGGCTGAGCCAGGCCGGCATCCCCTTCACCACCCACGCCTACCCGCACGAACCCTCTGCCACCAGCTTCGGCCTGGAGGCCGCGCAGAAACTCGGCATCGAACCGGGCCGGGTCTTCAAGACCCTGCTGGCGGATGCCGACGGCCGGCTTGTCGTGGGCGTCGTGCCGGTCACCGGCCAGCTGGACCTCAAGGCGCTCGCCGCCGCCGTGGGTGCGAAGAAGGCCGTGATGGCCGACCCGTCGCTCGCCGAGCGGAAGACCGGCTACGTGGTGGGCGGCATCAGCCCGGTCGGGCAGAAGTCCCGGCTCACCACCGTGGTCGACGACAGCGCGCTGACCTTCGACACGGTGTTCGTCTCCGGCGGCCGCCGCGGCTTCGACATCGAGCTGGCGCCGGCCGACCTGGCCCGGGCCACGGCGGCGCTGTTCGCAGCGATCGCCCGGGCCTAACCCTGTTCCAGGCCCGTTCCAGGCCCGCCGAGCCGTGAGCAACGACCCCAAAAACTCAAAAAACGAGGGCGAAACTCACGGCTCGGCGAACCTGCCGCGCGGATGCAGGGGCGGCTCGCCGAGCAGCGCTCGCCGAGCAGCGCTCGCCGAGCAGTGCTAGCTGGCGACGGCGATCAGTCCCATCTCGGCCGGGCTGACCAGCAGCGCGTTGCGCGGAACGACCCGCACCGTGTAGCCGAATGCGCCGCCGCGGTCGAGTTCGAGCGTGCCGGTGAACAGCGTCGGGCTGCCACCCGGCCGGGCTTCGGCGTCCGCGTCCAGCGGCATGGCGGAGACGTTGCTCAGGTCGTCGTTGGCGAGACTCTTCCCGTAGACGACCTCGACGGTCACGTCCTCGGGGGTGAGCCCGTTCAGCTGCACATGGGCTCGCAGGTGCAGCTCGTCGCCGACCTGGGGCACCGTTGCGACGCCGCCGGATTCGACGTGCGTCACGGCGACTCCGGGCCAGGCCGACACGATCCGGCCCTTCCAGGCCGCGAGTTCCCGGGCCGCGCGGTAGTTGTTCGCGGCGAGGCGCGCCTCAGCGAGCCCGGCGGGCCGGTACAGCTCCTGCACGTACTGGCGCACCATCCGGCCGGCGTTCAGCTCGGGTGAGAGCTTCGCGAGGGTCTGCCGGATCGACCCCACCCAGCGTTCGGGCACTCCGTCGGCGTTGCGGTCGTAGAACTTCGGGGCGACCTGGTGCTCGATCAGCTCGTAGAGCGCGTCGGCCTCGAGCCGGTCGCGTTCGGCCGCGTCACCGGCGGCATCCGCGGTGGGGATCGCCCAGCCGTTGTTGCCGTCGTAGTATTCGGGCCACCAGCCGTCGAGGATCGAGAGGTTGAGGGCGCCGTTGAGGGCGGCCTTCATGCCCGAGGTGCCGCACGCTTCCAGCGGGCGGAGCGGGTTGTTCAGCCAGACGTCCGTGCCCGGGTACATCAGCTGGGCCATCCCGATGTTGTAATCGGGCAGGAACGCGATCTTGGTGCGCAGGGCGGGGTCGGCGGCGAACTGCACGATCCGCTGGATCAGGCGCTTGCCCTCCTCGTCGGCCGGGTGCGACTTGCCCGCGATCACGATCTGGATCGGGTGCTCCGCGTGCAGCAGGAGCGCACGCAGCCGTTCCGGGTCGTGCAGCATCAGGGTCAGGCGCTTGTACGTCGGCACGCGGCGGGCGAACCCGATCGTGAGCACGTTCGGGTCGAAGACCTTGCCGATCCAGGACGGCACGATGCTGCCCGGGTTCTGGTCCAGCCAGGCGGCGGCGATCCGGCGGCGGGCGTCCTCGACGAACTGCCGGCGCATCTGGCCCCGCACCTGCCAGAGGTCCTCGTCGGACACGGCGGGAGACGCCCAGTCGGCTTCGGAGGTGTCGCTGGTGCCCAGGCGGCTCTGCGCCAGTGCCATCAGGGCCGGGTCGGTCCAGGTCGGTGCGTGCACGCCGTTCGTGATCGAGGCGATCGGCACGTCGACGGCGTCGAAGCCCGGCCACAGTCCCTTGAACATCACCCGGCTGACCTCGCCGTGCAGCTTGGAGACGCCGTTGGCGCGCTGCCCGAGCCGCAGGCCCATCAGGGCCATGTTGAAGACGTCGGGGTTGCCGTCCTGGAAGTTCTCTGCACCAAGGGCGAGCAGGTCGTCGACGGCGACGCCCGGCAGCAGGTCGGTCTCGAAATAGCGCCGCACCAGGCTGCGCTCGAACCGGTCGATGCCGGCCGCGACGGGCGTGTGGGTCGTGAACACGGTACCGGCACGCGCCACCTGCAGCGCCTCGGCAAAGCTGAGGCCCTCGCCGATCAGGCTGGAGATGCGCTCCAGGCCGAGGAATCCGGCGTGGCCCTCATTGGTGTGGAACACCTCGGGGTCGGCCTGGCCGTTGAGGTTGCTCCAAATTTTGACCGCGCGGGCGCCGCCGATGCCGAGCAGCAGTTCCTGCAGCAGCCGGTGTTCGCCTCCGCCGCCGTACAGGCGGTCCGTGACCAGACGCAGGTCGTCGGCGTTCTCGGGGATGTCCGTGTCGAGCATCAGCAGACGGATGCGCCCGACCATTGCCTGCCAGACCCGCGCGTGCAGGGTGCGGTCATCGGGCAGTGCGAGGGAGACCTGCACGGCGGAGCCGTCCGCCCGGCGCAGAACCGAGAGGGGCAGGCCGTCGGGGTCGAGCAGCGGGTAGCTTTCCAGCTGCCAGCCGTCGGGCGAGATGGCCTGGCTGAAGTAGCCGGCCCGGTAGAACAGGCCGACACCGACCAGCGGCACGCCGAGGTCGGACGCGCTCTTCAGGTGATCTCCGGCGAGGATGCCGAGGCCACCCGAGTACTGCGGAAGGGCGGCGGCGATGCCGAACTCCGGCGAAAAGTAAGCGATGGAGGCGGGCTTCTCGCCCTCGAGGCCCTGGTACCAGCGCGGCTCCTGCAGGTAGGAACGCAGCTCGTCCCGGGTGGAGTTCGCCCAGGCGACGTAATCGCTGTCCGCGGCGAGCTGGGCGAGCCGCGCGGTGTCGACGGCGCCCAGAAGGGCGACGGGGTCGGTGCCGGTCTCGCGCCACAACTCCGGGGCGATGTGTTCGAACAGCTGACGGGTCGGCTCGTGCCAGGACCAGCGGAGGTTGCCGGCCAGCTCGTCAAGAGCGCCAAGGGACTCGGGCAGCACGGTACGGACGGTAAATTTGCGGATTGCTTTCACGCTATCCAGCCTAGAGCCGTGATGTGTCGGTTGCGTTAAGGAGGACAGCATTGGGCGGACAAATAGCGATACGGTCATTGGGTGGCTAAGACAGCAAAACGCGCAGGCGCGGCTCCTGAAACTCCTTCAAATCCCGCCCGGACCCCGGACGTCCCCGACGTCCCTTCGGCTCCGCCGACGTCGCGGACGACGGTACCGATGACGCCGAAGTTCGGGCGCATCCCGATCCTCGATCTCTCCCCGCAGGTGAACGACAATCTGTGGCCGGCGAAGGCCTTCGTCGGCGAAGCGGTGCCGTTCAAGGCCACCGCATTCCGTGAGGGCCACGACCTGATCGGCGTTATGCTCCTGCTGACCGCGCCCGACGGCACCCGGTCGCAGCATCCGATGTCCCTGACCGTGCCGGGAACCGACCGCTGGGAGACCACCGTGGGCCTCGGCAGCCAGGGCCGGTGGCAGTACCGGGTGCGGGCCTACGCCGACGACTGGGCCACCTGGCAGCACAACGCGTCCCTGAAGATCCCGGCCGGGGTCGACGTGGAGCTGATGTACCTGATCGGATCCGACCTCCTCCAGCGCGCGGCCGCCGACAAGACCCGGCCCCTGGCCGAGCGGCGTCTGTTCACGGCGGCGGCGAAGACACTCGTCGATCCGGCCAAGTCCCCGGATGCGCGCTTCGCGGTGATCTCCAACGAGAAGATCAACGCCGCGGCAGCCGCGCGCCCACTCGCCGGGCTGGAAGCCTTCTCCGAGTCCCGCACCGTGCTCGTCGAACGCACCCGCGCGGGCGTCAGCTCCTGGTACGAGTTCTTCCCCCGTTCCGAGGGCGCGGTCAGGCGCGCGGACGGGACGTGGCAGAGCGGAACCTTCCGCACGGCCGCCGGCCGTCTCCCCGGAGTGGCGGCCATGGGCTTCAACGTCGTCTACCTGCCGCCGATCCACCCGATCGGCCGGTCGTTCCGCAAGGGCCCCAACAACACCCTCAACGCCGGGCCGAACGATCCCGGATCGCCCTGGGCGATCGGATCGGCCGCGGGCGGACACGACGCCATCCACCCGGATCTCGGCACCGTGGACGACTTCACCGCGTTCCTCGACGCCGCCCGGGGCAACGGCCTGGAGATCGCGATCGACCTGGCCCTGCAGGCCTCCCCCGACCACCCCTGGGTCACCGAGCACCCGGAATGGTTCACCACGCTTCCCGACGGGTCGATCGCCTACGCCGAGAACCCGCCGAAGAAGTACCAGGACATCTACCCGATCAACTTCGACAACGACCCGGCCGGGATCCGCGCGGAGGTGCTCCGGATCGTGCGGTACTGGATCGGCGTCGGCATCAACATCTTCCGGGTCGACAACCCGCACACCAAGCCGCTCGATTTCTGGGAATGGTTGATCCACGAGATCACGTCCGAGTTCCCGGACGTCGTCTTCCTCGCCGAGGCGTTTACCCGCCCGGCCCTGCTGCAGGGCCTGGGCAAGGTCGGTTTCCAGCAGTCGTACACCTACTTTACCTGGCGCAACTCGAAGCAGGAGTTGTCGGAATTCTTCGACGGCCTGGCCCATGAGACCGCCGACTTTCTGCGGCCGAACCTGTTCGTCAACACCCCGGACATCCTGTCGGAATACCTGCAGTTCGGTGGCCCGGCGGCGTTCAAGATCCGGGCCGCCCTCGCGGCCACGGCGGCGCCGACCTGGGGCGTGTACAGCGGTTTCGACCTCTTCGAGAGCGTGGCCCGTCCCGGCGCCGAGGAGAACATCGACAATGAAAAGTACGAGTACCGTCCGCGCGATTTCGCGGCGGCCGAGGCACGCGGCGCGTCCCTGGCTCCCTACCTCACCCTGCTCAACCGTATCCGGGCCGAGCACCCGGCCCTCGGGCAGTTGCGCAACCTCGACATCCACGGCACCGAAGACGAGGCCATCCTCGTCTACAGCAAGTTCCTCGACGCCGAATTCACCGGCACCGGCCGGTCCGACGCGCTGATCATCGTGGCCAACGTGGACCCACATTCGGTGCGCCAGACCGTCGTACACCTGGACGTCACCCGCTTCGGCATTCCGCAGGGCGGATCGTTCGAGGTCGAAGACCTGGTCACCGGAGCCGTCTGGAACTGGTCTGCCGACAACTTCGTGCGCCTCGACGCATTCACCGAACCGGTGCACATCCTGCACGTGAAGGGACCGATTACATGAAGCACGCCCATCCCCGTCCCACCGACGGAGCCGACATGCCGGTGATCCCGGAGCACGTCCTGGAAGCCGTCGCGGCGGGCAGCTACTACAACCCACACGAGGTCCTGGGCCAGCACCTGCTCGCCACCGCCGGCGTCAGCGACCCGCTCACCGTCATCCGTGCCCTGCGGCCGCTGGCCACCGAGGTCATCGCGGTGCTGTCGACCGGTGCCCACGTGGAGCTGGCACACCTGAGCCACGGTATCTGGCAGGGTGTCAGCACCCTCGGCCTGCAGGACTACGTCCTGGAGACGCGCTACAGCGACGCCCCCACCTGGATCGTGGACGACCCGTACCGGTATCTGCCCACCCTGGGCGAGCTCGACCTGCACCTGATCGGCGAGGGGCGGCACGAGCGTCTCTGGGACGTGCTCGGCGCGCACTACCGGCCGCGCGTGGGACCGCTCGGCACCGGCTCCGGCACGTCCTTCGCTGTGTGGGCTCCGCACGCGCAGGCGGTCAGGGTGATCGGCGACTTCAACCAGTGGAGCGGCGTGCTGCACTCCATGCGCAACATGGGCAGCACCGGCGTCTGGGAGCTGTTCGTGCCCGGGCTGGCCGCCGGCTCCAACTACAAGTTCGAGCTGCTCGCTCAGTCGGGAGACTGGGTGCGCAAGGCCGACCCGATGGCCCGGTACACCGAGATCCCGCCGAAGACCGCGTCGGTCATCGGCGAGACCAGCTACGAGTGGGGGGATGCCGGCTGGCTGACCGAGCGCTCGGCCTCCGACCCGCACGACCGGGCGATGAGCATCTACGAGATGCACGTCGGCTCCTGGCGGCCGGGCCTCGGCTACCGGGACCTGGCCGACGAGCTGATCGCGTACCTGGACGAGCTGGCCTATACGCACGTCGAATTCATGCCGCTCAGCGAGCATCCGTACGGCGGTTCCTGGGGTTACCAGGTCACCGGTTACTACGCGCCGACGAGTCGTTTCGGCCCCCCGGACGACCTGCGCTACCTGATCGACCGGCTGCACCAGGCCGGCATCGGCGTGATCATGGACTGGGTCCCCGGTCACTTCCCGAAGGACGACTTCGCCCTGGCCCGGTTCGACGGCGAGGCGCTGTACGAGCACCCCGATCCGCGCCGCGGCGAGCAGATGGACTGGGGCACCTACGTCTTCGACTTCGGTCAGAAGCAGGTGCGCAACTTCCTGGTCGCGAACGCACTGTACTGGCTCGAGGAGTTCCACATCGACGGCCTGCGCGTGGACGCCGTCGCCTCGATGCTCTACCTGGACTACTCCCGCGAGGACGGTCAGTGGGAGCCGAACATCCACGGCGGCAACGAGAACCTCGAGGCGATCAGCCTGCTGCAGGAGATCAACGCCACCGCCTACAAGCGCAATCCCGGCGCGGTGATGATCGCCGAGGAGTCCACCAACTGGCCCGGCGTCACGGCCGCCACGTCGGGCGGCGGCCTCGGTTTCGGCATCAAATGGAACATGGGCTGGATGCACGACACGCTCGAGTACATGAGCGTGGACCCGATGTACCGGGCGCACCACCACAGCGAGCTGACCTTCTCGTTCGTCTACGCCTTCAGCGAGAACTTCCTGCTGCCGATCAGCCACGACGAGGTCGTGCACGGCAAGGGTTCCCTCGTCTCCAGGATGCCCGGCGACTCCTGGCAGCAGCTCGCGAACGTGCGCGCGTATCTGTCCTTCATGTGGGCGCACCCCGGCAAGCAGCTCCTGTTCATGGGCCAGGAATTCGGGCAGCGCTCCGAGTGGAGCGAGGCGCGCGGCCTCGACTGGTGGACCCTCGACCAGCCGGCCCACCGGGGCCTGTTCAACCTGGTCGGCCAGTTGAACCGGGTCTACCGGGCCAACGCGAGCCTCTGGGCGCGCGACTACGACGCGAGCGGGTTCGAGCTGCTCGACGGAGGCGCGGCCGCGCAGAACGTCGTCTCGTTCCTGCGCTGGGACAACGACGGCAACCCCGTCGCCTGCCTGTTCAACTTCTCCGGTCAACCGCACATCGGTTACCAGGTCGGCCTGCCGTTCGCGGGCGTGTGGGAGGAGATCCTGAACACGGATGCCGAGGAGTTCGGCGGTTCCGGGGTCGGAAATCTGGGCGCCGTGGAAGCCTCGGCTACCCCGTGGGCGGGCCGCCCGGCATCCGTCGTTCTCAGCCTGCCGCCCCTCGCGGGCCTCTGGTTGCGACTGCGCCGCTAACGACGACGCGCTCAGTCCGCGAAAGCGCGAAAAGGCCCCCTCGACGATGCCGAGGGGCCTTTTCGCGGCCTCAGCTGCGTGCGCCCAAGCGTCGCCGCCCGAACGAATTCGACGGAGATTCTGCCGGAATCGGCCCCAAACCCTACCAAACGGCGATTTTAGAGCAGAATCTCCGTCGAATTGGGTCGACGGCGTCGCCTCTGGGTATGGGCTCGGGGCGTCGGTTAGTAGAGCAGCGCGGTGAGGCGCGAGCGGGTGGGCGGCACCCGCGGGTCGTCCTGGCCGACGACCTCGAACAGTTCGAGGATGCGCTCCCGGATCTTGTTCCTGCCGACCGGCTCCTGCGCGGGGAAGAGCTCGAGCAGCCGATCGAAGGCGTCCTCGATGTGGCCGCCCGACAGATCGAGGTCCGCCACCAGGAGTTGCGCATCGAGGTCCCCGGGAGCGGCAGCGGCGGCCGCACGGATTTCGGCCATCGTCTTGCCGTGCAGACGGGCCAGCAGGCTCACCTGCGCCAGGCCGGCCACGGCCATGGTGTCCCTTGGGTCGCGGGCCAGCGCGGTCTTGTAGAGGGCGATCGCTGCCTCGTAGTCCCCACGCTCGATCGCGTCGTAGGCCTCGCGGTGCAGGGGCGGCAGCTCCGGCTCGGCCGGGACCGGCGCCTCGGAGGCGTCTCCGGCGGCTCCCGCACCGACTGCGGGCGCGGCGGCGGTCCCGGTGACTCCGTGCTCCGACGCGAGCTCGAGCACACGCTCGAAGACCTCGCGCACCTGGGCCTCGGGCAGCGCCCCGTTGAACAACGCCACCGGCTGGCCGCCGATGACGGCGGCCACGGTCGGGATCGACTGCGCCTGGAACGCCTGCGTGAGCTGGGGGTTGGTGTCGACATCCACCTTGGCCAGCACGAACCTGCCGGCGTACTCGGCGACGAGCCTCTCGAGCACGGGCGAGAGCTGCTTGCACGGCTCGCACCACTCGGCCCAGAGGTCGACGATGACCGGCACCGTCATGGACAGTTCCAGCACCTCTCCGAAGTTCGCGTCGGTGCCGTCAAGAATCAGGCTCGGCACCGGCACGGGCGCCCCCGCAGGTGCGGCCGGCGCACCGGGGACCGGAGCGGCCGGGCGGTTCACCAGGGACGACAGGTCGACGGCGCCGCGCATGTTCATTCCGGACGGGGGGACAGTGGTCATGGAATCTCCGAGGATGAGATGAGGCCCTGGGCGATGCCAAGGAGGACGATTTTTTCTTTCGAACCGGCTGCCGGAACGTGGAAGAGGAGCTGGTCACCGTAGACGCTCTGGATGCCCTTGGCGGTTTTTTCCACTCCCGAAAGCGCCTTGCTGGCCCCTTCGGTCTGCACCGTGGCGCCGCCATCGAGGATCTTAGCCGTCTCCGTCTCGGTCAGACTCACCGCGACGATGCTGCCGGAGTCGTTGGTGGCCAGGGCCACCGTCGACCCCTTCCCGACGGCGGTCGCGAACTCGAGGGACGCCGTCTTGGAGAGCTTGCCGATCCGGTCGGCCCTGAGGGTGGCCACCTGGGTGCGGAAGGTGTCCCCCTCCGCCTCGAAGAGACCGAAGGAGGGGCTGGCCTCCCCCTGCATCAGGATGTCGGCGTAGGCCGCGGCGACCTCACCCGGCGGCAGGGCCAGGAGTTTGGAGTCGGGCGCGATGATGGGCGCGCCGATGCTCGCCGGCGCCACGTCGGGAACCTTCGCGGCCGGTTCCAGCTGCATCGCGTACTCGACCAGGTAGTCGGCCCGCGGGCTCTCCTGCCGGAGCACCAGCGCCAGCGGGGCCACGGTGGGCGCGGCCTTGTCCTGGATCACGGTCAGGACAACCCGCGGCCAGTTCGAGGACTGCTGCGGCAGCTTCAGCGTGAGCGGTGCGGCCGGAAGGGCCGGCACGGCCTTCAGCGCGGGGTCCACGGCGCGCACCTTGTAGTTGGCCAGCCGTTCCGCGAGGGCAGGACCGGTGAACCGGGTCGCGATGGCCTCCGCATCCAGCTTCGCGTCGGCGTCGGTGGAGAGTCTGGAAATGTCGGAAACAATTCGCTCCAGTTGTGGCACCGAGACGGCGGGCGGCGGCACGTCCTCGGCCGCGGGGAGGTCGGTGGCTCCGGGAGTCGCGGTGACCGACGCCTTCGGGGCGGACGGCGCGCTCGGCCAGAAGTCGGCCGAACACCCGCTCAGCAGGAGGCCGGACACCAGGACCACGGGGACAACCCTGACCATGGAGCGGGTGACCGACCGACGCGAGCCGGTGATCTCGCTGGCCTTGATCGCCTTGGGACGGGGCACCCGCGGGAGCCGGGGCATCCGCGGGCCGCGGGGCAGGTTGCGGCGCGGGCCATGCGAACGGCGCAGGTGCAGCAGGGCCAGCAGATACATGACCAAGCCGAGGAGGGCGACGATCCCGCCGCCCGCGATCAGCGGGCCGGCCCACGGGGTGGAGTTGTCGACGGGCCAGGACAGGGTGACCGTCGTCGGTGCGGGCGCGGTGCCGTCGGACGCGACGATCAGGGAGATGCCCTCCGGAACGTGGACAGTGGTGGTCAGGGTCTTCTTGGCGGTGAATTCCTGGAGCCACATGTCAGACCCCGCCGGGTTGGTGATCGTCTCGGCCACGGGCGCAGCAGTCTCCGATGATGCCGCGTCGGCCGCTTCGGCCGCGGGGGCCTCGACGATTTTGCTGCTGAGCCGGGGAGCGTTCCTGGCCTGGCGGATGTCCGCATACGGGGAGTCCCCGAGCCAGGCCTTCACGTCGCTGGAACGCCCGTAAGCCAGGAAGACGGTGTCGGCACCGGTGACGGTGACGGTCTGGCTGCCGTCGAACGCGGTCAGCGCACTGGACTCGATCACCGCGTACCGGGCCTCGTCCGCGATGGTCGCGCTGAGGCTGGTGGATGCCGGTTCGAGAAAGACCGTCCGCTGGGCGATGCCGAGAACGATCATCCCGGCCGCAAGGACGAATGCCACAATGGCAATAAGAAAACGCACGTAAACCCTCCTGTGTTGCCCGCCGCTCACCACACGCTTGGGGCGGGCACTGCCCGGTTTTGGGCCCGGGGAGCAGCAGACAGGACATTTCACGATACTGGTTGCCCCTGAGAGCTGCCTAATAGTCCTTCAACTGGGACCGGCCCCCCCCTCCCCAACATACTAAAATTGACGAGACTCCCCCCGATGCACCGTGGTCGGGGGTCCGAGTCCCATTTTGAGGAGATAGCGTGGCACTCGACGAAGCTGATTTCACCCAGGTTTTCCGTGGATACGACCGGGAAGAAGTCGACAAGGCCATCCAGGGTCTCCGTCGCGACCTTATTCGGGCCAACAGCCAGGGCACCGAAGCGAACAAGGAGATCAAACGCCTCACCGCCCACATCGAGGACCTGAACGCCGAAATCGAGGAAGTGGGCAGCCCCACCTTCTCCGGACTCGGCACCAAGCTGGAGAACACCCTCCGCGTCGCGGAGGAACAGTCGACCCGCGTCATCGCCCAGGCCGACATCGACGCCGAGCGGCTGCGCGCATCCGCTGCCAGCGAAGTGCAGACCCTGCGCCGTGAGGCGAAAGACCACGCCGACCGCGTTCTTTCGGATGCCGGCGTGAAGGCCGGCCGCATCATGGACGACGCCATCGCCGAGGCCGACGACCTCCTGGCCCGCGCCCACGACGACTCCACGACGCTGACCCAGGACGCCATGCACGACGCGGCCGCCATCCGCGGCGCCGTGGCCACCGAAGCGGCCGAGCTGCGGTCCACGGTGAAGCGGGAGGTCGCCGCGATCCGCTCCGAAGCCGAGCGTGAGGCCGCCGAGGTGCGCGTGGTCGCCCAGCGGGAAGCGACCGAGGCGCAGGAGATCGCGGCCGGCCTGACGACGGAGACGGAGCTGACCCGGGCCGAGGTCGCCCACGAACTCGACCAGCAGCGCGCCGACCTCGCCCGCGAAACCGAGCAGGCCAGAATCGACCTCGCGGCCGAGACCGAGCAGGCGCGCGTCGACCTTGCCCGGGAGACCGAGCAGGCCAGAATCGACCTCGCCCACGAGACCGAGGCCACGCGCACCGACCTCGCGGCCGAGATCGAGCAGGCCCGCACCGACCTCGACAGGGAACTTGAGCAGGCCCACGCCGACCAGGCGATCGCGGCCGACCAGGCCCAGACCGACCTGGCCAGGGACCTCGATCGCAGGCGGGCGGACCTGGAGCACGAGACCCACAAGGCGCGCGCCGACCTGGCTGCCGAGACCGAGCAGGCCCGGGCAGATCTCGGGCGCGAACACGAACAGGCCAGGGCCGATTTTGCCGCGGACAGCGAGCAGCTGCGCATCGACCTCGAGAATCACCTGACGGCCGCTCGCAAGCGCGGCGAACACGAGGCCGCGAAACTGAAGCGGGAGATCGACCAGACCAGGGCCGACCTGGACATGGAGCTGAAGGCCCGCCGGGACGAAGCAGAGCAGGGGCACCTGACCCGTCACCAGGAGGCCGTCGCCCAGACGCAGAAGTTCATTTCCGACGCGACCCGGCAGCTCACCGAGACCACCCAGCGCACGGCCGAACTTCGCGCCCTGAACGACCAGCTGGACGCTGACGCCCGAGACGAGGCCCGAGCAGTGAAGAAGACCGCGGAGGAATCCGCGGAACGCACGGTGCGGGAGGCCGAGGCCCGCGCGAGCGCTCTGGTGACGGAGGCGGAATCGCGCACACGCGTTCTCGTTGAGGACGCGGAGGAGCGCCTGTCCCAGATTAGGATTGAGCGCGACGCGGTGGCCGGCTACTTCGAGAGCCTGCGCGGCCTGCTCACCCAGGCGGAGAGAGTCACCTCGGACGAGTAGTCCACCAGCAGCAGCAGCACCGACGATGAGAACCGACGCCGAGTCGTCGCCAATGGGGGAGCACGTGAAGATTCAAAATGCATTCCGAGTCGGCCTGATCGGAACCCTCGGCGTCGGCGTCGGACTACTGATCATCTCCTCCGTTGTCACGCTGCAGACGATCATCACCTACATCGGGGCCGCGCTCTTCCTCTCGCTCGGACTCGACCCGGCCGTGTCCTGGCTGGAGAAGAAAAAGTTCCCGCGCCGGTGGGCGATCCTGACGGTTCTGGCCGTCGTACTCAGCGTCCTCACCGGCATGGTCTTCGCCGTCGCCCCGATCATCGTCGACCAGGTGTCCAAGCTCTCCAAAGCCATCCCCGACCTGGTGAAGTCGGTCAACTCCTCGACGTTCCTCACCGACCTGCAGAACCAGTTCCCCGGCCTGG
Source organism: Cryobacterium shii (assembly GCF_004402595.1). GTDB lineage: Bacteria > Actinomycetota > Actinomycetes > Actinomycetales > Microbacteriaceae > Cryobacterium > Cryobacterium shii. Next base: position 44,220 of record NZ_SOFY01000010.1, on the reverse strand, counting down.
AGGTCTCCAAGATCGTCACCTCGGTGACTGACTTCCTCGGCAAGAACCTGACCTCGATCACGTCCACGGTGATCCAGTCCGGCATCGCCGTGGTGAGCGGCCTGTTCGGCGCTTTGATCATCCTCATTCTCACGCTCTATTTCACGGCCTCCCTGAACGGCATGAAGCACGCGATGTACCAGCTGGTGCCGGCGTCCAAGCGGGAGCGGTTCGCCGACCTCAGCGAGCAGATCACGACCGCCGTCGGCCGTTTCGTGATCGGGCAGGGTGCCCTGGCCCTGTGCAACGGCGTGCTCAGTTTCATCTTCCTGTCCATCATCGGGGCCCCCTTCCCGGCCTTGCTGGCACTGATCGCCTTCCTGTTCTCGCTCGTTCCCCTGATCGGGACCATCACCGGTTCGATCATCATCGTGCTGACCTGCCTGATCCCCGGGATCGGCAGTTCGCCGTTCACGGCCCTGGTCGCAGCGATCTACTACCTCATCTACATGCAGGTCGAGGCGTACCTGCTCAGCCCGAACATCATGAACCGCGCCGTCGCCGTACCAGGGGCGCTCGTCGTCGTGGCCGCCCTCGCCGGCGGAAGCCTGCTCGGCATCCTCGGCGCCCTGATCGCCATCCCCGTCGCCGCGGCCGCCATCATGATCATCAAGCAGGTCGTCGTGCCGAGGCAGAACGAACTCTGACGAATCGGTTCGGCTAGGCGAGCGGGCCGGTCCACTCCGTCGGCAGGGGTGCGGCCGCCGGGTTGACCACGGCGACGATCTCGTCCAGGACCCGGCGCGTCTGGCTCTCCCCGACCCACAGGTGCTTCCCGCCGTCCACGGCGATGAACCGGGTGCCCGGCACGCTGCTGAAGCGCTGACGGGCCTCCTCCGGCCGCAGGTAGTCGTCGTGCTCCGGGATGATGGCGACGAGGGCCCGCTCATTCCCCGCCCACCTGGCCAGATCCGCATCCGACGCCCGGTGCAGGGGTGGCGACAGCAGGATGGCGCCCCGGATCGGGTGCTCGAGACCGTACTTGATCGCCAGTTCGGTGCCGAAGGACCAGCCGACCAGCCAGGGGTTCGGCAGGCCCCGTTGGGCGACGAAGGCCATGGCCGCCGCGAGGTCCTCGCGCTCGGCGTCCCCGCCGTCGAAACTGCCCCCGCTGGTGCCGCGCGGGGAGGTCGTACCGCGGGTGTTGAACCGCAGGACGGCCAGATCGGCGAGGGCCGGCAGCCGGCCGGCTGCCTTGCGGAGGAGGTGGGAGTCCATGAAGCCGCCGTGCGTGGGCAAGGGATGCAGGGTGACGAGAGTGGCCACCGGGGGGCGGCCCACCGGTGTCGCGAGCTCCCCCACCAGGGTCAGGCCATCGCCGGTGTGCAACTCGATCTGCTCGCGCACCGCCGGCAGTTCGACTCCCCCGCGAATCTCGACCACGCTCGAACTCACGGTTTCTCCTTCTCGGATGCCCGCTGCGGCATCCCTATCTGATCTTCCAGCAGTGCGTGTGCCAGTGCCGGCGGGCCGCCAGGTCGGCGGCCTCGCCCATCAGGCCGTCGTTTCGCCACGCGACGACATGGGCGAGTCCGGGCGCGATGTGCAGGCTGCAGCCCGGGCAGACATAGGCCTTGACGGCCTGCGCACCGGTCACCGGTTGAACGGTCCAGAGGCCGTCGCGCCCGGATTCCGTGCGGCGCCAGCCGGCCCGCAGACGGGACAGGCCGTCATCCGGCTCGCCCGACCCGGCCGGCTTGCGGCCACGAGGTCGGTTGCTGCGGGCCATGGGCACAGTCTACGTCGGGGCGGCCGGCTTGCGGCCACGGGGCCGGTGGGGGCGTGCGGCGCGTTAGTACCAGCCGACGTCGCCGGAGTGCGCCCAGGCACCGCACGGCGTTCCGTAGCGGCCGCTGATATAGCCGAGGCCCCAGTCGATCTGCGTCGCGGCGTTGGTCTGCCAGTCGTCGCCGGAGGTGGCCATCTTGGAGCCCGGCAGCGCCTGAGGGATGCCGTACGCGCCGCTCGAGGAGTTCTCGGCGTTGACGCGCCAGCCGGACTCCTTCTTCCACAGCGAGACGAGGCAGTTGAACTGGTCGTCGCCCCAGCCGCGGTCAGCCACCATCCCGGACGCGATGGCCTGGGCGGAGCCGGGATCGGGAACGGCGGCCGTCGGCGCCGTAGACGACGATGACTTCGACGCTACGGGGGCCGCGACGGGCACCGGAACGGGAATGGGCTTCTCGTTCACGGTGAAGCTGTCTCGGGTCACGGTGTTCGCGTAGCCGGCGGCGACCTGGATCTCCTGGGCGGGACCAGACGGCCGGCTCACGCCGACGACCTGGAAGTACGGTGACGCGGTGGCGCCGGAATACGGGTCCACGACGGTGACCAGCACGAAGGCCGCAGCAGCCGTGAAGGCGAAAAGGAAGAGCGACGCCTGACCTCTGGACCGGGGCCTTCTCATTGCGGGCCTGACGGGTATGGCGGCGTGCTCGGACTCGATGATGCTCATATGTCTACCCACGATGTCCTGAGCCTAACCCAGATCACGCATAACAGCGAGATAACGGCGTGCGTGTTAGCGAACCGCCAGCATCACGTCGATCACGCCGTCCAGGACGACGTCGACCTGGGCTTCGCGATAGCCGCCGCGCTGGGGCCGGAATACCGCGCACCGCACGTCCTCGATCGTGACCGGGAAGCCGTCTTCGAAGTACCGCACCAGCCGGGACGCGAACCGGTCGACGTCTACCCGGCTGTAGCCGACCGTAAGGATGCTGACGCGGGAGAAACGGTGGTGGTCGGCGCGACCGAGCCGGTTGACCAGGACCTGGGCCAGATCGTGTGCCTCTTCCAGCCAGGCCTCCTTGCCCTGTGCACGCGTGGCCCGGTCACGGTCGCGGGTGGCGAAGGCATCCTCGAGCCGTTCGAGGGCCGCGTCCACGTGGGCGGGAGAATAGCCGCCCTTGTGCAGGCTGAACGCGGTGTGACGGATGGTTTCGGCCGTGAGCGGAGCGCCCTCGCCTCCGTCATCGGTGGCGTCGTACGCCTTCCGAGCCGCTGCGAGGAATGACTCGACCTGCGCCGTGTTGTAACCCAGCGTCTTTTTGGGGGTGCGCGGGAAGGTCGTGGTCACTGCGTCATGCTGCCTCACAGCATCTCCTCTGTTTCGAGCGTCAACTGTTAGGCGAAGATCAGGTACAGGGCGTACGCGGCTGCGGCCGACGGAAGGATCGAGTCCAGCCGGTCGAGGAATCCGCCGTGGCCCGGCAGCCAGGAGCTCATGTCCTTGATCCCGAGGTCCCGCTTGATCAGTGACTCCGCCAGGTCGCCGAAGGTCGCGCTGAGCAGGATGACGACCCCAAAGATGAGGCCGAACCACCAGGGCTCGTGGAGCATCAGGACGGACAGGAGCACGCCGATCCCCAGGCAGGCGGCACCGGCACCCGCGAAACCTTCCCAGGTCTTCTTGGGGCTGATGCTGGGCACCATCTTGTGCTTGCCGAAGCTGAGCCCCGTGGCGTAGGCGGCGGTGTCCGCCGAGATGACGATCAGCAGGAACGCGAGCGTCCACCACTGCCCCTCGGGCAGCGCCACCAGAAGCACGGAGAAACTGCCCAGGAAGACGACGTAGGACTGGATCAGCAGGCCGCCACCGACATCCGCCAGCACGCTGCTCGCATCGGCGCGGTGGCTCTTCCAGGCGAGCAGAACGACCCGCCAGAGACCGATCAGCAGGATGCCGCCGAGCGTGGCCAGCCACTGGCCGGTCGCTCCGAAGTAGAACGCGGCCGGCACCACGGACACGGCAGCCAGTACGACCGGGATGCGGGGCACGTTCCGCCCGGAGTGGCGAAGCGCCTGGGCCAGCTCGAAGGCGGTGAGGCCGACGAACGCGGCCGCGCAGACCATGAACAGGTCCTTGACCACGATGAGGCTGAACAGCATGAACAGTCCCAGCGCCAGCCCGATCAGGGTGGCGAGGATCAGGTTGCGGCCCGTGCGAGCCTGGATACGCACCTGCGTCGCGTCCAGCTGCGCCCGGGTGGCCTGCATCTGACGTTCGATGTCAGCCCTGGTGGACTGGACCTGGGCCCGGAACTCGGCACGGCTGACGCCATGCGCGCGCTTGGGCGGCAGGTCTTTTTTCGAATCGTCCGTCATGGTGCTGAACTCCCTAGATCTCGAGGAGTTCGGCTTCTTTGCGCTTGAGGGCATCGTCGATGGCATCGACGTGGGCCTTGGTGATCTGTTCCAGTTCCTTCTCACCGCGGGCCACGTCGTCGTCACCGACCTCGGTCTTGAGGGCCTCGAGTTCGTCCTTGGCCTTGCGCCGGAGGTTGCGCACGGACACCTTCGCGTCCTCGGCCTTGGTGCGGACGATCTTGACGTACTCCTTGCGGCGGTCCGCCGTCAGCTCGGGCAGAGTGGCGCGGATGACGTTGCCGTCATTGCCCAGGTTCGCCCCGAGGTTCGGGGTGTCGCGGATGGCCTGCTCGATATCGCGCAGGGCGCCCTTGTCATACGGGCCGATCAACAGCGTGCGGGCTTCCTGGTTCTGGAGGGAGGCGATCTGCTCCAGCGGCGTCGCCGTGCCGTAGTAATTGACCAGGATCTTCGCGAACATCTGCGGGTTCGCGCGGCCGGTTCGCACGGTCGCGAAATCGTCCTTCGCGGCTTCGACAGCCTTGTGCATGCGTGCGGTGGCATCGGACAGAACATCCGTGATCACGGTGACTCCTTCTTCGGTGGCGTTGACAAGCTTAGTTGGAGACGAGGGTTCCCAGATCGGCCCCGAGAATGGCGGCCGTCACGTTGCCGTGCGGAGCCATCCCGAAGACCTGCATGGGCATGCCGTTGTCCATGCAGAGGCTGAACGCGGTCGAGTCGACGACCTTGAGCCCGCGCTGCAGGGCCTCCTGATAGGTGATGCGGTCGATCTTGTGCGCGTCCGGGTTGGTGCGCGGGTCATCGGAGTAGACGCCGTCCACGCCGTTCTTGGCGACGAGCACGATCTCGGCGTCGATCTCGAGGGCACGCTGCGCCGCGACGGTGTCGGTCGAGAAGTAGGGCAGTCCGGCACCGGCGCCGAAAATGACGACGCGGCCCTTTTCCAGGTGGCGCTCCGCGCGGCGGGGGATGTACGGCTCGGCCACCTGGGTCATCGCGATGGCGGACTGGACCCGGGTCTCAGCGCCCGCCTGCTCCAGGAAGTCCTGCAGCGCCAGCGCGTTCATGACGGTGCCGAGCATCCCCATGTAGTCGGCCCGGCCACGGTCCATGCCGCGCTGTGACAACTCGGCTCCACGGAAGAAGTTGCCGCCGCCGACGACGATCGCGATTTCGACCTGCTTGGCCGCTTCGGCGATCTCGCGGGCGAGGGCGCTGATGACGTCGGGGTTCACGCCGAGGCTTCCCGCCCCGAATGCTTCCCCAGAAAGCTTGAGGAGGACCCTGCGCTTTTTGACCGAATCTGACATGCTGTGCGCGTCCTTCCGTTGTACCTGTCTTAAAACTACTGGGTGAGCTACTGGGCGCGCACACAGAGAAGGAGACCGGATTGCGAATGCAACCCGGTCTCCATCGTTACTCAATTTCTCGTTACGCGCCGACCTTGAACCGGGCGAAGCCCGAGACGGTCAGTCCGGCGTCCGCGAGAACCTTGCTGACGGACAACTTGTTGTCCTTGGCGTAGTCCTGCTCGAGGAGTGCGACCTGCTTGAAGTAAGCCGTGACGCGACCCTCGACGATCTTGGGCAGAGCCGCTTCGGGCTTGCCCTCGTTCTTCGAGATCTCGGTCACAATGCGGCGCTCGGCCTCGACGGCGTCGACGGGAACGTCTTCGCGCGCGAGGTACTCGGGATTCGCGAAGGAGATGTGCTGGGCCACGCTGCGCGCGGTCTCTGCGTCGTCTCCGGAGTAGCCGAGAACAACACCGACCTGCGGGGGCAGGTCCTTGCTGGTCTTGTGCAGGTAGATCGCGAACTTCTCACCCGTGACGGATGCGACGCGGCGCAGTTCGAACTTCTCGCCGATGATCGCGGCTTCGCCGTCGATGAGCTGGCCGACGGTCTGGGCGTCGACCGGAGCGGCCAGGCCTTCCTCGACGGTGGTGGCGCCGGCAGCGGCGACCGCGTCCAGGACCTTCTCGGCCAGTGCGACGAACTTGACGCCCTTGGCGACGAAGTCGGTCTCGCAGGCGAGTTCGATCATGGTGGCGGTGTTGCCGATTTCCTTGGCCGCGACGAGTCCCTCCGAAGTGGAGCGGTCGGCGCGCTTGGCGTTGCCCTTGGCACCCTTCATCCGGAGGAGTTCGACGGCCTTTTCCATGTCGCCGTCGGCTTCAACGAGGGCGTTCTTGGTGTCGACCATGCCAGTGCCGAGGCGCTCGCGCAGAGCCTTGACGTCTGCGAGGCTGATGCTTGCCATACCGGGACCCCTTACTTGGTTTCTTCGGCGGGAGCGTCGACCGCGGCGGCTGCTACGGCTTCGTCAGCTGCGGCTTCTTCCGCGGGGGCGGCGGCAACCTCTTCGGTGGCAACCGGCTCGGCGACGACGGCCTCGGTGGCGACAGTCTCGTCAGCAACCGGGGTGGTCTCGGCCGGAGCGGCCAGCAGTTCGGCTTCCCACGCGGCGAGGGGCTCGATTTCGGCCTCCGGCTTGGCGTGGCGCTGAATGAGGCCCTCGGCTGCAGCGTCCGCGATGATGCGGGTCAGCAGGCCGACGGAACGGATGGCGTCGTCGTTGCCCGGGATCGGGTACTGGACGTCGTCCGGGTCGCAGTTCGTGTCGAGGATCGCGATGACGGGGATGCCGAGCTTGCGGGCTTCGTCAATGGCGAGGTGCTCCTTGTTGGTGTCCACAACCCACAGCGCCGACGGCGTCTTCGTGAGGTTGCGGATTCCGCCGAGGCTCTTGTGAAGCTTGACGAGCTCGCGCTTCTTGATGAGCATTTCCTTCTTCGTGAAACCGCTCTTGGCGGTGTCCTCGAAGTCGAGCTCTTCGAGCTCCTTCATGCGGGCCAGACGCTTGGAAACGGTCTGGAAGTTGGTGAGGAGGCCACCGAGCCAGCGCTGGTTGACGTAGGGCTGGCCCACGCGGATCGCCTGTTCGGCGATCGATTCCTGCGCCTGCTTCTTCGTTCCGACGAAGAGGATGGTGCCGCCGTGGGCAACCGTCTCCTTGACGAAGTCATAGGCCTTGTCAACGAACCCGAGCGACTGCTGCAGGTCGATGATGTAGATGCCGGAGCGCTCGGTGAAGATGAAACGCTTCATTTTCGGGTTCCAACGGCGGGTCTGGTGCCCGAAGTGCACGCCGCTGTCGAGCAGCTGGCGAATGGTTACGACGGCCATGAGCCGTTCTCCTTATCTGGCGCGCTGCGAGGCAGCAAAACGCCAATCGGTTTGTGTCGTGATCGGATGATCACTACTCCTGGTGCCCGGCACACATCCGCCCCGCTTCGAGAAGCAAGGACCGAGTGGACGTGGAGGCCGAATGGGCACGCGTAGTCAGCGCACGAAGCGCTGCTTGGACGAGTTTAGCACCCACCGGCACCGCGTCTGGTGCACCGCACCCCGCCCGCGCCCTTCCCCCGGCTCCTCCACAGCCAGACCCCCCGGGGTGCGCAGCACGGATGCCGCGGATACCGGCCGGCCGCATCGCCCCTGAGGCACGGTGGTCGCATGAACCTCTCCCGTTTACTCTCCGCGGCACTGCTGGTGCCGCTGGCCGGCGTGCTGCTGCCGGCGCCGCCCGGCACGCCATCGACTGCGACGAGTGTGGCGGGGACCTGGTCCTGGCCACTGGTGCCGCCGCATCCGGTGGTCGAGGGATTCAGAGCCCCTGCCAGCGAGTATGCGGACGGTCATCGCGGCCTGGACCTGCAGGCGATCCCCGGCACGGCCGTGTTCGCACCGTACGACGGTGTCGTCTCCTTCGCCGGCGTGGTGGTGGATCGCCCTGTGCTGTCGCTCGCTCACGCGGGCGACGTGGTGTCGACGGTGGAACCGGTGGCGGCCATCGTGGGCGCGGGCGAGCGCGTCGCTGCGGGGCAGCTCCTCGGGCACGTTGCCGCCGGGGGCCACTGCGCCGACCGCTGCCTCCACCTCGGGCTGAGGCAGCACGGCCGTTACGTCTCTCCCCTGCTCTACCTGGGCGGGGTCCCACGGGCGGTCCTGCTGACGGCGCGGTAGCCGTGCCGAGTCAGGCGCGGGGGTGCGCGCTCCGGTAGCTCTGCTGGAGCCGTTCCGCGGAGACGTGCGTGTAGATCTGGGTGGTGCCCAGGCTGGCGTGGCCGAGGAGTTCCTGCACGGCGCGCAGGTCGGCGCCTCCGTCGAGCAGGTGGGTCGCTGCGGTGTGGCGCAGCGCGTGCGGGCCCGCCGGTTCGTTTCCCGGGATGCCGGCCAGCAGGGTGGCGACGAGCCGGTACACGGCCCGCACGCCCAGCCGCTGCCGCCGGGCTCCCAGGAACAGCGCGTTCTGCACCGCCGCTTTCTGCACCCCCGTTTCCTGCACCCCGCCCGCCGCCAGCACGGGCCTGGCCCGGCCGAGGTAGGCGAGGATCGCGGTCTGGGCGGGAACGCCGAACGGCACCACCCGCTCCTTCGCGCCCTTGCCCGTGACCCGAACCGTCAACCGGTGCAGGTCGACGTCGGCCACGTCGAGGCCGACGAGTTCGGAGACCCGCAGGCCCGACGCGTAGAGCAGTTCGACGATCGCGAGTTCGCGGAGCGCTGCCGGGTCATTCGTGCGGGCGCGGAGTTCGAGGTGAGTGAGCAGGTCCTGCATCTGCGCCCGGTTGATCACGCGCGGGAGCGGGCGGCCGGGCTTCGGTGAGCGCAGCCTTACCGCGGGGTCGGCGGAACTGCCGCCGGTGCGGGCCAGCCAGGCCGTGAAGCTGCGGGCGGATGCCGAACGCCTCGCGATCGTCGCCCGCGCGAGCCCCGCCTGGGTGGCGACCCAGAGCCAGTCGCGGAGCAGGTCGAGGCTCAACCCTTCCGTGTCGGTGACGCCGCGAGTCTCCGCATAGGCGACGAGCCCGGCCAGATCGGTGCGGTAGGCCCGGACGGTGTGCACGGAGAAGCCACGCTCGGCCGCAAGGTAGATGACGAAGTCGTCGACATGGGCAGCGAGGAGGCGTGCGGGCGCAGCCGTCACCCTGATTCGACCTGCCTGGAGAAGGCCTCGGTGCGCTGTTCGGGAGTGAGCGCCTCCATCCGGGCGAGGAAGGAGGCATCGAAGCCGGTTGCCGCCTCGAACTCCCCGAGGGCCACGTGGGAGTGCACGATCTGGTCGAAGTAGACGTGCACGAGGTTGATCGACTGGCCGCCCTGCAGGCCGCTGAGTTCGCCGCGCGGCGCGGTCGGATCGATGGTGTAGCAGGTCGCGGCGGCGACCGACACGGGGATTCCGGCGAAGAGTCCGGTCGTCGCGTAGTGCAGGTGCCCGCCCAGGATCGCCCGGATGTCGCTGCCGGCAACCACCTCGGCCAGTCTCGCCTGCCCCCGCAGCTCAAGGATGGCCATCAGGGGCAGCATCGTCGGCACGGGCGGATGGTGCAGCGTCAGAAGACTGCCGTGGGGAGCCGGCTCGCGCAGCACGTCCGTCAGCCAGGCCAGCTGCGCCTCGGACAGGTCGCCGTGGTGATAGCCCGGGACACTCGTGTCCAGGGCGATGATGCGCACTCCCCCAATGTCGTGCACCCGGTCGACGGGTGCCATCGACCCGGCCTCGCGCAGCAACTCGGTGCGGAAAGCCTCCCGCTTGCCGTGGTTGCCCATCACCCAGATGACGGGGGCGCCCATCCGTTCGGCCGCGGCCTCGACGATGTCGCGCACCCGGCGATACGCATCGGCCTCACCCCGGTCGGCGATGTCGCCGGTGAACACGAGCGCGTCCGGCCGGAGGCCGGACCGCTCCAGCTGCGCCATCGCCTGGTACACCGTGGTGTCGGTGTCGACCGCACCATAGAGTGCCCGGCTGCCGCCGAGGAAATGGGTGTCACTGATGTGCGCGATCAGGTGGGACGCGGGCGGGTACTGGCCCAGTTGCACGGCTGACATGACTCACCTTTCTCGGTGCCGCCCAGACTACGGCCTGCCTCCGATCATGGTGTCATTCGGAACAGGCGGCGCACCACCTGACCGTCGGCGAGCGCGTCCAGACCCTCGTTGAGTTCGGCGATCGGCCTGGTGTCCGTGTGCAGCAACTCGACCGGCAGCCGGCCATCGCGCCAGAGCTGCAGGTATGCGGCGATGTCCCGGGTCGGGACGGAGTCGCCCATGTAGGAGCCCAGCAGTCGAACGCCGGTGCCGGCGAACTGCAGGGCCTGCACGGAGAGCTGCTGCTCCGGGTTCGGCAAGCCGACCGAGACCAGGGCGCCTCCCCGTGTCAGCAGACCCAGGCAAGCCTCCATCACCCGGGCGCTACCGACCGCTTCGATGGCGACGTCCACGCCGTCCCCGGTGTGCTCGGCCACCAGGGCGGCAGCCTGCTCGGGGGACCCGGCGACATCCGCGCCGCATTTGAGGGCCAGCGCCTGCTTCTCCGGCAGCGGATCGATGGCGATCACGGTGGTTCCGGCGACCTGCGCGGCCGCCATGACGGACATCAGCCCCACCGCTCCCAACCCGAACACGATGATGGACTGGCCGGGTACCAGCCGGGCCGTGTTGAGCACGGCGCCGATCCCGGTCAGGGCGGCGCAGCCGAACATGGCGGCCACGTCGAACGGAACGTCGTCGTCGATGACGACGACGGACTCCCGGGCGACGAGCGCGAACTCCGAGAAGGCGGAGACACCCAGGTGGTGGTTGATGCGTTCACCGTCGGCCGAGGCGAGGACGGCGTCGCCGTGCAGGAGATCGCCGGTGCCGTTGGCCGCGGCGCCGCGGTGGCAGAGCGCCGGGCGCCCCGCCGTGCAGGCACGGCACCGGCCGCAACTGGGCACGAAGACGAGCACGACCCGGTCGCCGACCCGGACATCCGTGACGCCGGAGCCGAGCGCGGCCACAATGCCGGCCGCCTCGTGGCCGAGGGCCATGGGGAGCGGCCGCACCCTTGACCCGTTGATCACGGACAGGTCGGAGTAGCACAGGCTGGCCCGTTCGATCTTCACCAGGACCTCGCCGGCTCGCGGCCGGGGAACGGCCAGCTCTTCCTGCACCAGCGGCGCGCTGACCGAGTACGGGCGGGACGCCCCGGACTCACGGAGGATCGAACTGAGCATCGTGGCGGGCATCGTTGCGGGCTGCATGGCTCTCAACCTAGCCCGGGCGGGCGGCACCGCCCGCTAGCCCGCGCGCACCCACCCGGTTTCCCGCTCGCGCACCGCCCCCTCCAGATCGAGGGCCCCGAGGGAGCCCTGCACGGCCGCCGCCGACAGGCCCGCGCGGCGGGCGATGTCGTTCACGGTGCGCGGCGACCGGGAACTGAGGGCGTCGAACACCCGGATCTGCTCGCTGGTGCGGCCCCCGAACCCGGCCGTGCCACCCTCGTCCGCCGGAAGGTCGAGGGTGAGCTGCAGCATCCGTTCGCCCACGAGTTCGGCCATCTCGGCGGCGTTGGTCACGCAGACGGCGTCGTATTCGCGGATCAGCCGGTGACAGCCGGCGGACGTGGGCGAGGTGACCGGTCCGGGGACGGCGCCGAGCGGCCGGCCCAATGCCGAGGCGTGGCCGGCGGTGTTGAGCGAGCCGGACCGCCATCCGGCCTCCAGCACCACGGTGGCCGCGCTCGAGGCGGCGATCAACCGGTTGCGCTGGAGGAAACGCCATTTCGTCGGTGCCGAACCGCACGGGAGCTCGGAGATGACGGCTCCCTGGGTCGCGATCCGGCCGAGCAGTTCGTCGTGGCCGCTCGGGTAGTACCGGTCGGCTCCCCCGGCCAGGAAGGCCACCGTCACCCCCGAACTGGCCAGCGCGGCCCGGTGGGCCATGCCGTCGATGCCGTACGCGGCGCCGGAGACGATGGCGAAACCGCGGTCCACCAGGCCCGCCGACGCCTCCATGGCCACATGCTCGCCGTAACCGGATGCGGCCCGGGCGCCGACCAGGGCGATCGAGTTCGACAGGGCCAGCAGCGCTCCGGGGATGCCTCGCCACCACAGGGCCAGCGGGGCGTGAAGCCCCAGGTCGTCCACTCCGACCGGCCAGAGCACGTCACCGGGCAGGAGGAGCCGGGTGGATGCGCGCGCGGCCTGGTGCAGGGAGCGGATCACCTCGCCGGAAGACAACCGGGGCCGCCACCGTTGCAGACCCTGATCCAGCAGGGCTGCGAGGTCGTCGGCACCCTCTGCTCGGGCCTCGTCGACGGCCCCGGACTCCGCGACGACCGCCGCCAGACGGGCCGGGGTCCACAGGTCGAGCACGGCCGTGAGCGCGGGCGCGGCGCCGAGCGCCTGCACCAGCAGCCCCGCCGCTCCGTCGCCGGGCTCGGCGATGCCGGTCCAGGCGGCGCGGGCGAAGACGTCGGCGGCCTCGGTCGCATCCGCGACGGCGTGTGCTGCGGCCGCCTGCGCTGCGCCATCCTCCGGAACGTGCGCTGCGGCATCCGTTGGCGCATCCGTCGCGGCAGTCGGCCAGGACATCGGGGAGGAACGCACCGCGCCCGCCAGCTCGATGACCGTGGCCTCCGCCAGCCCGAAAATCGTCATGATGAGATTCCTTTCCGCAGGTAGAGCGCCTGCCCGACCTGTTCGATGCCCGGCCTGGAAACGCCCTCGAGATCCGAGATGGACCAGGCCACCCGAAGCACCCGGTCGTATCCGCGCATGGTGATTCCGCCGCGTTCGAGCGCACGGTCGAGGCCGGCCGTGGCGCTGCGGTCTAGCCGGGCCTGGGGGCCGCGCAGCCAGGGCCCGGGCACGTCGGAGTTCACCGACCACGGGGTGCCCGAGAGCCGGGCGGCTGCCGCGGAACGTGCCGCGACGACCCGCTCTCGGGCGACGGCGCTCACCAGGCGCGGCGTGTCCGCGGCCAGACGCAGCTGGGTGGCGGTGACGCGCTGCACCTTCAGCTGGATGTCGATGCGATCCAGCAGCGGCCCGGAGATGCGCGCCAGGTACCGGCGCCGGGCGTTCGGCGGGCAGGCGCAGTCCAGGTCGGGGGCTCCGTATTGGCCGCAGGCACACGGATTCGCGGCCATCACGAGCTGGAACCGGGCCGGAAAATGGGCGACCACATTGGCGCGGTGGATGATGATCACCCCCGATTCCAGCGGCTGCCGGAGCGCGTCGAGCACCGCCGACGCGAACTCGGGCGCCTCGTCGAGGAAGAGGACCCCGTGGGAGGCCCGGGCTGCCGCGCCCGGTCGGATCTGGCCGCTGCCCCCGCCCACCATCGCCGCGGCCGTGGCCGTGTGATGTGGCGCTTCGAGGGGCGGACGGGTGATCAGGGACCGCCCGACGCCGCGGCCGCTGAGCGAGCGCATGGAGCTGACCTCGAGCGAGGCTGCGGCATCGAGATCAGGCAGCAGCCCGGGCAGCCGGGCCGCGAGCATGGTCTTGCCGGCGCCGGGCGGCCCCACCATGAACACGTGGTGCCCGCCGGCCGCCGCGATCTGCAGCGCCAGGATCGCGTCGTCGTTGCCGATGACGTCCGCCAGGTCCGGCTCGGCGGCCTGCGGCCCGGCGTCGACGGGCAAGAGGATGGGGGTGACCGGGATCGGCTCGAGTTCGGCCCCATGCCAGATCGCGGCGTCCCGCAGGGAGGCCACGCCGATCACCCTCACCCCGGGCACGAGGGAGGCCTCGTCGACGTTGCCGGCGGGCACCATGACCGTGTCGTGGCCGAGCCGGGAGGCGGCGATCACCGCCGGCAGCATGCCGGGCGTCGGCCGCAGCCGGCCGTCGAGGGCGAGCTCGCCGATGTGCAACACCCGGCCGACCGAGTCGGCCGAAACCAGCCGGTCGGCGCCGAGGCACGCCAGGGCGATGGCCAGGTCGAACCCCGATCCGTGCTTGGGCAGCGATGCCGGGGAGAGGTTGATCGTGAGCTTGTTGCGGGTCAGGGGGCAGCCGGAGTTCTTGGCCGCCGCCCGCACCCGCTCGGTCGCCTCCGAGAGCGCAGCGTCGGGCAGCCCGATCAGGATGATGCCCGGCAGCTGGCCGGAGATGTCGGCCTCGACCTCCACGAGCGCCCCGGTCAGCCCGATCAGGGCCACCGCGTGGGTGCGGGCCAGCCCCATCAGAACACCCCCGGCAGATGCTCGATCACCGGGTCGGCGCCGGGACGGATGATCACGGCGATGGCGTCGATGCGGATGCACCGGGGCCGGAGCGTCGACTGGTCGCACCAGGCCGCGGCGAGACGGCGCAGGCGGGCGAGCTTGGCGACCGTGATGGCTTCGAACGGATGCCCGAACCGCGTGCCCGAACGCGTCTTCACCTCGACAAAGGCGACCTCTCCCCCGTTCTCGACGATCAGGTCGACCTCGCCCTGATCGCAGCGCCAGTTGCGGGCCACCAGCCGGTAGCCCGCCGCCGCCAGGAAGATCGCGGCGCAGTCCTCGCCCTGCCTGCCCAGTTCGTCTTTGCGTGCCACGAGCACCTCCGCCGCCAGCCTGCCGGGCAGGCGTGGCAGACGCCGGTGCGGCTCGGAAGCTGTGTGCTGCGCGGCGCGCCTGCCGTTGGGGAGGAACGGGCCGGCGAGCCGACGGCATCCGGCGGTTACAGGCCGAGGGTGGCCAGCGCGGCGTCCATCCGGTTGGCGATCGCCTGATAGCCCTCGTCGTTGGGGTGGAGGCCGTCGACGGCCATCCACTCCGGGTGCCCGTCGAGCCAGTGCGACGCGCCGGGGATGTAGTCGGCGCCGATCCCGGCCGCCGCAGCCTGGACCCAGCCGTTGATCCGGTCCACCGATTCCGGTCGCTCCTCGGTGTACCAGAACGGCTCCACGATGATGAAGAGGGCCTCCGGCAGGGCTGCCTTCAGCTTCGTGAAGTCGCGGGTGATCGCGGCCTTGATCTCGTCGGCGCGGGCGGGCATCGAGAAGTTGTCGTTGAGGCCCATGGTGCTGATCACGATGTCGGGGTGGTCGGCGATCACCTGGTCGACCAGGTCCGCCCCGCCCATCGCGCCCCGGTTGTTCACGAAGCCGAGGCCGTTCCGACTCGGGTTGAACTCGGTCCAGCCGCGCTCGGCCGAGATGATGCTCGACCACCGCTTGTCCGGCGCCGACGCCATGGTGCCGCGGGTGTACGAGTCCCCGTAGAAGGCGACGACGGTCTCGCCCGCGCGCGTTCCGTCCACCGGGCCGGAACCGGTGTCCCCGGCGCCGCGACTCATGAGCACCGCGACGACGGCGATGGCGCTGGTGATGGCGACCACAGAAAGAAGCCCGGACACAATCCGGAAGGTGGTTCGTCGTCGTGTGCTCATGACACCCGTTCGGAGCGGCACCCCGTGCGGCTTGGTCGCGTAGGTGCGGCCCGCGTCATCAACGCACGAGCCGGGGCACCGAGCCACCGGATGCCGCGTCCCCGGCCGCCGCGAACGCGGCATCCGTCTCGCGGAGCACCCGCAGCACGTTGGCCCCGGCCAGTGCGGCCAGGTCGGCGGCAGGCCAGCCGCGCCGGGCCAGCTCGGCCAGCAGCGCGGGGTAGCCGTCGACGCCCTCGAGGCCGACGGGGAACTCGTCGGTGCCGTCGTAGTCGCCGCCGAGGCCGATGTGACGGATGCCGGCGACGTCACGGGCGTGCTCGACGTGGTCGGCGACATCCGTCAGCGTCACCGTCGGGCCCGGCCCGGCCTGACCGCCCTCGAACCACGTGGAGTAGTCCGCGGACAGGAATTGCGGCACGAAGGTGAGCATCAGCACCCCGCCGTTGACCGCGAGGCGGCGCAGCACGTCGTCGGGCACGTTGCGCGGGTGGTCGCTGAGCGCGCGGCAGGAGCTGTGGCTGAAGATGACGGGCGAGTCGGACGCGTCCAGCGCCGCGTGAGCCGTGGCCGGGGAGACATGGGAGAGGTCGACCAGCATGCCAAGCCGGTTCAGCTCCCGGATGTACTCGACGCCGCGCGCGCTGAGGCCGCCGTGCACGGGATCGTCGGTGCCCGAATCGGCCCACTCGGTGTTGTGCACGTGGGTGAGGGTGAGGTAGCGAACGCCCAACCGGGCGAACATGCGCAGCACGGCCGGGGAATCGTTGAGGCAGTGGGCGCCCTCCGCGCCGAGGAGGGACGCGATGCGCCCGGCGGCGCGGGCGGCCTCCACGTCGGCCGCGCTGCGTGCGATGCCGAAGTCCGACGGATAACGGGCCGCGAGGCGGTAGACCCAGTCGATCTGCTCGAGTGTCCCCTGCACGGCGTCCGCGCCCAGGTGGTCGTCACTGACGTAGACCGACCAGAACTGTCCCCCGACCCGGCCTGCCCGCAGCCGCGCAATGTCGGTGTCGGTGGAGAGGCCGCGCTCGAGTCCTTCGACCGAGTAGTCCCGGTTCAACCGGCACTCCCAGGCCCAGTCGTTGTGACCGTCGATCAGCGGCGCCAACTGGATGGCCTGATCCACGACCGTGGCGACGTCGTCGGGCCGAAGGGACGGGTCACTGGTGGCGTGCGCGCTCATGCCTCCACGCTAGCCAGCGGGGATCGGAACTCGCCTACGATTGGAACGGCCCGGAGCCTCACCCACGCTCCCGCCGGCATCCGTCACCCGGCTCTGCGCCGGCTTGCGCGGCCCGGTCCGCCAGCACCAGTTAGGACGCACTCTCATGATGGGTGGACACCATGCCATGACCGGCGCCGCCGCCTGGATCGCCGTCACGGCGACCGCCGGGCACGGTCTCGGCCTCTTCCCGGTCACGCCGGTCGGCACGATCGCCGGTGCGCTGCTCTGCGCCGGGGCTGCCCTGCTGGCCGACGCGGACCACAATGCGGCCACGATCTCCCAGTCGGTGCCGGTGCTGGGCCGGCTCGTCACCACGGGGATCTCCCGCGCCTCCGGCGGTCACCGGCACGGCCTGCACAGCCTGCTGGCTCTGGTCTGCGCCTGGCTGCTCGCCAGCAGCATCGGCTTCGTGCTCTGGCAGCCGCCCGGCGCGGGCCAGCCCGTGAGCATCGGCCCGGCCCTGATGAGTGCCGCTGCGATCGCCTTCGCGGCGAAGGCCCTGGGCCTGGCCCGCGACTCGTGGTGGCTGGCCTGGTTGATCGGGTTCGCCGTGGCGGCGTTCATCGCCCTCTTCGCCCCGGAGCAGCAGTCCTGGTTCGTCGTGTGCTTCACCCTCGGTTACGGCGTGCACCTGCTCGGCGACCTGCTCACCACGGGCGGCATGCCGATTTTCTGGCCGTGGATCCCGAAACCGCCGAGATGGTGGCGCCGGGTGCCGCTGCTCGAGAGCCTCTGGTCGTCGGGCGGCTACCTGGCCCTGCCCCTGCTCGGCAATGCGGGGTCGCTGCGGGAGTGGCTCCTGCTCATCCCCGTCACCCTTTACGCCGGTTACGGCGTCGCGTTCGCCCTGCTCGAACTGGCCGGGGTCAACCTGCAATCGGTGCTGCTCGCGATCGCCGCCGCACTGCCCCTCTGACTCGCTGCTCCGCGCCCCGCTGCCCCGCCGACCCCGCCCTACCCACCCCGCCGCGAACGAATTCGACGGAAGTTTTGGCCGTATCGGGCCCAAACGGGCCCGAAACGGCCCGAAACCGGCCTCTTGCAAATTAATCTCCGTCGAATTGGTTCGACGCCGGGCGAGGCGCCGCCGCCTCCTAGGCTGGAGTTATGGGAATGCGCAACCGGCTGGTGGATCTGCAAATGAAGACGATGAGCGCGCTGCACCTGGCGGTGCTGCGGGCCACCGGCGGGCGGGTTCTCTCCTCGATCGGATCGATGCCCGCGGTCGAACTGCACACGATCGGCCGTTCGAGCGGCAAACGCCGCACGACCATGCTCACGGCCCCCGTGCACGGGCACCAGCGGTTCGTGCTGATCGCATCCAAGGGCGGCGACGACCGGCATCCGCAGTGGTACCTCAACCTCGTCGCGAACCCGGACGTGGAGTTGACGGTGCACGGCAGCACCCTGAAGTTGCGCGCGCGCACCGCCACGACCGAGGAGAAAGCGGAGCTGTGGCCGCAGATCGTCGCCGCCTACCGCGGTTACGACGGCTACCAGCAGAAGACGTCGCGGGACATCCCGGTCGTCATCTGCGAGCCCCGGTCGCGCTGACCGGGACTCGCGCACTCACAACGCGACTCAGAACGCGGCGACCGGTTCCGCGTTGCGCACCTTCGGGAAGACGGGCGGGTGGACCCCGGCCATCTCCTCCAACACCCGGATGACCTGGCAGCTGTAGCCGAACTCGTTGTCGTACCAGACGTAGAGCACGGCCTTGTTGTCCGTGCAGATGGTCGCGAGGCCGTCGACGATCCCGGCGCGCCGCGACCCGAGGAAGTCGCTGGACACGACCTCGGGCGAGTCGATGTAGTCGATCTGCTTGTGCAGTTCCGAGTGCAGCGACATGGTGCGCAGGTAGGTGTTGAGCTCGTCCCGGGTGGTGCCGTTCGCCAGGGTGAGGTTGAGGATCGCCATCGACACGTCCGGCGTGGGAACACGGATGGCGTTGCCGGTGAGCTTGCCGGCCAGCTCCGGCAGGGCCTTGGCGACAGCCTTCGCCGCACCGGTCTCGGTCAGCACCATGTTCAGGGCGGCGCTGCGCCCGCGGCGGTCCCCGGAGTGGAAGTTGTCGATCAGGTTCTGGTCGTTCGTGAACGAGTGCACCGTTTCGACGTGGCCGTCCACGATGCCGAAGCGGTCGTTCACGGCCTTGAGCACCGGCGTGATCGCGTTGGTGGTGCAGGATGCCGCGGTGACGATGGTGTCGCTCAGGTCGATGTCGGCGTGGTTGATGCCGTGCACGATGTTCTTCAGCGCACCCTTCCCCGGCGCGGTGAGCAGCACCCGGGACACGCCCGGGCAGGCCAGGTGCTGGGACAGCCCCTCGGCGTCGCGCCAGCGGCCCGTGTTGTCGACCACGATGGCGTCGTGGATGCCGAACTTCGTGTAGTCGACGGAGGCCGGGTCGGAGGAGTAGATCACCTGGATGAGCGTGCCGTTGGCCAGGATCGTGTTGTTGACCGTGTCGACGGTGATGGTGCCCTCGAAGGGACCGTGCACCGAGTCGCGGCGCAGCAGGCTGGCCCGCTTGATCAGGTCGTTCTCCGAGCCGCGACGCACCACGACGGCGCGCAGGCGCAGTCCCTGGCCGCCGCCGGCGTGCGAGATCAGGATGCGGGCGAGCAGGCGCCCGATCCGGCCGAAGCCGTAGAGCACGACATCCGTGCCGGTCTGCTCGTCGATGCCCTGACGCTCCACGACGTCCGCGAGCTGTTCGCGGAGGAAGCCGTCGAGGCTCTGCCCCGCGCCCTCCAGCTTGTAGGCCATGGCGAGGCGGGCCACGTCGATGGAGGCGGCCCCGAGCCGCAGGGTGCTCAGCGCCTGCAGCAGCGGCAGGGTCTCCCCGAGGGGCAGCTCGGCGTCGTCGATGTGGCGGGCGAAACGGTGCGCCTTCAGCAGCCCGACCACGGACTGGTTGACCAGCCCGCGCCCGTGCACGCTCGTCACGACGTTGTTTTCGCGGTACAGCCGGCCGATCAGCGGGATCATCGCCTCAGCGAGGGCCTCCCGGTCGATCCACGTGGCGCGTGCGAGGTCCGATTCCTGAAGCAAAAGAAATACCCTTCTCTCTCGACCGCATCGTTGCGCCGAGTTGTGCAGGCTGGTGCAGCCTGAGCCCCCATCCGGCCGACGGTGGCCTGACGGAGGAGAATCCCCCACGGTAGAACTCACGAACTCGGACCGCTCACGCGGTCCGGCTGAGCGGTGTCACTCGTCGAGCGCGAGCTCCTTGGGCAGCTCGAACTCCTTGGATGCGAGCTCTTCCACGTTGACGTCCTTGAACGTGAGCACCCGAACCGACTTCACGAACCGGTCAGACCGGTACACGTCCCACACCCAGACGTCTTTCATCGTCAGTTCGAAGTAGAAGTCGTGCTCCGTGTCCCGGCGAACCAACTCCACCTCGTTCGCGAGATAGAAGCGTCGCTCGGTCTCGACCACGTATTGGAACTGCCCAACGACGTCTCGATACTCTCGGTACAGGGCCAACTCGACCTCGCGGTCGTAGTCCTCGAACTCTTCTTCTTCCATGGTGACTCAATCTTACGCTGTGATTTTGAGCCAGGATCTGCGGTGCAGCACGGTCGGGCCGAGCAGCGCGATCGCGCCCATGTGGGCGGCACTGCCGTAACCCTTGTTCCCGGCCCACTCATAACCGGGGGTAACGGCATCCGCTTCGATCATGAGAGCGTCCCGGTGCACCTTGGCGATCACGGATGCCGCCGCCACCGACGCGCAGTCCTGGTCGGCCCGGATGCGCGTGACGACGTTGAGCGGGGTGACCAGTGCCTTGTTCAGCCAGTCGTCGTTGCCGTCCAGGAGCACGACGCCGCCGGTGATGTCGACCCCGGCCGCGTGGAGCCGCGAGAGGGCCCTCTTGCCGGCGAGGCCGAGGGCGGCGATGATGCCCAGCTCGTCGACCTCCTGCGCCGAGGCGAGCCCGACGGCCGAGTGCAGGGCCCAGGCGACGGCCAGCGGGGCGAGGAGCTCGCGCCGCGGCTGGCTGAGCATCTTGGAGTCGCGTAAGCCGGCCGGGAACGGCGTGGCGGAGGCGTCGACGACGGCGACGCCGACGCCGACGGGGCCGGCCAGGGCGCCGCGGCCCACCTCGTCACAGCCGATCACGCAGGTCGCTCCGGCTGCCAGCAGGGCCAGCTCGACATCCAGGGTCGGATCCATGACAGCCACCTAGTCGGTCCCCGAGGGGATTCCTCGGAAAACCTCCGGGTAGTCGTCGAGCCAGGACCAACGGGCCAGCGGCCAGCTGATCACGAGGGCGCGGCCGACGACGTTGTCCTCGGGCACGTACCCCTTGCCCGGAGTGTCGCCGTTGTAGCGGGAGTCCTTGGAGTTGTACCGGTTGTCGCCCATCACCCAGAGCGAACCGTCCGGCACCACGATGTCAAAGTCGTCCTTGGACACCCGGGTCTCCCCGACCGGCAGCGTCACGTACGGTTCGTCGAGGGGGACGTCGTTGACGCTCATCTGTCCGAGGGCGTTGCAGCAGACGACGTGGTCGCCCGGCAGCCCGATGACGCGCTTGATCAGGTGGTCGTTGCTGTCCGGCGCGGACAGGCCCACGACGGAGAGGACCCACTCCGCCCCGGCGACGATGGGATTCTGCTCGATCGGCGCCTGCGGCAGGAGCCAGCCGCCCGGATCCCGGAAGACGACGACGTCGCCACGCTCGATCGGCATCAGTTTCGGCTCGAGCTGGTTGACGATGATGCGGTCGTTGACCAGCAACGTGGTCTCCATCGACCCGGAGGGGATGTAGAAGGACCGGATCAGGAACGTCTTGATCAGGAACGAGATGAGCAGGGCCACCACGAAGATGACCAGGAGGTCACGAAAAAAGAGTGCAACGCCGCGCTTCGTGCGCTTCGTTTCTGAATCCAGGCGATGAGACCGCGTGGGCAGAGAATTGTCCGTCATTAAACCACCTGAGCTCCTGACCCAGTGTACGGGTGAGGAGCTCAGGGTCAATCCAGCAGCAGCTGCGAGTCGGTCGTAACCGTTAGTCGCGCTTCTCTTTGATCTTGGCCTTCTTGCCACGCAGGTCGCGCAGGTAGTACAGCTTCGCGCGACGCACGTCACCACGGGTGACGACCTCGATGTGGTCGATCACCGGGGAGTGCACCGGGAAGGTACGCTCGACGCCGACCTGGAAGCTGACCTTGCGAACGCAGAACGTTTCGCGCACGCCTTCGCCGGAGCGGCCGATGACGACTCCCTGGAAGACCTGCACACGAGAGCGGGCGCCCTCAACGATGTTGACGTGGACCTTGACGGTATCGCCGGCGCGGAACGCCGGGATGTCCTTGCGGAGGGATGGTGCATCCACCTGGTCGAGAATATGCATATTGGTTCGCTCTCTGTATCCGCCACAGGACGACTACGGCTTATGCGGGCCCGCACGCGAACGTGTTCGGGTCAGCAAATGAATGAGTGTGTTTCGTGCCGATACGTTGCAGCTCCCCTGTGGCAGAGGCTTGCCACGGCACAAGCATTGAGTATGTCACGAAACCGCGGACTCCCACAAAGAAGAGGCCGAGCCGGCGGTCAGGATTCCGGCGGCTTCTCCCGCACGATGATCACGGGCGGCAACTCGGTGGGCGGCAGATCGCCGGGGACGAGGCCCCCACGCGCCGTCTCGTCGACGAGGATCATCATGGCCTGCACGCTCTTGCGGGCAGCGGCGACGAGCTCCCAGATGGCGAACCAGAAAACGCCGATTCCGACCAGGATGACCAGCGCGGCCAGCCCCGGAGCCCAGGTGTAGGAGAACCCCATGGCCACGATCAGGCCGTGCCAGAGGGTGAGGAATCCGACATCCGCCCAGGACACGGCGCGGGTCGTGCGCACCTCTTTGCGGGCGTAGAAGAGCAGGCTCACGGCCAGCAGGCCGAGCCCGATGAAGAGGCCGCTGAAGAAGCTGCCGACGACGTCCCAGCCGCCGGTCCCGTAGATCGAAGCACCGATCATCAGCCACGCCGGTAGCGCGAGCACGGCGATGAACTGCCAGTAGAAGAAGACCCTGCGTACGAACACGCAATCAGACTACCCGGGCGGTTCGGGCGTGTGCCCTCAGTTCGCTGGAGGCAGAAGGTCAGGGCGCACTCGGGCCGTACGTTCCAGCTGCTGCTCGCGTCGCCACGCGGCGATGGCGCCGTGGTTGCCGCTGAGCAGCACGGGCGGCACCTCGAGTTCCCGCCAGGCGGCCGGCTTGGTGTAGCTCGGGTACTCGAGCAGGCCGTCCTCGTGGGACTCTTCGACGAGGCTCTCCGGGTTGCCGACCACCCCGGGGATGAGACGCCCGACCGCCTCGATCATGGCCATGACGGCCACCTCTCCCCCGTTGAGCACGTAGTCGCCGAGGCTGACCAGCCGCACCCGGCCCGTGCGGGCGAAGTGGTCGAAGACTCGCTGGTCGATGCCCTCGTAACGGCCGCAGCCGAAGATCAGGTTGCGCTCCTGGGCCAATTCCCGGGCCATCGCCTGGGTGAAGAGCTCACCGGCCGGTGACGGGAAAATCAGCACCGGCCCGTCGTCGGCCACGTCGCCGAGGATCTCGTCGATGGCCTCGCCCCACGGCTCCGGCTTCATCACCATTCCGGCACCACCGCCGTACGGAGTGTCGTCGACGGTTCGGTGCCGGTCGTGGGTGTGGTCCCGCAGGTTGTGCACGCGCAGGTCGATCAGGCCGGACTGCCGGGCCTTGCCGACCAGGGAGACGTCGAGGACGGAGAAGAACTCCGGGAAGATCGTGATGATGTCGATGCGCACGGGAGAAGTCTACGAGCGAACGAGTACGGGTGAAGCGGATGCGGCGTCCAGGGTCACGGCCCGGTTCCCCCGTGTGCGATGGGAGAAGTAGACCGGCAGCGCGGTGAAGGCGATGGCGCCGAGGAGGTTGCCGAGGAGCACGGGGGCCTGGTTCCAGAGCCACCACTCGCCCATGCTGATGTCGGCGCCGAGCATCATTCCGGCGGGGATCACGAACATGTTGACGATCGCGTGCTCGAGGCCGAGGCTGAAGAAGATCGTGACCGGGAGCCACATCGCCAGGATCTTCCCGCCGGTCGACTTCGAGGTGTAGAACATGATCGTTCCAATGGCCACCATCCAGTTACAGAGCATCGCCTTGACGATGGCGACGAGGATGCCGCCGGCACCGGCGGCCTGGTAGGGCAGCACCTTGTGC
Organism: Cryobacterium shii; assembly: GCF_004402595.1. Classification (GTDB taxonomy): domain Bacteria; phylum Actinomycetota; class Actinomycetes; order Actinomycetales; family Microbacteriaceae; genus Cryobacterium; species Cryobacterium shii. The sequence continues at coordinate 20,424 of NZ_SOFY01000010.1, read as the reverse complement.
TCGGCCAGGTGGATGATCGCCTGCACCATGGGGTCGCTCGAGTCGGTGCCGGCGTAGGTGATCGCGAACGTGTACAGGGCTGCGTACAGTCCGGCCCCGAGGAGGTGCGCGAGGATGACGACTACGAAGTTCTTGACGCACTTCCGGATGGTCGTCCGGCCTTCCAGGACGGCGAGCGGAATAAGGGCGAAGCTTCCCGTGACGAGTTCCAGGCCGAGCAGCAGAATAATGGCGAAGCCGACGGGGAAGAGGACCGCCCCCACGATCGGGAGCCCGGTCTGGGCCGCCGCGGTGAGGGCCACGGTCGTCGCCGCACCGAGGATGGCACCCGAAAGGGTGCCGCGCACGAACATCTGCTTAGTGGTCAGGTTCGATTTATGTTCACCCGAGTGGATGATGTCATCGATGAGTTGGTCGGGTTTGACGTACGACATGCGCGGTTACTCCTAGAACGGATCTGCCGCGTCGTAACGAGCCGGGAAGTCGGACGGGCGCGGCGCGCCTCTCCCCTGGGGGTGGACGGGTCGCGTCTATGCGCCGTCGGTGTCGGTGGGTGCGGGCACGTCGGAGGGCTTCTCGGCCGCTTCCTCGTCCGCTGCGGGGGCCTCGTCGGCCGCGAGGGCCTCGTCGGATTCCTCGGGTTCCTCGGGGAGTTCCTCGAGAAGGCCGGGGGGCGGGGTGATCGTGACGATGCCCCGCTTGATGTCCACGGAGGGCACGATGGCCTTCACGAACGGGATCATCACGTCGCCGGCCGGGGTCTTCACGATCAGGAGGTCCTGGGCGGGAAGGTGCTCGAGCCGGGAGATGGTGCCGATCTGCACGTCGTCGCGCACGACGGCCAGGCCGATCAGCTGGTGGTCGTACCAGGCGTCTTCTTCGTCGGACTGCTCCGCGTCATCCTGGTCGATCCAGAGGATGGCCTTCGCCAGGGCCTCGGCCGCTTCGCGGTCGGGCACGTCCTTGAAGAAACCGACGGCGTGCTGGTTGTACCAGCGCAGTTCGACGAGTTCGATCTTTTTGCCGTGCCAGGGCGAACCCGTGGGCACCTGCAGGGTGAACACGGCGCCCGGGACGAAACGACGTCCCGGGTCATCCGTGAACAGCTCGAGCTTGATCGCGCCTTTGAGGCCGTGCGCCTTGGTCAGGCGCCCCACCCTCAACTGGCTGCGCGGAGTCGTGCTGTCGTTCACCGAACTCATATCCAACTACTCATTTACCAGTTCAGAAATCGGTGTCGACGACGTCAACGCGTACGCGCTTGCCGTCGGCCAGCGCGGCCACGAGGGTGCGCAGTGCCTTGGCGGTGCGCCCGGAGCGACCGATCACGCGACCGAGGTCTTCGGGGTTCACACGAACCTCGAGAACCTCGCCGCGAGGGGAAGTCTGGGCTGCAACGTGCACGTCGTCCGGGTGATCAACGATTCCCTTGACGAGGTGCTCAAGCGCGGGAGCAAGCAAAATTACGCCTTGTCCTCTTCGGTTGCCTCGGCGGCAGCTTCGGATTCCTTGGGCGCTTCTTCCTTGACGACGGGCTTGTCAGCCTTCGGCTTCAGAACCGGCTTCTTCTTCTCGTCGGCGACGAAGGGAACCTTCGGCTCCTTGAACTTCACGGTGCTGACGGCGTTCTTGTCGCCCTTGAAGATGCCCCAGTCGCCGGTCAGCTTGAGGAGAGCCTCAACCTGCTCGGTCGGCTGTGCGCCAACGCTCAGCCAGTACTGCGCACGCTCGGACTTGACCTCGATGACGGAGGGCTCCTGCGTGGGGTGATAGATGCCGATCTCTTCGATGACGCGACCGTCGCGCTTGGTGCGCGAGTCGGCGACAACGATGCGGTAGTACGGTGCACGGATCTTGCCCATGCGCTTCAAACGAATTTTGACAGCCACAATTCTCCTGTGTATTTGATTTTTGGCGAACTGACGGCCGTGAGCGTGGGGGCACACTCGGCACAAGCTCAAATAAGGTTTCTTCCTGCGCCTGAGTAGAGGGTCGGACGCAAGAGAACTCGACTAACCATTCTGTCAGACATCACCCTCTTTGTGATAATCGGATGCCGATGCCACCGGCCCCGAGCCCCGCCCGTGGCACCGACGCGCGAATAGCTGTCAGGATTGGGTCTGAACACACCCGTTCGGGTGCGCCAGACCGGGAGGACCGGACGTGGGAATCGAATTTGCCCGCTCATCGCGGTCGACCATCGGCATCGAGTGGGAGCTCGCGCTCGTCGACCGGGAGTCGGGAGACCTGGTCTGCCTGGCCGACGAGGTGCTCGCCGCGCTGCGTGGGACCGACGGCGCGCCGCACCTGCACATCACCGGCGAGTTGCTGCTCAACACGGTCGAGCTGGTGTCCGGGGTGCACCACACGGTGGGCGGCGCGGTCGCGGACGTGGCGGCGCAGGTCGAGGAGGTGCGGGCGATCACGGATCCACGGGGCGTCGACCTGATCTGCAGCGGATCGCATCCGTTCGGCCAGTGGTTCGACCAGGAGGTCACCGACAAGGCCCGCTACCACCGCCTGATCGAGCGCACCCAGTGGTGGGGCCGCAACATGATGATCTGGGGCATCCACGTGCACGTAGGGATCGAGGACAAGGCCAAGGTCATCCCCATCCTGAACGGCCTCCTCGGCTACCTGCCGCACCTGCAGGCCCTGTCCGCGTCGAGCCCGTACTGGGCCGGGGTGAACACCGGCTACGCCTCCAACCGGGCGCTGATGTTCCAGCAGCTGCCCACCGCCGGCCTGCCCTGGATCCTGGAGGACTGGGAGGCCTGGGAACACTATGTGGAGGACATGACCGCCACCGGCGTGATCGAGGACGTGACCGAGGTGCGCTGGGACATCCGCCCGTCGCCGCGCTGGGGAACGATCGAGGTGCGCGCCTGCGACGGCGTGTCCACGACCGAGGAGCTCGGGGCCATAGCCGCGTTCATCCAGTGCCTGGTCGAGTGGATGTCCACCCGGCTCGACGACGGCGAGGAGGTGCCGTCGATGCAGCCCTGGTTCGTGCGCGAGAACAAGTGGCGGGCAGCCCGCTACGGACTGGACGCCCAGATCATCATGGATGCCGCCGGGCAGGAATGCCCGGTCGTCGACGACGTGCACCGGCTGATCGGCGCCCTCTCCCCCGTCGCCGAGCGCCTGGGCTGCCTGGACGAGCTGCTGGGGCTGGGCCGGATCATCTCCGGGGGCGCGAGTTACCAGCGCCAGCTCCGGATCGCCGACGACAACGACGGCGACCTGCCAGCCGTCGTCAAGGCGCTCAGCCGGGAACTGCGCACCGGCCTGTCCGGCGATCGCTGACCCGTCTCGCGGTACCCCGCCAGCGCAGACCCGCTGCTTCACCGTGCGCACAGGCATCGCGGCCGCGATCCGGCCCGGACCTCGCCGAGACCTCGCCGAACCGTGAGTTGCGACCCTTTCCGGGCGAGAAAGAGGGGCGGAACTCACGGCTCGGCGGATGTCTGAAGCGCGTTTTTGCATTCGCGCCAGGCTAGCCAGTCGGTTACGGGTCGCGGCCCCGGGCCTGGGCCTGGCCGTCTGACCGCCTTTGGCACGACTATTCCGCTGAACCCGTGACTCGCGGATGCCCGCGGGCTGCGGTTCGGGTTTTCGTGGCGCGGGCGCGGCCGGCACCGCTGGCCCGCTGTGCGAGGTGGTCCTGACCCGGCACCCAACCCCGGGCCGCGTCATGGCAGACCGGTGCCATCACCTCGGGTTTGCCCCGCACCATGCGGATCAGCCACCCCGACGTCTCGATGCTGTGGTCGTTGCTCGTGGCACTCAATGGCTGGCGACGCGTCGAATGCGCGGGCCCGGAACGGCGCCGAGCCGTGAGTTGCGACCCTCCGCAGACGAAAAAGAGGGTCTAAACTCACGGCTCGGCGGAAGGGCTGTTACGCGTTTTTGCTGTCGCGCCAGGCCAGCCAGTCGGTGAGCGGGGCCAGGTCGTAGCGGGGGCCGGAGAGCCCGAGGGTGAACAGGCGCGCGCCGAGGTCGTAGAGCTGGTCGGCCTCCTCGACCGTGCGGGCGCGCAGCTCGGTGGAGATCTCGATCTCGGCCAGGTCGCGGCCGACCGTGTCGCACCAGCCCGCCAGCACCCCGAGCTTGTGCTCGAGCACCGCGGGGGTGGAGAACGAGTGCCAGATGTCGGCGTGCCTGGCCACGATCCGCAGGGTCTTCTTTTCCCCGCCGCCGCCGATCAGCACCGGGATGTCGCGCACGGGCGGCGGGTTGAGTTTCGCCCAACGGGCCTCGATCCGCGGCAGGTCCGCTTCGAGGGCGTCCAGGCGGCCGCCGACGGTGCCGAACTCGAAGCCGTACTCGTCATAGTCGCGCTCGAACCAGCCGGAGCCGGTGCCGAAGATGAACCGGCCGCCGCTGATGTGGTCGATGGTGCGCGCCATGTCGGCCTGGAGGTCGGGGTTGCGGTAGCTGTTGCAATTGACCAGGGCGCCCAGTTCGATCGTGCTGGTCTGCTCGGCCCAGGCCGCGAGGATGGTCCAGGATTCGAAGTGCAGGCCGTCTTTGTCGCCGGAGAGCGGGAAGAAGTGGTCCCAGTTGAAGGCCACGTCCGTGCCCAGGGCCTCGACCTCGGCCACCGTCTCCCGGATCTTCGCGTAGGTGGCGTGCTGGGGCGCGATTTGCGCGCCGATGCGCACCCGGCCGGCCGTGGACGAGGGCAGGGGGGACGGCGTGGAGGAGGTCATGGGCTCATCCTAAACCGGCCACCGGGGCGCCCGGCGGCGCTGCCGAAGGTGTCACCGGCGGCGCTGCCGTGGGCGCTACCGGCCGAGCATCTTCTGCAAAGCGGCCATCTCGTCTTCGGTGGGGCCGCCGGCCTTCTTCGAGCCCCCGCTCGCGCCGGCACCGAGGCCGAAGCCCGTGCCGCCGCTCACGCCGGCGCCGAGGGCCGGCTTCTCGCCGGACGCGATCGCCAGGTTCTCCGCCGCGCGTTTGGCCGGGTTGCCCGACTTGGACCCCTTCTTCTTGGGCTGCGGCTTGCCGCGCCCGCCGCCGCCGCCCATTCCACCGGGGACCGGCCCCATGCCGGGGATGTTGGGCATGCCGCCCTTGGCGACCGTCTTCATCATCTTCGAGGCCTGCTCGAATCGCTGCACGAGCTGGTTCACCTCGGTCACGGTCGAGCCGGCACCGCGGGCGATGCGCAGCCGGCGGGAGCCGTTGAGCAGTTTCGGGGTGGTGCGCTCGGCCTTGGTCATCGACTGGATGATGGCCTCGGTGCGCACGATCTCGCGCTCGTCGAAGTTGTCGAGCTGCGCCTTCATGGCGCCGGCGCCGGGGAGCATGCTCATCATCTTCTTGATCGAGCCCATGTTGCGCAGCTGCTGCATCTGGCCGAGGAAGTCGTCCAGCGTGAAGCTGTCGGTGGAGAACTTCTCCGCCATCTTGCGCGCTTCGTCTTCGTCGAACGCGCCCTGCGCCTGCTCGATCAGGGTGAGGATGTCACCGAGGTCCAGGATGCGGGACGCCATCCGGTCGGGGTGGAACGGCTCGAAGTCGTCGAGGCTCTCACCGGTCGACGCGAACATGATCGGCCGGCCCGTGATCGAGGCCACGGACAGGGCCGCACCACCGCGCGCGTCGCCGTCGAGCTTGGAGAGTACGACGCCGGTGAAGTCGACGCCGTCCTGGAAGGCCCTGGCGGTGGCCACGGCGTCCTGGCCGATCATGGCGTCGATGACGAAGAGGACCTCGTCCGGGTCGATGGCCTTACGGATGTCCGCGGCCTGCTTCATCATCTCGGCGTCGACGCCGAGGCGTCCGGCGGTGTCGACGATGACCACGTCGTGCATCTTCTGCTGGGCGTACTTCACGCCGTCGCGGGCGACCGTGACCGGGTTCCCGACGCCGTTGCCCGGCTGCGGCGCGTACACGGGCACGCCGGCCTGGGCCCCGACGACCTCGAGCTGCGTGACGGCGTTGGGGCGCTGCAGGTCGGCGGCGACGAGGATCGGGGTGTGGCCGTCTTTGGCGAGCCACTTCGCGAGCTTGCCGGCGAGCGTGGTCTTGCCGGCACCCTGGAGACCCGCGAGCATGATGATGGTCGGCGGCTTCTTGGCGAACTCGAGCCGGCGCTGCTGCCCGCCGAGGATCTCGACGAGTTCCTCGTTGACGATCTTCACGACCTGCTGGGCCGGGTTCAGCGCCTTGCTGACCTCGTCCCCGAGGGCGCGCTCACGCACCTTGCCGGTGAAGTCCTTGACGACCTCGAGGGCGACGTCGGCGTCGAGGAGGGCGCGCCGGATCTCGCGGACGGTGCCGTCGACATCCGCCGCACTGAGCTTGCCCTTGGTGCGGAGATTCTTGAACGTCTCGGCCAGGCGATCTGAGAGGTTTCCAAAAGTAGCCATTATGCGTTTAGTTTAACCGGTCCGCAGGCCTGTCGCGTGCCGAGGTCGCGTTTGCCCTACTGCTCGACCGCGATGAGCACGGGGTCGCCGTGCACGTCGATCGTGACCACGAGCAGCGCGTCGGTCTCATCCGGGCTGATCGAATACTCGAGCACGGCGAAGTGCTCCTCGCTGCGGTGGTGGTGGGGGTGGAAGCCCACCCGCTGCAGCTGGATGGATCGCAGGAAGTCGATCTGCTTGTCACCGGAATCCCAGATCAGGGCGTCCTCGAGGGCCTCGGGATCCATCTCCTCCAGTTCGGATTCGATGTAGGCGCTGGTCACCGAGGCCTCCTTGCTGAGGTCGGCCACGAGCGACTCGCGGGCCTCGGAGTCGAGGTCCTCGAGCGCGTTCACCATGGCCGCGGCGATGTCGAGCGCCTCCGCCGAGACCGAGGCCTCGTCCGGCGAGCTGAGGTCGATCTGCACGTCCTCGTCGCCCAATTCGGCGAAGTCCGACCAGTACACCTCACCCTCGTCGTCGCTGCCGAGAATGCCGAAGAAATCGTGTTCGATGGTCATGACTGTCCTATCCGACGAGCTTTTGCGCGAATACGTGAGGCGTGAAACCGGTGAGGTCGTTGATGCCCTCGCCCTGACCCACGAGTTTGATGGGGATGCCGGTCTTCTCCTGAACGGCCAGGACGAATCCGCCCTTCGCGGAGCCGTCGAGCTTGGTGAGCACGAGGCCGGTCACGCCGGCGTGCTCGATGAAGGCCTCGGCCTGAGTGAGCCCGTTCTGGCCCGTCGTCGCGTCGAGCACGAGCAGGACCTCCGCGATGGGAGTCTGCTTCTCGACCACCTTGCGAATCTTGGTCAGTTCGTCCATCAGGCCGCCCTTGGTCTGCAACCGGCCGGCGGTGTCGATGATCACGATCTCGGTGCCCGTTTCGAGGGCCCGCTGCACGGTCTGGAATGCGACGGATGCCGGGTCCTGGCCGTGCGCCTGCGGCCGCACGATCTCGGCGCCGGCCCGCTCGGCCCAGGTGGCCAGCTGCTCAACGGCCGCGGCGCGGAACGTGTCCGCCGCACCGATCAGCACGCTGCGGTCGTAGGTGCGGAGGAACTTCGCGAACTTGCCGATCGTGGTGGTCTTGCCGACGCCGTTCACCCCGACGACGAGCACGACGGCCGGCCGGGCGCTGAGGTTGAGGGTGGAATCGAGCTTGGAGAGTCGTTCCTCGAGGCCTTCGCGCAGCATCCGATGCAGGTCGGTCGGGTCGGTCGTGTTGTACCGGGCGACCTTGGCCCGCAGGTCGGCCACGATCTCCTCCGTGATGCTCGGACCGAAATCGGCCTGGATGAGCGCGTCTTCGAGGTCGTCCCACGTTTCATCGTCGATGAGCTTCTTCGCGAACATGCCGCGCAGTGCGCCGGAGAGAGACCAGGGGGTGCGTTCAGCCATACGCCTAGCCTACGGCGCGCCCGATGCCCCAGGGGTTGGTCTCCGGCGTGCCTCGGTCGATAATCGGTGGGCACGCACCGAGCCGCAGTCGGTTTCTTACGGAGAAAGGAACGCCAGTGCCACACACCAACGAGTTGGATCCCCACCTTCGCACCCTCGCCGCGGCACTGGACGGGCGGCTGGTCCTTCCGGGCGACGCCGACTAGGACCAGGCGAGGTCACCCTGGAACCGGGCCGTCGAACAACGTCCCGCCGCGGTCGCCATTCCCGCAGGCGCCGACGATGTGCGACTCATTATCGACGCCGCCCGTGCCGGTGGCTACGAAATCGCGGTGCAGCCGAACGGACACGGGGCGAACAGTGACCTGCGCAACTGCATCCTGGTGCGTACTTCCGCCTTTGACGAGGTGACCATCAAGGTCGAAGAGCGCTTCACCCGGATCGGCTCCGGCGCCAAATGGGGCGCCGTGCTCCCCCGCCTCGAGGGAACCGGCCTCATCGCCCTGGCCGGTACCAACCCGGACGTGACCTGCGCCGGGTACCTGCTCTCGGGCGGGCACTCCTGGTTCAGCCGGTGTAAGGGGCTCGCCGCCCACTCCATCCGCGCGGTCGAGCTTGTCGACGCGCACGGTCGGCAGCGACGCGTGGTCGCGGACAGCACTGCCGAGGGCGACGCCGAGCTGCTCTGGGGGCTGCGCGGCGCGGCCGGTCTGCTCGGCATCGTGACGGCCATCGAGATCGACCTCTACCCCGCCCCCGCGCTCTTCGGAGGCAAGATCGTGTTCCCGCTCGAGGCAGCGGGAGTCGTGTTCGAGCGGTTCGCCGCGATCATGGCGACGGCACCCGACGAGCTGACCATCTTCGCCGGGCTGATCAACATGCCCGATCTGGAGGTGGTGCCGGAGCTCATGCGCGGCCACGGTTTCGCGACCATGGATGTCGTCTTCGTCGGCGACGCCGACGCCGCCCGCACGCTGATCGCCCCGCTGCTGGCCACGGCGCCCGTCATCGCCGACATGACCGCACCGTTCGAAATCGGGCACCTCGGCGAGGTTTCGGCCGAACCAGGCGACCCTCTCCCGTTCCTCGACTGGACCGCGGCCATCAGCGAACTCGGCGACGACGGGTTCGGCCCGCTGATCGAGGCGTTCACCGCAACGACCCCCGCCGGCATCAGCATGCTCGAGCTGCGGCCGCTCGGGGGCGCGATTTCCGATCCGGCCCCGGATGCCACGGGCATCGTCGGGCATCTCGAATCGCAGTACCTCGTCTACGCGGGAGCGGTCCTGCTGGACCCGAGTCGCCGAATCGATCGGGGCAGTGTCTTCGGGCCCTTCGAGAACGCGGTCCGGGAGATCGCGGTCCGGGAGATCGCGGACCCCGCATTGTGCCGACGTTCCTCGTCCCCGGGCAGGACCTGTCCGCGGCGTTGCCGCCGGAGAGCCTCGCCCGGCTGGGGCGGATCAAGCTCGCCGTCGACCCGGACGGCCTGTTCCGCAGCAACCGGCAGCTCCCGAGCTGAAACCAGTAGGCCCTGTCCGGCTGGGGAAGGACCGCGGCTAGGGAAGGACCGGGCCCACCGAGACCATCAGGCACAGCGCCAGGATGATCACCAGCGAGAAACGGAACATGCGGCGTGCCCACGGCGCGGGGTCGCCGGTGCGCAGGCCCACGATGCCGAGCCAGATCCAGTAGGCGCCGAGCACGCCCATCACGGTCGTGTACACGTACCCCACGTAGCCGAACACCGGCAGCAGCAGCGTCGACACGACGAAGGCGACCGTGTACACGAAGATCTGGATCGTGGTGTTGCGGATGCCCCGCACCACCGAGATGACCGGCACGCCGGCGCTGGCGTACTCGTCGTGGCGGTAGATGGCGATCGAGTAGAACTCCGGCATCTGCCAGAGGAAGACCGCCAGGAAGGCGAGGACCGCACCGATGTCGATGGCCCCGGAGACGGCGACGTAGCCGGCCAGGATCGGTGCGGCACCGGACACGCTGCCGACCAGGGTGCCGTGGATCGACAGGCGCTTGGACAGCATCCCGTAGAGCACGACGTAGACGAGGAAGCCGGCCAGGCCGACGACGACGACGAGCCAGTTCGTCCAGGCGGCGAGCATGCCCATGCCGAAGACGAAGAGCAGGATCGAGAAGATGACCGCGTTCCGCACCCCCACGCGCCCCGTGACGGTGGCCCGCTTCTTCGTGCGTTCCATCACCATGTCGATGTCGCGGTCGAGCACGTTGTTGAGCACGGTCGCGGAGGCGATCACGAGCGTGGTGCCGACGCAGAGCACCACGAACAGGAACAGGTCGACCTGGCCCCGGGCGGCGAGGAGGAAGCCGGCGGCGGCGGTGAGCGCATTGCCGTAGAGCACGCCGGGCTTGGTCAGCGAGTAGTAGCTGGTGAGCGTGTCGCGGAAGGACGTTCCGCTTCCGCGGGCGGCGAGGGCCCCATCGGTGCCGTCGACCCGGTCACGTGCTGAAAACGGGGCTCGCGCGGTCATACGGAAGGTGTTCCCATCGGGTAGGCGGTATACCTCAATCATAAGCGCCGGGGTCACAGGAGAAGGACGAACCGGCAGAATGGTGGGGTGACGATCCAACGCTCCCCCGCCCTCGTCGGCATCGCCCACGGCACCTCGTCCCCCGCGGGCCAGGCCGCGGTCGCCGGGTTGATGCGCGCGGTCGCCAAGGCGCATCCCGACCTGACCGTCACCCTCGGCTTCGTCGACGTGCAGCATCCGGACACGCCGGAAACCCTGGCCGCGCTGCCGGCCGGCCTGCCCGCCGTCGTGGTCCCGCTGCTGCTGTCGGCCGGGTACCACGTGCACGTGGACCTCACGGAGGCCGTCGACGCCGGTCCGAGCGTCAGGTGACGCTCGGACCGGCGCTCGGCCCCGACGACCGGCTGATCGCCCTGCTCCGGCACCGGCTCGAGGAAGCGGGCCTGGCGGAGGAGGACGTGGCGGAGGAGGACGTGGCGGTGCTCGCGGTCGCCGGCTCCAGCGACCCCCGCGCGGTCTCGGCCTGCCGGGTCGTCGCCGCGGGGCTCACCGCGGCATCCGGTCGGGAGGTCACCCTCGGTTTCCTCTCCGCCGCCACCCCGCGGCTGGCCTGCGCGGTCACGACGGCGCGGATCGAGAACCCGGGTCGCCGCATCGTCGTGAGCAGCTACCTGCTCGCGCCGGGATACTTCCAGGGGCTGGTCGAGCGGGCGGGGGCGGATGTCGTGACGCGCCCGCTCCTGGTGCCGAACGAGCCGGCCCCCGGGCTGCTCGTCGAGCTCGTGACCGGCCGCTACCGCAGCGCGCTCTGAGGCCGATCCGCCCCGGAAGGCGCCGGGCACCGTAGCCCCCGGCGACCTCGTCCGCGACTGTGTGACGCACCGCTACGGCGCGTGACCGGCCGTTACGGCTCCGGTGTCGCCCACCCCCCATCCTCGGTACGTTTTCTCCCACGCACCCGGCGCATCCGTTTTCGCCGCACGTCGCGTCCCAGAGGAGGAAACCATCGTGTCACCGAGCCAGACCGAGACGGCACAACCCGTGCGTCGCCCCCGCCCCTCCTCCCGGCCGAACGGCCAATGGAAGGTCGACGGCACGCCCCGTTACTTTCTTCGTAGCCCTTGATCGTGTAGTTATGTGAGGGTGTTGGCCTGTCAGGCCCGGCATGGTTCTTGCCCCCAGTCGCCCATGATCCGGGGGGTGTTGTCACCGGGCCTGACTGGCATCAGGTGATCGCTGATAGGGGCTGGACCGGGACTCGTCCCAGGCCGTTCGTAACGTGGATGCCGAGACTTGATGCCGCGGTTCAGGCCGACTTTTGGAACCTGAGACGGAGGATTCATGATCGAGAACTACGACAGCGTCGACGTCTTCATCGGCGTGGACGTCGGCAAAGGAGAACACCACGCGGTCGCCCTCGACCGGACCGGCAAACAACTCTTCGACAAGGCACTGCCCAATGACGAAGCGAAGCTCCGCGAGCTGATCGGGCAGCTGAAACGACACGGCCAGGTCTTGTTCGTCGTCGATCAGCCCGCGACCATCGGCGCCCTGCCGATCGCCGTCGCCCAGGCCGAAGACGTGCTCGTGGGCTACCTGCCGGGGCTGGCAATGAGGCGCATCGCGGACCTGCACGCGGGCGAAGCCAAGACCGACGCCCGCGATGCCGCGATCATCGCCCAAGCCGCGAGGAGCCTCCCGCACGCGCTGCGGTCACTGCAACTGGCCGATGAGCAGGTCGCTGAGCTCTCGATGCTTTGCGGTTTCGACGACGATGTCGTCGGCCAGATCACGGCCACGAGCAACCGTATCCGGGGCCTGCTCACCCAGATCCACCCTGCGTTGGAGCGGGTCCTGGGCCCGCACCTGGACCATCCGGCGGTGCTGGATCTGCTGCAGCGCTACCCAACGCCAGCGACGATGAAGGCCGCTGGCCCAACCCGACTCGGTAACCGGCTGCTGAAGTTGGCACCGCGAATGGGCCGGCGCCTCGCGGACGAGATTACCCAGGCGCTGGCCGAGCAGACCGTCGTGGTCACCGGCACGAACGCGACCAGCATCGTGCTCCCCAAGCTTGCCGAACAGCTCGCCGCGCTCCGCCGGCAACGGGACGAGATCGCCGTCGAAGTCGAGCGGCTCGTGGAGGCTCACCCTCTTCACCCCGTCCTGATCAGCATGCCCGGAGTCGGGATCAGGACCGCAGCCAGACTCCTCACCGAAGTCTCCGGCAAGGACTTCGCCTCCGCCGGCCACCTCGCCGCCTACGCTGGCCTGGCCCCCGTGACCAGGCGCTCCGGCAGCTCCATCCGCGGTGAACATCCCTCCCGGCGAGGCAACAAGATCCTCAAACGGGCGCTATTCCTCTCGGCCTTCGCCGCCCTCGCGACCCGGTCTCACGGGCCTACTACGACCGCAAGATCGCCCAAGGCAAGCGCCACAACCAAGCCCTCATCGCCCTCGCCCGANCATCGCCCTCGCCCGACGACGCTGCGACGTCCTCTACGCCATGCTCCGCGACGGCACCCTCTATCAAACCGACCATCAACTCGCCGCTTGACAAAAACATAGGGGCACCCCCCCCCGACAAGCGCGGGGCCCGGGTCTACTGTGTTGGCATGGTGACGAGCACATGGCCGGAGGAGTCCGTGCGCACCGGGATCAACCGGTGCGTCGAGGCCTGTGTCGCGCTCGTGCAGGTGAGCGAGGACTGCGCCGCCGCCTGCCTCGCCCTCGAGGGCAACGGTGAGATCACCCACTGCTTCCTGGCCGACCTTGACTGCATCGAGGTGTGCTCCGCGACCAGCCGGCTGCTGTCCTGGCATGTGCACAGCGACGGAGCGACCGCGATCGCCATGCTGGAGACGTGCCGCGAGTCCTGCTCGGCCTCGGTCGAGGCCTGCGAGCGGATGGCGGAGCTGTACCCGTCGTGGCTCACCTGCACCATGGCCTGCCGGCGCGTCATGGACGCCTGCGGCACGCTGCTCGCCGCGCTCTAGCCCGGGAGGCGGTGTGACCCTGGCCGCGGTGTAGTCCGCGCCGCGGTGTAGCCCGCGCCGCGCCGCGGCCGTCGCCGGTCAGACGAGCTGCGCCTCGTCCTTCACCACGCGCTGACCGACGACGGCCGAGACCCCGTCCTGCCGCATCGAAACGCCGTAGAGGGCATCCGCGATCTCCATCGTGCGCTTCTGGTGGGTGATGATGATGAGCTGGCTGGCGGCGCGCAGGTCCTCGAAGATGGTCAGGAGACGGCCGAGGTTGGCGTCGTCGAGCGCGGCCTCGACCTCGTCCATGATGTAGAACGGGCTCGGGCGGGCCTTGAAGATCGCGATCAGCAGGGCCACGGCCGCCAGCGAGCGCTCGCCGCCGGACAACAGCGACAGGCGTTCGATCTTTTTGCCGGCCGGTTTGACGGAGACCTCGATGCCGGTCGTGAGCAGGTTATCGGGGTCGGCCAGACGGATGCTGCCGCTTCCGCCCGGAAACAGCACCGGGAAGACCTCGGCGAACGCCGCCTGGGTGTCCTCGAAGGCGGCGCCGAAGATGGCGCCCATCTTCTCGTCGATCTCCTCGATGATCGTGAGCAGGTCCCGCCGGGTGTTGGTGAGGTCGGTGAGTTGCTCGGTCAGGAACCGGTGCCGCTGTTCCAGCGCCGCGAACTCCTCCAGAGCGAGCGGGTTGATGCGGCCGAGCTGGGCGAACCTGCGTTCGGCCACGGCGAGGCGCCGCTGTTGTTCCTCACGGTCGAAGCTCGAGGCCTCTCCGTTGGGGTCGTCCGCCGGGACTGGCTGGTCGGGGCCGTACTCGGCGACGAGCACCTCTTCCACCAGGCCGAGCTCGCTGCCGGCGCGTTCCAGCAGTCCGGAGAGGTGCAGTTTCTTCTCGTAGATCGCCAGTTCGAGCCCGTGCACCGTCTCGGTGACCGACTGCAGGCGGGTGCGCAGCGCGTTGTCGTCCCGGCGCAGCGCCGCCAGCTCCTCGTTCTGGCTGCTGCGCTCGTGCTCGGCGCCCGCCAGACGCACCCGGGCCTCGGCCACCGAGGCATCAACGGCGGCGAGCACCCGGGGCAGCGCCTGGGCGACATCCGTGGCCGCGGCCACCTGCCGGCGACGGATGACGGCGCGGCGAGCTGCCTCCTCGGCCGCGGCCCGCTCGGTCTCGCGCCGGCGGGCGAGGGCGTCCGCCCGGGCCTGGGCGGCCCGCACCCGTTCGCGGGCCGTCTCCACCTGCAGCCGGGACTCGACCTCGGTCTCGCGGGCGGCCTCGAGCGCGGCGTAGAGCAGGTCGCGGGAACCCGAGTCGAGGACCGGGCGCGGCCGGGCCCGCATCGAATCGAGTTCGGTCCGGGCCGCCTCGCTCGCCGCCTCGGCTCCGGCCACGGCCTCGCCGGCTAGGCGGAGGGCGGCGGAGAGCCGGTTGCGTTCGGCGGTGGCCGCCTCGACCTGCACGGTGGCACGGTTGGTCTTGTCGGCCTGGGCGGCCAGGCGGGAATCGTAGGCGCGGAGCCGGGCGAGGGCGCCCTGGGCCTGTTCCTTGCCGGTGCGGAGCAGGGCTCGCGCGTCGCCGAGGTCCTGGCCGACCACCTCAATGCGGGACGTCACCTCGCCGAGGGCTGCGGCTGCGGCATCGCGGTCGGCGACCAGCTCGAGCTTGCTGCGTTTGGCGCCGGAGCCGCCGCGCAGCACGTACTCGCTGAGCACGTCTCCCGTTCGGGTGATGATGGTGAGCGGTGGGCCCGCGGCCTCGCGGTTTAGGCCGCCGATGGTCCCGGCGGCGGCTGTGGCTGTGGCTGTTGCTCGGGCCGCGGCTCGTGCGGCGTCGAGGTCGTCCGCGATCACGGTGTGTTCGAGCAGGCCACGCACGCCGGCGGGCGCATCAATCACCGAGCAGGCCCAGACCAGGCCGTCAGGGAGGTCCTGCGGCTCCGCGCCACGCCCGGCGACCGGACCGGCACCCGCCTCGGCAATCGTCTCGGCAGCCGGCCCGGCGCCCGGCTCGGTACCCGCGTCGGCCACGACGAGCTCCACCCGGCCGAGGTCGTCGGCCCGGGCGCGCAGCACGGCATCGAAGGCCGCATCGAGGGTCTCGGCGAGCACGGCGTCGGCGAGCGACCCGAGGGCGGCGGCGATCGCGGCCTCGTAGCCCGGGTGCACCCGCACGTGATCGGCCACCAGCCCACGGATGCCCGTCAGCGCCGCGGCGACCAACGCCGACGAGCCGTCCTTCTGGTCCAGGGCGAGGGACAACGCCCCCGCGCGGGCCGCGAGCGCGTCCCGTTCCCGCTCGAGCAGGTGCAGCTCGTCGCGGCCGCGTTCGACCTCGCCCTCCGCGTCGACGACGGCGGCCCGGCATTGCTCGAGGGTGTCGGCCGGCGCGCCCTCGCCGAGGTCGGCGTCGGCTTCTTCAGCAGCCCCCTGCAGCGCGGCGAGCTGCGCCTCGGCGGCGGTGACCCGGCCGGTGGCTGCGTCGAGGGAGTTCTGCTGGCGCAGCACCTCACCGCGCACGGAAGCCAGCCGGGACGCCGCCGTCTCCGCCTGGCCGGTCAGCTCGGAGATCCGGAGGTCGTGCCTTGAGACCAGCACCGCCTGGGCGGAGATCTCCTCGTCGAGGGCGTCGAGCTCGCTGCGGGCCGCGGCGGTCGACGCACGCGCCGCCGCCCAGGCGGCCTCTGCCTCTGTGATGCGGTCGCCGAGGGCCGCAACCTCGGCGGCGGCATCCGTCAGCATGGTCGCGGACACGCTCGGGCCGGCGTCAGCGGGTTCGGCCTGGGCGCCCAGCAGGGCGAGGCGCTGGTTGGCCAGGGTGTACAGCCCCCGCAGGCGCTCCTGCACGGATTCGAGGCCGAAGCCGGTGCGCCGGGCCTGGTCGACGGCGTCGCCGATCTGCGCCTGTTCGAGCCGTTCCAGACGCAGTTGTTTCTGCTCGAGCTGCTCGGTCAGCACCAGTCGTTCGGCGTGCCGTTCGCTCTCGGTGCGCCCGTGGGCGTCCAGGGCCGTGCGGAGGGCGACGACGTCGTCGGCGAGTAGCCGGGCCCGCGCATCGCGGGCGACGGACGCGATCGTCTGCGCCTCCCGGGCGATCTCGGCCTGCCGGCCGAGGGGTTTGAGCTGACGGCGGATCTCCCCGGCCAGGTCGCTCAGCCGGGTGAGGTTGGCCTGCATGGCGTCGAGCTTGCGGAGGGTTTTCTCCTTGCGCCGACGGTGTTTGAGGATGCCGGCGGCCTCCTCGATGAACCCGCGCCGGTCCTCCGGGCTGGCGCGCAGCACGGCGTCCAGCTGGCCCTGCCCGACGATCACGTGCATCTCGCGGCCGAGGCCGGAGTCGCTGAGCAGTTCCTGCACGTCGAGCAGCCGGCAGGTCTGCCCGTTGATCGCGTACTCGCTGGCCCCGTTGCGGAACAGGGTGCGGGAGATGGTGACCTCGGTGTAATCGATCGGCAGCGCACCATCCGTGTTGTCGATGGTCAGCGTCACGGCCGCCCGCCCGAGCGGACCCTTGGTGGACGTGCCGGCGAAGATCACGTCTTCCATCTTGCCGCCGCGGAGCGTTTTCGCGCCCTGCTCGCCCATCACCCAGGCGAGCGCGTCGACGACGTTGGACTTGCCGGAGCCGTTGGGGCCGACCACGCAGGTCACGCCCGGTTCGAACGCGAACGTGGTCGGGTGGGCGAAGGACTTGAACCCCTTGAGGGTGAGGCTCTTCAGATACACGGCCCACCCTTTCCGTTTCGCTCGAGGCTCCGTTGCGCGTGCTGCCGGCCGCGGCCTTCTCGGCCAACTGCAGCGAGCTCTGCCAGCCACAGGCTCCGCCCGCTTTGCCAACCGCGACCGCCGCCCTGTCCCACGGTACCGGACTCACCCCGCCCGCCCCGTTAGGCGCGGTCCCTAACGAATTCGACGGAGATTTTGCCCGATCTGGGCTGAAACGGATGTTTTGGGCCCCGTTGGAGCAAAATCTCCGTCGAATTGGTTCAGAGGGCCGGGGAGAGCCGGCACTTGCTCACGGTCAACGAGGCGATCGGCTTCGTGCCAGTGGTCGCTGGGGAGACTGGCGCCGGGACGCCCGGTCACGCGCGGCCCCGCCCCTAACGAATTCGACGGAGATTCTGCCCGATCTGGGCTGAAACGGGCGTTTTGGGCATGTGGGGAGCAAAATCTCCGTCGAATTGGTTCTAGGGCAGCGGGGTCTAGGGCGGAGAGTTCTAGGGCGGCGGGCTTTAGCGCAGGCGCTGGCAGCGGGGGCAGAGGTGCGACGAGCGGTTCATGAACTGCTCGCGCACGAGCGGGGTGCCACAGACCGGGCAGGGTTTTCCCTGCCGGCCGTAGACGGACAGGCTGTGCGAGAAGTACCCGGACTGGCCGTTCACGTTCACGTACTGAGCGTCGAAGCTGGTGCCGCCCTCGGCGAGGGCGCGGTTCAGGATGCTGCGCACGGCGGCCAGCAAAACGCGGGCCTTCGCCGGCGAGAGCGACGCGGCCGGCTGCTCGTAGTGGAGGCGGGCGGCGAAGAGGGCCTCGTCAGCGTAGATGTTGCCGATCCCGCTGATCAGGGTCTGGTCGAGCAGCGCTCGCTTGATGCCCGTCTTCTTACGGGCCAGGGCCGCCAGGAACGACGAAGCGGAGAAGGAGACGTCGAGCGGGTCGCGGGCGATGTGCGCGACCTGCGAGGGGATCAGCCCCGACCACGCTCCGCCGGCCCGGCCGGAGAAGCCGGCGGGCAGTCCGTCCCTGGTGGGCGCCATGGTGTCGACGGCCATGCTCCCGAAGATGCGCTGGTCGACGAAGTTGAGCCAGATCTCGCCGTGGTCCGGGTGATCGAGGGCGAGACGGATGCGAAGCTGCGCGTCGGCATCCGTGCCCGGGCTGCGCAGCAGCACCTGGCCGCTCATGCCCAGGTGCACGACCAGTGCCCGCCCGGTATCCAGCGGCAGCCAGAGGAACTTGCCCCGGCGCACGGCGGCGAGGACACGGTGGCCCTGCAGCAGCTCGCCGAAGGGGCCCAGGGCGCGGTCGTGACGGCGCAGCGAGCGGTCCTCGAAGACCTCGACGCCGGCGATCACCGCTCCGGTGACGGCCGGTTCGACGCCGGCGCGGACGACCTCGACCTCGGGCAGTTCGGGCATGCGCGCGGTTCAGCCGGCCGGCGTCAGGGGGTGCTGAGCCGGGTCCAGGCGTCGAGCGCGGCAGCCATCTCGGCGTGCTTCTTGCTCGTGCCTTCGCCGGTGGCGGTGACGATGCCCACGGTGACCGTGGCGATGAAGACCTTGGAGTGGTCCGGGCCGCTCTCGGAGATGAGGTAGACCGGAGCCCCGGAGCCCAGCCGCGCCGCGGCCTCCTGCAGGCTCGTTTTCGGGTCCATGGAGACGCCGAAGTGTCCCGGGTCGTTCAGGAGCGGCTCGATCAGGCGCAGCACGAACGCGGTCGCGACCTCACCGCCGGAATCGAGGTAGACCGCCCCGATCAGCGCCTCGACGGTGTCGGCGAGGATCGACGACTTGTCGCGGCCGCCGGTGAGGATCTCGCCGCGGCCGAGCCGCACGTAGCCGCCCAGCCCGATCCCGCGCGCGATGCCCGCGAGGGCGACGCTCGACACTAGGCTGGCCCGGCGCTTGGCGAGGTCACCCTCGTCGAGCCGCGGGTACGCCCGGTAGAGCATGACCGTCACGGCCTGCCCCAGGATCGAGTCGCCGAGGAATTCCAGGCGCTCGTTCGTGGGCACGCCGCCGTGCTCGTACGCGTACGAGCGGTGGGTCAGGGCCAGCTCCAGCAGTTCCGGATCGATCTGCACGCCGAGCGTCGCCAGCAGGGCCGACATCTCGGGAGCGACGCTCACGAGTGACCGCCGAGAACACTGATGCCGCGACTCCACGGGCCGGAACCCGCAATGGGGTCCCCCGGCATCCGTCGGCGCGGCATCAGAGAATCGAGCACAACCGACTTAAACGTCGGCGACCTTGCGGCCCTTGTATTCCATGAACAGCGCCGTGCCGGCGGCGTCGGTGACGACCTTGGCGCGGTGCGGCAGGCTGTAGACGACTTTGCCGTTTTCCATGGTCTTGACCAGGGTGGGAGCCTCGGCCTTCCAGCAGGAACGACGTGAGCGGGTGTTGGAGCGTGATTGCTTGCGCTTCGGGACTGCCATGACTACTTCTCTTCTCTATCCGTTTCAGCCTGGATGTCTTCATCCGTGCCGCTGCTTTCGGAAGCTTGGAATTCCATCAGCGCGGCCCACCGGGGATCGCGCTTTTCTTCGGGTACGAATTCAGGGGCCTCGGCAAGCCGTTCACCGGTCTCGGGGTCGAGACCTGGGCAATCCGGCCGGCAAACCGGCTGGAACGGCAGTGACAAAACCACCGCATCCCTGATCAGAGGTTCAAGATCCACGTGGTCATCTTGAACTTCACTTTCATAAGCTTCGTCTAGAGAGTACGCGAAAAGCTCGTGAAACTCGACTTGGACCGGCAACTCGACGTCGATCAGGCATCGGCCGCACTCTCCGGCGGCGATTCCGGACACCTGGGCGGAGACGAGAATGCCTTCGTGCAGGGTCTCGAGACGCAGATTGGCGACGAGGGTCGAGCCGGCTTTCACGGCCACGAGGCTTTCGCCGAGGTCTTCCGGGACGGCGATTTCGAGGTGGCGCTCGTGCATGGTTCCCGGGCGGTTGATCAGGTCTCGCACATCGACCTTGTACGGGGTCTTCTTGAACTTAGTCACGGGGAATCATTCTACGCGTTCGCGGCTGGGTGTTCGCGTTGTCGCCCGGCTGCGGGCCGCCACAGCGACGCGGGCAGCAGCCGCGACCTCAGACGGATGCCCCGGGCCGACCCTTCGTGGACGGCGCGCCCGACCAGGTCGAGGTCCCCGACCAGCGCCGATGCCTGCGTGGCTGCCCGTTCCGCGGCCTGGTCATCGCCCGCACCGGTGCCGGTGCGAAGTTCAGGGCGAGGTTCAGTGCGAGGGGCAGTGCCCGCCCGCGAGAACCGGTCCCGTTCCGTGGCGAGGAGAAGCCGGTCGAGGGCCGCGGCGGCCCCGGGGCCGGGCGCGCCGGGCGGCGCGCGCTGCGGCTCCCCCGACGGCTCCCCCGGTCGCTCCCCC
>NZ_SOFY01000037.1 GCF_004402595.1 Cryobacterium shii | reverse complement strand
CCGGGTGGGCGCGTCGCGACGGGCGGGCGCGGCGGGGCGCGTGGCGGCTGCGTGGGGCGGGACCCCTCAGTCGGCGTCGACCGGCTCCAGGGCGGGGCGCTTCGGCGGGCGGCCGTCGCCGGAGGAGCGCCCGGTGAGGCGGCGGCCGATCCACGGCAGCACGAACTCGCGGTAGTACGCCGCCGTGCCCTGCACGTGCTCGGCGGACGCGGCCGGCGCATCCAGCCACTCCACCGGAACCGGGACGCCGAGCTCGGCCAGCACGTTCGTCGCCACCCGGGTGTGCCCGAGGGCGTTCAGGTGCAGTTTGTCGACGGACCAGAACCGCTTGTGCTCGAGCTCGGTGTCGACCCAGTTGTCGACCAGGGTGACGCCCGGCCGGTCGAACGCGGCGCGCGCGGCGTCGGCCAGCCGGTCGCCGCGCTGGCGCATCAGGTTGCCGAGCGGCAGGTGGTGCGACGGATTGCCGCCGCTGAGCACGAGCACGTGCACGCCCTCGTCGAGGGCGCGGTCGACGGCCTGCTGCAGCAGGCCGACCACGTAGGAGATCTCGACCCGGGGGCGCATCACATCGTTGCCGCCGCCGCAGATGCTGATCAGGTCCGGGCCGAGCGCGAGGGCCGGCTCGAGCTGCTCGGCGACGATCGGGCCGAGCAGCCGGCCCCGCACGGCGAGGTTCGCGTAGGACACGGGGGCCTCGGATGCCGCGGCCAGGCCGAGCGCGACGAGGTCGGCCCAGCCGCGCACCTGCCCGCCCGGCAGGTCGTCGCCGACGCCCTCGGTGAAGCTGTCGCCGATGGCGACGTAGCGCTGAAACATCCGGTCCCCCGTTGCGGTGCAGATTGTGCCGGCGCGGTGTGCCCGCCGGGCGGCCGAACTACTCGCTCGGGTGGCTGTGCTTGGTGCCGTGGGTCTGTTCGACGCCCTGGGTGGAGTCCGCGGTCAGGCTGAACCGTGCGTTGAGCACGTCCCGGGCCTGCTGGGCCGCACGACGCACCTCTTTGTCGGGGTCGCGCAGGCGCTGCACGATCGTGGCGAGGTGGTCCTCGGTGCCCTGGGCGGCCAGCGCGTGGAGGGCGGCGGCGCGCACGCGCGACACCTCATCGGTGGTCAGGCGCACGAGCTTGGGGGCGACCTCGAGGCCGCGGAGCAGGATGACCTTCGCGCACATCTCGCGCACCCGCCAGGCCTGGTTGTTCAGGCCGACGACGATGTACGGCGCGGCGCCGTCGCTCCAGACGTAGAGCAGCGCGCGGGCGCCCCAGAGCTCGGGCCAGTAGAGGGCGGGGGCGCCTTCGAGGATGCCCAGGGCGTGGCGTCCGCCGGCGTAGAGCAGGAAGTCCTTGCCCGCGTTCTTGGCGCGGAGGAGCGCGATCGAGTTGTCGATGACCGTTTGTTCGCCATAGTGCGCGACGGCCGCATGGATGCGTTCGGCCGTGGGCAGGTCGATGGGAAGGTCGGGGTGAGGCTCTAATTTGTTATGCATGGCATGACTACGGTATCAAGCGCCCGTGGCGCTGGCCAATACCGGCGCCCCGGCCGGCCCTCAGGCCGCAACTCAGGTGAGGTCGTCGCCGGTCGTGAGGGTGCGTTCGAACCCGTGCGCGCGCTCGTAGATGCCGTAGTTGCCGATCTCCCGGTAGCCGAGGCGGCGGTACAGCGAGAGGGCCTCCGGCTGCGCGTGCCCGGTCTCCAGGCGCAGCTGCCGGTAGCCGAGTTCGCGGGCCAGTTCCTCGAGGGCGGCGAGCACGGCCGAGGCGTGGCCCTGCCGGCGGTAGGCCGGGTTGGTCCACATCCGTTTCACCTCGCCGGTCGTGTCGTCGAGCCGACGGATGCCGCCGCCCGCCACCGTGGCGCCCCCGTCGAGCAGCACCAGGAAGCCGCCCGTCGGCGGCTCGAACGCCCCGCCCGGAACGTCGTGCACGGAGTCGCCGTCGCCGTAACGCTCGTCGTACTCGCGGCGGAGGTCGGCGAGGAGCGGGGCCACCTCCTGGTCGGTGAAGCGTACGCGCTTGAATTCCACATCAGCCAGTCTGCCCGATCCGTGCCGGGTGCGAAAAGGTAAGCTCCTCCTGTGTCTGTCAACCCCGAACTGCAGGGCCGGGTCTTCCCGCCCGTCGCCCCCTACCTTGTCGGCCGGGAGAAGGTGCGCGAGTTCGCCCGCGCCGTCTTCGCCACCAGTCCGATCAACCTCGACCCGGAAGCCGCGCGCGCCGCGGGCTACGCCGACGTCGTCGCCCCGCCCACCTTCGCCGTGGTCGTGCAGGAGGCCACGCTGGCGCAGCTTCTGGCCGAGCCGGATGCCGGAATCGACTTCAGCCGGGTCGTGCACGGCGACCAGCGATTCAGCTTCAGCCGCCCGATCGTGGCCGGCGACCTGCTCACCGCCACCCTCACGGTGGCGAGCGTCAAGAGCCTCGGCGGCCACTCGATGGTGACGGCCGAATCGCGCGTCGTCGACGCCGCCGGCGCCCACGTGGTCACCGCGACCTCCACCCTCGTCGTCAGGGGAGACGAATGACCAGCCAGGCAACACCCGTTCTCGCCGACCTGACCGTGGGCGACGTCGTCGCCACCGGCACGTTCCCGTTGACGCGCGATTCCCTGGTGCGCTACGCCGGAGCATCCGGGGACTTCAACCCCATTCACTACCGTGACGACGTCGCCGTCTCCGTCGGCCTGCCGGGGGTGCTCGCCCATGGCATGCTCACCATGGGCTTCGCCGTGCAGCCGGTCGTCGACTGGGCCGGCGACCCCGGCCGCATCGTCGACTACCAGGTGCGGTTCACCCGCCCGGTGCTGGTGGATCCGGTCGACGGCGCCGAAGTGACCGTGGTGGCCAAGGTCGGCGCCATCGACCCGGCCGCCGGAATCGCCCGCATCGACCTCGCCGTGTCGGCCAACGAGGTGACTGTGCTCGGCAAGGCGCAGGCCCGCGTCAGCCTGGTCTGAGCGGACCGCGCCCGATGACCGAGCTCGCACCCCCTCCTTTCGCCCAGCTGACCACCATGGCCGTGGGCGGCCCCCCGGCCCGGATGGTCTCCCCGGCGACCGAGCAGGACCTGGTCGACCAGACGCTCGAGGCGTGGGCGTCCGGTGACGATTGGATGCTGCTCGGCGGCGGCTCCAACACCGTGGTCGCCGACGAGGGCTTCGACGGCACCGTGATCCGGGTGCTGACCCGCGGGGTCAGCGTGCTCGACCCTGCTTCTGCTTCTGAGCCGGCGTCTGCTTCTGCGTCGGCCTCGGCCTCGACCGAGCCCGGGCGGCTGCGGCTGCGCGTGCAGGCCGGCGAACCGTGGGACGAGGTGGTGGCCTACACGGTCGCGCAGGGCTGGGCCGGCATCGAGGCCCTGTCCGGCATCCCCGGGTCGACCGGGGCGGCCCCGGTGCAGAACATCGGCGCCTACGGGCAGGAGCTCGGCAGCAGCCTGGCGGCGATCGACTTCCTGGACTACGAGACCCATGAGCTGCGCCGGATGCCCGCGGCGGAGCTCGCACTCGGCTATCGCACCTCGGTGCTCAAGCAGGGGCTCCGCGGCCTGGTGGTCGCGGTGGAACTGGACCTGCACGACACCCGGGCGGAGGCATCCGTTCTCGGCAGCGCCCTCAGTCGGCCGGTTGCGTACGCGCAGCTCGCGACGGCCCTCGGCGTGCAGTTGGGCGACCGCGTGCCGCTGACCGCGCTGCGGGAGACCGTGCTGGGGCTGCGCGCGGCGAAGGGGATGGTGCTCGACCCGGCCGACCCGGACACCCGCAGTTCCGGTTCGTTCTTCACCAACCCGATCGTGTCGCTGGCCTTCTCGCGCACCCTGCCGGCCGCATGCCCGCGCTGGCCGCTGAACGAGCAGGAGCTGCCCGACCGAGTGATCCCGCTCGACGAGTACGCCGGGGTGGGACCGATCCCGGGCACGCCCGTCGTGCCGCTGGTCAAGCTGAGCGCGGCCTGGCTGATCGAGAACTCGGGCATCACGCGCGGCTTCCGGCTGCCCGGTTCGCGCGCCGCCGTGTCGAGCAAGCACACGCTCGCGCTGACCAACACGGGGGGAGCGACCGCCGACGAGATCGCACAACTCGCCCGCCTCGTGCTGGGCCGGGTGCAGGCCGAGTTCGGCGTCAACCTGCAGCCCGAGCCGGTGCTGGTCGGTCTGGACCTGTAGCCCGGGCCGGTGGCCCCGGGTCGGTGGTCAGTCGGCTCGGCGGAACACGACGACGATGCCGACGACGATGAGCAGCAGTCCGATCGCGACGACACCGCTGAGAAGCCGGAGGGTCGGGTCCGCGGGGGCGGGCGCCAGCACCCCGATCAGCATGAAGGCGGCGAAGGCGAGCAGCAGCACGCCCCAGACGATGGTGCCGAAGAGCGGCCGGCGAGTGCGGCGCACGGATGCCGTCGGCTGCGCGGGCACGTCCGGCACCGCTGCCGCGGGGTACCCCGGCCCACCGGCGACCGGGTAGGCGGGTGCCCCCGTCGCCGGGCGGACAGGCTTGGCGGCCGGGAGATCGGCCGGGAGATAACGAAGCGTCGCGGTGTCGCCCGTCGTGTCCGCTGCCGTGTCGGCCGCGGTGCCGGTTCCGGTTCCGGTTCCGGTTCCGGTGCCGGACCGCTCGAGCCGGTATTCGGGGATCGGCCCCGGGGACGCGATGGTGTGCGCACCGTCTGGGTCGGTGCCGGTGCCGGGCCCGGTTCCGGGCCTGGTGGCATCGGGCCCGGGGGCGAAGGCCTCGGTGAGGTCGGAGGGCTCGGACGCACCGGCTTCGGGCGCCTCGCGGTCGGGCTCCACGCCGTCGCGCACCGGGGTGAACGCCACGGTCAGGTCGTCGGGAACGGCAGGTCCGGTGGCCGCGCTGTCGGGGGCGGGGGCCAGGGCCACGGTGAGGTCGGAGACCTCGGCCTCGGACGCCGCGGGCTCCAGCGCGACCGTCTCGGACAGTGCGTCGGTGTCGGGTTCGGGCGCTGCGGCATCCGTGCGCTCGCCCGTGCCCGGTGGGTCCGTGCGCGGCTCGCCGCTGCTGGCTTCGTCGTTACCGGGCTCGGCCGCGGCGGGGTCGTCCGGGTGCGGGGTGACCATCAGGGGCCCCCGGGGTCGGCGCCGACGACCGAGACCTGGCCGAGGAGGGTCCAGACGCGCACGCGCGCGACCGGCGGGGCGTCGCCGGGGTTGAACGTGCGCGCGTCGTGGAAGAAGATGCCGCCCTGCTGCACCGCGGCTCTCTCGCCGACGTAATCGATCTCGCCGGCCAGGGTGCTGGCCTCGACGCGCACGGACCGGTTGTCCGGCAGGACGAGCTCGGTCACGCCGACCCCCATCCAGACGTCGATCGTGCGCGCCTCCGCGGCGGCGGCGTCGAGGGCCGAGAGCTCGATGGTCGCCCGGCCGGAGAGCACGGCGTAGCCCGGGGGAGCGCCGGCGGCGTCGGCGCTCACGGTCCAGGTGGCGGCTCCGACCGGGAAGAACTGCGTGCCGGCGGGGAACAGGCCCACGACTACCAGGACCACGGCCGCCAGAAAGGCGAACCGGCCGACGGCGCCGCTCTGCTTGCCGCGGATACCCAGCACGATGATCCCGACGGCGAGCACGCCGAGTGCGACGGACAGGCCGACGACCGGCACCGCGGCAGACCAGACGCCGCCGGAGATCACGGCGGCCGCGACGGCTCCGGCGAGGAGGGCCAGGCCCAGCACGATCGCGGCGAAGCCGACCTCGGGGCGGCGGTCGCGCCACGAGCCACGGGCACTCCCGGCGGCGGCCACCCCGGCGGGCACCGTCGTCGCCTAACTCTCGGGGGCATCGGTCATGCTGACAGTCTGCTCGCGGTGGATCCGGCCGACAATGCCCCCGGCCGGCGACGGATGCTTCGTCCAGCCCGGTCCTTCGCCCGGCGGCCCGTCTCGCCCCAAACGGGAAACGGTGTCCGGCGCCCTACCAATTCGACGGAGATTCTGCTCTAAAAAGTGGGATTCCGGTGTTTCGGGCCCGATGCGGGCAAAATCTCCGTCGAATTCGTTCTGCCCGGGAATTGCTGCACCGCAGCGCGACCCCGCAGCGCGACCCGGCAGCGCGACCGCGCAGCGCGGAACGGCGCTAGGTGTCCTTGCGGATCCAGCGGAAGGTGACCCGGCTGAGCACGAGCCCGACGACCAGCCAGATCGCCAGGTTGAGCGCGATCAGCGGGAAGTCCCAGGCGCCGCTCTGCTCGAGACTGGCGAAGCTGTCCGGCAGGAACACGCCGCGCATGCCCTGAGCCATCCACTTGAGCGGGAACACGCTGGCCAGGTTCTGCATCCAGTCCGGCAGCAGGTAGAACTGCAGGTAGACGCCGGAGATGAACTGCAGGATCAGCACGATCGGGATGACCACCGCGGTGGCACTCTTGCCCGAGCGGGGCAGCGCCGAGAGCGCGATGCCCAGGAAAGCGCAGGTGACGACGCCGAACAGGAACACCCAGGCGAAGGTCAGCCACTTCCCCGGTTCGGTCGGCAGGTCGATGCCGAGCAGCACCCGGGCGACCAGGATCAGCAGCGCCGCCTGGAAGATACCGGTCACCAGAACCTGACCGATCTTGCCGATGAAATAGCTCAGCGGCGACAGCGGCGTGCCGCCGAGCCGTTTGAGGGTGCCGTCGCCCTTCTCCCCGGCGATGTCGACGGCGAGGTTCTGCACCCCCGAGAGCAGCATGCCGGCGGCGAGCATCCCGGGCAGGTAATACGCGCCCACGCTGATGCCGCCGGTGCCGTCGGGCGCGGCGCCCACATTGCCCGACGACCCGAAAGCGGCCGTGAAGATGGCCAGCATGATGAACGGGAACAGGAACGTGAAGAACACGCTGTCCGTGGTGCGGAAGTAGATCCGGGTCTCGTAACGGATGCGGGAAAGCCCGACCCGCAGGACCGTCGCCAGCCCGGCGCTCGACCTCGACCTCGCCGTCGACCTCGCACGAGACCCTGGCCGCTCTGCGCTCGCCGCAGCTCGGGTCGTGCTGCCGGAGTCCGTCTCGAGCCGGCTCATGCGAGCACCTCCGCGTCGTTCCCCAGGGCGTCCGCCGCATCCGTCGTGCCGGAGGCCGGCCGGCTGCCGCGCACCAGGCCGAGGTAGATGTCCTCCAGGCTGGGCCGGATCACCTCGAGGTTGCCGGGTTCGCCACCGGATGCCGCGGCGAGTTCGGCCACCAGCCGCGCCGGTTCCTGCGTGCGTTTCTCCTGGAGCGTGCCGGAAGCGTCGCGCCAGCGCACCAAGGGGACCCGGGCATCCGCCCCGCCGATCTCGCCGATGGCACCGATGTCGATCAGCCGGCCGTCGTTGATCACGCCCGCCCGGTCGCCGAGCTGGGCGGCCTCGTCGAGGTAGTGCGTGGTGAGCAGGATGGTCGTGCCCTCCGCCTTGAGCCGGCGCACGAGGTCCCAGAACTGGTGGCGTGCCTCGGGGTCGAAGCCCGTGGTGGGCTCGTCCAGGAACAACAGTTCGGGCCGGCCGATGATGCCCAGCGCCACGTCCACGCGCCGACGCTGGCCGCCGGAGAGCTTGCTGATGCGGGTCTTCGCCTTCGGCTCCAGGCCGACGGCCTCGATCACCTCGGCGACGCGGCGCGGCCGCGGGTAGAGGCCGGCGAAGTGGGTGAGTTGCTCTGTGACGGTGACGTTGCCGCTCTCCCCGCTGGACTGCAGCACGATGCCCAGGCGCGATTTCCAGCCGAGGCCGCCGCGCTGCGGGTCGACGCCAAGCACGCTCACCTCGCCGGAGGTGCGGTCGCGGTAGCCCTCGAGGATCTCGATCGCGGTGCTCTTCCCGGCCCCGTTCGGTCCGAGGAGCGCGAACGTCTCACCGGCCTCGATGTCGAAACTGATCCCGCGCACGGCATTGAAGTCGCCGTAGGACTTGTGCAGGTCGCGCACGCGCACGACCGGGGGCGAAAGTTCCATGGAAATAGGGTCCCATGCCGCGCCGCCCACAGGAAGCACTGCGCACGAACGGATTCCGGGTTCCTCGCCTAGCGCCTCATAGCGACCCTGGATCGCCGCCGCGTGCGCTCAAATGACCGTCATCGTTTCACCGATGGCGGTCATTTGAGCGCACGCGCGAACGGAGGGTGCCCGCGGCGCGCTACGCGAAGAGGCGCTGCAGGCGCTGAACGCCCTCGAGCAGGGCCGCGTCGCTCAGCGCATAGGAGAAGCGCAGGTAGCCGCTGGGGCCGAAGGCCTCTCCGGGCACGGCGGCCACCTCGACCTGGTCGAGAATGAGGTCGGCGAGCTCCAGCGACGTCGTCGGGGTGACGCCGCCCCAGGTGCGACCGAGCAGGCCGGAGACGTCGGGGTAGACGTAGAACGCGCCCTGCGGCGTCGGCGTGACCATGCCGGGGATCTTGTTCAGCTCGGCGACGATGACCTTGCGGCGGCGGTCGAAGGCCTCCCGCATCGCGATCGCGGCATCCTGCGGCCCGGTGAGGGCGGCGATCCCGGCGCGCTGGGAGATGTTCGAGACGTTCGAGGACAGGTGCGACTGCAGGTTGGCCGCCGCCTTCATGGCGTCCTGCGGGCCCACCATCCAGCCGAGCCGCCAGCCGGTCATGGCATAGGTCTTGGCCACGCCGTTGACCAGGATGGTGCGGTCCGCCAGCGCGGGAACCGCCTCCACGATCGACACGGCGCGCACGCCGTCATAGGTGAGGTTCTGGTAGATCTCGTCGCTGATGATCCAGAGGCCGTGTTCCTCGGCCCAGTCGCCGATGGCCTTCGTCTGCTCCGGGGAGTAGACGGCTCCGGTGGGGTTGGACGGTGACACGAACAGGAGCACCTTGGTGCGCGGGGTGCGGGCGGCCTCGAGCTGCTCGACGGTGACGAGGTAGTTCTGGTCGCTGCCCGCGAAGACATCGACCTGCACGCCGCCGGCCAGCCGGATGGATTCCGGATAGGTGGTCCAGTAGGGAGTGGGCACGATGACCTCGTCGCCCGGATCGAGCAGGGTGGCGAAGGCCTGATAGACGGCCTGCTTGCCGCCGTTGGTGACGACCACCTGGCTGGGCGAGACCTGCAGGCCGCTGTCCCGGAGGGTCTTGGCCGCGATCGCCTCGCGCAGGTCCGGCAGCCCGGCCGCGGGGGTGTACCGGTAGTTCTTCGGGTCGAGCACGGCCGCCGCGGCCGCCTCGACGATGTGCGCGGGGGTCGGGAAGTCCGGTTCGCCCGCGGCGAAGCTGATCACCGGCCGGCCGGCCGCCTGCAGCGCCTTGGCCTTGCCGTCGACCTTGAGGGTCGCCGACTCCGCAATGGAGCCGATTCGAGTAGAGATTCGCTTGAGTTCGTGAGCCACGCTTCGAGCATACGGGGCCGCCCCGATCCGGCGAAGGGCCGAACCCGGCCAATTCCGCGCTCCGAGGGCCGCGGGTGGGCCCCGGGCGGGGCCTCGGCTTTACAGTGGCCGCCGAGTGACCTAGACTTGATTGAGGTAGTTGAATTCCGCCATGCTTTCTTGCGCCTATTTTTGGTCAGTTTCCACGGATGCGCGCAACAAGGTAATCTGGATTTGCTCCATAGGGTGGTGGCTCAATTGGTAGAGCAGCGGTCTCCAAAACCGCAGGTTGCAGGTTCGAGTCCTGTCCGCCCTGCAAGTCGGTGGCATTCCGTCGGCCCATGAAAGGTGTATCTGGTGGCCCGAAAAGTTGTCGACGAACCCAGTGAGGAAATCGTCGCAAACGCGAAATTGGCGCGCGATTCCAAGCGCAGCCCTTTCGCTCGGATCTCCCTGTTCATCCAGCAGGTCATGGCGGAACTCCGCAAGGTCGTCACGCCGACTCGCAAGGAACTTCTGAGCTACACGGGCGTCGTGCTGGTATTCGTGACGATCATGATGGCCCTGGTTTCCGGCCTCGACTGGGTGTTCGCGCTCGTCGTGACCTACGTGTTCGGAACGCCAGGCGGCTAAGGCCGCCGTGACCCCACGGTCACCGCACAGATTCATGGCAACGCTGAACGGGTCACGCTTTCGTGCCCAGACAATTGATAAGGATTGAGATTTAGTGACTGAGACGAATCACGACGATGTCGACTGGGCCACCGCTGCCGAGCAGTCCTCCAACGAGGACGAAGCGCAGGAGGGCAACACCCTCGCCGAAGAAGAAGAGTCGGTAGAGGCCGCCGAGCAGGTCGCCCTGCACGTGTTCGACCCGAACGTCGGAGTCGAAGACAACCTCGACGCCGCTCTGGATGCTCTCGCCGAGTCGGTGGACCCCAAAGCCGACGCGATCGTCGACGACGCCCTCGACATCGATTCCGCCGATGAGGCCGAGGCCTCCGTCGAAGCCGTCGAAGACGAAGAGAAGCTCGACGCCGCGGCAGAGGCAGAGGCAGAGGCAGAGGCCGCGCCCGTCGAGGACGAGACCCCCGAAGACCCCTACGAAGAGTTCCGCAAGGAACTGCGTTTCCAGCCGGGCAAGTGGTTCGTCATCCACTCCTACGCCGGCTTCGAACGCCGCGTGAAGTCGAACATCGAGAACCGCAAGCAGTCGATGGCCATGGAAGATTTCATCTACCAGGTCGAGGTTCCGATGGAAGACGTCGTCGAGATCAAGAACGGCCAGCGCAAGATGGTCACCCGCGTCCGTATCCCCGGCTACGTGCTCGTGCGGATGGACCTCAACGAAGACAGCTGGTCCGTGGTGCGTCACACGCCGGGCGTCACCGGATTCGTCGGCAACGCGCACAACCCGACGCCGCTGCGTTTCGAGGAAGCCTTCGGCATGCTGAAGAGCCTCGTCGAGATCCAGGATGTCCCCACCGCCAAGACCGGCGCCGGACACGGCGGCAAGGTTCCGACCCGTGCCCTCCCGGCCGAGATCGACTACGAGATCGGCGAAACCATCACGATCAAGGAAGGCTCGTTCGCGGGCCTGCCCGGATCGATCAGCGAGATCAAGGCGGAGAGCGGCAAGCTCATCGTGCTGGTGTCCCTCTTCGAGCGCGAGACCCCGGTCGAGCTCAGCTTCGACCAGGTCACCAAGCTCTAAATACTTCACATTCACCGGGGCCCGTCCGGGCTACCGGGAGAGCGGCCCCTGGCTGCTCGTCATCACAAAGTAAGGAAGAACAATGGCACCGAAGAAGAAGGTAACTGGTCTGATCAAGCTTCAGATCAAGGCCGGCGCCGCCAACCCCGCACCGCCCATCGGGCCGGCACTGGGCCAGCACGGCGTCAACATCATGGAGTTCTGCAAGGCGTACAACGCTCAGACGGAATCCCAGCGCGGCAACGTCATCCCGGTGGAAATCACCGTCTACGACGACCGTTCATTCACTTTCATCCTGAAGACCCCGCCCGCAGCGGAGCTCATCAAGAAGGCGGCCGGCGTCGCCAAGGGCAGTGGCACCCCGCACACCGTCAAGGTCGCGAAGCTCACCAAGGCCCAGGTCCGCGAAATCGCCGAGACCAAGATGGTTGACCTCAACGCCAACGACATCGACGCAGCAGCGAAGATCATCGCCGGAACCGCCCGTTCCATGGGTATCACGGTCGAGGCCTAAGCGACACCCACCGGCATCCCGCCACAGCAGTACGTGGAAGAGCCAGCCAGGCTCGCACCACACTCTCAACTCGTTTTACAGGAGATTCAAATGGCACAGAAGTCAAAGGCCTACCGGGCCGCGGCCGAGAAGATCGACGCAGACAAGCTCTACACCCCGACCGAGGCAGTCACCCTGGCTCGCGAGACCGGCTCCGCGAACTTCAACTCCACCGTTGAGGTTGCCCTCAAGCTCGGCGTTGACCCCCGCAAGGCTGACCAGATGGTTCGCGGTACCGTGATTCTTCCTCACGGCACCGGACGCACCGCCCGCGTCATCGTCTTCGCAACCGGCCCGGCCGCCGAGGCAGCCATCGCTGCCGGCGCCGACGAGGTCGGTGGCGACGAGCTGATCGAGAAGGTGGCCGCCGGCTACACCTCGTTCGACTCCGCCGTCTCGACCCCGGAGCTCATGGGTAAGGTCGGTCGCCTGGGTAAGGTCCTCGGCCCGCGTGGTCTCATGCCGAACCCGAAGACCGGAACCGTGACGCCTGACGTCGCGCGCGCCGTGTCCGACATCAAGGGTGGAAAGATCGCGTTCCGCGTCGACAAGCACGCCAACGTGCAGTTCGTCGTCGGCAAGGCGTCCTTCACCGCTGAGCAGCTGAACGAGAACATCAGCGCCGCTCTCGAGGAGATCGTCCGCCTCAAGCCGAGCTCTTCCAAGGGCCGCTACATCATGAAGGGCGCCGTGTCGACCACGTTCGGCCCCGGCATCCCGCTCGATGTGAACAGCATCTAGCCAGTTCCACCGCGGCTTCAGCCGCAGCACGAAGGGCCCGTCGCGAGACGGGCCCTTCGGTCGTTAACGGATGCCTACTGCGTCGACGTCGTCGGACGCGCGTCCTTCCGGTGGGCGTTCTGCGGGTGTGCCCGGAGCATGGCGGCCACTGCGATCGCATCGCCCTCCGGCTGGTGCGAGGCGCTGTGCGGTTTGGCGATGAACAGGTAGAGCAGCCCGCTGCCCATCACCACGGCCAGGCCGATCAGCACGATCCAGTCGTCGAGGAAGACGCCGGTCGAACCCGGCCGGGCCAGCAGGACCATGGCGAAGATCCCGTAGAGCAGTGCGACGACGTTGACGACGAAGCCCACCGGTCCGAGGTTGAACGGCCCGGCGGGGCGCCAGCCCTTGAACCTCTGCCGCAGGGCCGCGAGCACCACCATCTGGAAGGCGACGTAGATGCCGATCACGGCGAACGCGGTGATCTGGGTGAGCAGCGTGCTGCCGCCCACATAGATCAGCAGGCAGAGCAACAGCGGGATCGTGCAGGCCACGATCAACGCGTTGACCGGGACGGTGGTGCGCGGTGACACCTTGCCCAGCCAAGCGTGGCCGGGGATCATCCCGTCCCGGGCGAAGGCGAACATCAGCCGGCTCGCCGCGGCCTGCAGGCTGAGCACGCAGGAGAGGAATGCCGTCAGGGCGACGATGAGGAAGAGCTTGGCGCCGACGGTGCCGAGGGTCGCCTCGAGGATCGCTGGAATCGGGTCGATGTCGGTGCCGTTGACCACGGCCTGGAGGTCTGGCGCCGCCATCACGTAGCCGCCGAACGAGAAGAGGGCGGACACTCCGCCGATCAGGATCGTGAGGATCATGGCCCGGGGGATTCCCCTGGCGGGGTCCGGCACCTCCTCGGCAACGTCACCGCAGGCCTCGAATCCGTAGAACAGGAACAGGCCGGCGAGGGCCGCACCGAGGAAGGCGGCGGCGTAGCTGTCGTTGCCCTGGACGCCCATCGTGTCGAAGAAGATGCTGAACTCCTGCTTGCGCTGGAAGATGAGCAGGTACAGGCCGAGGCCAATTACGCCGATCAGCTCGGCGGCGAGGCCGATCCGGGCGACCCGGGACAGCATCTTCGTGCCCGAGAAGTTGAACGCGAACGCCACCACGAGGAACAGCACCGAGAGGCCGAGGGTGACCTCCTTGGTGACGGGCGCGTTGATCAGGTTGGCGAGGAAGCCGCTGCCGAACTCCGCGACTGCGGTGATGGTGACGAGCATGGCCCAGACGTAGACCCACGCGGCCATCCAGGCGTACCGCTTGCCCCAGAGTCGCCGGGTCCAGGGGTAGATTCCGCCGGCGATCGGGTATTGGGACACCACTTCGCCGAAGACGAGGGCCACCAGCAGCTGGCCGGTTCCCACGATCACGAGCCAGAAGATCGAGGGCGGCCCGCCCGTGCTGAGAGCCAGCGCGAAGAGTGAGTAGACGCCGACGAGGGGGGACAGATAGGTGAAGCCGAGGGCGAGGTTGGCCCAGAGCGACATGGACCGATGAAACGAGTCGTCGTAGCCGAGGGCCTTGAGGTGCTCGCTGTCGCCGAGCCCCTTCTTCTGTGGAGATGCGTTGGATGACATTGGGACCTTTCCGATCATGCCCGAGGGACGTGCGGCCACACCCCCTAGCCGCGGACACCTCATTGTGTGTGTGCTTCAACATAGTGGACCGCAGACCGCAAAGGTGCGGAACCGGATGTTTGTCTTCCGCGGCGTGTTGCCGGTGAGAGTGGCCGTTCCGGTCGAGAGTGACCGGCAGAACGGGCACTCTCGACCGGAACGGGAACAGGGGAGGGGGTCGTGCGAGGCGGGTCAGGCCGAGGTCAGCCGATGTAGCTCATCACGTGCTTGATCCGGGTGTAGTCCTCGAGGCCGTACAGGGAGAGGTCCTTGCCGTAGCCGGAGTGCTTGAAACCGCCGTGCGGCATTTCGGCGACGAGCGGGATGTGCGTGTTGATCCAGACGCAGCCGAAATCGAGGCGCTTGGCCATGCGCATCGCGGTGCCGTGGTCCCGGGTCCAGACGGATGACGCCAGGCCGTACTGCACATCGTTGGCCCAGGCCAGCGCCTGCGCCTCGTCGGTGAACTTCTGCACCGTCATCACCGGGCCGAAGAACTCGTTCTGCACCGCGTCGTCACCCTGGCGCAGGTCGGTGATGATCGTGGCCTCGTGGAAGTAGCCGACCGAGCCCTGGCGGTGGCCGCCGAGCGCCACGTTCGCGTGGTCGGGCAGGCTGTCGACGACGCCCTCGATCCGGGCGAGGTGCTCGGCGCTGGAGAGGGCACCGTAGAGCACGCCGTCTTCCCGGGGTCCGCCGGTGCGGGCGTTCTCCCGGGCGTAGGCGGCGAGGGCGGCCACGAATTCGTCATGGATGCCTTCCTGCACGAGCAGGCGGGTGGCGGCGGTGCAGTCCTGGCCGGCGTTGTAGAACCCGGCGGCGGTGATGCCCTCGATCGCCGCCTGGATGTCCGCGTCGTTGAACACGATCACCGGGGCCTTGCCGCCGAGTTCCAGGTGCACCCGCTTGACGTCGAGGGCCGCGGCGCCCGCGACCTCCATGCCGGCGCGCACCGAGCCGGTGATCGACACCATCTGCGGCATGCGGTTCGTGACCAGGGCGCGCCCGGTGTCCCGGTTGCCGGTCACGACGTTGAACGTTCCGGCGGGCAGGAACTCGGAGGCGATTTCGGCCAGCAGCAGGGTCGACACGGGGGTCGAGTCCGACGGCTTGAGCACGACGGCGTTGCCGGCGGCGAGGGCCGGCGCGATCTTCCAGATCGCCATCATCATCGGGTAGTTCCACGGGGTGACCTGGCCGATCACGCCGATCGGTTCGCGGCGCACCATCGAGGTGTGGTCCTTCAGGTACTCGCCGGCGGACTTGCCCTCGAGCACGCGCGCGGCGCCGGCGAAGAAGCGCACCTGGTCGATCATGACCTCAATCTCGTCGCCGACGATCCCCGCCCGCGGCTTGCCGGTGTTCTCGCTCTCGACGTCGGCGAGTTCCTCCGTGCGGGCCTCGAGGGCGTCGGCGAACCTGAGCAGGGCCAGCTGGCGTTCGCCCGGGGTGGTCTCGCCCCAGGTCGTGAAGGCGGTCGCCGCCGCGCCGTAGGCGTCCGCGACATCCGTCTCGGTGGAGACCGGGGTGCGGGCGTACACCTCTTCGGTGGCGGGATTGATGATGTCGAGCTGTTCGCTCGCGCCGGACTCGACGTACTGTCCGTTGACGAAGTTGCGCAGTTCGCGGATGGTCATTCGCTGGCCTTTCGAGGGCGTGGAGGAGCGGAGTCGGTCGTGACTTCAGCGTCGGTGACGTCGGCGTCGCTCGGGGGCCGATGGGCACCTTACGGCGACGATACCTCAAAACATCCGGAATACAATCTTTAAATTGTGGCGTTCCTCGTGCGGGTGGCGATCAGGAACGGGGTGCCGGGGCACGGCATCCGGTCGTAGTCGCCGAGCGGATGCCGCGGGTTCGGCAGGATGTCCCCGGCCGGCAGCGAGGGCTCGGTCGACACCACCACGCGGCCGGCCTCGTTGATCAACAGCACCGGGCTCGCCAGGGCGAGGAAGTGCGGCAGAAGCACCTGTTCGAGGCTCTTCACGAAGACGTCGGCTCCGACGACCCCGACCATGTCCCGGTCCACCCGCACCGGCATGGTCAGCGTGATCACGTAGTCGAACGTGCACAGGTGGTCGACGTATGGCCCGGTCACGTGGGTGTGGTTGGTCGATTCCGGCACCTGGTACCACTCCAGTTCCCGGAAGTCGCGCAGGAACTCGGTGTTCACCCGGGCTGCGAGGTCCAGTCGGCTCGGCCCGCTCGTGGTGCCGAGCAGCGGGGTGCCGGCCAGAGGCCCGAGCCACCACGCGAAGTGGGCGTCGCGCCCGGTCACGTACTGCGGCGCCGCGATGAAACCCGCCCCGATCAGGAGGGACTCGGGCACGCCGCCCGGCGCCGGAGGTTCGGCTCGCAGCGCCGGTACGACGAGAGCTTCGACGAGGGCGTCCAGTTCGGCCGCGCGAACCGGTCCCGCGGCGACGATCGCGTCGCGCCAGCCCTCGAGGGTGCGGAAGGCGCGGGCGAAGATCTCACCGACCTCTGCCGCGCAGGAGGCGAGGCTGAGCTGCGCGGCGTCGGTCAGGTCTGGCACCGACGTCTCAGGCACCGACGTCTCAGGCGGGGTTGTCTCAGGCGGGGTCATAGAGCTGCCCTCCCCGTTCGATTCTCGCCTTGGCGGTCAACAGCCACACGGCCAGGTCCTGCACCTGGCCGGCGACCAGCGCACGGGCGGCCGGACCGTCGGCGCCGGCGATGGCCTCGGCGATCTCACCATTCACCCGGGCCACGCGGCTGCGGATCCCGGCATCGCCGAGGGCCAGGAGCAGCAGGGGGCCGAATTCGGCCTGCAGCCTGATGTGCTCCCGCACGAGCCGGGGGGACTGGCTGAGCACCGCGAGTTCGAGGTAGAAACCACCCGCGGTGGCGCGGGCTCCCGCGGTCCCGCCGCCGGCGCTGTCGGCCAGCCAGGCCCGGAGCCGCTCCGAGTCGACGGGGGAGGCGCGAAGGGCCGCACGCTCGGCGCAGCCCTCGATGATCGTGGAGAAGTACACAGCCAGATCGGACAACTCCACCTGGGCCAGGCCGCGGAGGCGAGCCTGCAGCAGGGCGCTGTGCGGGGCATCCGTCTGGATCACGAAGCTGCCGCCCTCGCGGCCGCGCCGGGTCTCAACCAGGCCGGCGTCGCGCAGGAGGACGAGGCCCTCCCGCACGGTGATCAGGGCCACCCCGAAACGCCGCGCCAGTTCCTGTTCGCTCGGCAGCCGTTCGCCGGGGGTGAGCACGCCGAGGATGATGGCATCGGTGAGGCGCCGGGCGACCTGTTCGGACCGGCCGGCGTCAATGAGCTGCGCGAAGATCGCTTCCCGCGCGCCGGGTCGCAACTGAGCCTCCATTGACCCAATCTAGCCGACCGGACGGGCAGGTGACGGGGCCAATCATGCGCTATAGGATCGACTCACGGCTACCATCGCCGGTGGCGAGTGGCTCGATTTCGTCCGTGTTCCGTCGATCCGTGAAGGATTCTCGTGCCCGCCTCAGGCCGCCCCACAGCCCTCGTTCACAGCCCCCTGGTCGACGCCGTGTTCGACCTCGACGCCCTGCTCAGCGCGGAGGAGATCGCCTGGGCCCGCAAGGCGCGGGCCTTCGCGACCAACCGCATCCTGCCCACCATCGAGGAAGACTTCGAGAACAAGCATTTCCGCCGGGAGTTCGTCGCCGAACTCGGCGCGGCCGGCTTCCTCGGCATGCACCTGACCGGCTACGGCTGTGCCGGCGCCGGGGCGGTGAGCTACGGGCTGGTCTGCCTCGAACTGGAGGCCGCCGACAGCGGCTGGCGCACGTTCGTCTCGGTGCAGGGCTCGCTGGCCATGTCGGCCATCCACCAGTACGGCTCGGAGGAGCAGAAGCAGCGGTGGCTGCCCGGCCTGGCCGCCGGCGAGCTGATCGGCTGCTTCGCTCTGACCGAGGCCGGCGGCGGCAGCGACCCCGCCGCGATGACGACCACCGCGACCCGGGACGGGGCCGGCTGGCTGATCGAGGGTTCCAAACGGTGGATCGGGCTCGCGAGCCTCGCCGACGTCGCGGTGGTCTGGGCTCAGACGGATGCCGGCGTGCGCGGCTTCCTGGTGCCGACCCACACCCCGGGCTTCACGGCGACTCCGATCGAGAACAAGCTCTCCATGCGCGCATCCGTTCAGTGCGATCTGCGCCTCGACGCCGTGCGGGTGCCGGCGGACGCCCTGTTGCCGGACGCGGCCGGACTGTCCGGGCCGTTCGGCTGCCTGAACGAGGCGCGGTTTGGCATCGTCTGGGGCGCGATGGGCGCCGCCCGCAGCTGCCTCGACGCCGCCATCCTGCGCTCGGAGACCCGCGAGGTGTTCGGCAAGCCGATCGGGGCCACCCAGCTGATCCAGGCCAAACTCGCCGACATGCTGGTCGAGTACGAGAAGGGGGTGCTGCTCGCGCTGCACCTGGGGCGGCTCAAGGAGCAGGGCACACTCACCCCGGCCCAGATCAGCGTCGGCAAGCTCAACAGCGTGCGGGAAGCGATCCGGATCGCGCAGAGCGCCCGGGCCATTCTGGGCGGCGACGGCATCACGAGCGAGTTCCCCGTGATGCGGCACCTCGCCAATCTGGAGTCCGTGCGCACCTATGAGGGGACCGACGAGATCCACCAGCTGGTGATCGGACGGGCCCTGACCGACCTGAACGCGTTCTCCTAGCGGCGGATGTGCGATAGTGGCACACGGATCGAAGTGTGGCGGGGGGAGGCCGAAATGACGGTGACCGGGGGGCAGGCCGCGTACGCGAACCTGCGCGCGCGCATCCTCTCGGGTGAACTGCCCGCCAACGCGACCCTGCGGGAGACCGCCCTCGCCCAGGAGCTCGGCCTCAGCCGCACGCCGATCCGGGAGGCGCTGCGCCGGCTCGACGAGGCCGGCCTGGTCGAGTTCATCCCCAATCGCGGCGCGACGGTCATCCCATGGACGGCCGAACAGGTCCGCGAGACGTATTTTCTCCGCGCCGCCCTCGAGAGCCGCGCGGCCGGGCTCGCCGCCGCGCGGATCGAACCCGGCGACCTCGACCGGCTCGGTGCGCTGATCGGGCTGATGGAGGAGTTCGTGCGGAGGACCGACGACCCGGGCATCGACCGGCTCGGCGAGCTGAACGCCGAATTCCACCGGATCATCGTGGCCGCCTCCCGCAGCAAACAGCTCGTCGGCCTGACGGCATCCGTCGGCCGGGTGCCGATGATGAGCCACTTCTTCCGCCGCGACGGCGCCGCGTTCCGGGCCGGCAGCAATCACCAGCACCGCGACATCCTGACCGCCTTGCGCTCGGGCGACGTGGTCTGGGCCGAGGTGGCGATGCGTTCGCACATTCTCGCCGCGCGGAACGCGGTCTCGGCGTTGCCCGCCGACGCGTAGCCGCCCTTCCCGTAGCCGCCCTTCCCGTACCCGCCCTTCCCGTACCCGGCCTCCCCTTCCGGCCGGAGAAGTGCCCGCCGAGCCGTGAGTTCCGCCCCCTTTCCGGCGTTTTTAAGGGTCGCTTCTCACGGCTCGGCGGATTTCTCGCCGAGGATCAGGAGGGGCAGGAGGGGCAGGAGGATCAGGGGGGCAGGGGGGCAGAGACCAGGGGGGCAGGCGGGGTGGGCGCGCGCGGTGGCGAGCAGCTGGCGGGTGCGCGGATGCTGCGGCGCGCTGACGATCTCGGCCCTCGACCCCTGTTCGACGATCCGTCCTGCGTCGAGCACGGCCACCCGGTCGCAGCCGGCCACGGCGTCTCCCAGGTTGCGGGACACGACGATCATGGCCAGTGCGCGCTCCTGCCGGAGGCCGCGGTAGAGCGCGGCGATGGTTGCGTCTGCGGCCGCGTCCTCCGCCGCCTGCCCGGCCGCGTCCGCCGCCGTGCCTGGCGCGACTCCCCGGTCGTCGACGATCAGGAGGCCCGGCCCGCACGCGACGGCGTCGGCGATCAGCACCCGGTGCAGGGTGAGCCGGGGGAGCTGCCCGGGGAGGAGGGTCGATGCGTGCCGGGGGTCCTCGACTCTCGCCCGGTCGAGGTTTTCCAGCATTCGCCGGGTGGCGGCCGCCCGGGACAGGCCCAGGGTGCGCCGGAGCGGGCGGGTGAGCTGCCGCCCGATGGCGCGGTGCGGCGCGAGCCGGGTCGTCGCGTCCGCGGGGACCAGGGCCATCGTGGTTCCGCGGAGTCGTTCGAGGGCCCGGCCCTTGATACCCACCAGTTCTGTGCCGTCCAACAGGATGGAGCCGGCGACGATCCGGTCCGGAGCGGACAGCCGTCCCGCGATGGCCCTGGCGATCTCGGTGGCACCGGAACCGACGTCGCCGACCAGCCCGAGGACCTCCCCGTGCGCCAGCGACAGCGAGATCCCGGTGGCGAGGATCGAGGCATCCGTTCGGGGGCCCCGAACGATCTGGAGTCCGCGCACGTCGACCAGGGCGGTGGCGCGGAATCCGTCGGAGGGCACCGGCTCGTCGCCCTCGGCGGGTGAACCCGCGTCGGGAAACGACCCGAACGCATCCCCGAACGCATCCCCGAACGCATCCCCGAACGCATCCCCGAAGGCGTCGCCGGTGGGAAGGAATGCCTTCACGTTGCCCACCCTCCGCTCTGAATGGTTTCACTGTATGCAATGCCGGGGGTGAATCGCCTGTGTGAACCCCGGCTTCTGCCCATTTGTGTCCCGAAATGGGGAGTTTTGCATACAACCTGGCCGTCATTTCGCTGAAATATCCCGGCAATACCACCCCGCTACGCTCCCGGAATGGTTGACCTGTTCACGGGCTACGGCACGACCGCATCCCTTCGATTGAAAAACGGCGCGCCGAGCGCCTGGGACGAAATGTTCCCCGACCTCACCTCGCTCACGCCGGTGGAGGCGCGCACGGCCTATAAGGACGTGTATGCGGCCCTGGCGAAAATGACGCAGAAAGAGCTCCGGGGCCGCACGGATGCCCTGGCGAGCAGCTATCTCGCCCAGGGGGTCACGTTCGACTTCGCGGGGGAGGAGCGGCCGTTCCCGCTGGACGCGGTGCCGCGCGTGATCGAGCAGCAGGAGTGGGTCACGGTCGAATCCGGGATCAAACAGCGGGTGCGGGCACTCGAGGCGTTCCTCGCGGACATCTACGGACCCCAGGCCGCGGTGCATGACGGCGTCATCCCGGCCGGTCTGATCAGTTCGTCGAGTCACTTCCATCGGCAGGCGGCCGGCATCGTCTCGGCGAACAACGTGCGCATCCAGGTGTCGGGGATCGACCTGATCCGGGACGAGCGGGGAGCCTGGCGAGTGCTCGAGGACAACGTGCGGGTGCCCAGCGGGGTGAGCTACGTCATCTCCAACCGCCGCGTGATGGCCCAGACCCTGCCGGAGCTGTTCGCCTCGATGCGCGTGCGCCCGGTCGGGGACTACCCGAACAAGCTGCTTCAGGCCCTCCGCGCCTCGGCCCCGGCGGGGATCGACGACCCCAACGTGGTCGTGCTCACCCCGGGCGTCTTCAACTCCGCCTACTTCGAGCACACCCTGCTGGCCCGGCTGATGGGAGTCGAGCTCGTCGAGGGGCGGGACCTGTTCTGCTCCGGCGGCCGGGTCTGGATGCGCACCACCGCCGGGCCCACCCGGGTCGACGTGATCTACCGTCGCGTCGACGACGAATTCCTGGACCCGCCGCAGTTCCGGGCCGATTCCCAACTGGGGTCGCCGGGCATCCTGATGGCCGCCCGGCTCGGCAACGTCACCATCGCCAACGCCGTCGGCAACGGGGTCGCCGACGACAAGCTGGTCTACACCTACCTGCCCGAGCTGATCCGGTACTACCTCGGCGAGGACGCCGTCATCCCCAACGTCGACACCTGGCGGCTCGAAGATCCGCTGGCCCTCGAGGAGGTACTGGACCGGCTCGGCGAGCTCGTGGTCAAGCCCGTCGACGGGTCGGGCGGCAAGGGGCTCCTGGTCGGGCCCGCGGCATCCGCCGCCGAGCTGGACACCCTGCCGGCGCAGCTGCTGAAGGACCCGCGTGGCTGGATCGCGCAGCCGGTCGTGCAACTCTCCACCATCCCCACCCTCGTGGACGCGGGCATGCGGCCGCGGCACGCCGACCTGCGACCGTTCGCCGTGAACGACGGCACGGATGTCTGGGTGCTGCCGGGCGGACTCACCCGGGTCGCGCTGCCCGAGGGGGAGCTCGTGGTCAACTCCAGCCAGGGCGGCGGGTCCAAGGACACCTGGGTGATCGGCACGGAACCGGATTCCTTCACCGAGGGGCCCGGGCGCTCCATCCAGGGACTGGTCGCCGGCCAGGCCGCCAACGTGCGCTCGACCGGGGTCGCGCACGCCGTGGACCACTCGCCGCAGGACAAGCCCGTCGGCGACAACGAGCAGCAGCAACAGCAGCAGCAGGCGTCGACCGCGCCGGCCGGGGAGAGAGAGGGGTGAGAATGTTGAGCCGCATCGCGGAAAGCCTGTTCTGGATTGGACGCTAC
Source organism: Cryobacterium shii (assembly GCF_004402595.1). Lineage (GTDB taxonomy): Bacteria > Actinomycetota > Actinomycetes > Actinomycetales > Microbacteriaceae > Cryobacterium > Cryobacterium shii. The sequence goes on along the minus strand of NZ_SOFY01000037.1, from coordinate 17,879 downwards.
ATCGAGCGCAGCGACGGCACGGCGCGCATCCTCGACGTGCACCTCCAACTGTTGCTCGAAGACCCGTGGATCGAGGAGAACCTCGCCTGTCAGTCCCTGCTGCATCTGATGGGGAGCGCCGCGCCGACCGACCGGTTGCTGACCCGCAAGGACGTGCTCGCCACGCTGGCCGTCGACCGCCTTCATCCGGCCTCGATCGCCTATTCGGTCACCGCGGCCCGGGAGAACGCCAGGCGGGTCAGGGAGATCGTGCCGACGGAACTGTGGGAGTGCCTGAATACGACCAGCGCAAGGATGCCCCGCAAGGTCGCCGGCGAGAAGACGCACGACTTCTTCGGCTGGGTGCGCGAGCGCTCGGTGCTCGCCGTGGGCATCGTGGAGTCCGGGGTCAGCCGGGACGAGGCGTGGCAGTTCTTCAACCTGGGTCGCAGCCTCGAGCAGGCGGACATGACCGCCCGGCTGCTGGCCACCCGGTCGCTGACCGAGGCCAGCGGGCCCTCGTGGACCACGATCCTGCGCTCCTGCGGCGCGTACGAGTCCTACCTGCGCACCTACCGGGGGGTGCCCTCGGCCCGGAACGCGGCCGAGTTCCTGCTGCTGGATCGACTGTTCCCCCCGCTCGATCGTGTTCTCCCTCTCCCGGGCGGAGCAGTGCCGGCGCGACATGGAGACCCGCACGGACCGCGTCGGCGTGTCCGACCAGGCGCAGCGGGAGCTGGGCCGGATCCGCAGCCAGCTGGAATATCGGCCGATCATGGATATCCTGAACGACCTGTCCGCGCAGATGGACGCCGTGCAGGAGGCCACCAGCGCCGCCTCGGAAGCCATCGGCGACCGGTATTTCCCCACGAGCACCGTGCCGACCTGGACCGGGGAGGCGTCGTGAACCGGCTGCGGATCCGGCACGTGACCGGCTACCGGTACCAGGGCGAGGTGGGCGCCTCCTACAACGAGGCGAGGATGCTGCCGGTCAGCTCGCCGGACCAGTTCGTGCTGTACGCCGGGCTCGAGATCTCGCCGGTGTCGAGCAACCACGGCTACCTCGACTACTGGGGCACGCAGGTGTCGAGCTTCGAGGTGCTCACCCCGTACACCGAGCTCACACTCACGGCCACCAGCCTGGTGGAGGTGCGGCCGCGCACCCACCTGGCGCATCCGCTGGGCTGGCCGGAACTGGCGGCCGCGAGCCGGCGCAGCACCATCACGGTGGAGCACGCGCGGCAGACCCGGCTGACCGACCCGCCGGAGGATGTCGCTGCGCTGGCCGCCGAGATCGTGGCCCGCCGCGCGAGCCCCTGCGACGCCGCGCTGGAGATCTGCGCCGCCATCGGGGACCAGATGCAGTACGTGCAGGGCGTCACGGGCGTGCACTCCACCGCCCGGGAATCGTGGAGCGACAAGCGCGGCGTGTGCCAGGACATCACCCACATCGCGCTGGGAGCGCTGCGGTCGGCGGGCATTCCCGCCCGGTACGTGTCCGGCTACCTGCACTCGCGGCCGGATGCCGGCATCGGCGAGACCATCCGGGGCGAGTCCCACGCGTGGGTCGAGTGGTTCTGCGGCGACTGGCGCGGCTACGACCCGACCAACTCGATCGACATCGGCGACCGGCACGTGGCCGTCGGACGGGGCCGCGATTACAACGACGTGCCCCCGCTGCGCGGCGTGTTCTCGGGGACGAGCGGGTCGGAACTGTTCGTCACGGTGGAGATCACCCGGGAGGCCTGAGGCGCGCCGCCGGCATCCGTCGTTTCGAACCCACGGATGTCGCGGCGCACCCTGCGGCCGCGGGCGCAGGTTCTACCGCGCGCCCGCGTCCACAACCTGAGCCGCGACGGGAGCCGTCACCGGCAGGGCGACGGATGCCACCCGGCGGCGGGTCAGCCGGGCGCCGCGCGCCGCAGCGACCATGACGACCAGGCCGAGCACCGTCACGCCGGCCCCGGCCCAGATCGGCGAGGTGTAGCCAGCCCGATCGTGATGGTCAGGCCGCCGAGCCAGGCGCCGAGCGTGTTGCCGAGGTTGAAGGCGGCGATGTTGGCGCCGGAGGCCAGGGTGGGCGCCGCGCTGGCGTAGCTCATCACGCGCATCTGCAGGCCGGGAACCGTGGCGAAGCCGAACCCGCCGAGGAGCAGAAGCGATGCGATCGTTGCGACCTGGCTGCGGACGGTCAGCGCGAAGAAGACGAGAACCACCGTCAGGGCCGCCAGCAGCACGATCAGGGTCGTGTCGACGGAACGGTCCGCCGCCTTGCCGCCGACGATATTGCCGATGAAGAGACCCACGCCGAAGAGTATCAACAGGAACGGCACAGTGGATGCCGCGAGGCCGCTGACCTCGGTCAGGGTGAACGCGATGTAGGTGAACGCCCCGAACATGCCCCCGTAGCCGAGCACCGTGACGGCGATGGACAGCCAGACCTGGCCGGAGCGGAAGGCTCTCAGCTCGCCGCGGAGACCGCCGTTCTGGTCGGTGGCGTGCTCGATCTGCGGCACGAGGGTCGCGATTCCGACCAGCGCGATCACGCCGATCAGGGTGATCGCCCAGAACGTGGCGCGCCAGCCGAGGTTCTGGCCGAGCAGGGTGCCGAAGGGCACGCCGAGCACGTTGGCGACGGTCAGGCCGGTGAACATGATCGCGATCGCCCCGGACTTCTTCGTCGGTGCCACCATGTCGGCGGCGAGCACGGAGCCGATGCCGAAGAACGCGCCGTGGCAGAGTGCGGCGACCACCCGGCCGAGCATCATCAGGGCGTAGGTCGGGGCGAGTGCGCTGATCAGGTTGCCGAGGATGAACAGGACCATCAGGGCGATCAGCACCTTCTTGCGCGGCAGCCGGGTCACGGCGGCGGTCAGACCGAGGGTGCCGACGACCACGCTCAGGGCGTAGCCGGAGATCAGCCAGCCGGCCGCGGCCTCGCTGATCCCGAAATCGGCGGCGAGGTCGGGCAGGATGCCCATGATGACGAACTCGGTGAGTCCGATGCCGAACCCTCCGAGGGCGAGGGCGAAAAGGCCAATGGGTATGGGAGGAACTCCTTGAGAACTGTACTTACGCGGATATGCTGCGTACGCTGTTAGTTGCAGGCGCGTTACTTATATTTGCACACGCTAGGTATCGGCGCAAGCAACTACTTGTTTTTCCCGACCGGTTTGGAGCCACCATGGGCATCGAAGACGACGCCGTCGAGGTGCGCGCTCAGGGCTGGCGCACGCTCGCCTCCCTGCACGCGCTGATCGAGATCGAGCTCGAGCGGGCCCTGCAGGATGCCGCCGAGCTGTCCGTGGTCGAATTCACCGTGCTGGACGCCCTCAGCCGCCAGCACGGCTGGCACATGCGGATGCAGCAGCTCGCCGGAGCGGCCGCCCTCAGCAGTAGTGCCACCACCCGCCTGGTGAACCGGCTCGAAGACCGGGGGCTGCTGACCCGCATCCTCTGTGCCGACGACCGGCGCGGCATCTACACCGAGTTGACGGATGCCAGCCAGACCCTGCTGGGCTCGGCCCGCCCGGTCTATGACGAGACCCTCGCCGCGGCGCTCGCCGCCGCGGAGCAGAAGCCGGAGCTCGCCCCCCTCGTGGACGCGCTGCACCGCCTGCCCGACCCGCAGCCCGCCGCGGTCTAGGCGCCGTCGGTCGGTCCGTCCTCCCGCCCGTCCCTGAACCAATTCGACGGAGATTTTGCGCTAAAAGCCCGTTTCCGGACTGCTGGGGCCGGTTTTCGGCAAAATCTCCGTCGAATTCGTTAGGGCGGGCTGACGCTGGGGCTGGCGACCCACGGATGCGCGGCGCGGGCTAGGAGTCGAAGCCGAGGCCCAGCGCGTCGAGCGTCTTCAGGATGAGATTGCGGCGACCCTCGTTGTGGTCGGCGCGGTCGAGCGACCAGCGCGTGGTCTGGATGCCCATCGAGGCCAGCGGTTCCGGCGGGAACGGCAGGGCGCGTCCGCGCACCATCTCCAGTTGCGTGCGCTCGGTCTGCCGGCCGGCGAGCTGGTCGAGAATGACCTTCGCCGCGAAATGGGTGGCACCCACGCCGAGGCCGGTGAACCCGGCCGCGTAGCTGATCCGGCCGGCGCGGGCCGTTCCGAAGAAGGCGCAGAACCGGGTGGAGGTGTCGATGGCGCCGGCCCAGCGGTGGCTGAACCGCAGCCCGGCCAGCTGCGGGAACGTGGTGAAGAAGTGGCTGGCCAGGCGCCGGAAGCTCTCCGGCCGGTTCTCGTAGCCGCCGCGCACCCGGGCGCCGAAGTGGTAGATGGCGTCATAGCCGCCGAACAGGATGCGGTTGTCCGCGCTCAGCCGGTAGTAGTGGAACTGGTTGGCCAGGTCGCTCAGCCCCTGCCGGTTCTGCCAGTTGATCGCGGCGAGCTGTTCCGCGCTGAGCGGCTCGCTCATCAGCACGTAGTCGTACACGGGCACCGTGGCGAGACGGTTCCGCGCCAACAGCGACGGGAAGACGTTCGTCGCCAGCGCGGTCTTCCGCGCGCGCACTACACCAGCCTCGGTGCGCAGCCGGGTGCCCTGCGCCGGGGACAGCCCCTGCGTGTCGAGGCCCGTGACCGGGGTGTGCTCGAAGATCTCGACTCCGAGCCCGGTGGCCACGCGGGCCAGCTCGGTGGCCAGCTTGCCGGGGTGAACGAGGGCGTTCGTGCGCTTGTGCCACACTCCGGCCAGGTAGGTGGGCGAGTCGACCTCGGCGTGCAGCGCCGCGGCATCCAGAAACACGGTGTCATCGTTCGTGGGCTCCGCGCGGAGCCAGTCGACCTGGTGCTTCTCGACGGCCAGGTCGATGGCCCCGGTGCGTTCGAAATCGCAGTCCAGGCCGAGCTCGGCGACCGCGCGCTCGATCTCGTCGAGGTTCTCCAGCCCCAGCTCGGTCAGCCGGTCGATCTCCCGCGGCCAGCGGCGCCGGCCGTTCTCCTCCCCGTGGGTCAGGCTCGCCTCGCAGAAGCCGCCGTTGCGCCCGGAGGCGGCCCAGCCGATCGTGCGCGCCTCGAGCAGGACCACCCGCGCGCCCGGGTCCTGCCGTTTGGCGAGCACCGCGGTCCAGAGGCCCAGGTAGCCGCCGCCGACGATAGCCAGGTCGCAGTCCAGGTCGGCCGTGAGCCGCGGGCGGCTCGTCTGCGGCGCAACGTCGTCGAGCCAGAACGGGGCCTGGCGGGTGCGGGCGAGGGCCTCGTCGATGACGGATGCGGCGGGCCTGGCTCGTTCGAAAATGGTCGTGCCCACGGTTTCGTCCTCTGCTCGTCGCGGCGCTGCTACCCGTACATCATGCCAGTCGGGGCCCGGCCGGGTCCTCTGGCCTCGCGGCGCACCCTCGGGACGCGGGCGCGGGTTCTAGCCTGCGCCTGCGTCCACACCCTGCGCCGCGACAGCGACGGCGCCGGCCGCTCAGCTCGCCGGGGCGTGCCCCTCCAGGAACTGGAACACCTCGGTCTGGTCGACGCCGGGGAAGGTGCCGGTGGGGAGCGCGGCCAGCAGGCTCGTCGGTGTGCGCGCGGCCGGCCACGACTGGCCGGACCACCGCTCCGACAGCTCGTCGGGGGCGCGGCGGCAGCAGGACTCGTCGGGGCAGCGGGACACCGCCCGGTTGTTCGTCTCGCGGCCGCGGAACCACTTCACGTGCGTGAACGGCACGCCCACGCTGACCGAGTAGTCGCCCTCCTTGGCCTTCTCGATCCGGGACGTGCACCAGAAGGTCCCGCTCGGGGTGTCGGTGTACTGGTACCAGGGGCTGAACCGGTCGGCCACATGGAAGACCGTCCGAGCCGTCCAGTTGCGGCAGACCGTCGAGCCCTCAACCGCGCCGAGCGCGTCGCTGGGGAAGCGCACCGAATCGTTCTCGTACGCCTTGATCATGGTGCCGGACTCGTGCACCTTCATGAAGTGCACCGGGATGTCCAGCCTGGCCGTGGCGAGGTTGGTGAACCGGTGCGCGGCCGTCTCGTAGGAGACCGCGAACGCGTCGCGCAGGTCTTCCATCGAGATGCGGCGCAGGTTCTTCGCCTCGGTGAGCAGTTTCACGGTGTCTTTTTCCGGCAGCAGGATGGCCGCGGTCAGGTAGTTGGTCTCCACCCGCTGGGCCAGAAATTCAGCATAGTTTTCGGGTTCTTCGTGTTCGCAGAGCAGGGTGGCGAACGCCTGCAGGATGGGCGAGCGCGAGTCGCGGGACGCGGAGTGCTCCGTCGGCAGGTAGATGCGGTGGTTGCGCTTGTCCGTGACCGACCGGGTCGAGTTCGGCAGGTCGCCGACGTAGTGCAGCGAATAGCCGAGGTGCGTGGCCATGTCGGCCACGACCTGGTGGGAGACCGGCCCGCCGGTGTGGCCCACCGCGGCGAGCAGCCGCTGCGCCTGCGCCTCGAGCTCGGGGAAGTAATTGTCCTTGGCCCGCATGGTGGCGCGCAGCTCCACATTGGCCCGCCTGGCCTCTTCCGGGGTCGCCGCCCGTTCCCGGTGCAGGCGCAGAATCTCGCCGTGCAGGCTGAGCAGCGTCTGCAGGGTTTCGTCGCTGGTTCCCCGGCCAACGCGGATATGCGGCAGTCCGAGGGCGGTGAACACGGGACCCCGCTGGGCCCGCTCGACGGCGATTTCGAGGGCGGCTCGTTCGGACGGGGCATCCGTCTTCAACAGGTCGTCGACGGTGGTTCCGAGGGCTCCGGCAATGGTGCGCAGCATCGACAGTCGCGGTTCGCGCTTGCCGTTCTCGATCATCGAGACCTGGGACGGGGCCCGGTCGATCGCCGCCGCGAGGGCGTCGAGCGTCATCCGCCGCGACGTGCGCACTTCCCGGATGCGCCGGCCCAGGGTGAGGGCGTCGAGCCCTTCCTCCTCGGCAGGGGCCGCGGACAGGGACGGACGGAGGGCTGGATCGACGATGACCATTTCCCCATAGTCACACACCTCACGGAAAACTTCTCAGGGGTAGAAGAAATGGAATTCTTCTGTTACCGAGGGCGGGCTGCTGCACCGTCGGCGGGCCCAGAGTGGATCCAAGGCACAGCTCATTCCCGCACACCCGGCCGATTGGCCGGGAGCGCGCGGCCCGGCCCAACACTCTTGAAGGAGATCAGCCCATGAACACCCCGGCCCCGGCGACGTCCGACCGCACGAGAACGAACACCGGCAGCTTCGCCACCATCCAGCCGCACCTCGAGATCACCGGCGATCTCGGGCCGCGGTACGAGGAGATCCTCACCCCCGAAGCGCTCGAGTTCCTGGGCGACCTGCACGACCGGTTCGCCGGCACGCGGCACGACCTGCTGGCCACTCGACTGCGGAAGCGCGTGGATGCCTCCAATGGGCGCGACCCCGAATTCCTGACCGAGACCGCGCACATCCGGCGCGACCCGAGCTGGCACGTCGCCGGCGCGGGCCCGGGACTGGTCGACCGCCGCGTCGAGATCACCGGACCGACCGACCGCAAGATGGCCATCAACGCGCTGAACTCCGGCGCGAAGGTGTGGCTGGCCGACCAGGAGGACGCCACCAGCCCCACCTGGGCGAACGTGATCGAGGGCCAGATCACGCTGTTCGACCAGGTGCGCGGACAGCTGAGCTTCGAAACCCCGGAAGGCAAGAAGTACGCCGTCACGGGTGACGCCACCGGCGCCACGCCCACGATCGTGATGCGTCCCCGCGGCTGGCACCTGGTCGAGAAGAACCTGACCTTCGTCGACCGCGCGAACCGCCGGATGAACGCGTCGGGCAGCCTGGTCGACTTCGGGCTCTACCTCTTCCACAACGCGAAGCGCCTGATCGAGGGCGGCAGCGGCCCGTACTTCTACCTGCCGAAGCTGGAGAGTCACCTCGAGGCCCGCCTCTGGGACGACATCTTCAGCCACTCCGAAGACCGTCTCGGCATCGACTACGGCACCATCCGGGCGACCGTCCTGATCGAGACGATCCAGGCGGCATTCGAGATGGAGGAGATCCTCTACGAGCTGCGCGACCACTGCGCCGGGCTCAACGCCGGCCGCTGGGACTACATCTTCAGCATCATCAAGACCTTCCGCGCGCGCGGGCGCCGCTTCGTGTTCCCCGACCGCAAGCAGATCACGATGACCGTGCCGATCATGCGCGCCTACACCGAGCTGCTGGTGTCGACCTGTCACCGACGTCGCGCGTATGCCATCGGCGGCATGAGCGCGTTCATCCCGAACCGTCGCGACCCCGAGGTCACCGCCCGGGCCCTCTCCCAGGTCGCCGAGGACAAGAAGCGGGAGGCCGGCGACGGCTTCGACGGTACCTGGGTGGCCCACCCGGACCTGATCACGACCGCGCAGGCCGAGTTCGACCGGGTGCTCGGCAACAAGCCGAACCAGCTCGACCGCACCAGGGACGACGTGCGCGTCACGGCGGCCGAACTGCTCGACGTGGAGTCCATCGGCGGCGAGATCACCGCGGCCGGCGTGCGCGGCAACATCTCGATCGGACTGCGCTACATCGAGTCCTGGCTGCGCGGCGTGGGCGCTGCGGCCATCGACAACCTGATGGAGGACGCCGCGACCGCGGAGATCTCCCGCTCGCAGATCTGGCAGTGGGTGCACGAGAACTCGGTCACCGCCGAGGGGATCCGGATCGACGAGGATTGGATCGCCGAGCAGGTCGACGAGGTGTTCGGGGGACTGCAGCGCACGCCGGGCGACCGGTTCGACGACGCCCTCGAGGTGTTCCGGGCATCCGCTCTCGAGCCCGAGTTCCCGACCTTCCTCACCGTCGGCGCGTACGTCCGCTACCTGTAGGCATCGCCCTCCCGCGAGATCGGGTGAATCGTCGTTTTGGCCTGGCCAGACCGACGATTCACCCGCTCTCGCGTGAAGTACGTGCGGTGGGGGCGTCGATAGGGTGGGACGATGATCGAGATTCGCACGGCGACGGCGACGGATGCCGCGGTGCTGGCCGAGCTGGCCGCCGCCACGTTCGGGCTCGCCTGCCCGCCGCACACCACGGCCGAGGCCATCGCCGCGTTCCTGCGCGACGTGCTCGCGGAGGGCAACTTCGACGCCTACCTGGCCGATCCCGAGCGCCTGATCCTCGTGGCCGAGGAGGGCGGGGTGATGCTGGGGTACACGATGCTCGTATTCGCGGAACCGGCCGACGCCGACGTGCGCGCGGCCATCGGCATCCGTCCCACCGTGGAACTGAGCAAGTGCTACCTGCGCGCCGAGACGCACGGCCGCGGGGTGGCCGCGCCCCTGATGGCGGCGACGCTGGAGGCGGCCCGGGCACGCGGGGCGGCCGGCAGCTGGCTCGGCGTCAACCAGGAGAACGCGCGGGCCATCCGGTTCTACCAGAAGAACGGGTTCGCCACGGTCGGCGAGAAACGCTTCCTGGTGGGCGGACGGTACGAGGACGACTTCGTGCTCGAGCGGGCGCTCTAGACGGTTTCGGCCTCGGCGCCGGCGGCCGCGCGGGCCGCGATCGCCTGCTCCTTCATCCCCTTGATCTGCTCGTAGGCGGCGAGGGCCGCCCGCCTCGTCTCACCGAGGTCGACGATCGGGGCGGGGTAGGCATCCGTGCCGTATTCGGGCACGTTCTGACGGATGTATTCCCCGTGGGGATCGAACTTCTTCGCCTGCAGCTCGGGGTTGAAGACCCGGAAATAGGGTGCGGCGTCGGCGCCCGACCCGGCCACCCACTGCCAGCCGAACGGGTTGCTGGCCGCGTCGGCGTCGACGAGGGTGTCCCAGAACCACTGTTCGCCGAGGCGCCAGTCGATCAGGAGGTTCTTGATCAGGAACGACGCCGCCACCATGCGCACACGGTTGTGCATGCTGCCGGTGCGCCACAGTTCGCGCATCCCGGCGTCGACGAGGGGGATGCCGGTGCGGCCCTGCTGCCAGCGCGCCAGCGCGCGCTCGTCCAGCGAGGGCCAGGGGAAGGCGTCGAACTCGGGCCGCAGGTTCTCGGTCGCGAGGTCGGGGGCGTTGAAGAGCACGTGGTAGCTGAACTCGCGCCAGCCGACCTCGGTGAGAAAACGCGTCGCGCTGGACTGGGCGTTCCCGGTCAGGCCGGTCCGGGCCCATTCGGTCGCATGCCAGATTTGGAATGGGCTGATCTCGCCCCAGCGGAGGTGGGGCGACAGGCGCGAGGTAACGGCCTGGGCCGGCTGGTCGCGCTCGGCGCCGTAGCGGGGGAGCGAGTCCCGGAGAAAAGTATCGAGCAGGCGGTGCGCGGACTCTTCGCCCGGCTGCCAGGCTTCCCTCAGTCCGCCGGCCCAGTCTGGCCGGGTCGGCAGCAGCGCCCAGTCCTCGAGGGCGTCGGAGGGGACGTCGGCCGCGAGTCCGGGGATCGCCTCCGGCGCGGGGTACGGCGCGCGGGGCGGCGGGCCGGCCGTGCAGGCCCGCCAGAACGGGGTGAAGACCGAGTATGACCCGCCCTGGCCGGTCTGGATCGTCCACGGTTCGAACAGGAGCGAGCCCGCGAAGCTGCGGGTCTCGGTTCCGGCTGCCAGCAGGCTGGCCTTGATCCGGGTGTCCACCTCGCGCTCGGCCCGGCCGTAGCGTCGGTTCCAGAACGCGGCGCCGGCGCCGACGGATGCCGCCAGCTCGCCGATCACGCGCTCGGCCGGTCCCCGGCGCAGAGTCAGCCGGCCGCCGAGGCGTTCCAGCGAGTCGGCCAGCGAGAGAAGGCTCCCGTGAAGCCACCACCGGGCCGCGCCGCCGAGCGGTCGCACGCCGGCGGACTCCTCGTCCAGCACGTACACGGCCACGATCGGCTCGCCGCGCTCGAGGGCGGCCTGCAGAGCGGGGTTGTCCGCGAGGCGCAGATCGTCGCGGAACCAGACCAGGGACGGGCCGTCGCCGCTCACGGGCGAGGCCCGGCGGGTGCGGAAGTGGTGGAAGCCTCGGACGTCTCGGACGTCTCGGACGTCTCGGACGTCTCGGCGGCGTCCGCGACCCGCAGCACGATCTTGCCGCGGGTGTGGCCGGTCTCGAGCAGCCGGTGTGCTGCGGCGCCGTCGGCCAGGTCGAACACCCGGTCCACGTGCACCCGCACGATGCCGTCGTCGATGAGTTCGGTGATGAAGTCCAGGGTGCGGCCGGAGGCGGCGACCTTGTAACCGGTGGCCCGGATGCCGGCCGCCGCGGCCTCCGCGGCCATGGTCGGCCAGCTCCCGGTCGGCGCGTTCACCAGGATGCCGCCGGGCCGCAGCATGGATAGCGACCGGGTTCCCGTGTTGTCGTGCACGTTGCCGATGAGGTCGATCACGGAGTCCAGGCCGGAGACCACCTCGTCGAAACGCGTCGTCGTGTAGTCGATGACCTCGTCCGCGCCGAGCTCCCGCAGGAACTCCAGGTTACGGGTGGACCCGGTGGCGGTCACGTGCGCGCCGAAGGCCTTGGCGAACTGCACGGCGAAGTGGCCGACCCCGCCGCTGCCGGCGTGGATGAGCATCCGTTGCCCGGGGACGGTCTCGGCCAGCTCCACGACCATTCCCCACGCCGTGAGCGCGGCGACCGGCACCGCGGCGGCCTCGGCATGACTGAGCCGTGCCGGCTTGCGGGTGACGCTCAGCGCCGAGACGGGCAGGTATTCGGCGTAGCTGCCGGTGGTGCGGGGCACCCGGGCCATGCCGTACACCTCGTCCCCCGGCTGCAGGGGGAAGTGTTCGTAGGGAGCGCTGACCACGATGCCGCTGAAGTCGTTGCCGAGCACCGCCGGGTAGCCGGTGATGGCCGCGGAGACGCCCTTTCCGGCCCGGGTCTTCGCGTCGATCGGGTTGATTCCGGCGGCGATCACCCGCACGATCAGCTCATCGAGCACGGCGATCGGCGCGGGAACCTCGGCCAGGTGAAGCTCGCCGGCCTCGCCGGGCCGGTCGATCACGAGGGCGTGCATGGTCGGTGGCAGAATCGTGGCGTATTCCATCTGTCCATTCTCCCTCGGCGTGCCCACCTCGGTGGCCTGGCGGGTGTGCCTCTCTCTGGGGGTGGGCAGAACCCTGTGCAGTGGCTGCGAGGACTGGATTCCCGGGTGCCCGTGGACGTAGTCTGTCCTCACAAAGGGGGACCGGCCCGGACTGCTCAGGCAGCTCGCCGCCACTCACTTGTCAGGAGTGAATCGCGCCGCACCCGAAGCGGCACGATCGATTCCGTTCCTTCACGGCCGCGACAGCGGCGCTGGAGAGCCGCCTGTTCCCCCCCCNTTCCCCCCCCCCCCCCCCCCCGACCAGGCGGCTCTCCCGGCCTGTCGTCCGGCGGTGGCTATTGGTTCCGCGTGGCCTGCTGGTTGAGCAGTGCGATCAGGTCGTTCGCGTAGCCGACCAGGATCGCGATCTGTTCTTCGTCCCGCTCGATCCACTTGCACTCGGGCTCCGGGTTCATCGGCACGAAATCCTTGTGCTGCTCCCAGACGAGCAGGGTGCGCTCGGCGCCCAGCACGTACTGCTGCCACCAGACCTGGCGCAAATACGAGCGCGGGATGCTGCGCCACGCCTTGCTCGTCGTCTTGATTTCGGCCAGTTCGAGGCCGCCCGCACCGGTGCCCGATCCGGTGCCGACCCCGTCGGGGGTGGCCAGGTGCCGCCTGTGGTCTGCCGCATGGAAGAGGGCAGTGCTGGGCTCGATGCCGTAGCGCTCCTGCACCCAGGCCGCGATCTCCGGTTCCCGGGCGCGGCCGTGGTCGGTGAACGTGTTGCCGCTGAAGCTGCTGCCGTTGACTTTGTCGTAGACGGCGTTCGGCAGGGATTTCGGGGTGGCGAGCTTGGCGACATCCGTGGCCGTGATGCCCTGCGCGCGGGCCCGCAGCCACGCCACCCGGTCGGTGGAATCGGCGACGATCCGCCGCAGGTGCGGCGCGACGGCCGGGGGGAACGCCGGCGGAAGCGTCAGAGGGAGGGCCGGCAGGGCGCCGGGAAGTGACGGATGCTGCTCCTCGTCGAACAGGGAGAGCATCTGATCCGTCACGTCTCCATTCTGCCTGCTCGCTCCCGCGAACCCGAACCCGGGCCGCCACAGGCCGGCCCGGCCCGCGCGCTACGCCCCCTCGGTCAACACGCCCTTCTTGATCAGTAGGCGGCGCCGCGCCCGCCGGGCCACGGCCGTGTCGTGGGTGACCACGATCAGGGTCAGGCCCTGCGCCTGCCAGAGGCCCTCGAGCAGGTCCATGATCTCGTCGCGGGTTTCCTCGTCGAGGTTGCCGGTGGGTTCGTCGGCCAGGAGCACGGTCGGCTCCTTGACCAGGGCCCGGGCGATCGCCACCCTCTGCCGCTGGCGGCCGGAGAGCTCCGTGGGGAGGTGGCCGAGCCGGTCGCCGAGGCCCACGGATGCGAGCGCAGCGGCCGCCCGCTCCTTCCGGAGCGTGCTCCTCACCCCGAGCAGCGCGAGGGCGGTCTCCACGTTATCCTGCGCGCTGAGGGTGGGGATCAGGTTGAAGCTCTGAAAGACGAAGCTGATCTCCCTCGCCCGGATCCGCCCGAGCTTGCCGTCGCCGAGTTTCGACAGGTTCGCCTCACCGAGTTCGATGGTTCCCTCGGTGGGCCGGTCCAGGGCCCCCAGCATCTGCAGCAGGGTGGACTTGCCGCCGCCGGTCGGCCCCTGGATGGCCACCATCTGGCCGTCCGGGATCGACAGGGTGACGTCGCTGAGCGCGGTCACCGTGCGCTTGCCCTGCTCGTAGGTCTTGGTGACGTTCGATAGTTCATACATGTGGTGTTCCTTCTGAAGAAAAAGTGACGGGATTCTGATGCGGATGTCGGAGGTGATGCCGCGGTCGCAGCCGGAAGCGGGCAGTGGTCAGGCGATGCTGCGGAGGGCCTCCGCTGGGCGGAGCCGGGACGCGCGCCAGCCGCCGATCACGCCGGCCAGCAGCCCGCCCAGAACGGCCAGGCCGACCGCCAGCAGGATGACCGAGGCCGTCACCGGAGCGCTCAGCACGATGTCGGAGGTGGCGGCCGCCTGGGCTGCGCCGCCGAAGCCGGGCCCGGCCCCGCCGGGTCCACCGGCACCGAAGCCGGCGCCGGGACCGGCCGCGGCCACGCTGGTGGCTCCCGCGGTCAGGGTCGGGGCGACCAGGTTGATCACGAGGATGCCGAGCAGACCGATGGCGATGCCCGCGGCACCGCCGAGCGGGCCCTGCACGAGCGATTCGTCCGCGACCTGGCGCACGATCTTGCCGTTGGACCAGCCGATGGCCTTGAGCGTGCCGAATTCACGGGTGCGCCGGGTGACGCCGGAGATGGTGGACAGGATGGCGATCAGGAACGCCGCCGCCGCCAGCACGATCAGCGACAGCCACAGACCGAGGTTCTTCACCAGGTCGGAGGCGCTGGCGAGCGACCCGGAGACGCTGGATGCGAGGTCGGCCTGGGTGTCGACCGTGGCGGCGGGGAGCGCCTTCTCGATGTCGGCCTGCACCTGGGCGATGTCCGTCGACGAGGCCGCCTGCACGTAGACGGTCGAGATCTGCCCGGTCAGGCCGGAGAGGGTCTGGGCCACGTCCAGCGGGATGTAGACGTTCGCGGCGGTGTCGGCGTCGGCGGTGGCGGCGGTGACGAGGCCGACGACGGTGAAGTCGGTGCCGGCGATGCTGACGGTGTCACCCGTGGCCAGGGACGCGGTCGTGGCGTAGCTGGAGTCGAGGACGGTGACGTTCGCGCCGGCATCCGTGCTGGTCAGGGAGCGACCGTCGGTGAGGGTGACCGCGGAGAGCGGGCCGACGGCCTCATCGGCCGGGTCCAGACCCAGCACGGAAAAGGAGTCGACATTGAAGGAGCTGCCGCCGGCGCCGTCCGGACCGCCGTCGGGCGGAGTGGCGCCGCCAGCCGGCGGGGTGCCCTGCGTCTGGGAGCCGGGCAGGGCCCCGTTGAAGGTCGTGTTGTTGAGGGACAGGGTCGCGGCAGCGGCGGAGACGTTGTCGACCGCGCTGACCGTGCCGAGCGCGGCCTGGTCGAAGGTGAAGGTGCCCCAGCCGGCGCTGAGCCTGGCCTGGCTGACGGATGTCGTTCCGTCGGCGGTCGTGCCGTCCGCGGCCCCGAAGTCGAACTTCTGTGGCCCGCCGGCGGCATCCCCTTCGGCGGGGGCCGTCGGGGTTAGGTTGACCGTGATGTCCGTGCCCACGCCGTAGACCGAGCCGAGCACGGTCGCCTGGGCGAGTTGCACGCCGCTGGACACCGCGTTCACGATGATGACCAGGGCGATGGCCAGCGCCATGCCGATCGCGACGATCGCGGTCTGCTTGCGGCGGCCCGCAAGCTCCCGCCGCAGGTAAGTGACAAACATGAGTCTCCAGTTCCGGGGGCCGTCCGGCCTCCCGGTCTGAAGCTAGGGAGGCGGTCTATTCCGGGGGTATCGCCATCCTGTGAAAACGCTGAGAGGGGCGCGATCACTCTTTTCACAGCGGCACCAGAGGGCGCACATAGGTTTCTCATAGAAAACTCCGAATACTGAGAATATGAGCACTCGTGAGAATGATCGGGCGGTTCGTGGACCGCGCCTCCACAAAGCGGATGGCAGCCCGATCCGGGTCCTGGTGGTCGACGACGAGCCCACGCTCACGGATCTGCTCTCGATGGCGCTCCGCTACGAGGGCTGGGAGGTGCGCACCGCCGCCGAGGGGCGCCAGGCTCTCACGATCGCCCGGGAATTCAGGCCGGATGCGATCGTGCTCGACATCATGCTGCCCGACATCGACGGGCTGCAGGTGCTGCAGCGGGTCCGCGCGGACGGCAACGAAACCCCCGTCCTCTTCCTCACCGCCAAGGACTCCCTCGACGACCGGCTCAAGGGCCTGACGGCCGGCGGCGACGACTACGTCACCAAGCCGTTCAGCCTGGAGGAGGTGGTGGCCCGGCTCCGCGGACTCATCCGCCGTTCCACCCTCGCCGTGGCGGACTCCAACGACCCCCGGATCTCGGTCGGCGACCTCACCCTCGATGAGGACAGCTACGAGGTGTCCCGCGGGGGAGACGCGATCGAACTCACGGCCACGGAGTTCGAATTGCTGCGTTTCCTGATGCGCAATCCCCGGCGGGTGCTGAGTAAGGCGCAGATCCTGGACCGGGTCTGGAGCTACGACTTCGGCGGAAAATCCTCCGTCGTCGAGATCTATATCTCCTATCTGCGCAAGAAGGTCGATGCCGGGCGTGAGCCGATGATCCACACCGTGCGCGGTGCCGGCTACATGCTGAAGACAGCGTGATGACGAGCACGAGGGCGCGGCGATCCCGCGCGCCCTGGACGCTCCGCCGCCGGCTCGTGCTCGCGGTCGTCGGCCTCCTCACGCTGGTCAGCATCGCCATCGGCCTGGTCAGTGTCGCCATTCTGCGCGCGTCCCTGATCGACGGGCTCGACCAGCAGCTGCGTTCAGCCTCCGAGCGCTCCGGCGTGGTCATCGACGGCCGCCGGGATTCGGACGACGAGGCCCCCGCGTTCACGCCGACGGCGGAAATGATTTTGAGCGGCCCGGCCCAGCAGTCCGGCACCCTCGCGCTGGTCTTCGACGGCTCGACCATCACGGCCGGGTACACCGAGGAGGAGAGCGGCGCGATCATCGCGCTTACCGCCGGGCAGGTCAAGCTCCTGGCCGATCAGATGCAGGAGAAAACCGCCGTCACGGTCGACCTCGGCGGTGACGCCGGCAGCTACCGGATCCGGGCGGACACGAACCGCAACGGCACCCTCTACCTGGTCGGCCTGCCCCTGGCCGGAGTGCAGAACACGGTCGCCCAGCTGGGCATCATCGTCGCGGTGGTGTCCCTGGTCGGCATCCTCATCGTCGCCGTTCTGGCCACCCTGATCGTGCGGCTGGCCCTGCGGCCGCTGGCCCGCGTGACCCAGACGGCCACGCGCGTGTCCGAGCTGCCGCTGGATCACGGCGAGGTCTCCCTGGTCGAGCGGGTGCCCGCCGCCGACACCGACCCGCGCACGGAGGTCGGTCAGGTGGGGGCGGCCCTGAACCGCATGCTCGACCACGTCGACGTCGCGCTGGAGACCCGGCAGGCCAGTGAGCGAAAGGTGCGCCAGTTCGTCGCCGACGCCAGCCACGAGTTGCGCACCCCGCTCGCCTCGATCCGGGGCTACGCGGAACTGACCCGGCGCTCCGGCCAGGAGCTGCCGGCGGATACCGTGCACGCCCTGGACCGGATCGAGTCCGAGTCCGTGCGGATGACCGGCCTGGTCGAGGACCTGCTCCTCCTGGCCCGGCTCGACGAGGGCCGGGAGCTCGAGCACGGCCCGGTCGACCTGACCAGCCTGCTCGTGGACGTCGTCAGCGACGCGCACGCCGCCGGACGGGACCGGGTGCTGAACCTGGACCTGCCGGACGAACCGGTGCAGATCGCCGGCGATGCCGCCCGGCTGCACCAGGTCTTCGCGAACCTGCTGGCCAACGCCCGCATCCACACGCCGCCCGAAACCACGGTCGAAGTGGCTCTCTCGGTGGCAGACGACCGTGCGGTCGTGACGGTGACGGATGACGGCCCCGGCATCCCCGAGAACCTCCGGTCCACCCTGTTCGAGCGTTTCGCCCGCGGCGACAGCTCCCGCTTCCGCGGCACCGGCAGCACCGGCCTCGGTCTGGCCATCGCCCAGGCCGTCGTGGCCGCGCACCACGGCGACGTCTCGGTCGAGAGCCGCCCCGGCTTCACCCGCTTCCGCGTGGCCCTGCCCCTCACCTGACCTGCCCCTCACTCGCCCCTCAACCGCCCCCGGCTCCGTGCGAATTCGACGGACATTTTGCTCTTGAAAGCGGGTTTGAGCCCGAAACCGGCAGTTTCGGGCAAAATCTCCGTCGAATTGGTTCAGGAGCGTGGCAAACGGATGCCCGGACCCGGCGCCACCGAACGACCCGCTGCTGCGGCATCCGTTGCGTTGCTCGCGCCCGCAGTCCGCGCCCGCCCGCAGTCCGCGCCCGCCCGCAGCCCGCGCCCGCCCGCAGCCCGCG
>NZ_SOFY01000005.1 GCF_004402595.1 Cryobacterium shii | reverse complement strand
GCATCCAGACCGGGCTGCCGATCTACTTTGCCGATCCCCACTCGCCCTGGCAGCGGCCCAGCAACGAGAACACCAACGGGCTGTTGCGCCGGTACTTCCTCAAAGGCACCGACTTCACCCGCTACGCCCTGGACGATCTCGACGGCGTCGCCAAGACCCTGAACGAACGCCCTCGTAAGACACTCGGATTCAAGACGCCAGCCGAAGCGATGAACGAGCTACTGTTGACCGCAAGCACCGGTGTTGCGACGACCGGTTGAATCCGCCCAATACACCTCGGGTGAGTTCCAGAAATGGTGCGCCGGGAACGGGGTCACGCAGTCGATGGGAGCCATCGGCGTGTGCTGAGACAACGCTGTTGCGGAAAGTTTTTTCTCTCACTTGAAGACGGAAATGTACTACCAGCGCGACTTCGAAAACCACCTCGCCGCGAGGACCGCGGTGATGGAATACATCGAATCTTGGTAGAACCGGCGTCGCCCTCATTGGCACAACGGAGGACTACAACCGGCCGCCGCGCTGGCCGCTCACCACGACCGCCGCCACAAGGCTGCGGCGTAGAAGAAAAACACACCAGATTGTCTCAATAACTTGACGGGCGCAAAGATCCATAGCAAGAGTATTAGCGTCTTTTTGAATTTCAAAAAGATGGAAATAGGCTTGAAAGATGCGTCTGTGATGATCCCTCCAAAATCGATACCCCATTCTGGTCTACAGAGTTATGTGACCGCCCATGTCAGAGGAATGCTGCATGATGAATTCGGGGTCATCACCGTGACGAGTCACGGACTGTGAGTTGTTCTGATCAAAGCCGAGTGAAGGGGAGGTGAGCGAGGTGTCCGCTCGGGGCCAGACCGCACCTGACTTCAGCGTGTTCAGCCACCTGAACGCGCAGAACAGTGACGCCTATCGCCGGGTGTTGGGTGCATTCGTGACGGCCAAAGAGCGCTTTCAGGTTCACCTCCGGCCAGACGACGTGCTCAGCCAGCTTCGGCGAGACGCCGCGGCGGATGGCGCAGATCCTGGCGACGCGCTGACCATCGAAGCAGTCACCGCCGCCCTGGACTCCCTGGCGGATTGGGGAAATCTCCTGGCCTCGCCCGACACCGGGCGAGTCGTTCACGTCGAGGACTTCTATCGCAAGCGCCACCTCTTCCAACTCAGCCAAGCGGGCGAGGCCGCCGAGCGCGCCCTGGAGCGATTCGAGGAGACCCTCGGGCGCCGGGGCGCCCTGCAGAGCGTCGCCCTCGAAGACATCGCGGTGACGCTCCACCAGTTCGTCACGCTCATCGAGGCCGATGCCCTCGACCTGGGCATGCTGCAGCAAACCCTGGCCGCGCTAACCATGCGGTTCACCGAACTCGCCGATAACGCGAGCGCGTTCATGGCGTCGCTGCAGCGCACCATCGACCTGACCGAAACCGACGAGGCCGCCTTCGTTGCCTACAAGTCCCGACTGGTCGAGTACCTTGAACGATTCATTCAGGACCTCACGGTGCGCGGACCGCAAATCGCGAAACTACTGGTTAGAGCCGGCAGCGAGAATGTTGATCGTGCCCTCCGGGCCCTTGCCGACCGGGACGCGACCGCCGAAGCCCCCGACCCCGACGATGCGCAGTCGTTGGTCGAAGCAGCCCGCCACTACGCCGTCTGGACCAATCGTTGGGAGGGCCTGCGATCATGGTTCCTCTCGGGCAACGGTCGCGACAGCCAGGCCAAGCTCCTGCGGATGGCGGCCCTCGCCGCGATCCCCGCGCTGCTCGACGCTGTGCGAGCGGTCAATGCCCGACGCTCCGGGCGCTCAGACCGGTCCACCGACTACCTGCGGCTCGCGCAGTGGTTCCAGGAGGCACCCACCGACGACCACCGGCACCGGCTGGCGCGGGCAGCATTCGGGCTCTACTCTGCGCGGCATTTGACCGTCGACTCCGAAACCTGGCAGCACTGGAGCGACGATGCGACGCTCGTCGGCGCTCCCTGGGCGGATGCCCCACCGATCGAAATCTCCCCGCAACTGCGAAAGACCGGCACCTATGAACGGAAGGGACGCCCGAACCAGGTAGTCGACCGCTCGGCTGCCCGGGCCCTGATCGCCCTCCAGGTGCGACAGCAGTCCGAACAGATCGCTGCCGCCCGCCAGAGGCTCGCGACGGGCGGCACGGTTGAGTTAAGCGCGCTCGCCGGGCTGGACAGTACGGCCTTCGGACTGTTCCTCACCCTCCTCGGCGACGCACTCGTGGCCCGTCCGCCGGACGGGGGACCGATTCACACCGCGTCCAGCGATGGCACCATGAGCATCGAACTGACACCGATGTCCGAGGCCGGCTTCGTCGCGCTCGAGACGGAGCGAGGCACCCTCCGCGGACCCGATCACCTGGTGCGCATCACTGACCTCATGGCGGACGGCGCCGATCTAGCCTCCGCCGGAGAGCCCGTTTCGGACATCGAGGGAGAGCGCGATGAGCGCACCCGGGGCGCGCACGCCGCGGCTGCACTCGCGGAGGTGACATGAGCGTTTCGGCCGTAGACGACCAGCAGAGGGCGGCGCGCCTCCTGCTGCGCCACCCGCTCATCCGGTCCACCGACGAGGACCGGTATCGTCTCGTGCGCCGACACGCGAGCACCCTCACGGAATGGTTCGAGATCAACACCGGGTGGGCGCTGCACGTCGACAGTGAGGTGGTGCGGCTCGAACGCGAGCCGGCCTCGCTGGAGGACGCGACGCATCCGTTCGCCGCCCGCCGTGGCGGCATGCCGTTCTCGCGCCGCAGGTATGTGCTCCTCATGCTCAGCTTGTCCGTTCTCGAACGCAGTGACACCCAGATCGCGCTCGGGCGCCTGGCGGAACAGGTGATGGTCATCGCAGCCGCCCCCGAACTCGTCGCCGCGGGTTTCGCGTTCGAGCTGGGCACCAGGGAGGAGCGCAGCGACCTCGTCGCCGCTGTGCAGCTGCTCCTGGAGTGGGGCGTGCTCGCCCGGGTCGCGGGCGATGAAGAGGAATTCGTGCGCAACGCGGGCGATGCGCTTTATGACGTGTCTCGACGGGTGCTGTCGCAGTTGCTGGTCACCCGGCGGGGCCCGTCGACCATCGCCGCCACGGCTTTCAGCGAACGCACCGCGGGCATGCGGGATCGGGGAACGGCCCCGACCGCTGAGTTGCGCAATCTGCGCCTGCGGCACACCCTCACCCGGCGTCTGCTCGACGATCCCGTGCTCTACCTCGACGAGCTCACCGAGGAGGAGACCGCATACCTGCGCAGCCAACGCGCACTGATCTGCCGCCGCATCACCGAATGCACCGGGCTGGTCGCAGAGATCCGTCAGGAAGGGATCGCCATGGTGGACTTCGATGACGATTTCAGCGACGTGCGGATGCCTGAGAAGGGCACCGAGGGCCACGTCACCCTACTGCTGGCTGAGTTGCTGGCGCAGTCCGGGGCGGCGGAGTCCCGTGTCGACACCCTTGTGGTGCATGTCCGATCCATTGCCCCCGACTACGCCAGGTACTGGCGCAAGGGCGCGGCGGAAGCCGCATCCGAACTGGTCGAGACGGCTCTCGGCCGGCTCCTCGCTCTTCGTCTCGTGGCCCGTGACGGTGACGTCATCCGCGTGCTGCCCGCCCTCGCTCGATTCGCCCTGGCTGCACCAACAATAATCGGAGCCCGAAAGCAGTGACCCTCGACATCGCACCATCCCTCAGCGCCGGTGAAAGCGACCCGGAGACCGTGACCTCTTCGCTGCCGGTTCCGACCAGCGCGCGGTGGCAGCCGCAGCGCCTCGGCCTGGTCGACCTGTTCTACTACGACAACGAAGAGTTCCCCTTCGTCGATGGCCGATTGTTGCTCCGGGGCAACAACGGCGCGGGCAAGTCCAAGGTGCTGGCTCTGACTTTGCCGTTCCTGCTCGACGGCGACCTGTCACCGCAACGGGTTGAACCCGATGGCGACCGGCAGAAGCGCATGGAGTGGAACCTGCTCCTCGGCGACGAGCACCCGAACAGCGAGCGGCTCGGCTACAGCTGGTTGGAATTCGGCCGCATCGACGATGCCGGCGAGCCGCAATTCGTCACGATCGGCGCCGGTCTCAAGGCTGCGCGCGGCCGGGGCATCACCAAGCACTGGTTCTTCGTCACGCAACAACGCGTGGGGGAGACGCTCGACCTGATCGACAGGAGCCGTCTCGCGCTCGGTCGCGAGCGCCTCGCCCAGGCCCTGGGCGACACTGGGCGCGTCTACGACACCAAAGCCGAATACCGGCAGGCGGTGGACTCGAAACTGTTCGGCCTCGGCGAGCGGCGCTACGCGGAGCTGATCGAGCTGCTGCTTCAGATCCGCGCTCCGCAGCTGTCCAAGAAACCGAGCGAGGCCGCCCTGTCGGAGGCGTTGACTCGCGCCCTGACCCCGGTCAGTGACGATGTCATCAAGTCGGTGGCCGACGGATTGCGATCGCTCGATGAGGAGCGCGACGAGGTGCAGCAGCTCGCGGCCGCGCAGAAGGCGGTGCAGGGTTTCCTCCATCACTACCGCGGGTACGCGCAGGTGATGCTCAAACGGCAGGCCGCCGGTCCGCGCCGCGAACAGTCCGAGCACGACAAGTACGGGCGCGCCATCCTCGAGGTGACCGCGGAGCTGGACCGGCTGCAGGAATCGTTGGCCGGCGTCGCATCCGCCAGCGCCGAGCTCCGCACTGAACGCGGCACGCTGGATGCCGAGGAAGAGGCGTTGCGGGACAGTGAGCACGCCCAGAGCGAAGTCCTCCTCGAGCGGGCGGATGCTGCGGCCGCCACTGCCGGGGAGAGGGCGGATTCCGCCGAGCAACGCTTGGAGCACGCGAATGCGGCAGTCGGCACCTCCGAGGCGGAGGCCGCGGAAGACCGCACCGCGGTCGCGGCAGCGGAGGCGCGGCTGCGCCACGCAGGGGCCGCCGCGATGGCCGCGGCCCTGGACGCGCGACTCGTGCACGATCAGTGTGCCCTCGACGGGCTGCCTGCTGAAGGGCTCGAGGCGGCGCTCAAGCACGAACGTGCCGCGGCTGCCGCTCGAGTCGCTCGCCTGCGCGACGCGCTCGAGCGGGTGGTCGCCTTGATCGCCGCGCTGCAGCAGGCGGAGGCGCGCACGGCGGCTGCGGCCGCACGCGAGGCCGAAACCGGGACCCGTCTCGCCGAGGCGACCGACGTACGTTCGCTCGCGGATGCCGCGGTCGAGATCGACGTCGACTCCTACATCTCCGACGTCGAGATCGTACTCGCCGGGTTGACCGAGCTCGCCGTGTCCGATGACGCGTTCGGTGCCTTCACAGACTGGGTGCGCCACCGCACGGCTGAGAACCCCGCCATCGGCGCCCTGCGGGTGGACGCGCTGCGCGTGCAGTCCGAACTGCAGCTTCAGCGCGCCGCCGCGCAACATGAATTGAAGACCCTCGCGGCCCAGTACACGGTGTTGAGCGCCGAGATCGCCGGACTCGAGCGGGGCCAGGTGGTGGAGCCGACCCTTCCACCGGCCCGCGCCGTCGCACCCGAGGGCTCGATTCCGCTCTGGCGCGCGGTCAGTTTCCGCGATGACCTCGACGCCGCCTCGAGGGCCGGCCTCGAGGCGGCCCTCGAGGGCAGCGGGCTGCTCACGGCCGTGGTGATGCCCGGTGGGGAGCTGCGCGAGCCCCTCGATGGACAGCTGCTGCTGCGACCGTCGGAGGGCGCGGCATCCGCTCGCACCCTTGAATCCGTACTCGTCGCCGAGCCGCCGGCAGGCTCTGCGGTGACGGTCGACGCGATCGAGGCGGTCCTGCGCGCCATCGCCGTGGCCGACAGCGATGTGGACGGTGACCAGGCTCCGGTCTGGGTGGGCCTGACCGGCAGCTATCGTTTGGGTTCGGCCCGCGGCGCCTGGTCGACTGAGTCGGCTCGATATGTGGGGGAGAGCGCACGGGAAGCGGCGCGCGAACAGCGGCTGAGAGAGGCGCACTCCGAGCTCGACCTGATCGCCGCGAGGCAGGGTGGCCTCACGGCTGACCTCGAGGGTCTCGCAGCGCGGGCGCGGGTCGTCGAGCGGGAGCAGACCTCGGTGCCGCATCCGACGGCACTCGAGACAGCGGACCGGGCGGCCGCACGAGCGGCCGATCACGTTGCGCGGTGCACGGTCGAACGCGAGGAGGCGCGAGAACAGAACGCTGTCGCCGGTCGAGCGCGCGACGAAGCTGCTGCGGAGCTCGCGGCGGATGCCGCATCACTGCGGCTGCCCACGGATGTCGACATGATCCGGGGGCTCGGGGCGTCCCTGACCGAGTACGAGAAGCGGGCCGCAGACCTGTGGCGCGAGGTGGAGCGTCGTGCAGAGGTGGCTCGTCAGCTCGCGCGTGCCGAAACCTGGCTCGCCGCCGCGCTTGTAGAACGGGTGCGTTCGGCGGACGAGCGGGAGGCGGCGACCGCCGAACTGACCCGCAGCCGGAGCTACCTGGCCACGATGCGCGGACGGCTCGGCGCCGACGTGCAGGGCTACCGCGATCGGGTGGCCCAGGTAAAACATCGCTTGAAGGCGATCGTCACCGAACTGCGCTGTCTGGTCGACACGGAGAGAGTCGAGGGGCAGCGCCAGGCGGGTCTCCTGGAGCGGTTGCGCGGCATCCGTGGCGATCAGGACCGCGCTCATTCCGCTCGGGTCGATGCGGTCGCGGCGCTGCGGCGTACCACCACGCTGGGGCTGGTGCAGGTCGCCGCCCTGGCCGATCTTGGCGTGGTCGAACCGGACGCCGGCGGCGAAGCGGACTGGACGGTGACGAAGGGCGTGCAGTTCGCCCGCGCCATCGACGCGGCAATGCCGGACCTCGACGCATCCGACGAGCGGTACAGCCGGCTGCAATCGCAGGTGTTCACCGAGTTCGCCGATCTGCAGCGGTCGCTGGGTCGGCACGGGCATGAGGCGGCCTATTACCCCAACGATGACGGCGTGCGAGTCGTCGTCACCTTCAGCGGCCGGGAGATGCTGCTCGTTGAACTCGCCCAGCAACTCGGCGGCCAGATCGAGCAGCACCTGCTCCTGCTCAGCACGAGAGAGCGCGACATCATCGAGTCGCATCTCGTCACCGAGGTCGGGGCGCAGCTGTCTGAGCTGATCGGGGATGCCGACCGGCAGATCGTGCAGCTCAACGAGGAGCTGCGTTCACGGCCCACCACAACCGGCATGATCCTCCGGGTGCTGTGGAAACCGCGCTCGGACGGCCCCACGGGACTCATCGCGACCCGTCGGCTGCTTTCGACCAGCGCCGATGTGTGGGACAAGGAGGACCGGGCGGCGCTGGGCGCGTTCCTTCAGGCTCGCATCGGGGAGGTTCGCGACGCCGACGAGGCCGGGAACTGGTACGACCACCTCGGCGAAGCGCTCGACTATCGCCGGTGGCACAAATTCACCGTCGAGCGCCAGCAGGGCGGCTCGTGGAAGTCCGCCACCGGACCGGCTTCCGGCGGTGAGCGGGTGCTCGCGGCGAGCATCCCCCTCTTCGCCGCCGCCTCATCGCACTACCGAACC
The DNA here is from genome assembly GCF_004402595.1 of Cryobacterium shii. Classification (GTDB taxonomy): domain Bacteria; phylum Actinomycetota; class Actinomycetes; order Actinomycetales; family Microbacteriaceae; genus Cryobacterium; species Cryobacterium shii. Next base: position 84,173 of record NZ_SOFY01000005.1, on the reverse strand, counting down.
GCAACGAACCCGAACGCTCCCCGCCTGATCATGCTCGACGAGGCCTTCGCGGGCGTCGACGACAACTCGCGAGCGAGTTGCCTGGGGCTGTTGGCGGAGTTCGACCTCGACGTGGTGATGACGAGCGAACGGGAGTGGGGATGCTACGCGGAAGTGCCCGGACTCGCGATTTCCCAGCTGACCCGGTTCGACGGCAGCGACGCGGTTCATGTCCAACGGTGGAGGTGGGACGGTCGCCGGCGCACGGCTGTCGTCGATGCGGTCGCGGTCGATGCTGCAGCTGCCGACGGGGGGCTGTGGTGAGCCCGTCTGCCGAAGGAACAGACAGGATCAGGCGCCTGCTCGGCTCGCCGGAGACGGCCTGGCTGTTGGAACGGATGCGTGCCCGGTTGGAGCAGAAGGGCACGCTCGAGGGAACCGTGACGAAGCAGGGCGCGAGCACGGCAGAACGAATGGCGGCTGGCCGCCTCATCGGACGACCTGTCCGGTCGGGCTCGTCGGCGTCCGTGTCGCTTGACCAGCTTGACGTGATGCTGCGGCGCGATGCGTGGCCCGCTGGGCTGGCATCCGCGGTCGTTGCGCTCGTAGGCCCCATCGTGGGCCCGGACGTGCGTCGGGCGGAGCGGGAGAGTTGGCATGAGGTCTCTGACGCGTTGCGTCTGATCGCCAACGATCGGCCCCAGCTCTCCGGGTGGGTGGAGAACGTGAACAGGTCGGGAGCGTTGCGGCGAGCGACGGCATCCGCCGCGGCAGCCCACGAGATGTCGCTTCAGCTCGGCGTGCTCGCGCGGGCCTTGCCGGTGGAGGGGGTGCCGCTCGGCGTTCTCGCGGCTCGCTTGTTCGGCGATGCGCATGCCCTCGACCCGAAGACCCCGCTCGGACCGCTCGCCGTCGGGCTTGCGGCGGCAGCGACCGGCCAGTCGCCGGGGACCGGCTCTCGGTGGAGGCGGGACGCCTGGCAGTCCTGTGGGGTTGTCGTGGACGAATTGTCCTCGACCGTGCTGGCCCTCGGGTTGCCGGGCGGCCTGACCTCGCCGACGGCCCGCGCCCTCGCGGCGCTCGGTGAGGCAGGTCAGCCGGCGGTGCTCACCTACCGGCAATTGGCGGTGGACGACATCGGCCGCGCACCGTTGCTCGTGTCGGTCTGTGAGAACCCGGCGGTCATCGCTGCGGCTGCCGACCGGTTCGGCGCAAGCGCTGGCGCTGTCCCTCTCGTCTGCGTCAATGGACAGCCGGGAGCTGCAGTCATCCGTCTGCTCACCCAGCTCGTCGACGGCGGCGCCCGCCTGCGCTACCACGGAGATTTCGACGCCGGCGGACTTTCGATCGCGCGCACGGTTGCTCGCAGCGTGCCGTGGACGCCGTGGCGCTTCGGCGAGACCGACTACCGCAGCGCGTGCGCGTCGAGTCTCTCCACATCGGTGTTCTCGGGTGCCGTTGGCGACACCCCCTGGGACGGAGGGCTCTCCGGGGCGATGGAAGAACTGCGGCTGCGGGTGGAGGAAGAGTCGGTGCTCGCGGATCTGTTGGACGACCTGCGCGTCGACTAGCGCACGTACGGGTTCTGCACCTGCTCGAGCAGTCGTACTTCAACACCAGTCCGGTGAAGCGCGAACGCCGGTGCGGTGACCCGCGCGAGTCGTGCATAATTCCTGCAGATTCTGCACCTCCAGTTTCCTCACCCGCGAAATCACGCTGAACGTGCGGGAACACTCACCGATTTGCAGGAGTTATGCATGGGCGCGGCGTCGAGCGCCCCCCTTATAGCCCGGAGCTAAAGTTCCGGCATGAGCACGTCAAGCCGCATTCTCGAGGCGCGCGCCCGGGCCGGACTCTCGCAGAGCCAGCTGGCCGCGCGCGCCGGAGTGCCGCAGCCGAATCTCTCCGCCTACGAGGCCGGTCGCGTGCAACCTCGGCCCGGGACCCTCTCCCGCATCCTGGCCGCCACCGCCGAACGGCCGGCGGCTGTATTGCGTCGCAACCGCGACAGCGTGCTCGAACTCGCCGGCCGTCGCCGCGCCGGCAACGTGCGGGTCTTCGGCAGCATCGCCCGGGACACGGAAGCCGTCGGCAGCGACATCGATCTCCTCGTCACCTTCGACCCCGCGGCGTCCCTCCTCGATGCGGCCGGACTCGTCCTCGACCTCGAGAGTCTCCTCGGCGTGCACATATGTGATGAGCGACCGGGCCGAAGGCGCCATTCGGGACCGGGCGGTCGCCGAGGCCGTTCCGCTGTGAGGTACTCGGGCCACGGGATGACTCGCGAATTCGACCTAACGGATGCGCTGCTCGCCGGTTCGTCACGCACGACTACGCGAACACCGACTATCAGATCGTCTGGAATGCCCTAGTCACGGACTTTTCGCGGCTGCTGGCTCAGCTGGGGATCGGGTAGGGCGATCGCCGACCGGGCGTAGCGACCGTGCCGACGCCCGAGAGTCGCCGTTTCTGCCGAGAATCGCCGCTGGGTTGGCGACTCTCGGCGCAAACGGCGACACTCGCCGAGACCGCTCCCCAGAATGCGGGCCGGGGCTCCCGAAAACCGGCGCGACGCGGCGCGGAATGAATCCCGCTCCGCCAGGGTTCCCCCTCTATGAACCACGCTCCGGCCCGGAGCGACCGCCTCACCACCTCTGGACCGCACGTCGTTTTGACCGCACGACCCCGACGGGACCTTCGCATGGCTGAAACCGCCACCGCCGCCAGCCACAACAACGCCAGCACCAAAATCGACACCACGAGCACGGATGCCGCCGCGCACCCGGCCGACGCATCCGCCGCCGACGCGGCCACCGACATCCGTAACCGGCTCGTCATCACCCTGCTGCTGATCTCGACCTTCGTCGTGATCCTGAACGAGACCATCATGGGCGTGGCCCTGCCGCGCCTGATGAGCGACCTGCGGATCACGGCCAGCGCCGCGCAGTGGCTGACCAGCGCGTTCATGCTCACGATGGCCGTGGTGATCCCGATCACCGGGTTCCTGCTGCAGCGCTTCAACACGCGGCCGGTGTTCATCGCGGCCATGACGCTGTTCAGTACGGGCACCCTGATCGCCGCGGTCGCGCCCGGCTTCGAGGTGCTGCTGGCCGCCCGGGTCGTGCAGGCCACCGGCACGGCGATCATGTTCCCGCTGCTGCTGACCACGGTGATGACCCTCGTCGCGCCCGCCCACCTCGGCCGCATGATGGGCAACATCTCCATCGTCATCTCGGTCGCCCCGGCCATCGGCCCCACCATCTCGGGCGCCATCCTCAGCGTGCTCGACTGGCGCTGGATGTTCATCCTCGTGCTGCCGATCGCCCTCACCGCGCTGTTCGTGGGCGGCATCCTGATGAAGAACGTCACCACCCCGCGCACGATGCCGATCGACGTGGTCTCGGTGCTGCTGTCCGCGCTCGGCTTCGGCGGGCTCGTCTACGGCCTCAGCAACCTGGGCACCGCATCCGGCGGCATCGCGTCGGTCGAGGGCTGGCTGCCAATCCTGGGCGGCGCCCTCGCACTCACCCTGTTCATCCTGCGCCAGCTGGTACTCCAGCGCACGGATGCCGCCCTCCTCGACCTGCGCACCTTCCGTTCGCGCACGTTCACGTTCGGCATCGTGACGATGGCGATCAGCATGATGGCCCTGTTCGGCACCATCATCCTGCTGCCCATCTACACGCAGACCGTGCTCGGCCTCAGCGCCCTGCAGGCGGGCCTGCTCCTGCTGCCGGGCGGTCTCCTGATGGGGCTGCTCGCCCCGTTCGTCGGGCGCCTCTACGACCGGTCCGGGCCTACCCGGCTGCTGATCACCGGCTCCAGCATCGTCAGCGCCGTGTTCTGGGGCATGACGCTGCTGAACGCGAACAGCTCGCCCTGGCTCGTGCTCGCCGCCCACGTCACCCTCAGCTTCGGACTCGCCCTGCTCTTCACCCCGCTGTTCACCGCGAGCCTCGCCGCCGTGAAGCCGTCGCTGTATTCGCACGGCAGCGCGGTCGTGGGCACCGTGCAGCAGCTCGCCGGTGCGGTCGGCACGGCGCTGTTCGTGACGGTGATGGCATCCGTCGCCGCGTCGCGGCTGGCCACCGGGGCCACGGATGTCGCCGCCACCGCCGCGGGCATCCAGGCCGCGTTCCTCTATGGAGCGGTGATCTCGCTGTTCGCGATCCCCGCGGCCTTCTTCACCCGCCGCCCGGCGGCCGCGGGGGAGTAGGCCTGCCGGAAGCCGCGCCCGTGCACGCCTGATTCGAGCGCCGGTAGCCGTCGCGCGGTAGCTGCGCCGCTGCGCGCGTGGCACGCCACCCGCGTAGCGGCGCAGCCCCCGCGCATCGCATCGGGCGGTGCAGACGCGGCGCTGGCTACCCGAAGAAGTCGATCAGCACCGGGGCCAGCGCGGCGGCATCCACGTTGTGGGTCTGCCCGTCGAGGGTGACCTGGGTGGCGCCGGGCACCGCGCGCGCCACCGCCCCGGCGGCTGCGGCGGCCCACGGCGGGCTGTCGCCCCCGACGACGACGAGGACGGGAACGGGGATCCTCGCCAAGCGGCCGGCGGGAACCAGGCCATCACCGGTCAGGGCCAGATCGTATGGGAGGGTGTGCGCAATGGCCAGCAGGCCCGGCCACCAGGGCGACTCGGACATCCCCGCGACCATCGCCGGATCGGCACCCGTGCCCAGCATGAAGAGCTGGGCGGCCCGGGCGCGGTCGCCGTCATCCAAGGCGGCTTGCACGCTTGCTCCCCAGCCATCGAGGGGCCCCGACCCGCGCTCCTCCGCGGTGAAGGGCGGCTCGTATGCGGCGAGGCGAGTGATCGGAAGGCCGCTCGCCGCCGCGAGCAGCCCCAGGATGGCACCCGACGAGTGCCCGTACAGCATCGCGGTCCCGCCGGCCGCGTCGATCAGGGCGGCGAGATCCTCGACCTCGCGATCGGTGGCATACGGCGCCACGTCGGTGCTGTACCCGCGGCCGCGGCGGTCGTAGGTGTAGACGGTGAAGTGCTCGGCGAGCGGTGGCACGAGCGGCCCGGGGGACTGTCGGGTGTTGAACGCGCCGCCGACCAGGATCAGCGCGGGGCCGGATCCACTCTTCTCGTAGGCGATGCTGGTTCCGTCGGCGGATTGCACGGTCTGGATCATCGGGGCTCCCTCGTCGTGGGTGGCAGTGGCAGTGGCCCGGTTCGGCTCAGCTCAGCTCGGCCGCCCCGTCACATTGTCGCCCAGCCTGACGCCTACCCGGTCCCGGCGCAACACCCGCCAGCGGGCGTCGGAATGGCGCGAAGAGTGGGCGAGTCCCTGAAATACCTGGGAACCGACGACTTTGAGGGGTGCACATCCCAGCAGAACCGGATGCCCGACCTCGCAGCGCTGCGGAACCTGCTCGCCGAGAAAATCTTCCTTCTCATCAGGTGTTCGCCACCGCATCCCCGGGCAGCTCCTGCGGCGAATAGACTGCCCAGGCCGGTGTCAAGCCCCTGGCACACATGACTTTCCGAGCTATAAGTGAGGGTTCGTTCAGAAACCTGAGGCATGCTTGACGCTTCGTCTGCGCCGCACCCCGAGAGCGCAGGCCCGACGCTCAGTGAGCCGGCGCTCACCAGCGCTCGCGCTTGCGTCACCCGAAGGTTATTCGCACAAACATGCCAGAAACACCCGAAGAAAAAATCATCCGCTTCGCAGCACAGAACAAGTTCAGCAACAGCACGGCCAGCAGCAACGACACCAACACCGGCGCCCGCCACACGCTCAAGAAGCCGCACCGCATCGCGATCCTCGCCGGCAGTGCGCTGGCCATCGCCGGGCTCGTCGTCGGCGGCACGTTCGCGACTCAGTCCGCGGTCGCCGCCCAGGACCGCGTGTCCGCCACGGCCGCGCTGGCCGAGAGCACCGGCGTGCACCCCGAACAGCTCGACGCCTATCACGGCATAGCCAAGGCGCACACGCAGCACAACGCATCCGTCGCCCTGGACCAGGCCAACCAAGTCCTTTCCGCGACGCAGGGCAAAGCGGATGCCTCCGCCCTCACCCAGGTGACCAGCTCCCTGGCCGGCTACGAGGTTCTGCCTCTCGACGAGATCTCGTCCCTGACCAGCAAGACCAAGACGGAGACCACGGCGCTGGCCGCTGCGGCCGCCGAGGCCGACCGAGCCGCCGCCGCAGCCGCGGTCGCCGCGGCCGCGGCAGCCGAAGCCAACCGGGTCACGTCGCTCGCGGCGGGCAACACCCCCGCCGGCGCGAAGGCCACCGCCCAGGCCATGGCCTTGAGCCAGTACGGCTGGGGCAGTGACCAGTTCTCCTGCCTGAGCCAGTTGTGGCAGAAGGAATCCGAGTGGAAGTACGACGCCGTCAACTCCAACGGCGGTGCCACCGGCATCCCGCAGGCGCTGCCCGGCAGCAAGATGGCCTCGGCCGGAACCGACTGGGCCACCAACGCGACCACGCAGATCGCCTGGGGCCTGCAGTACATCAAGGCCTCCTCCTACGGCACGCCGTGCGCCGCCTGGGCGCACTCGCAGGCCGTCAACTGGTACTGATGCTCTGACCCCCGGACCTGACCCCGACACGTCCGCACCACCTCGCCGAGCCGTGAGTTGCGCCCCTGTTTTCACCGACAAATGGGGCCAGACTCACGGCTCGGCGCGCTGCGTGGGGGGCGTTGCGGCCGGACCGCGGGAAACGTGCAAGGCGCGGGACGCGGCGGCGTTGCGGCCGGACCGCGGGAAACGGGGGAACCCTCCGCTAGCCTTCTGACAACGGATGTTGCGGGGGCGGCACGCCTCGGCGCGGTTTCGCCGCGGCGAGGCTCCCGGCTCCGGTTGAACCAGGGGGAGCCGCAGCATGCACGGGAACGCACCGACCAGACATCCGTTGCGGCGACGCGGGCGGCGATTTGTTCGGGTAGTCGCCGCGCTCGCCGTCGCCACCGCGCTGGCACTCGGGATGCCGCTGGCCGCCTCCGCGGACACCAGCGACTTCACGTTCACCTCCTTCGACGCCGACTACTACCTCTCCCGTGACGACGCCGGGCACTCCACCCTGCGCACCGTGGAAACCTTCGTGGCGAAGTTCCCGAACTTCGACCAGAACCGCGGAATGGTGCGGCTCCTCCCAAACGACTACAACGGGGTGCCTTTGCACACCACCGTCGAATCCGTCACCGACGCCACCGGTGCGCCCGTGAACTTCGAGGCCCTCGACCGCGGCAGCATCACCGAGGTGCCGCTCGGCACCGACGAGTTCGTGCGCGGCTCGCAGACCTACACGATCACCTACACGCAGCAGAACGTGGTGCGCGCATTCGCCGACACCAAGAACGACGAACTCTACTGGGACACCAACGGCACCGGGTTCGACCAGCCCTTCGGCTCCGTCACCGCGCGCGTGCACGTCGACCCCGGCATCGCCGAGTTCCTCACCGGCAATTACGCCTGCTACTCCGGGGTTCAGGCGGACACCACGCGGTGCGAGATCACCCAGACACCGGATGCCGCGGTGCCCGGCACCACCGGCCAGCTGTTCGCCTCGTCCGAGCGCACCCTCGGTCCGCGCGAGAACGTCACCGTCGCTATCGGGTTCCAGCCCGGCACGTTCCTGCAGGTGCCGGCCTCGGCCGGCTACAGCGGTGACGGGTACTCCGACGGCGGCTATTCCGACAGCGGGGTGGACCCCGCGACGGTGCTGGCGTTCCTCGTGCTGGGCGTCAGCATCCTCGGCGTCGGTGCGGCCTGGGGCTATCGCCGGCTCGCGGTGCGCGATGCGCGCGGGCGGGGCGCCATCATCGCCCAGTACAGCGTGCCCAAGGGCTACAACCTGCTGGAGGCGGCCGACCTCGTGAATCGGCAGAAGACGGCCATCGCCGCGCAACTCGTGAGCCTCGCGGTGCGCGGCAAGGTGCGCATCCTCGACTACCCGGTCACGAGGGGCGGCGGGGACTACACGCTGCAACTGCTCACCCGTGAGGGTGTGGACGCCCAGGAAAGCCAGCTGCTGACAGCCCTGTTCCCGCACGGGGCGATCGGCGTGACGCGGGAGATCGGGGCCGTCAACAGCACGCTCGCGACCAAGCTGAGCGGGTTCCTCCACGCCGCGAAGCTGTCGGTCATCGCCCGCGGTTGGCGGGCCAAGGCAGCCGGCCGCGGCGGCCACTGGATCGGCATCGGCATGTCCGTCGTGCTGGTCCCCGCTCTGGTCATCCTGATCGGGATGGCGCTGATCAACGGCTCCCCGCAGTACGGCGAAGTGGTGCCGTGAGTCTTTATCGCCGCGTTCTGCGTCATCGCGGCCGGCTGGCTGGCACCGGACCGGGCGAAACTGACCGAGGCCGGCGCCGAACCGCGCGACTACCTCAAGGGCATCAAGGTTTACCTCGAGCTCGCCGAGGCGGGCATTCCGGCGGCGGTGGCGGCGGAGGCGGTGGCGGCGGCCGCTAGCTCCACCCTGAGGGGTCCCAAATCGACCTTCCCGGGGCTCCGGAAGGTCGATTTGGGACCCCTCAGCCGCGTCAGCAGAGCAGTTGCCGGGCCGCGACGGCCCGACCGCCCGTACTAGCCTGTACTGAGCGGCTGTTGTGGGGGCATCACGTCTCGGCGCCGTTTCGCCGCGTCGAGGCTTCAGGCGCCGCCAGACATTGGAGCTGCACCATGCAACCGACCGCAGACGCCGAGACGTCCCTGATCATCATCCTGTCGGCCGTCAGCCTCCTCGGCGTCGCGGCCGCCTACCTCCGTCGCCGCTTCGGACAGCGCGGCGCCGCGGGCCGGGGCGCCGTGATCGCCCGGTACGAGGTGCCGACGGGCTACAACCTGCTGGAGGCGGCCGACCTCGTGAATCGGCCGACGACGGCCGTCGCCGCGCAGCTGGTGAGCCTGGCGGTGCGCGGCAAGGTGCGCATCCTCGCCTTCCCGGTCAGTGCCGGCGGAGGCGCCTACACGCTGCAGCTGCTGACCGTGAAGGGCGTGCACACCCTGGAACGCCAGCTGCTCGAGGCGCTGTTCCCCGGACTGGCGGTCGGCGGCGTGCGCGAACTCGGGGTTACCGACCGGGCGCTGGCGGCCCAGCTGCGCTCCTGCCCCAGGGCGGCGAGGGACCTGGTTACGGCCCGCGGCTGGCGGGCTCTGATGGTCGGCCGCGGCGGCAAGCTGATCGTCATCGTGATGGCCGCCGTGCTGCTGCCGACCCTGGTCATCTTCGGTGCGGTGGTGCAGAGCGCGGGATCCGGCCAGCTCGGCAAGGTGGTTCCGTTCGTCGGCATCGCCGCGATCTGCATCTACCTCGCCAACCGTTTCGCCGCGGCCACGCCGCAGCTCACCGAGGCGGGTGCCGAACAGCGCGACCATCTCAAGGGTCTGAAGATCTTCCTCGGGCTCGCCCAGGCAGACCGCGTGCGGCTGGTGCAGAGCGCCGACGACGCGCCGCCGGCTGTGAAGACGGATGCCGCCGGCGCACCCGACACCGTCGAACTGGTTAGGCTCTCTGAGAAGTTGCTCCCCTTCGCGGTGCTCTGGGGCGTCGAGCGCGACTGGGCCAGGGAGCTCGTCGTGCTCTACGAGCAGGGTGCACCGAAACCGGGCTGGCTCATGTTGCAGGGCGATTTCAGCGCGACCGCCTTCAACGCTGCCGTGACCGGACTGATCGGCTCGGTCGCCAAGTCCGCCACCCTGCCCGGCGGTTCGCCCGCCAGCCGCTGAGGGGTCCCAAATCGACCTTCCCGGGCCTCCGGAAGGTCGATTTGGGACCCCTCAGGCGAGTTCGACGGCCGGGACGGGGAATCCTCGAGCCTGCAGCCTGACCCGTTGACCCCGGGCGCTCCCGCGCGCACACTGTCACGAGCAGTGCCGGGCCGGCCGACGCCGGCCGCGGGCACCATCGAGCGCAGGGAAGTTGGCGGGATGCAACGAATCGTCCGTGACGCACGTGACGCACGTGACGCACGTGACGCACGTGACGCACGTGACGCACGTGACGCACGTGACGCACGTGACGCACGTGACGCACGTGACGCACGTGCCGAACGTGACGCGGGTGCCGCATGACCGAGCGCAACGTGAGGCCCGTGGGCGACTCCGCCCGGGCGGCCGAGGGCATCAACTCGTGGCGCACCCTGTATCTGGTGGCGGGCGGCGCATCCGTCGGCTTCATCCTGTTGCTGATCGCGGCCATCACACTGGACACCGTGTCGCCGCCACCGGTCGACGGCGGCGCGGAAACGCTCGAGTTCATCGCGACGAACAAGTCGGTCTACGTGGCCGAGCAGGTGCTCTGGCTGCTGCCGAACATGCTGGCGGTGCTCACCTTCGTGGCCCTGTTCGTGGCGCTGGCGCCGACAAATCGTAGCCTGGCTCTGATCGGCGCGGTGGTCGGCGGCCTGTCCTGGGCGTCGTTCCTGGCCATCCCCGTCACCAGCCGGGGCTCGCTCACCCTGGTCTACCTGAGCGGCCGCCATTCGGAGGCAACCTCAGACACCGAGCGTGCGCGCTTCGCCACGGCAGCGGAGGCGATCCTGGGAGAGAACAACACCCCGGCCATCGTCGGTGTGCTGTCCGCGGCGGGCATCCTGCTCATCTCGCTGGCGATGCTGCACAGCGCTCTGCCGCGCTGGATCGGCTGGCTGGGAGTGGCCGCCGGGGTCTTCGGCGTCGCCGGTGAGGCGCTGCGGCAGGTGGTTCCCTCGTTCTATCTGGGCTACGGCCTGCTGATGCCGGCCTGGTTCCTGGTGGTGCGCATCGCCCTGGTGCGGCTCGGCCTGCGCACGCCGCGGTGACAGCTGTTTCCGCGGCGCGCGCGTGCTGCGCCGTTTCGCTGGCAGTACGCCACGCGCAGAGCGGCGCACCTGGCGCGTTCGAGCAGAACAGACGGGCGACGGATGCCGCGCCGCGGCCTACTCGGCGTCGCTCGGCACTCGCACGGTGAGGCTGCCGGGCTCCACCCAGGTCTTGAGCGCGACGGCGGTGCCGTACCCGTCGCCGTCGAGTTCGATCTCTTCCGGGCGGTGCAGACGCAGGATGAGCTCCTTGCCGGTGGCGTAGTTGAGCGCGTCGACGTCGCCGGTGCGCAGCTTGCGCCCGAGCGCGGTGCGGCTGAGTACGCCGTTCTCCCAGAGCACCTTAGAGAGGATCTGGATCCAGCCGCCGAGGCCCTTGGGCTTCATCACGACCACGTCGAAGGCCCCGTCGTCGAGGGCCGCGTCGGGGATGAGTTCGATGCTGGCCGGCAGCGACCCGCAGTTGCCGATCATGACCGTGTGCGCGCGCAACGACTGCTCGGGCTTGCCGTCGAGGCGATACCGGAAATTCAGCTCGCTGTCGTCCTTGCCGACGGCGACCAGGGCCTTCACGTAGGCCAGCCAGCCGGCCTTCGCCTTGAGGCCGTCGTCGGTGTTGGCGAGCATTTTGGCGTCCAGGCCGAGCCCGGCCATCACCAGGTAGACGTGCTTGTCGACCGACCGGTCCGCCCGCTCGATCTTGATCCGGCAGACGTCGATCGCCTTGTCCTTGCCGGTGAAGGCGGTGTGCAGCGAGTGCGCGGCGTCGTCGAGGGTCAGCTTCAGGTTGCGGGCGAGCAGGTTGCCGGTGCCCGACGGCAGCAGGGCCAGCGCGCACTCCGTGCCGGCCACCTCTTCCGCGACGGCGCGCACGGTGCCGTCGCCGCCCGCCACGATGATGACGGATGCCCTCGCCTCGATCGCCTTCCGGGCCGGGCCCTGCCCCGGGTCCTCCTCCGACGTCTCGAACCACAGCGTCTCCGGCCAGCCCGCGGCGGTCTGCTCGGCCGCGACGGCGGCCTTGAGGTCGTCGAGGTTCACCTTCACCGGGTTGTAGATGACCGCGGCGAGCAGGCTGTCGGTCGCCGATTCGGTCGGGGCGTCGTTGTGGAGGTCGGTGGTCGTCATGGGGTCCGTCCGTTCGGGGAAGCGAGGTCAGGTGTTTCATTCTGCGAACAAGTCACTCTAGTAAGACGGATGCCGCCGCCCATTCGTCACGCCCTATCGGGCCGGGGGAGGGTCTTCCCAGGTGCAGACCGCCTCCTTATGCTGGCACCGAACGGGCTCGAATCCCCGGAAAGCCCCGCAATTCCACCCGCGTTTCCTATCGCCTATGAAGCCAGGAGGCACCTATGAACCCCGATCGCCTGCCGAAACCACCGGCCGAGCCGTGGCAGACCGTGAGATATGTCGGCCGCAGCGTCGCCGCCACAGGGATGCTGCTGGCTCGGCGCCGCGTGCACCTGCCCCGGCAGAGGGTGGGGCGCCGGCTGCCCTTCACCGACGGCAGCGAGGCAGTCGTCTACCGCGAGACGATCGTCGATCGCGGGCCGACCCTCCACCCAACGGTGCTGATCGTCGCGTTCCGGCTGCGCGTGCTCCGAAGCGACTCTGCCCATGCCCTGTTCCGCGCCGAGAGCATCCTGAGCACGCCCCTGTGGTCGGATTCCCCGGTTACGTGTCAAAACTGTGGCTGACCAACGACGCGAACGGCGTCTACCGCGGCATCTACGAGTGGGACGGCCCGGAACGCGCGGAGAACTACGCGCACACTCTGGCGGGTGCTGGCGCTGGGCAGCGTGCCCGGTTCGATCCGTTACCGGGTGCTGCCGGGCATCCGTCGGGACGATTTTCTGGCCAATCCCGTTCTGGCGACGGATGCCGGCGCCCCGGCCCCGAGGTCGGCCGGCGAAGCCTGATGGCTGCCCGCGCAGCCCGTGCCGGCGATGCGGTGACCGGGTGCTGCGGTGACGGGCCGCCGCGGTGACCGGGCCCTGCAATGACTGGGCCCCGCGGTGACTGACCGGATCGTCGACGTGCTGGTCGTCGGGGCCGGCACCACCGGCCTGGCCCTGGCGCTGCAGGCGCACGACCACGGCGCGCGCGTGCGCATCATCGAACGCCGCCAAGACCTGTTCCGGCCGTCCCGGGCCCTGCTGATGCACCCGCGCACGCTCGAGGTGCTGCGGCCGCTGGGGGTGACGGATGCCCTCCTCGCCCGCGGCGACACCGCAGCCGAGGTTCGGCTGCACCTGCGCTCCCGGGTGGTCGCCGTGGCTTCCCGGCAGCTCGACCTGCCGGGAACCGCCTTCCCGCACCTGCTGGTGATCCGGCAGGCCGACGTCGAGGCCGTGCTGGCGCAGGCGCTGGAGGAGCGCGGGGTGCGGATCGAGCGCGGCGCGGAACTGGTGGGCTTCCGGTTGGAGAACCGGCTGGCGCTCATCCGCCGGGAATCGGGGATCGAGGCGGCGGCGTACCGCTACCTCGTCGGCTGCGACGGCGCCGCGAGCCTCGTGCGCGGACGGGTCGGCGCCTGGCGCGGCGGCGACTATGCCCAGGAGGTGGTGCTCGCCGACCTGGGCCTGCAGTCCCGGTCCGACGGTGACGGGGCTGCCGCCGACACCCTCGACCCGGGCAGCGCCCACGTCGTCGCCGCACGCCGCGGACTGCTGTTCCTGTTCGCGAACGGTGAGCGCGCCCCCTGGCGCATGCTCGCCACCCGCCCCGCCGGCCCCGCCCCGCTGCCGTTCGGGCAGCCCGGACCCGCAGTCCCGCGGGCCGAGCTGCAGGCCCTGGTCGACGAGGCCGGCCTGCCCGCCACGATCACGGATGTCGCGTGGTCGGCCCAGGTGCGGCTGCAGCACCGGCTGGCCACGCATTTCCGGCGGGGGCCGTTCTTCCTCGCCGGGGACGTCGCCCACCTGCACTCCCCGGCGGGCGGGCAGGGCATGAACACGGGCATCCAGGACGCCCTCAACCTCGGCTGGAAGCTGGCCTTCGCCGCCGGCCAGGTCCGCCCGAGCCCGGTGCTGCTGAACTCCTACGAGCGGGAGCGGCGCCCGGCCGACCAGCTCGTGCTGCGCGCGACGCACGCCGTCCCAGTTCCGGATGAACTACCGGGGCAGCCCGCTCTCGGTCGATGCGGCAGTGCCGGCGAAAAACCAGCAGCTTCCGCGTTCAGGGCGGGGCCCGCGCCCCGGGTCGCGGGTCGCCGACACCGAGGTCACCTGCGCGGGGGAGCGGGTGCGGCTGCACGCCCTCCTCGCGCGCCCCGGAGTGCACATCCTGCTGCAGGCCGGTGCGGCCGATCCGGGCCTGGCGCCGCAGGGCGGGGGGCCGACGGATGCCCGCATCCACCTGCACCGCCTGACCGACCGCCCCGGAACCGGCGTGCTGATCGTGCGCCCCGACGGCTACGTCGGGTTCCGCGCGGCCACGGCCGACCCGGACCCGATCCTGGAGTGGCTGGGCCTGGTCGGCCTCCACCCGGGGCGCGGGTGACTCTTCCGGGGGGCACGGGGCGCGGGTACGCTCACCAGCGGTTGCCGCGGAGCCGGCCGACGGCATCCGTCACGTTCACTGACGCACTATCAACCACCGACGCACTATCAACGGAAGGGTCGCTTCGATGCCCCCCAGGACAGCCACGACAGGCACGAAAATAAGCACGGATGCGCGCGCCATAGCCCGTCGAACGGGCACCCTGCTCGGCGGGATGCCCTACCTGAGGTTCGGCACCGGCACGCCTCTGGTCGTGTTGCCTGGATTCGGCCAGAACAATGAACCGACGGTCGGCTTCGAGCGGATGTTCGTCTCCCAGACGCTGATGCCGCTCGCGGCCAACCACCGAATCCTGCGGCTGACCTCGCGCCCCGGCCTCGACCCGAACTCCACGATGAAGGAAATCGCCCGGGACTACGCCGACGCCCTGCGCCTGGAGTTTCCGGGGCCGGTCGATGTGATGGGGATCTCGACCGGCGGGAGCATCGCCCTGCAGCTGGCCGCCGACCACCCGGACGTGGTGCAGCGACTGATCGTGGTCTCCGCGGCCTACAAGCTGGGGCCGGTGGGCAAGGAGGTGCAGTCGCGTGTCGCGGAGGAGGTGGCGGCGGGCCGCCCGCGCCGGGCCGGGCTCGAGATGTTCCGCACCCTCGGCACCTCGGCGTTCACCCGGTGGCTGTCCGGCGGAATGGGATGGCTCCTGGGCCCGGCCATGCTGGGCAAGGCGACGCCCGACATGATGGCCATCATTCACGCCGAAGACGGCTTCAACCTGCGCGACCGGCTCAGCGAGATCGATGCGCCCACCCTGGTGGTCGGCGGCGACCGGGACGGCGGTTACCCGGTCGAGCTGTTCCGGCAGACGGCGGCGCTGATCCCGAACGGCCGTGCGATCGTGTACCCCGGCCAGGGGCACATGGTCGTGACCAGTGAACCTCGCCTGATGCAGGACGTGCTCGAGTTCCTCGACGGCTGGTCGCCGAATACGCCGGATCCTGCGCCATGATTGACGCATGATGGGTGGCGACTTCGACCGAACGGATGCCCTGCTGGCCGACATCCGTGATCTCGTGCGTCGCGCAGAGCTCATCACGCGTCGCGGCCGCGAGTCGTTCGTCCACCCGGCCCGTCCGGCCGGCCCGGCCGACCTGGCCCGTCGGCTCGAGGGGCGAGCCATCGTGATCGACGTTCAGACGGCCGTCCAGGCACTGCCCACGGCGTACCGCGATCGGTATCCGCTGGTGGCCTGGGAGAAGCTGCGGTTCCTCGCCGACTACCTCGCGGCCGCCCCCGACGTCGACTACGAGCTCGTCTGGGACGCCCTGGCGGAGGACCTGCCGGGGCTGGTCCGCCAGCTGGGCATCCGCTAGGCGAAAGCATCCGTTAGGCGAAAGCACCGAAAGAAGAAGCACTCGGACGCGACATCCGGGATCAGCGCAGCGGGAACACGATCCGGGTCTGCCACTTGGCGGGGTCCGGCTCGGTGTCGGGGCCGACCAGGCATTCCTCCCACATGTCCGGGGCCAGGTCCAGCTTCTGCTCCAGGAGCCACGTGCTGAGTTCGCCATAGGTCTGGGTGAGGGTGTCATAGGAGCCGGTGTGGATGGCCTCGATGGCCGGGCCACCCGGCAGCGTCTCGACGACCACCAGGGGTGTCGGCGTGACCGGGTGGGCCACGGGGAAACCCGCCGTCACGTCCACGGTGTCGGTGGGCATGCCGTGGTACATCGAGATCGGCGGACCGGCCGGGAAGGCGCCCTGCTTGCCCAGTTCGGCGGCCGCGGTGCCGAAGGCCCGCCCCATGAACTCGCTCATCGGGGTCATTTTGATCGTCTCGTGCACCCCGACCAGGGTGCGCGGCTCGAGTTCGACTCGTTCATGGGGTCCTCCAGGGCGGCGACAACGGATGCCGGCCTCGACCGAGGCCGACGGCACCCAATGTAGTCCCCGTTCAGGGCCGTCAGTAGGGCCCGCCGTGAGCCGCGTCTCGTTGACAGCCACCGCGGGGCGGCGTTACTTTGGTGGGGAATTCGCATAGGAGGCCGTCGTGCCCGATAGCTTGATTCCCCAGTTGATGACTCGCCTGCAGGGGCGGGTGATCACCCCTGTGGACAGGGACTACCAGATCGCCCGCCTCGTCTACAACAACCTGGTCGACAAGAGGCCCGCGGCCACTGTGCGCGTCTCCGGTGTCGACGACGTCGTCGGCGCCGTCAGGATTGCGCAGGAATTCGGTGTCGATCTCGCTATTCGCGGTGGCGGCCACAGCGCATCGGGCTTCGGCACCTGTGACGGCGGGATCGTCATCGATTTCGCCGACTACGACCGGGTACGAGTGAACCCCGTGACCGCTCGGGCGCGCGCGGAGGGCGGCGCCCGCTGGGCGGGCTTCAACCACGCCACTCATGCATTCGGCATGGCCACCACCGGGGGCCTCGACGGCGCGGAGGGAATCGCCGGGCCGACCCTGAGCGGCGGGATCGGCTACCTCGCCCGCAAATACGGTTTGAGTTGCGACAATCTGCTCTCGGCGGAGGTCGTGATCGCCGACGGGACCGTGCACACGGCCAGTGCGATCGAGAACGAGGACCTGTTCTGGGCCCCGCGGGGCGGCGGCGGCAACTTCGGGGTCGTCACATCGTTTGAATACCGGCTGCATCCGGTCGACATGGTGCACGCGGGCGTGATCTTCTACTCCATCGATGATTCCCGGACGGTGGCGGAGTTCTACCGGGAACACCTGGCGAGCGCCCCTAAGGAGTTCAGCGCGTTTCTCGGGTTCCACCTGTGCCCGGCGGCGTCCTACCTGCCTGCCGAACGGCACGGCGAACCGATGTGCGTCGTCGCGGGCATCTGGATCGGGGACCTCGCGGAGGGGGAGGCACGCTGGCAGCCCTACCTGGATGTCGCCCCGGTCGTCGGCGCCATGGTGCAGCGGATGCCCTAACGCCGAAGCCAACACGGTTTTCGGCGGGGGGCTGCGCTCGGGCCTGCACGTCTACGGGAAGGCCAACTTCCTGCCCGAGCTCAGTGACGGGGCCATCACCGCGTATCTGGACTTCGGCCGGATGGTGCCCACCCTGGACACGTCCGTTCATATCCATCCCATCGACGGTGCCGTTCAACGCGTCGGCCCGGAGGAGACGGCGTTCCCCTACCGGCACACGCGGTTCTCGCCGACGATCGCGTGCATGTGGGACGACCCCGCCGACAGCCAGGCGAACATGAAATGGGTGCGTGACTTCTGGACCGCGCTGCGGCCCTTCTCCGAACCCGACCGCTACATCCATTTCAAGGATTCGGAGGACCAGGTGCGCATCGCCGACACCTTCCGGGTCAACTACGACCGGCTGGCCACGGTCAAGGCGAAGTACGACCCGGAGAACGTCTTCCACCTCAACGAGAACATCAAACCGGTCGTGCCGAGATTCAGCACCTTCCACGATTCCACCACCTGATTCCGGCGGTCGTCCCGACCCGTCCTCGTCGTGGAGGAAGGCCCGATCAGGAGAGCGCCGGGATGATCGCGCCAGAGAAGACCTGCCAGGCCAGTGCGGTCTTGGCGACCAGGCTCAGCGTGATGTAGGCGCGCTCGCCGCGCAGGTAGTCGCGCCAGCCGCCCACCTGCTTGTACTGCAGCACCTGGTTGACCGCGAACGTGTTGAAGAAGAGGAACAGCGAAATGATGATGCCGTACACGAAGGCCGGCGGCTCGGCCTCGCTGGTCGACCCCGGGGCGATGAAATAGATCAGGATGACGATCCACGGCACCACGCCCACCATCGCCCCGAAGATGAACGGCAGGAAGTTGCCGTTGCCGGGCGTCTCGTACTTCTCCTGCAACGCCCCGAACATGATCATGGCGGCGTTCACGGCGAAGATCGAGAAGAGGGCCGCGACATCCGTGATGCCGGTGATCTGCGCGATCAGCCAGATCATGATCGACGAGCTCAGGGAGTACTCGACCCAGCGGAAGTAGTTGTGGTTCTGCCGAAGTCCGGTCGCGTAGCGGGCGAAGAACCAGGGCGAGGAGATCAGGAAATGGAAGAAGGCCGACAGGGCCAGGAATGCCACCACGCCGATGCCGACGTTGACGTCGAACAGGGTCACGCGTTCGGGCGGCAGCGGAACCCCGGGAGGCCCGGCCAGGTAGTCGGCGGTGACGGCGAAGGTGACCTGGTCGCTCAGGAGAGTGAGGACATAGGCGAACCCGATCGCCTGCACCAGATGCAGGGAGCCGGCCACGATGTTGTACGCCCTGAGGCGGGAGATCGTCTGATCATCAGTGCGCACCTTGCGGGCCATCGGGGACTCCTTCACGGGTGGATGAGGCCGAGAATAGCAGGGCGTATTGTCGTTGCCCAGAAGGCGCGATGGACGTCTCAGACCACGCCGAGAGGCAGGTGGTCTCCGGCCGGCAGCTCCACCCGGATCGGGTCGCCGGGGGTGACCGTGCCGCCGCTGACGACGATGCCCATGATGCCGGCCCGTCGGGTCACCCGGCCCGCGTCATCCGTTTCGATCAGGGTCTTCATCAGGCCGCGCTGCAGCCCGTTGATCAGGGAACACGGGTTGCGCATGCCGGTGACCTGCACGACGGCGTCGGCACCGAGATGCAGCCGGGTGCCGAGGGGGAGGCCGAGCAGGTCGAGGCCGCGCGTGGTCACGTTCTCGCCCAGCTCGCCGGGCGCGAGGGTGAACCCGGTCTCGGCCAGGTCGTCGAACAGTTCCGCGGGCAGCAGGTGCACCTGGGTCAGGTTGGCCCGGCCGGGATCCTTCCGCACCAGGTAGCGGTGCGCGGTCGTGGCGCCGGCATGCGCGTCGCCCTCGACGCCGACGCCGCTGATCAGACGGATGTCCGGCACGACCGGCTTGCTGAACCGGTGCCGGTCGTCCCGGCTGACCGAGACCACCGCCCCGCGCGCATCCTGCATCATGTCCCCGAGTCTCGCATACGCCCGTGTTCGGTCAGCCGAGAATTCACTTAGACGATGTGGATTTTTTCCGGCGCAAACGTAGGCTGGCTTCGTGAAGGTCATCAGCTACAACCTCCGTAAGGACCGCGCGAGCGGCGAACTCATCGCTTTGTCGGAGCGCTACGATCCCGATGTCCTCTGCCTGCAGGAATGTGACACCCGCGAGCTGCCCGAAGAGATCGGCCTGCTGCACCTGGCCGATTCGACCGTGCGCAACCGGCTCGGCCTGGCGATCTACTACCGCAAGGACCGCTTCACGGCGGAACACACCAAGACCTTCGCGCTGAAGAAATCCCTGCATGACCGGCTGCTGACGCCCGCGCACGAGCGGCTGATCGGCACCCGGCTGACGGACCTCGCCGAGAACCGCGAACTCGTCGTCGCGTCCTTCCACGCCGCACCGCTTACCGCGCTGAACTCCCTGCGCCGCAACCAGATCCGGTCGGCCCACGAGGAGCTGAACATCCTCGGTCCCGGCCTGCCGACCCTGATGGTGGGCGACTACAACTACCCCATCTTCAAAGGCCACCTCGGCGACCAGGTGAACCAGTCCGGCTACGACCTCACCATGAGTGACACGCGCACCTACACCCGGTACAAGTTCTTCCGCGGGCACTTCGACCTGGCGACCTCCATCGGCCTGACCATCGAGAACGTCGAGACGCTGCCGATCGGCGACTCCGACCACATGCCCATCCTCGTCACGTCGTCGTACAGTGACGAACCCGTCAACCAGACGAACGTCCCGGCCAGCCTCGCCGAGTCGGAGCGGGCCCCGGGCGGCGACTTCAGTATCTGAGCCGGGGCCGGGGTCCCGCCGACGGCGCCGACCCTCCTATCGCGCCTATCGCGCCTGAGCGATGATGGCCTGGGCGATGGCCTTCGAATCGCTGGAAATCGACGAGACAAAGATGGCGTCCGCGCCGAGCGAGAACCAGAGGTCGCAATTCGGGCGGCCAGCAACGCAATTCGACACGGCTTTCTCGCTTCCCGTCTGACCCATCAGCCGGTCGAGGTGCTCGTCGCTGTTCGGTCCGAGCCCGGCAGCAATGCGATCCACGATGGCTGCGTTGTCGAGCGCGAGAACGAAACTCGCCCTCGCGTCGAACCCTGCCTCCGCAAAACAGTCCACAAACCCCGCATCTGTGAGGGCCACGCTGTCGAGCGAGACGATGTCCGACGGCAGAGCGGCCGAGTCGGCATACTCACCAACGGTTGCCACTCCGAGCGCGGTGGCCAGCGCCGGAGCCTTGAGGAAGCTCGAGCAGGGCTCCACCAGAGGATCGCTCGCACGAGCCGGCGTCGCCGGCCAGTCGAGCTGCGCCGGAGTCGCGTTCGCAATGGTTGAGAACACGGCCGAGGCCGCCGGGTTGAGCTTCGCGAAGATATCCTCCTGCGACGATCCGACCAGGCTGTCTCCCACGCCGAACCCTGGATCGTGCACCATGACGCTCACCCAGGCGGAGCCGATGGGCGCCGTGGCCTTGCAGCCGGGATCGCCACAGGACTGCGCTCCGTCGAACACCGCGAACGGTGTTGTCGCCGTTGTTCCCGGTCCGTCGCCGAACGTGTACGAGGTCCATTTCTCGGCGGCGCCGGGCAAGACCTCGACGTCGAGCCAGGGGACCCCGGGTTCGCCGATGATTTTCGAGTAGCGGCCCTGGGACCCATCGGCCAGCCAGGCGCAGCGAATCCCTCCGGCTGCGGTCGATGCGGAGTCGTGCGGGGTGGGGTAGGACAGGAGACTCGCAAAATCGCTGGGTGTCGACGGTGACGCGAGGGCCGCATCCACGTCTGGCCCACCAACGAGTTCGGCACAGGTCAGGGGTGCGGCGGCCGCCGGAGTCGAGGCGGGAGCCTCACCGGCGCCGGGACCGGCCGACGAGCAGCCGGACAATGCAACGAGCGCTCCCGCGACCACAACGGCCGCACCCCAAGACAGTCTCATGGGCCGAAGCTATCAGCGCTTGGACCGGAAGCGGGACAGGTCGCGAGAACAGCCTGGCCCCGGCTAGCGCGATCCGCCGCGGGACCAGAGGAAGTGGGCGCGCACGGACAGTGCGCCTCCGATCAGGAGGGCCACCCCCGCGACCGACAAGAGCACGGTCAGGAACCGGTTCGCGGTGACCGCGTTCAGGATGACCAGCGCCACCGAGAAGGTGCTGAAGCTGAACCCGGCGATCGCGCAGGTATTGAAGGACCAGTTCTTCACGGGTTCGATGTCCAATCGGGTGGGAGACGTTCACAGCAACCGAACCAGGCTCGGGTGGCGGCCGGAATCGAGTCTGGCACACTCCCGTGGGCCGAACCCGAGCAGCCCGCAATCCCCGCCCGGCGCCTACCGGAAGCTCTCCGGCAGCACCACATTGCCGGGCGCCCCGCGAAACAGCGGCCCGATCTGCGCGGGCGTGTAGCCCGCGATCCCGCACCCGATCTCGGTGACCAGAAACCGCAGTTCCGGATGCTGCCCCGCGAACTCCAGAAACGTCGCCACCTCCGCCGCGATCACCTCGAGCCCGCTCATGGTGTCGATCGCGTAGGACTGGCCGTGCAGGCCGTGGCCTTCGCCCCAGACCGCGCCGAACTTCTCCTGCGCCGTCGCGGCCGCTCCGCCGAGGTGCATCCCGGTGGCATTCGATCCGAAGACGAAGACTTCGTCAGACGCAAGCTCGGTGATCATCATGCCCCGGAGTGTAGCCGGGACCTGCCCGCTGGCGTCGATCAGACCACGGGGTCCATCGAGTTGAGGTGGCAGGCGTCGTTCCACATCTGCAGCACCCGGGTCTCGCGTTCCCAGCCGAGGGTGGACACGGTCGCCGTGCCGAGGCTGAGGTGCCGCCCCGCGGCCGCGGGCAGACCCATCCAGCGGGCCGTCATGATTCGCAGAAAGTGCCCGTGGGCGAACACGGCGACGGGGCCGGGGGCGCCAAGGCAGCGTTCGATGGCGGTGTCGGCCCGCACGCCGACATCGTCGACGGTTTCGCCGCCGACGATGGGAGAGGTCCAGACCGACCAGTCGGGCTCCGCCTCGCGGATGTCCGCGGTCGTGCGGCCCTCGAAGACGCCGTAATCCCACTCGAGAATGTGTTCGTCGGGCATGCCCTTGCCAGCATATCCGGCCCGCTGCATGGTCTCCCAGGCTCGTGTGAGGGGGCTCGACAGCACCAGCGAGAAATCGCGGCCCTGCAGCATGCCGCCGAGGGCATCCGCCTGCTGTCGACCGAGATCGGTCAGCGGGATGTCGGTGCGCCCGGTGTGCCGGCCGGAGATGCTCCACTCGGTTTGCCCGTGCCGCACCAGCACGATGTCGTTCTTCCGGGCCGTCGGCATCATGTCAGGGCACCAGCAGGATCTTGCCCACGTGAACGGATGCTTCCAGCCGCCGGTGGGCCTGGGCGGCATCGTCGAAGGAGAAACGGCTGTCGATCACCGGGCGGAACCGGCCGGATGCGACCCAGGGCCAGACATCCGTTCTGACGGCCTGCATGATGGCGGCCTTCTCCTCGAACGGGCGGGAGCGGAGGGTGGTGCCCCAGTACCGGCCGCGTTTCTGCATCAGGTGGAACGGGTTGAAGATGGCGTCTTCGCCGCTCTGGTTGGCGATCACCATGATGCGCCCGTTCAGGGCCAGGGCGGCCACGTTGCGGGCGGCGTAGGAGCCGCCGATGATGTCGAGGATCACGTCGGCGCCGTGCCCCCCAGTCGCCGCGGCAATCTCGGCCGGGAAATCCTGCTCGCGGTAGTTGATCAGGATGTCCGCGCCCAGGTCCCGGCACACCGCGAGCTTCGCGGCCGACCCGGCCGTCACCGCCACCCGGGCACCGGCCAGCACGCCGAGCTGGATCGCCGTGGTGCCGATGCCGCTCGCGCCGCCGTGCACGAGCAGGGTCTCCCCGGCGGCCAATCCTGCGCAGAGGAACACGTTCGACCACACGGTCGCCAGGGCTTCCGGCAGGGCGGCCGCCTCGACGAGGTCCGTCGAGTCGGGGACGAGCAGAGCGAGGTCTTCGTGCACCACGGCCTCGGTGGCGTAGCCGCCGCCGGCCAGCAGGGCGCAGACCCGGTCGCCGACCTGGAACCGTGAGGCCTCGGCGCCGGTCCCGGTGACCGTGCCGGACACCTCCAGCCCGGGCCACTGCGGCGCCCCGGCCGGCGAGGGGTAGCTGCCCAGCCGCTGGGCGACATCCGCCCGGTTGACGCCGGCCGCGGCCACCCGAATCCGGATGTCGCGGGGCCCGATGGGCAGGTCGGCCACGGTCGTGAGGGTGAGGGTTTCGGGCCCGCCGGGGGTGTCTACCAGAATCGCGCGCATGCGTGCCATCCTACGAGCGCCGACCGTGACCTTTCCGGTCGAGAGTGACCGGCGGAACGGGCGCTCTCGACCGGAAAGGTGACATGACGGGGCAGATCGGGGACCCGCCGCCGGGCGACTGGGCGGATCCCGGGAACAAAACTACGATGGTCAGGGAGTCTCCTCGTTCGACCGCCGACACCAGCCGGCGCGTCGCGTTCACGGCTCGACCATCCGCAATGACGCGGAGATCACATATTTGATGGAGGCTGTTTTCAATGACGTCTGAGTCCACCCGTGCGATCCCGGCCCCGACAGGCAGCACGCTCGACGCTTTCATCTCCGACTACTACGAACACCTGGCCGGTGAAGACCGCCAGAACTCCAACGTGGAAACCCTCCACGAGCGGGCCGTCCACCACTGGCAGGTCGCCCTCAGCCGTACTCCCGGCACCCCGAACATCGAGGTCCATAACGAAGCCGGCCGCAGCGTCGTCTACATCGTCACCGACGACATGCCGTTCCTGGTCGACTCCGTCACCGCCGAGCTGGTGCGGCAGCACTCCGCCATCCACCTCGAGGTGCACCCGCTCCTCGTCGTGACCCGCGACCGGCACACGAACGAGCTGATCGGGGTCAGCCGTGTGCACGGCGGTGACGCCGCCCGGCCCGGCGACGTCGACGAGACCGTGAGCCAGGTCGAGTCGTGGATCGCGATCGAGATCGAGACCGCCAACGACGAGGCCCGGGCCAGCCTGGTCACCGGTCTCGCCAAGGTGCTCGGCGACGTGCGCGCCGCGAACGAGGACTGGCGGGCCATGCGAACGAAGGCCGTGCAGATCGCCGACGACCTCGGCCACGTCGCCCACGCCGAGGGCATCCAGGAGATCAAGCAGGCGCAGGACCTGCTGCGCTGGCTCGACCGCGACAACTTCACCTTCCTCGGCTACCGGGAGTACGACCTGGAGACCGTCGACGGCGAAGACGTGCTGACCATCCGTGAGGGCAGTGGCCTCGGCTTGCTGCGCTCGATGGAAGACGGCCACCAGATCCAGCACCTGACGGATGCCGGCCGGCACAAGGCGCGAGAACGCAGCGCCCTGGTGATCACCAAGGCCAACTCGCGGTCGAGCGTGCACCGGCCGGCGTACTTCGACTACATCGGGATCAAGAGCTTCGACGCCGACGGCAACGTGCGGGGGGAGCAGCGCTTCATCGGCCTGTTCGCCGCCACGGCGTACACGAGTTCGGTGCGGGACGTGCCGATCCTGCGCGAGAAGGTCGACGCGGTGATGGAGCAGGCCGGCTTCCCGCCCGGGTCGCACAGCGGCAAGGAGCTGCTCGGAATCCTGGAAACGTACCCCCGCGACGAGTTGTTCCAGATCGACGTGCCCACGCTGTTCACCACCGCGCTGGCCATCCAGCGGCTGCAGGAGCGCCGCCGCACCCGGCTCTTCCTTCGCCCGGATGTCTACGGCCGGTTCATGACCGCGCTGGTCTACTTCCCCCGCGACCGGTACACCACGGCCGTCCGTCTCCGGATCGAGAAGGAGCTGCGGGACACGTTCCACGCGGAGTCCGTCGACTTCGAGGCCCGGATGACCGAGTCCGCGCTGGCTCGACTGTTCTTCCGGATCCGGCTGCAGAAGAACGACACGGTCGGCGTCGTCGACACCGCCGCACTGGAACACCGCCTGGTGATGGCGGTGCGGTCCTGGCCCGAGGGGATCGGCGAGAAACTGCGCGAGAGCTACCCGCTGGATGAGGCGGAGCGCCTCGCCGAACTCTGGTCGGAGGCCTTCCCCGCCAGTTACCGGGTGGACTACGAGCTCGAGGAGGCTCTGGAAGACATCGGCCGATTCGAGGAGGGCGCCGCCGCGGCAGCCGCCGCGCGTGCCGTCGGCACTGAGCCGGCCAGGCCCGCACTTCACGTCTACCTTCCGACCGGCACGGGCGCCGGCGACACCGTCGCCGACGCCGACGATGGGAGCACCGCTGGGCGCGGCGCCGCCGAAGAGGATGCCCGGGTCAAGCTCTACCTGATGGAGCCCAAGAGCCTGAGCCAGATCCTGCCGTTCCTGCAGAACCTCGGCATCGAGGTTCTCGACGAGGTGCCCTTCGAGATCAGAACCGCCGACGGCCGGGACTTCTACCTCTACGACCTGGGCCTGACCTACCCGGCCGGCGTCGACCCGATCGAGACGGGCGCCCTGCTGGCCGACTCGTTCGGCGCCGCCGTCAGCGGAGCCACCGAATCGGACGGGCTCGACCGGCTGGTACTCAGGGAGGGCATGGCCTGGCACCGGGTCGTCATCCTTCGCAGCTACGCCAAGTACCTCCGCCAGGCCGGCAACACCAACTCCTACGGGTTCGTCGCGGACACGCTGCTCGCCAACCCCGCCGTCACCGGCGGCCTGGTGTCGCTGTTCGAGGCCCGGTTCGATCCGGATCTGGCCGAGGAGGAACGCACCAGCCGGGCGGCGCAGGTGCGCGAGCACCTGACCGTGGCCATGGAGCAGGTCACCACGCTCGACGCGGACCGGGTGCTGCGCACCCTGATCAACCTGATCGAAGCGACGCTGCGCACGAACTTTTTCCAGGGCAAGCCGTACCTGAGTCTCAAGCTCGACCCCACGGCGATCGAACTGCTGCCCTTCCCCCGGCCGCGCTACGAGATCTGGGTCTACTCCCCGCGGGTGGAGGGGGTGCACCTCCGCTTCGGCAAGGTGGCCCGCGGCGGTCTGCGCTGGTCGGACCGGCGCGAGGACTTCCGCACCGAGGTGCTCGGCCTGGTCAAGGCGCAGACGGTCAAAAATGCCGTGATCGTGCCCACCGGGGCCAAGGGCGGGTTCTTCGCCAAGAAGCTGCCCGACCCGGCCGTCGACCGGGCCGCGTGGATGGCGGAGGGCATCGAAAGCTACAAGACCTTCATCCGGGGACTGCTCGACCTCACCGACAACCTGGTCACGACCGCGGGCGGCGAGCAGCTGGTGCCGCCCAGCCGGGTCGTGCGCCACGACGACGACGATTCCTACCTGGTCGTCGCCGCCGACAAGGGAACGGCCACGTTCTCGGACATCGCCAACGGGCTGGCCGCCGAGTACGGCTTCTGGCTCGGCGACGCGTTCGCCTCCGGCGGCTCGATCGGCTACGACCACAAGGCCATGGGCATCACCGCCCGCGGTGCGTGGGAGTCCGTCAAACGGCACTTCAGCGAACTCGGCGTGGACACGCAGTCAGAGGAGTTCACGGTCGTCGGGGTGGGCGACATGTCCGGCGATGTGTTCGGCAACGGGATGCTCCTGTCGCAGCACATCCGTCTCGTTGCGGCCTTCGACCACCGGCACATCTTCCTGGACCCGACTCCGGATGCCGCGGCCTCGTTCGCGGAACGGCGGCGCCTGTTCACCCTCCCGCGTTCCTCCTGGGCGGACTACGACTCCAGCCTGATCAGCGCCGGCGGCGGGGTCTTCCCGCGCCAGGCCAAGGTGGTGCCGATCTCCGCCGAGGTGCGGGCCGCGCTCGGGCTGCCCGACGGCACCACGCGCCTCAGCCCGCCGGAACTGCTCCGGGCGATCCTGACGGCCCCCGCCGACCTGCTCTACAACGGCGGCATCGGCACCTACGTCAAGGCGAGCACGGAGACGGCCGCGCAGGTCGGCGACAAGGCCAACGACGCCATCCGGGTCGACGGCAGGGACCTGCGGGTCAAGGTCGTCGGCGAGGGCGGCAACCTCGGGCTGACCCAGCTCGGCCGGATCGAGGCGGCGCTGCAGGGCGTCATCCTCAACACCGACGCGATCGACAACTCCGCCGGGGTCGACTGCTCCGACCACGAGGTGAACATCAAGATCTTCGTCGACCGCATGGTCGCCGCGGGCAAGCTCTCCGAGGAGGAACGGTCGGAGTTCCTCGCCTCCATGTCCGACGAGGTCGCCCGCCTGGTGCTGGAGGACAACGTCGACCAGAACATCTTGCTGCTCAACGACCGCGCGAAGGTGGCCAGCTGGAGCCCCAGCTACGAACGCCTGATGGACTGGCTGGAGGCATCCGGCGACCTCAAACGCGACCTGGAGGCCCTGCCGACGACGTCGACTCTGCGCGAGCGCCTGGAAACGGGCCAGGGCCTGACCTCACCCGAGCTGAGCGTGCTGGCGGCGTACGCCAAGATCGAACTGGCCACGGCGCTGCGGGACAGCGACCTGGCCGACGACCCGTGGTTCCGCCGCACGCTGCGCCGGTACTTCCCCCGGCAGCTGTCCGAGCGCTTCGACGCCGAGCTGGACACGCATCCGCTCCGCCGCGAGATCATCGCCACG
Organism: Cryobacterium shii; assembly: GCF_004402595.1. Taxonomy (GTDB): domain Bacteria; phylum Actinomycetota; class Actinomycetes; order Actinomycetales; family Microbacteriaceae; genus Cryobacterium; species Cryobacterium shii. The sequence goes on along the minus strand of NZ_SOFY01000005.1, from coordinate 56,349 downwards.
GTCGTTGCGAACGACATGATCAACCTCGGCGGGGTGACGTTCGCGTTCCGGGCGATGGAGGAGACCTCGGCGAACCAGGCCACGATCGCCCGGGCGTTCGTCGCCCTGCGCGAGATCTTTGAACTGGACGTGCTGGTCGAGGAGCTGAACGCCCTGCCGTCGTCGTTCCCGACCCGGCACTGGACGGCGATCCACCTGGACATCCGTCGCCTGCTCGACCGTGCCGTGCGCTGGCAGGTCAATCAGGGCGCATCGCGGCCCGTGGGCGACGTGGTCGCGCAGTACAAGCCGCAGATGGACCTGATGCGGGCGCACCTGGACGACTACCTCAAGGGCGGGGACCTGAAGCGGGTGCTGTCCCTGCTGGACACCGCGCAGGCGTGGGGCGTGCCCGAGAACCTCGGCCGCCGGTGGGCGGAACTCTTCGAGGCCTTCGCCCTGCTGGACGTGGCCACGATCGCCGCCCACACGGACGAGCCCATGACGGATGTCGCCGGGGTGTACTACACGGTGTACGACCGCTTCAGGGTGGACAACCTGCTCGAGCGCATCACCGTGCTGCCGCGCAAGGACCGGTGGCAGGCACTGGCCCGCGCCGCCCTCCGCGACGACCTGTACACGACCGTGGCCGACATGACCCGGGCCGTGCTCAGCGAAACGGACGCCGCCAGCGCCGAGGACCGCCTGCTCGCCTGGGAGGAACAGAACGCGGAACAGCTGGGCCGGGCCCGGAGCGTGTTCGAGGAGGTCAATGCCCTCGCCCAGGACGACATGGCGTCCCTGTCTGTGGTGGTGCGGCTGCTGCGCTCGATCGTGCGCCGGTGAGCCGAACAGTGGGCCGGCCCTCCTGAGCCGGCCCCGCGTCGCCGATCCCTGCCGCCGATCCCGCCCCTTCAAACGTCGGCCGTGTGGCTAACTCAGGAGAACCGTCTACCGGCGCCACACCGGCCGCGGAATCATGCGGCGAGTTGCGGCCCGACGGCGAGATCTCCTGAATTAGCCACAAGATACAGCCACAACAAACGGGCGTGACGGCCGACGGATGCCGCGGCATCCGTCGGCGGCATCCGCCTAGTGGCCGCGGGCGATCCACTCGTCGAGGTGGGCCGCCTCGGCGCCGATCGTCGTGGACTCGCCGTGGCCGGTGAGAACGACGGTCTCCGCGGGCAGCGTGAGCAACCGACTGCGGATCGACGTGATGATCGTGGGGAAGTCGCTGAAGGAGCGGCCGGTTGCGCCGGGGCCGCCGTGGAAGAGGGTGTCGCCGCTGAACACGGTGCCGAGCGCGGGCGCGTAGAAGCAGACCGCGCCGGGGGAGTGGCCCGGCGTGTGCAGCACCTGGAGGTCGATCCCGGCCACCTCGATCAGCTGGCCGTCTTCCAACGGTCGGCTCGGCGGGGCATCCGGGTAGACCCGGTCCCACAGCATCATGTCGTCCGGGTGCAGGTAGGTCGGCGCGGTGTGCGCCTTTTGCACGTCGGCGACGGCGCCGATGTGGTCGTCGTGCGCGTGCGTGCAGAGGATGCCGACGAGCTTGCGGTCGCCGATGGCCGTCAGGATGGCGTCACCGGAGTGGGCGGCGTCGATCACGACGCACTCGTCGTCGTCGCCGACGATCCAGACGTTGTTGTCGACATCCCAGGTGCCGCCGTCGAGGCTGAAGCTGCCCGAGGTGACGAGGTGTTCGATCCGGGCGGCCATCAGAGGACCACGACCGAGCGCAGCACGTCGCCGCGGGCCATCTTCGCGAAGGCCTCCTCGATGTGTCCGATGCCGATGCGCTCGCTGACGAATTCGTCCAGCGGCAGCCGCCCCTGCAGGTAGAGGTCGGTCAGCATCGGGAAGTCGCGCTCGGGCAGGCAGTCCCCGTACCAGGAGGACTTGAGCGAGCCGCCGCGCCCGAACACGTCCAGCAGCGGGATCTCGAGCATCATCTCGGGCGTCGGCACCCCCACCAGCACGACGGTGCCGGCCAGGTCGCGGGCGTAGAACGCCTGGCGCCAGGTCTCGGGGCGTCCGACCGCGTCGATCACGACATCCGCTCCGAAGCCGCCGGTCAGGGCCTGCACGGCCGCGACCACGCCGTCCTCGTCCAGGTCGGAGGAGTCGATGGAGTGGGTGGCGCCGAGGGTCTGGGCGATCACGAGCTTCTTGGCGTCGCGGTCGATCGCGATGATGACGGATGCCCCGGCGAGCCGGGCCCCGACGATCGCCGCGTTGCCGACGCCGCCGCATCCGATCACGGCGACCGAGTCGCCATGGCTGACGTTGCCCGTGTTCATGGCCGCTCCGATTCCGGCCATGATGCCGCAGCCGAGCAGGCCCACGACGGCGGGGTCTGCTTTCGGGTTCACCTTCGTGCACTGCTTCTCGTGCACGAGGGTCTTCTCGGCGAATGCCCCGAGGCCGAGGGCCGGGCTGAGCTCGGTGCCGTCGGTGAGGGTCATCTTCTGGTCGGCGTTGAAGGTGTTGAAGCAGTACCAGGGCTCGGCGCGCTTGCAGGCCCGGCAGTCGCCGCAGACCGCGCGCCAGTTCAGCACCACGAAGTCGCCCACCTCGACGTGGGTCACGCCGGCGCCGACAACGCTGACGCGTCCGGCGGCCTCGTGCCCGAGCAGGAACGGGAACTCGTCGTTGATGCCGCCCTCGCGGTAGTGCACGTCGGTGTGGCAGACGCCGCAGGTCTCGATGTCGACGATGACCTCGCCCGCACCGGGGTCAGGGATCACGATGTCGACGAGCTCAACGGGCGCGCCCTTCGATCGTGCGATGACGCCTTTAACGGTGGTCGACATGGGACTCCTCTGAATTGGTGCCGGTAGTGGACATTGGTGCCGCTGGCCGGGGGTGGAACCCGTCCACACTACCCAACCTCCCCGCCCCCGCCCTGTGTAACCAATTCGACGGAGATTTTGCCGAAAATGAGCCGTTTCGCCTCCTGCGCACGGTTTTAACGCAGAATCTCCGTCGAATTCGTTAGGGGCGGGTCCCTCGCAGTCCTTGCCGGGGCAGGGGCGGCGTTCTACGCTCGCTGCACGGGGGACATCCGCCCGCCCGGAGCTCACGACGCGACGAAGCCAAGAAGAAGTGAAGGAGAGTCCGATGGCACTCAAGTTCGGAGTACTGGCCCTGGTGGAAGCGAAGCCGGGCAAGGAGCAGGACGTGTGGGACTTCTTGGAGGCGGGCCGCGCGGTGGTGGACGAGGAGCCCCAGACCCGCACCTGGTACGCCTTCCGGGTCGACGAGAAGACGTTCGGCATCTTCGACACCTTCGAGACCGAGGAGGGCCGACAGGCTCACCTGGGCGGTGCGATCCCCGCAGCCCTCGCCGAACACGGGCCGAGCCTGCTGGCGAATGATCCCGACATCCGTCTGATCGAGCTGATCGCCGTCAAATAGACGGAGCCGTCAACCCGGTCAGAGGAACTCCTGGCAACCGTCGCACCACCAGCCACCGCCGGCCGGGGCCATGGGGGTGAAACAGGAGACACAGGTCGGAATCGGCAGGATGTCGTTTTCTATTGCGTGGGGCATGTGGGGCGTGGCGTCGATTCTGCTGGCGAGTTCCCCGGCCCCGAAAAGGGCATTCGCTCATTACCATGTTAGGCAGATGAACCTGAACCTGTCCAGAGACTCGGCGGGGTACGTGGCACAAAGAACGGATGCCGTCAGCGCGGCAGCACGCTCGCCGGCAGCTCCCGCAGGAAGATCTTTGCGGTCGTCGGTCCGATGCCCTTGAACGCGACGAGTGTGCGGGTGAGCTCCTCCCGTGACGCCGCCGCGCGCACCATCCCGCCGACCGACCCGTGCTCGGCGGCCACGCTTCGCATCACCTCGTGCAGCTCGTCGGTCATGATGTAGTCCAGCCGCGCGTAGTGGCCCTCGTCGAGCAGGGCCCGGAGGCCCTCCCGGTCGTAGCGGGCGAACTCCTCCGGGGCGGTCAGGCCGTGGGAGATCAGCACCCCATAGGTGCGGGCGGCGACCTCCTGCTGGATGGGACGGCCGAAGAGCACACTGGCCAGGAACCAGCGGAAGAGCTGGTCTTCGGCCCCGTCGGACAGGTCGAGGCCGAGGTCGGCGGCGGTCATGTGTGCGGTCACGCCCCCTGTCTACCCCTCAGGCGATGGCGATGGTGACGAAGGGGGCACGGGTCGTTCGAGCAGACGTTCGACCAGGGTCTTCAGTTCACCGATCTCGAGCTTCAGGGCGTCGAGCTTGTCCTCGCTGACGTCGAGTTCGGCCTTGATCTCCTCCTCGGCTTCCCGGCTCGCCGACGCGAACCAGGCGGCGATGAACGCGGTGAGGGTGCCGATCAGGGCGATGCCGGTGGCGACCAGACCGACCGTGACGAGTCGTCCTTCGGCCGTCACGGGGTACAGGTCGCCGAATCCGACCGTGGCCATCGTGATGAACGACCACCACCACCCCTCCCAGACGGAGTGGATGTTGGCGCCCGGGGCGCCCCGCTCGGCATCCGTGACCGCGAGGCCGGCGATGAACCAGACCGAGACCGCGGTCACGGCCGCGTACGTCATCACCCGGTTCTTGAGCTTCTTGCTCAGGCGCCGGGCAGAGAGGATCACGATCGACAGCACGCGCAGCGCCCGGAGCGGCCGGAACAGCGGCAGGGCGACGGCCACCAGATCGAGCAGGTGGGTGCGGATGAACTTCAGGCGCCCGCGGGCGAGGCTTAGCCGCACGGTGAAGTCGAGGGCGAAAGCCGCCCAGGTGGCGATCTCGACCCACTCGAGCAGCAGGCGCCACCACGAGCCGATCTCGGGCGCGATGATCGGGGTCGCGTAGGCGAAGAGGAAAGCGAACCCGAGCCAGAGGAGGGGCGCATCCGTCGCCCGTTCCCACCGTTCGCTCCTGGTCATCGTCGACTGCCCCACAGTTCCAACTTAGCTCGCCCAGCGGCGCCGGATCGCCCGACCCGCACCGACCCGCACCGACCCGACCCGCAGCGACCCGCACCGACCCGCCCTGCCGGCCTCGCCCTCGAAACGGTGACGGTCCGCCGGTTTCTGACTAGTGTCACCAGCGAAAGCAACGGAGGGCGCGATGAGTGCAGATAAACCGGTCCGGGTGATCGTCGGAGTGACGCACAGGCAGCCGGATGCCGTCGTGCTGGAGGCCGCCGTCTTCGCCTCCCGCTTCCAGGCCGAACTCGTCTGCGCCACCGTCGAGGCGACCCGGTACATGGTGGTGGAGCATGCCGACGGCAGCATGAGTTCCCTCCCGTTCGACCCTGACACTCCCGAGCTGACCGAAGAGAGGTTCGATCCGCGCCTGGCCGCGCACCTGGCGGAGATCCTCGAGGGGGCCGGGGTCGTCTGGTCGACCCGTGCGCTGGCCGGCGACCCGGCTCGCGCCCTCGGCCATCTGGCCCAGACCCTCGGGGCGGCCATGATCGTCGTGGGCACCCGGGAGTCCAATGTGCGGTCCACCCTGGCGAAGTTCATCAGCGGTTCCGTCGCCGTGCGGCTGGCTCACCGGCAGCACCGGCCGGTGGTGGTCATCCCGCTCGCTCCCGTCCCCTTCGAGGAGCCTCTCCCTTGGGAGGGCGGCTGAGGCCATGGCGCCTGACACACCGGATGCCAGCGACCGGGTGCTCGACCTCATGCGGGTCGTCTGCGTTCTGCCGGTGGTGCTCGGACACCTGCTCATGATGGGGGCGACCCTCCGCCCGGGCGCTGGCCTGCGGCTCGACAACGTGCTGGCGGCCCAGCCGTGGCTGCCCCCGGTGACCTGGGTCGCGCAGATCATGCCGCTCTTCTTCATCATCGGGGGGGTTCGCCGGCCATCGGGCGTGGACCGCGGCGGCCGCCGCCGGGCTGACCCCGGCCGAATTCATCCGCGGCCGCATCCTGAGGCTGGCCCGGCCCGCGGCCCCGCTGTTCCTGGCCCTCACGAGCGGCATCCTGGTGCTGCAGTGGAGCGGGGTGGACCGGGCATCCGTCCTGCTGATCGGCGCCGGGGTGACGTCGGCGCTCTGGTTCCTCGCCGCCTACGCGTTCAGCCAGGCCTTCCTGCCGGGGATGGTGGAACTGCACGCCCGCGCCCGAGTGCTGACGCTGCTGGTGCTGCTCGGCTGCGCGATCGTGGTCGAGGCGGGGCGACTGTCTTCCGGGTTGGCGGTGATCGGCATCTTCAACATGATCTTCATCTGGCTGTTCCTGCAGCAACTGGGCTTCTGGGTGGCCGACGGATGGTTCGCCCGGCGCGGCCGGGCGGCGCTGCTGCTGCTCGCAGCCGACAGCTTCCTGCTCCTGTGGGGGATGGTCCAGACGGGCCTCTCCCGGGTGAACATTCTCGAGGACCTCAACCCGCCGAGCCTGGCCCTGACCGTGCTGGGCGTCGGCCAGTTCGCGCTGCTGGCGCTCGCCCGCCCGGTGCTGCACCGGATCGCGGCGCTCGCGCCCGTGCGGGTGCTGGTTGGGGCGATCGGTGCCCGCCTGATCACGATCTACCTCTGGCACGTGCCGGTGATCGCCCTGCTGGTCGGGCTGACGCTCCTGACCCCGTGGGGCGGTCCGGCGCCGGAAACGCCCCTGTGGTGGTGGACCAGACCGGCGTATTTCGCCGCGACGGTGGCGGCCCTGTTCCTGCTGTCGGCCCTGCTCGGCCGACTGGAATGGCCGGTCCTGCGGCGGATCGGCGATCGGGCCGCGGCCGACTGGGCGGTCTCGGTCTCCACCCTGCTGATCGTGCTGGCGCCGTTCTGCCTGATGGTGTTCGGGCTGAATGTGTGGGTCGCGGCGACCGGAACGCTGGCGCTCGCCGCATCCGTCGGTCTGCAGAGAATGCGCCGAACGGTCACCATCCGGGCCGAAATGACCGTACCGTTGATACGTGGTCTTTGAGCATCGGACTTGAAGAGTGTGGGGGCCACGCACACGAAAGGTTTTCACTAGTTTTGAGCGACGAATGTATCCACGGACTCGAGGGTGGATTGTGTGCCCTGTGCTTCCCGAAAGCAGCCCCCGAGATCGTGCCGGCCGTTCCCGCGGTTCGCGCCAGCCGGGCCAAGTCCGCTAAGGCTCCTTCGCTGCGCAGCTCGCCGTCGCCGCGAACCGTGACCCTCGGCGGCACGAAGACCGTGCCGGTGGCCAAGGCGGCCGGAACCGTCAAGGCCTCACCGGTGCGGGTCTCCGGCGCGGCGAAGACGGCCGTCGACAACGTGGGGGAGCAGCGGATCTACCACGTCACCCACATCCGTAACCTCGCCGGAATCCTCGGCAGCGGGCGCCTGCTCGCCGACGCCAGCGACGCCTGGGAGACCCGGCCCGCCGTGGACCTCTCCTCCGTGCTCACCCGCGCGGCACGCCGCGCCGCGGTCGTCACGGAGGCGGACGACACCCGGGTCGCCGCGTACGTACCGTTCTTCCTGTCGCCGAACGCGTACCTCTGGGACGGCATCCTCACCGGTGCCACCGACCCCCGCCTCTCGGGCCAGGCCCACGACGCTGAGATCTTCGATTTCGTGATCCTGGTCAGCACGGTCAAGAAGCTCCGTGACGACCTCGCCACCGCCGACGAGCCTGCCGCGGCGGCCGTCGTCGTCACCGACGCGGACGCCGCCGGGCCGCTGACCAGCTTCAGTGCCGCGCCGGAGAGCGCGGACCGGCTGCTGCGCCGGCTGCGCGCCGACCAGGAATCGGGCGCGATCCGCGCGGCGGAGCTGCTCGTCAGCGAGCAGTTCCCGTTCCAGCTGGTCACGCTGATCGGCGTCGCCAACGACAAGGTGCGCGACGCGGTGCGGGGCATCCTCGCCGCCGGGGCGCACAAGCCCAAGGTGGCCGTGTACCCGCCGTGGTTCCACGCGGCCGATGAGTCCGACGCGCAGTAGCGCGCCGCACCGCCTGTTCGGGCCCGACGACCGCCTGTTGGCGGCCGCCGGGCCTCGGGCTGTTCCCTGGGGGGTTGAATACCCAGCGGGGTGGGGAGACAGTGATTGCATGCGACGAATCTCCTACAGCGGGGCGTCCTTCCTCACCGCGGACGCCATCGCAGACGCACTCTTCCAACTCGTCACCGCCCTGGGTATCAGTCAGACGACCGAGTCACTGAACCTGCCCGCGATCAATGTCGCCGGGAAGCCGATCATGGTGAAACTGATCGTGGGGCCGATGAGTGAGTTGATCAGCGTTCCCGAGGATTCCCTCTGGGACGAGCCGAACATCACCGAGGTGATCGCAGTCCTCCGCGACCGGGTTCTCGCTCTCCAGCAACCCAAACCCTCGCCCGCGTACGCGGAGATCGCGACGACCGATTTCGACAGCAGCGACTTCAACAGCAGTGACACCGGCCGCACCTCCTGACCGGGTTCTGACCCGTGATGAAAGCGGCCCCGCCCGCGGTGGCGCGCTGCTGCCCGTCGGAGCGCTTTCACCGGGGATGTCAGACCCTCCCGATACGCTCGTCACGGGCGGACCGAGAGGGGAACGATGTTTCTGCTGGAGCGCGACGAGGTGCCGGGCACGCCGGTGAGCAGTGCGACCATGAGCGGCACGCGTCCCGCCCAGACGGTGGTGACGAGCGCGAGCGACCTCGCTGCCGCCTCGAAGTGCGAGTTCGCCTTTCTGCGCAAACTCGACGCGAAACTCGGCCGCGCCGCCGCCGTGCCGGAGAAGGCCGACGCCATGCTCGAGCGCACCGCGCGGCTCGGCGACGAGCACGAAGCCCGAGTGCTCGAGCGTTACCGAATGGCCGGGGGCGTGGTCGAAATCGCCCGCCCCGAACGGATGTCGCGCGCCAGCATCGAGATCGTCGTCGCCGACACCGTGCGCGCCTTCGCAGCCGGCGCCGACACCGTCTTCCAGGCCACCTTCTTCGACGAGACCGCCCCCGGCGTGGCCTTCATCGGCTTCGCGGACTTCATCGTGCGCCGCCCGGACGGCAGCTACCTCGTCCAGGACACCAAACTCGCCCGCAGCGCCCGGGTCACGGCGCTGCTCCAGCTGGCGGCCTACGCCGAGCAGCTCGACCGCATCGGGGTGCGCACGGCCGAGACCGTGCAGCTGCTGCTCGGCGACGGAACCGTGAGCGAGCACCGGCTCGCCGACATCCGCCCGGTGTATCGCAAGCGCCGGGAACGACTGCTGCGCATCATCGGCGAGCGGGTCGCGGAGACGGCCCCGATCCTGTGGGGCGATGCGCGGTACACGGTCTGCGGGCGCTGCGACACCTGTGACGCCGAGGTGCAGGCGCGGCGCGATGTGCTGCTCGTGGCCGGTTTGCGCGTCTCGCAGCGCGCGCGCCTGGCTGAGGCGGGGATCTTCACGATTGACCAGCTCGCGGCATCCGTTGACCCGGTCGCCGGCGCCGCCGGGCTGCCCGCTGTCGTGGTCGACGGGATCGGGGAGAGCACACTTGCCGGGCTCCGCACGCAGGCCCGGCTGCAGGTGCGGGCCGTGGCCGACGAGCCGCCGCCGGTCGAGCTCTGCAACCCGGCCGCGCTGGCCGTGCTGCCCGCGCCCGACGCGGGCGACATCTTCTTTGATTTCGAGGGTGATCCGCTCTACACCGAGGGGGCCGCGGAGAGCTGGGGCCTCGACTACCTGTTCGGCCTGGTGGAGGTCGACGGCACGTTCCGCGCGTTCTGGGCCCACACCTGGGCGGAGGAACGCCAGGCGCTGCGCGACTTCCTCGACTATCTGGGCGCCCGCCGGGCCCGCTACCCCAACCTGCACGTCTACCACTACGCCCCCTACGAACGCACGCACCTGCTGAGCATCGCCGCCCGGCACGGCGTCGGCGAAGACGAGGTCGACGCTCTGCTGCAGCAGAACGTGCTCGTCGACCTCTTCCCGCTGGTGAAGAAGGCGATGCGGGTCGGGTCGCGGTCCTACTCGATCAAGAAGCTCGAACCGCTCTACATGGGCGCCGACCTGCGGGTGGGCGAGGTGACGAACGCGGCCGATTCGATCACCGAATACGCCGCGGCGCGCGACCTCGACCTGCTCGGCCAGGTCGACGAGGGCGAACGGATGCTGCGCTCCATCGCCGACTACAACCGGTACGACTGCGTGTCGACGTTGCGCCTGCGGGACTGGCTGCTCGCGCGTGCGGCCGAGCGGGGCATCCCGGTCGGCGCCGTCGCCCCGGAGAAAACCGTCGGGGAGCTGGAGCCGTCCCCGCTCCGCGGCGAGCTGCTCGCCGTGGCCGGGGAAGCGCTCGACCCGCACCGTAGCGCCGACCGGACGGCGGCCGCGTTCGCCGCCGCCGCACTCGACTATCACCGGCGCGAGCAGAAGAGCTTCTGGTGGGGCCACTACGCCCGCCTCGCGCAGCCGATCGAGGCGTGGGAAGACACCCGGGATGTGCTGCGGGTCGAGCGCGCCCGGGTCGAACGGGACTGGTACCGGGAGGGCCGGCAGCGCACCGACCGCCGGGAACTGCGCCTCTGGGGGCGCCTCGCGCCGGGCAGCAGCATCAAGCCCGGCGACCAGGCCGGACCGTTCCTGCTCTACGAATACCCCGGCCCCTTCCTCGACCCCCGTCTCGAGCCCGGGTCCCGCACCGCCCGCACGGTGACCGTGCTCGAGGTGGCCGACGACGACAGCATCCTCGTGCGGGAGACCGTGCCGAAGGACACCGAGCCGTGGTCTCAGAAGCCGAGCGCCCTGGCTCCGGCGGCGCCGCCGGCCGCCGGCCAGCAGAAGCCGGCGATCGAGGAGTGGGCGCAGAACATCGTCGACGCCCGACCGGGCTGGCCCGAGGAGCCGATGGTGGACATTCTGCGGCGAGTTCCGCCGCGCACTCGCTCGGGCCTGCTGGCGCCGGTCGCCGCAGCCGCCGGTGTGGCCGCCGGTGTGGCCTCGGGTGTGACCGCAGGCGCGACCGCTGGCGTCACTCCGGGCGTGACGGCCGGCCGCGAACGGATCGACGCCGTGACCGCAAGCCTGCTCGATCTCGACTCCTCCTACCTGGCCGTGCAGGGCCCGCCCGGAACCGGCAAGTCCTACCTGGGCGCGCATGTGATCACCACCCTCGTGCGCCGCCACGGCTGGAAGATCGGGGTGGTGGCTCAATCGCACGCCGTGGTCGAGACTCTCCTCGCCGCGATCGTGAAGGCCGGGCTCGACCCGGCCCTGGTCGGCAAGGTGCCCAGGGCCGGCAGTGTGCCCTCCTCCGCGGATTCAGATTCCGATTCCGATGCGGATGCCCCGGCCCGGTTCACCGAACTGGCGAAAGACGGGCAACTCATGTTCGCCCTCGACCACGCCGCCACGGGATTCGTGGTCGGCGGCACCGCCTGGGACTTCAGCAACCCCGCCCGGGTTCCCCGGCAGAGCCTCGACCTCCTGGTCGTCGACGAGGCCGGCCAGTTCTCCCTCGCGTCGACCATCGCCGCGAGCGTCGGAGCGCGCAACCTGCTGCTCCTCGGCGACCCGCAGCAGCTGCCGCAGGTGAGCCAGGGCACGCATCCGGAGCCGATCGACCAGTCCGCGCTCGGCTGGGTCAGTGCCGGCCACGACGTGCTGCCGGCCGGACTCGGCTACTTCCTCGCGGAGAGCCGCCGCATGCATCCGGCCGTCACCGAACCGGTGTCGAGGTTGTCCTACGAGGGGGAGCTGCGTTCGCATCCGGATGCCGCGACTCGGCTGCTCGAGGGCGTGGCGCCCGGCCTGCACGTCGTGCCCGTCACGCATGTCGGCAACTCCGTGCAGTCGCCCGAGGAGGCCGCCGTCGTGGTGTCGCTGGTGCGCTCCTTGCTGGTGAGTTCGGTGCCTGAAAGTTCGGTGCTTGTGAGTCCGGGGCTCGGCCGCCGGTGGACGGACCCCACCGAGGGGCGCCGCGAGGACCCGCTGACCGAGGCGGACGTGATCGTCGTCACCCCCTACAACGCGCAACTGAACACCGTGCGGGAGGCCCTGGCCGCGGCCGGGTTCCCGCGGGTGCGAGTCGGCACGGTCGACAAGTTCCAGGGCCAGGAGGCGGCGATCGCGATCGTGACGTTGGCGGCATCCTCTGCCGAAGACGTTCCCCGCGGGCTCTCCTTCCTGATCATGAAGAACCGCCTGAACGTGGCGATCTCCCGGGCGAAATGGGCGGCTTACCTCGTGCACTCGCCGGCGCTCACCGAGTTCCTGCCGGTCACGCCCGCCGCGGTCGCCGAGCTCAGCGCGTTCATCACCCTCGTCGAGTCGGCAGACGCGGTCCCGGTCCCCATCCCGCCGAGTATGCCGTAACCGGCGGGCCCGCGCCGGCGGGCGGCCCCGAGCTGGGGCGCCCCAGCCGCCGGCGGGCCCGAGCTGCCCCGCTGCGCCGCCCGGCAAGTCCGTTCTGCCTGCGCGCGGGCTCACTGCAGCCACGGATGCTGGCCAAGGCAACGGCGCGGAGCAAGGCGACCCACGACTAACCAATTCGACGGAGATTTTGATCTAAAAAGGTGATTGCGCGCTGTTTTGGCCCGATTTCGGCAGAATCTCCGTCTAATTCGTTCGGACGGGAGGGCCGCGCACAGGTGTCTGTCCGACCGGCGGTCTCCCTCCTTATCTGCGACCTGACCGTGGAGACCGCGACTAACCAATTCGACGGAGATTTTGATTTAAAACATTGATTTCAGCCTGTTTTGGACCGATTCTGGCAAAATCTCCGTCGAATTCGTTCGGACGAGCGGCGAACGGCAGACGGGGAGCGGGGGTGAGCGGGGTGAGCGGGGTGAGCTGGGTGAGCTGGGTGAGCGGGGGGAGCTGGGTGAGCGGGGGTGAGCGGGGTGAGCTGGGTGAGCGGGGTGAGCTGGGTGAGCGGGGTGAGCGGGGGTGAGCGGGGTGAGCTGGGTGAGCGGGGTGAGCTGGGTGAGCGGGGTGAGCGGGGGGAGCTGGGTGAGCGGGGGTGAGCGGGGTGAGCGGGGTGGATGTCGCGGGCGGGGCGAGCGGCGAGCGCACACACGAGCGCATCACACGGACCGGTCAGGCGCGGCCGAGCGAGCGCAGCATCCGTTTGCGCAGTTCCTCGACCCACAGCACGAGCGAAGCCATGCCCACACAGACCAGCCAGTGCAGCGGGTCCATCGAGGCGGTGCCGAACGCGGCCTGCAGCACCGGGAGTTGCACCACGGCGACCTGAAGCAGCACGGCCAGCAGGATCGCACCCCACAGCCACCGGTTCACGAACAGGCGGTGGAAGGCGCTGGTCGACTCCGAGCGGGCGTTCAGGGTGTTGAACAGCTGGGCGAAGACGAGGGTGGTGAAGCCGGCGGTGCGCGCCACGGTCAGGCCGTCGCTGCCGGGGTCCAGCGCAGGCAGGAGACCACCGGGCAGGAACAGATCGATGGTGGCGAGGGTGACCATGGCCATGACCAGGCCGGTGGACATGATGCCCACCCACATCCGCCGGTCGATCGCCCGGTCGGTGATGCGCCGCGGCGGGCGCGCCATCACGTCGTCGATCTCGGGGTCGACGCCCATCGCCAGGGCCGGCCCGGAATCGGTGACGAGGTTGATCCAGAGGATCTGGGTGACCAGAAGCGGCAGCACCACGGTCTCGGTGCTCGCGCCGGTGAGCCCCAGTACTCCGGCCAGGAGCACGCCGAGGAACACCGTGAGCACCTCGCCCATGTTCGAGGAAAGCAGGTAGCGCAGGAACTTCTTGATGTTGTCCAGGATCACCCGCCCGGCCCGCACGGCGGCCACGATGGTGGCGAAGTTGTCGTCGACCAGGATCATCTTCGCGGACTCCTTCGTCACCTCCGTGCCGGTGATTCCCATGGCCACGCCGATGTCCGCGGATTTCAGGGCCGGCGCGTCGTTGACGCCGTCGCCGGTCATCGCCACGATGTCGCCGTTCGCCTGGAGGGCGTCGACGATGCGCAGCTTGTGGCGGGGGGAGACGCGGGCGAAAACGGATGTCCCGCGCACCGCCTCCCGCAGCCCCGCCTCGTCGAGGCGGTCGAGATCCGCTCCCGACAGCGCGGTCGCCCCGGGCCGGTCGATGCCCAGGTCGCTCGCGATCCGGGCCGCCGTGCCCGGGTGGTCCCCGGTGATCATCACCACCCGCACGTCGGCGCGGTGGGCCTCCGCGATCGCCGCCGTGACCTCGTCGCGCGGCGGATCGATGATGCCGACGACCCCGGCGTAGATCAGGTCGCGTTCGTCGGCCTCATCCAGCGGGGCGGTGTTCTCGTCGGCGCTGCTGTAGGCGACGCCCAGGGTGCGGAACGCCTGCGCGGAAAGCTCCTGAATGTCGGCCAGCAGCCGCCGCCGCGACTCGTCGTCCAGGGGCACGATGGTCTCGCCGACCTGCAGGCGCGTGCACCGGTGCAGCAGAACGTCGGGCGCGCCCTTGCTGAAGATGCGCAGGCTGCCGTCGCTTCGCTCCTGGTGCAGGGTAGACATCATCTTGCGCTCCGAGGTGAACGGCATCTCCCCGAGCCGGTCGAACCGGGCCATGTGCACGGTCGTGCCCTCGAGTTTGGCCGCGGCCACCAGGAACGCGGCCTCGGTCGGGTCGCCCTGGATCTCCCACTCACCGTCCCGCTCCGCCAGCTGCGCGTTGCCGGCGAGAGAGCCGGCGCCCAGCACGAGCTGCGTCTCGTAGCGCAGGGCCGGGTCGGTGAGCGGCGCCCCGCCGTGGCGCACCTCGCCCTCGGGGCGGTAGCCGACCCCGGTCACCTCGACCCGCCCCGACGCGGTCAGCACCCGCTGGATCGTCATCTCGTTGCGGGTCAGCGTGCCGGTTTTGTCGCAGCAGATCACGGATGCGGAACCGAGCGTCTCCACGGATTTCAGGCTCTTGACCACGGCGTTCTGCCGCGCCATCCGTTGCACCCCGATGGAGAGGATCACCGACAGGATCGCCGGCAGCCCCTCGGGGACGGCGGCCACGGCGAGGGAGACCCCCAGCAGGAACACCGTGACGAAGTCGGCGGGGGTGGACACGCCCTGCGCGAGCACGATCGTGAGCATCACGACGAGGGCGATCGCGATGACCACCATGCTGAGCAGTTTGCCGATGTGGCTGATCTCGTCCTGCAGCGGGGTGGGGTGCGCCTGCGTGCTGTCGAGCATGGTCGCGATGACGCCCACCTCGGTGTCCATGCCGGTACCCGTGACGACGGCCCGACCGACGCCCTCGCTGACCGCGGTCGCCTTGAAGACCATGTTCAGGCGGTCGCCGAGCCCGACGGCCGCGGGGAGGGTGCGCGGGTCTTTGGTCACGGACTGGCTCTCGCCGGTCAGGGAGGCCTCCGCGATGCGGAGCGCGGTCGCCTCGGTGAGCCGGGCATCCGCCCCCACGCTGTCGCCCTCGCCGAGCACGAGCAGATCCCCGCGCACCAGCTCGGTGCTGGGCACGGTCGTGAGCAGGCCGCCGCGCAGCACGGTCGAGGATGCCGCGGTCATGGTGGCCAGGGCGGCGACCGCGTTGTCGGCCCGCGCCTCCTGCACGAAGCCGAGCACGGCGTTGAGAATGACGATCGCGGCGATCACGATGGCGTCGACGGGCAGCCCGGCGGCGCCCTCGATCAGCCAGGCCCCGATCGACACCGCGGTGGCGACCAGCAGCAGGTAGATCAGGGGGTCCTGAAACTGGGCGAGGATCTTGCGCCAGCCGGGCACGGGCCGCACCGTGCGCAACGCGTTCGGTCCGTCGGCCGCCAAGCGCCGGGCAGCCTCGTCGGTGGACAGCCCGGTCGTGACATCGACCTCGAGGCGGCGGGCGATCTCGCCGGCATCAACCAGGGACGCGTCGACGAGTGACGCGTCGACGCGTGACGGGTCGACCGCTGACGGCTCGAGGCCCGGCTCACCCTGCCCGGGTTGCTCCGCTGGAACCGACGCGTCCATCTGCAGAGGTCCTCGTCTCCGGTGTCTTCGGTGTCTTCGGTGTCCGGTGTCTCCGGAGTGTCCGGTGCCGCTCCCGGTCCACCGGGTGCCGCCCCGGGAGCCCGGGTCCAGCCCAGTCTAGATCCGGCCACTGTTCCCGTTCCGGTCGAGAGTGGCCGCTGTGCCGGTCACTCTCGACCGGAACGGGAACAGTCGCCCCTCACGGCTGTGCCCCACGGCGCGCGCTCAGCGCCACTGGCTGGAGTCGATCTGGATCGCCACGACGTAGAGGTGCCGGCCCTGCTCGATCTTCTCCACTTCGTACACCCGCACCGGCGTCTGCGGCACGGAGTCGAGCGTCGTCTCCGCTCCCCCGGCCGTGATCGGTTACGACGCCATCACCCGGTATGCCCCGGCCGGTGATTTCGAGGGCTACGTCACCCACGGGATCGGCGTCGGACGCCCGATGGACGAAGACCGGTCCACCCGTTTTCTACTCCGCCGCGCGCCGCTCGACAAGGGCACCGTGACTGTTCCCGTTCCGGTCGAGCGCGGCCGGTATGCCGGTCACTCTCGACCGGAACGGGAACTCTCGGGGCTACGGGAACTCTCGGGGCTACGGGAACTCTCGGGGCTACGGGAACTCTCGGGGCTACGGGGCGGCGGGGCTACGGGGCGGCGGGGCTACAGGGCTACAGGGCGGCGGGAGCGACGGGAGCGGCGGGCACGAGTTCGGGCGGCGCGCCCCGCGCGGCGAGCCAGTCGTCGAGAACGGCGGCGGAGACCGGGCGCGAGAGGTGATACCCCTGCGCGAAGTCGCAGCCGTAACCGATCAACTTGTCGTAGGCCGCCATATTGTCCACGCCCTCGGCCACCATGCGCAGGCCGAGGCTGTGGGCGAGCGCAATGGCCGAAGAGACCAGGGTCGCGGCCCGGGCATCGTC
This sequence comes from Cryobacterium shii, assembly GCF_004402595.1. GTDB lineage: Bacteria > Actinomycetota > Actinomycetes > Actinomycetales > Microbacteriaceae > Cryobacterium > Cryobacterium shii. The sequence goes on along the minus strand of NZ_SOFY01000005.1, from coordinate 39,635 downwards.
CACCATCGGGAAGACGAAGGACTGGTCGAGATTGAGCTCCTCGATCGGCAGGTCGCGGAGATAGGCCAGCGAGCTGTAGCCGGTGCCGAAGTCGTCCACCGAGATGCGAATGCCCTGACCGCGCAGCCGGGTCAGGATGGCGCGGGCCCGATCCCGGTCGTTCAGGAGGAACTCCTCGGTGATTTCCAGGGTCAGTGCCGCCGCGGTCAGCCCGCGGGCGGAGATCATGGCTCCGATCCGCTCCGGCAGCTCCATGTCCACGCGGGAACTGGCCGACAAGTTGACGGCGATCCGCAACGGATGCCCCTGGGCCTGCCAGACGGCCGCCTGGTCCAGGGCTTTCCGCAGCACCTCCTGCGTCAGCGCGTGCATCAGCCCGGCCTCTTCGACCAGTTCGATGAACTGGTCCGGCATGAGCATGCCCCGGGTGGGGTGGTTCCAGCGCACGAGGGCCTCGACGTCCTGCACGTCCCCGGTGACAAGGTCGACCTTGGGCTGGTAGTGCAGCACCAGCTGGTCATCGGTGAGGGCGAACCGCAGGTCCTGCAGGGTGCGCAGACGGATGTCGCCGTGGCTGTCGTCCTCGCTGTCATAGACTTTGTGCCCGGTGTGCTCGGTGTGCGTGGTTTTGGCCTTGTACATCGCCATGTCCGCCTTGCGGAGCAGGGCGATCACGTCCTGTCCCTGCTCGGGGTAGAGGGAGATGCCGATGCTGACGCTGGTCTGCAGCGCGATCCCGTGGAGCGTGAACGGCACGGCCAGTGCGGAGCGCAGCTTTTCGGCCCTGGTCGCCGCGTCCTCCCTGGTCGAGTCGCCGAGCAGGATCGCGAACTCGTCGCCGCCCAGCCGGGCCAGAAGGTCCCCGGAACGCAGCTGCTGCGACAGACGGATGCCGACCTGGATCAGCAGCCGGTCGCCGACGTCATGGCCGAGGCTGTCGTTGACCTCCTTGAACCGGTCGAGATCCAGCAGGAGCAGGGCGCTGTGGCGGTGCTCGGATGCGGCCAGGCGGAGCGGGACATCCGTGTTGAACGCCCGGCGGTTGCGGAGACCCGTGAGGTCGTCGGTTCGGGCGAGGAGGCGCAGCACGCGTTGCCTCGCGACGAGGGGGATCGCGGCCAGGGCCATGGTCGCGCCGGCCAGACCGACGGCCGGGCCGGACACGGGAACCTGGCTGGCCAGGAGCAGCACACCCAGTCCGGCCAGGGTCGACACCGCCGGAACGGCGAGGGCAGACACGTTCGTGACCGGGCGGCTCGGCAAGGGCAGCGGGGTGGTGGAGCGATCAACCCAGAGGGCGATCAGCAGCGTGCCGATGTTCCAGCTCGCGTTCAGCGGGGTGCCGACGAGGTAGCCGCCGCCCAACAGGGCGAAGGCCGTGTCGGCGGTGGCGAAGACGAGCAGTCCCGCGACGAGCAGGAGCCAGCGGCGGCCGGACGTCGGACCGTGGGTGGCGACGATCACGGCGACGGCCGCGACCAGCAGAAGGTCCAGGACCGGGTAGGCGGTAGCGACCGCCATGGTGAGGGAGACCGGACCCGACGTCGCGGAGTCCAGCACGGGGCTGAGCAGCACTGCCAGCACGGCGGCGGCGCCCAGGGAGCCGACGGCGCTGTCGAGGAGCACCGACCACGCCGATCCGCGGAGCCGGCGGTTGACGAGCACGGCCAGCGCGCCCAGCATCAGGGCGTAGAACAGGAGGTAACCCGCGTCTGCCGGCGAGGGGAACGGCGCCGCACCGCCGGAATCCGTCGACGCCAGGTAGTACGTGTCCGCCAGCGCGTTCGCGGTGAGAGCGGCGGCCGCCAGGGCCACCTCGATGCGGCCCCCGCCGACCCGGCGCAAGGCGAGCCAGGCGATGAGCACGGGGACCCACTCGGAGACCATGGCCAGCCAGCCGTCGACCAGCGGGCTGAACCCCGAGCCCTTCACCACCAGGCCCACGGCGTAGGCAACGACGAGGAGGCCGGCGAGCAGGAGCAGCAGGGTCCTCGCCAGCCCGCGGATCGAGGTGTCCCCGGCCGACATCCCGGTCGAGGTACCGGTCGAGGTCCCGGTCGATGTCACCCCGATCAGAGCGACCTGGCCGGGTCGCCCGTGCGGGCGGCGATCCACAGGTCCAGCTGTGCGGCCGGAACGGGCCGGCACATGAAATAGCCCTGCGCGTAGTCGCAGCCGTAGCGCACCAGTTCGTCGTAGGTGGTGGCGTTCTCCACACCCTCGGCCACCATCCGCAGGCCCAGGCCGTGCGCGAGGTCGATCGTCGAGGCCACCAGGGCTGCGGCCCGGGGGTCCTCGGCCATCGGGAAAACGAAGGACTGATCGAGCTTGAGTTCGTCGATGGGTAGATCGCGCAGGTAGGCCAGCGAGCTGTAACCGGTGCCGAAGTCGTCGACGGAGATACGGATGCCGCTGCCGCGGAGCCGCACCAGGATGTCCCGGGCCCGGTCGCGGTCGGCCATCAGGAAGTCCTCGGTGATTTCCAGGATCAGGGCGCTCGCGGTCAGGTCGCGGGCCTTCAGCATGGCGCCGACCCGCTCGGGGAGGTCGGCATCGACCAGGGAGCTGGCCGACAGATTCACCGCGACGGTCAGGGGTCGTCCCTGGCTCGCCCAGTCCTGGGCCTGGTCGAGGGCCTTGCGCAGGACCTCCTGGGTGAGGCCGTGCATGAGGTTGGCCTCTTCGACCAGGGCGAGGAACTGATCGGGGAAGAGCAGGCCACGCGTGGGGTGGTTCCAGCGCACGAGGGCCTCGACGCTGTGGACGATGCCCGCCGACAGGTCGATCTTCGGCTGGAAGTGCAGCACCAGCTGGTCGTTCTCCAGGGCGACGCGCAGCTCCTGCAGGGTGCGGAGCCTGGTCTCGCCGTGGCTGTTGTCCACGCTGCGATAGACGTGGTGACCGCTGTTGTTCGACTTGGCCTTGTACATCGCCATGTCGGCCTTGCGCAGCAGGGCGGTCAGGTCGTCGCCCTGCTCGGGATACAGCGCGATCCCGATACTGACGCTGATCTGCAGGGCGATTCCCTCCAACGTGAATGGCGCCGCCAGCACGTTTCGCAGCTTGGCGGCCACGGACTCAGCCTCGACCTGGCCGGAATGGTCGAGCAGGATCGCGAATTCGTCGCCGCCCACCCGGGCGAGGAGGTCCCCGGTGCGGAGCACGCTCAGCAGGCGGTCACCGACCTGCACCAGGAGACGGTCGCCTGCGTCATGTCCCAGGCTGTCGTTGACCTCCTTGAAGCGGTCCAGGTCCAGGAGCAACAACGCGCGACGCTGGCTGCGGTCGGTGCTGAGGCGCAGGGAGACGCCGGCATACAGGGCGCGGCGATTGGGCAGCCCGGTCAAGTCGTCCGTCCTCGCCTGGCGCCGCAGGGCCACCTGCCGGGAGACCAGCGGGATGGCGGCCAGGGCCATGGTCGTGGCCGCGAGCCCGACCGCGAACGCAGGAATCGGGACCTGGCTGGCCAGGATGAGAACACCGAGGCCGGCCGCAGTGGAGATGGCGGGCAGCGCGAGAGCGGCCGTACCGTTCACATAATGGGGCGACGCCGTCTCGGGGTTGGCGGCGGCATCCGTCCAGGTGGCGATCAGGGCCAGGCCGACGGCCCAGCCGGCGTCCAGCGGGGTGCCCACCACGTAGCCGGTGCCGATCAGGGCGTAGACGATGTTGGTGGAGGCGAAGATCACCAGGCCGAGCACGAACAGGATCCACCGTCGCTTGTCTACCGGGCCCTGCGAGATCGCGATGCCGGCGATGCCGGCCACCAGCAGCAGCGTGAACAGGGGGTTGCCCATGCCCGGTGCCAGGGAGAGGCCCGTCCCGTTCTCATCGATCGATAACAGCACGGGAGTGAGCAGAACGACCAGCGCCGAGGACGCGCCGAGGACACCGATGGTGCTGTCCAGCACCACCGACCAGGTTGTGGTGCGGATCTGGCGGCGCAGCAGGATCACGAGCACGGACAGCATCAGAACGTAGAACCCGAGGTAGCCGACGTTGTTCGGCGCCGGGAAGGCGACCGGTCGGACATCCGCCGGAACCAGGAGGAGGTAGGTGTCGGAAATGCCGACCAGGGTGACACCCGCGGCGGTCAGCAGGAGTTCAGGACGACGGAAGCTCGTTCTGGCCGCGGATGCCCAGCAGACACCGACGAGAGCCAGTTTGATCAGGCCCGCGAGCCAACCGTCGAGCAGGGGGCGGGGAGCGTCGCCGGGCAACAGCAGTCCGGCCACATAGGCGGAGACCAGTAATGCCATGACCCACATGAGCTTCGTGCCCGGACTGGCGATGTACACGCCGAGTCGGCGACGGTAATCAGCACCTGACTTCGACTGCAATGGACCCCCACATATTTCATGATCAGAGTAGCAGCGGGGACGGGCTGTCAGTGGCCGATGACAGCAGGAAAACCGTCGCCCGGTGAACGTTGGGGGCAGGGTGGGATAATCGGTGCGCGGAACGCCCGGGATCAGGCTCGCCACGAATACGATTGAACCGTAGGACTGACGACCCCGTAGGGCCGGCGTGCACGACGAGCGGGAGGCAATCATGACGATACTGGTGGGTTATTCGAGCAAGTACGGCGCCACCGAGGGGATCGCGGAGCGCATCGCACGGAAGCTCCGCGAAGCGGGTCGCGAGGCCGAGGCCCGACCCGTCGCATCCGTTGACAACCCCGGCGACTACGCCGGGTTCGTGATCGGCAGTTCCGCCTACATGGGCTCCTGGCGCAAGGAGGCGACCGAGTTCGTCAAGCGCAATCGGGAGCTGCTCGCGACCCAGCCGGTCTGGCTGTTCAGCAGCGGGCCGCTCGGCGCGGCGGGCAAGGACGCCCAGGGCCGGGACCTGCTCAAGGAGTCCGAGCCGAAGCAATTCGAGGAGTTCAGCCAGGCGCTCCAGCCGCGCGGGATGCAGGTGTTCTTCGGTGCACTCGACCCGGCCGTGCTCGGCCGCCGCGACCGGTTGGTCCGGCGTATCCCGTCGGGCCGCGACCTGCTGCCCGAGGGAGACTTTCGCAACTGGGCCGCGATCGACGAGTGGGCGGCGGCCATCGCCAAGGAGCTGCCGGCCGGCTGACGCCCGCTGACCGCTCTCAGGGCCTGTCAGCGCTCGAGCAGGCCGCGGATATCGTCGGCGGTGAGGGCGTCGCTGAAACCGGTGCCTTCGCCCCCCAGCACGGAATCGAACAGGGCGGCCTTGCGCTGCTGCAGGGCCATCACCTTCTCCTCGATCGTGCCGGTCGCGACCATGCGGTAGACCATCACGTTGCGGGTCTGACCGATCCGGTGGGTGCGGTCGACGGCCTGCGTCTCGGTGGCCGGGTTCCACCACGGGTCGAGCAGGAACACGTAGTCCGCCTCGGTCAGGTTGAGACCGAACCCGCCTGCTTTGAGGCTGATCAGGAACACCGGCTCGGCGCCCGTCTTGAACCGGTCGATCACCTCCGACCGGCGCAGGGTGGAGCCGTCGAGGTAGCAGTACGAGGTGCCTCGGGCGTCGAGCCGGGCCGCGGCCTTTTGCAGGAACGAGGTGAACTGGCTGAAGACAAGCGCCCGGTGGCCCTCGGCGACGACGTCCTCGAGCTGCTCGAACAGGGCGTCGAGTTTGCTCGACGGCACGCCGGCGTATTTCTCGTCCACCAGGGACGGGTCCAGGCTGAGCAGGCGCAGCAGGGTCAGGGAGCGGAAGACGATGAACCGGTTCTGGTCGAGGTCGTCGATCAGGCCGAAGAGTTTCTGCCGTTCGCGCTGCAGGAAGGTGTCGTAGAGGGTGCGGTGCCGGGCGTTCAGCGGGATCTGCAGCACCTGCTCCTGCTTGGGCGGCAGCTCGGGGGCGACGAGTTCCTTGGTGCGCCGCAGCAGCAGGGGGCGGATGCGTCGGCGCAGCCTGGCCAGCCGCTCCGGGTTGTCCCCGCGTTCCACCGGGCGCACATATTCCTCGGTGAACCGGCGGAGGGAGGGGAACAGTCCGGGGGCCACGATCGCGAACAGCGCGTGTAACTCCAACAGGTTGTTCTCCAGCGGGGTGCCCGTGATGGCGAGCTTGAACGGGGTGTTCAGTTCGCGTGCGCACTGGTGCAGCCGGGAGGTGCGGTTCTTCACGAACTGCGCCTCGTCGAGGATCAGTCCGGCCCAGCCGTGGGCCTGGTAGGCCTCGAAGTCGAGACGGAACAGCGTGTAGGAGGTGACCAGCACGTCGGCGCCGGCCGCGGCATCCGTCAGGGTCACGCCGGACGCCGCCTCGGTGGCCGTGATCACCCGCACCGTCAGGCCCGGGGTGAAGCGGGCGGCCTCGGAGGCCCAATTGGCGACGACGGATGTCGGGGCCACCACCAGGAACGGCCGCCGGTCGGTGCCGGGCTCGACCGGGCCCGGCTCGCCGGTGGCGTGCACGATCAGCGCCAGGGTCTGCAGCGTCTTGCCGAGGCCCATGTCGTCGGCGAGGATGCCGCCCAGCCGGTGCCGCCAGAGGAACGCCAGCCAGGTGAAGCCCTGCATTTGGTAGGGGCGCAGGGTCGCCCGCACGCCGGCCGGGAGGGCGGTCGGTGCGAGGACGGGGGCGGGGCTCGTGTCGGTGCTCGCGGCCGCGCCGGTGCCGGTGTCGCCGTTCTCTCCGTTCGGGCCGTTCAGGGCGAGCAGCCCGGACACGGCCGCGCGCCACGCCACGGCCTGCTCGGTGTGCTCGGCGAGGTCCTCGAACTCGGCCCAGAGCCCGGCCTGGTAGCGGCTGATCCGCAGCCCGGTGTCCCATTCCTGCAGGGCGCGGGCCTCGTCGATCAGTTCGTGCAGCCGCTCGAACGCCGGCTGCCGCAGCGAGAGATAGCTGTTGTCGACGAGCAGGAGCTTGTTCCGCCCCTTGGCCAGCGCCTTGAACAATGGGCCGAACGGCACGCTGCGGCCGTCGATGGTCACGATCACGCCGAGGTCGAACCAGTCGCGCTGGTCGGTCTCGATCGTGGTGATGGTCAGCTCCGGCGTCTCGGTCAGCTCGCGGTAGTCCGGCTGCACGCCGACGGCATCGACCCGCACGCCCGGCAGCGCCAACCGCCCCAGCGTCTTCTCGGTGAACTCGGCCGCGTCCACGCCCTGCAGGGTGACGGATGCCGCGGCCGGGCCCAGCCGCCCCTGCCCGGCCTGCTCGAGCTCTGCGTTGACCCGGCCCAGGATGTCGCGCTCGGCGGCCGTGTCCCTGCTGCCGTCGTCGCCCGTGCCGTTGTGGTCCGTGCCGCCGTCCGTGCCGTCGCCGTCCGTCCCGTCGCCGTCCGTCCCGTCGTCCGTCCCGTCGTTCGTCCCGTCGGCGGTGCCATCGTCGCCCGGAGCGTTCGTCGTGGCGGTGGTTACGGCCCGGGGCGCATGCTCGAGCCTGCGCCCCGGGCCAGAACTTGCGCCACGAGAGTCGGCCGGGCTGTCGGCCGGCCTCCCGGCCGGGCTCCCGGCCTCGGCCCGGACGGCCCGGACGGGCAGCAGGGGCAGCGAAGGCAGCACGGGCAGCGCGGTCACGGCGGAACCCTCGTGGTACTCCCAGTGCCACCCCAGGTCGAGGGTGTGCCGGGGCCGGAAGCGTGCGGTGAGCACGAGCACGGGCGGGTCGGACTCGGGGAAGTGCACCGTGGCATCCGTGCTGGTCACCGGGAGGGCGTGGCGCAGCGCCGGGTAGAACTCGGTCAGGAACTCGGTCACGTCGGATTCGGGCACGATCACGGAATCGGGCCGGCCGAGCAGCCGGGCCTGTTCGGGGCTAAGCGGGCCGGCGGTGGGGGCCAGGGTGAACGCCGGCTGCGGACCCAGGGCGAAGCCGTACACCCCGTGGGTGCCGATGGCGCCCGCCCGGGCGGGGTCGTGCGGGGCGCCGTCGAACAGGAGCCGGGTGGTCAGGCGCAGGCCGGCGGGCGCGGGCACGGTGGCGGGGGTGGTCGCGGGGGCGACGTCGATGGTGTCAGGCACGGCGGGGTGCGCGGTGGTCTCGAGCGCGATCGCGTCGAGGAGCTCGTAGTCGATGTGCGCGGTGGCGTCGAGGCTGACGCGGGCCTCGCGGTGCACCGTGACCGTGGCATCCTTCTTGCTGCCGACCAGCCGCAGGCCGAGCACGTCGGCTTCGTCGAACAGAGTCCAGAGCAGCGGGCTCGCGAAGTCGTCCAGGTAGAGCCAGTCGGCTTCCTGGCTGGTGTAGACGCCGCGCACGGCCCGGTGCAGGGCGAGGAGCTGGCTGAGCCAGCGGTGGTGGGCCAGGTTCAGGTTCAACCGGTTCAGGTGGAAGCCGAGCTGGTTCCAGGACACGTTGGTGCGCACCCAATTGCCTCGGGCATTCAGGATGACCGGCCGCACCCCCAGCCGCAGGACGCCGTGGCCGGCGCCGAGGGACGTGACCGTCCGGGCCGTGGCGCCGCGCCAGCGGTCGTTCGTGCGGGGTGTCTGCTCGCGCAGCTCGAATTGGAGGCCCATGGCCACGGGCGGGGCCGGGGCGGCGCGCCGCGCGCCCGGTGACACGGCTGCGCCGGCCGGCTCAGCGGCGCGCCCCGCAATCCGCTTCCAGTCCGCCCGCGCCGGGGGAGACCCGGCCTCAGACATGGCTCCATGCTCTCACGCGGGCCGCACAGGCGGAGCGCCGCCGTGTCCGGTGTTCACCCAATTCGACGGAGATTTTGCCGCAAAACTGCTTGTGCGGGCTGTTTGGGGGCGATTCGGGCAGAATCTCCGTCGAATTGGTTCGGGGCCGCTCACCCGGGCCGCGGGCGCGGTCCCCGCCGACTCAGGCCGTGAGCGCCCCTTCACCCGACGGATGCGCCCGCGCGGCATCGATGATCCAGGCGAAGTCGAACGCGGTCTCACGCCAGCGGCTGTAGCGGCCGGACACCCCGCCGTGTCCGGCCGACATCTCGGTCTTCAGCAGCGCGTCCGCCCCCACGTCGCGCAGCCGGGCCACCCATTTGGCCGGTTCGACGTAGAGCACCCGGGTGTCGTTGAGGCTGGTCACGGCGAGCACGCGCGGGTAGTGCGTGTCGTGCACGTTCTCAACGGGGGAGTAGCCGCGCATGTACGCGTACACCTCCGGGTCGTGCAGCGGGTCGCCCCACTCGTCCCACTCGATCACGGTCAACGGCAACGACGGGTCCAGGATCGACGTCAGAGCGTCGACGAACGGGACCCCCGCGAGGATGCCGGAGAACAGCTCGGGGGCCAGGTTGGCGACGGCGCCCATCAGCAGGCCGCCGGCGCTGCGGCCCTCGGCGACGAGCCTGTCGGGAGCGGTGTAACCCGCGTCGATCAGGTGCTGGGCGCAGTCGATGAAGTCCGTGAAGCTGTTGCGCTTGTGCAGCTTCTTGCCGTTCTCGTACCAGAGCCGGCCGAGTTCGCCGCCGCCGCGCACGTGCGCGATCGCGAGGATCATGCCGCGGTCGAGCAGGCTGAGCCGGGCGATGCTGAACGACGGGTCGATGCTGATCTCGTACGACCCGTAGCCGTAGAGCAGGGTCGGCGCGGGCTTGCCTGCCGCGACCAGGTCCCGCCGGTAGACGAGGGAGATCGGCACCCGCGTGCCGTCGGCCGCGGTGGCCCACTCGCGGCGCTGCTCGAACAGGCTCGGGTCGTAGCGGCCCAGCACAGGCTGCTGCTTGAGCAGGTGGCGCTCGCCGGTGGCGACGACGTGGTCGTAGACGGTCGACGCGGTGACGAAGCTGGTATAGCCGAGACGGATGGTCGGCTGCTCCCACTCGGGATTGGCCGAGGTGCCGACCGAGTACAGCGGTTCTTCAAAGGCGAGCTCGGTGAAATCGAGACCGCCCCCGGCCATGGACGGGGCGACGGCCACGCGGGTGAGCCCGTCCCGGCGGTATTCGGCCACCACGAAATCGCGGAAGGCGTCAATGCTTTCCAGGCGCACGGCGGCGTCGTGGGGCAGCAGCATCCGTTTCCCGCCCTGCGGGTCGGTGACGGAGACGCTGACCAGTTCGAAATTGACCGCGTTGTCGTTGTGCACGATCAACAGGACGTCCTCGCCGCCCAGCACGGCGTGCTCCACGTCGTATTCGACGCCGTCGCGGCGCGGCCAGACCAGCGCGAAGTCCCCGGTGGGGTCGGCGGCGTCGAGCAGGCGGGTTTCGGTGGTGACGCTCGAGCCGGCCTCGATCAGCAGGAACCGGCGGCTGCGGGTGAGGCCGATGCCCACCCAGAACCGTTCGTCGGGTTCGTGGAAGACGGACACGTCGGCGGATGCCGCGGTGCCCACCTCGTGCCGCCAGACGGTGTCGGGCCGCCAGGCGTCGTCCACCGTGGTGTAGAAGATGTAGCGGCCGCTGGGGTCGAACAGGGCGCCCTCGCCGGTGTTCGGGATCTCGTCGGCGAGGTTCTCGCCGGTCGCGATGGTGCGCACCCGGATCGTGTACCGCTCGTCGCCCTCGGCGTCGACGGCGTACAGCAGCCGGCTCGAGTCACCGCTGACGTCGGTGCTGCCGAGCGAGTAGAACTCGTGGCCCGCCGCCTCGGCGTTGTCGTCGAGCACGATCTGCTCGCCCGGAAGGCCCGGCGTCACTCCGGGAACCTGCTCGGGCAGAACCGGCGGCGTCCAGTCGCCCTGCCCCGCGATGGGCGCCCGGCAGTGGATGCCGTACGACTGCCCCTCCACCGTGCGGGTGTAGTACCACCACTTTCCCTGCCGAACGGGAACGCTGAGGTCGGTCTCCTGGGTGCGACCCTTGATTTCCTCGAAGACCTGCTCCTGCAACAGGGACAGGTGCGCGGTGCGGGCATCCGTGAACGCGTTCTCGGCCTCGAGATGGGCGATCACATCGGGGCTGTCCTTGTCGCGCAGCCAGTCGTAGTCGTCGGTGAACACATCGTTGTGGAAGCTGCGCTGCTGGGGCTTCCTGGCGGCGCGGGGAGGAGTGGTCATGAGTTCCAGCGTAGTTGCGGTGGATGCGCTCCGGCCGGGACGCCGCCCCGGATAGGTCCGGGCGCGGCGGGGGCGCAGACTTGAGGGGTACCGACCCAGAGACGAATGGAACCAGAATGACGCAGCCAGGAACCGCCCCGCTCGACACGTCCGTGCCCCACGTGACGGAAGCCCTGGAGGGACGGGTCTTCCAGGCGGTGCTCTTCGACATGGACGGCACCCTGGTCGACTCCACCCGGGCCGTCACCCGGTCCTGGCTGCGCTGGGCCGCCGAGGTCGGGCTCGGGCCGTCGTTCACCGGGCCCGAGCACGGCGTACCGGCACGTCAGATGATCGCGACCCTGGTGGCGGAGGAGCTGGTCGAGACATCCGTCGTGCGGCTGACCGAGCTCGAACTGGCCGACACGGATGGCGTCACGATCCTGGCCGGCGCGGCGGAACTCATGCAGAGCATCCCCGAGGGCCGCCGGGCGATCGTCACGTCCTGCGGCCGGGAACTCTGCCTGCTGCGCCTGGACGCCGCGGGCTTTTCCGCACCGGTCACGGTCGTGACCATCGACGACACCAGCCGCGGCAAGCCGTTCCCCGAGCCGTTCCTGCTGGCGGCCGAACGTCTCGGCGTCGACCCGGCCCGCTGCGTCGTCGTCGAGGACGCCCCCGCCGGACTCGCTGCGGCCCGCGCCGCCGGCTGCGCCACGATCGGCGTCGTCGGCACCCACCTCGCCGCCGAACTGGAGGCCGACCTGGTCGTGCCCGGTCTCGACCGCCTGCGCGTGTCGGTACAGGACGATGGAGTGGTCTTCCACCTGGTCGAGCCGCGCTAGCGGCCCCGGGCCCGGCTGCTCACCCGGGGATCTTGCCCAGGAAACCGATCACCCGCTCCAGAAGGAGCTCGGCGGCGCCGGCATCGTAGGAGGGCAACGAACTGTCGGCGAAGTAATGCTGATCACCGGGATACAGGAACAACTCCGCCTGCGGGGCGGAGGCGATGATGGCGCGGGCCACTCTACCGATCGCCCCCGAAACCGGGTCAGCGTTCGTAGACCTCCAGCGGCAGGCCGTCGGGGTCCCGGAAGAAGAACATTGCCTTCCCGTTGTTGGGATCCACCCGGAGCTCCTCGCAGTCGACATCCTTGCCCAGCAGTTCGGCGTGCGCCGCCGCCACGTCGTCGACCTCGAACGCGAGGTGGCGCAGCCCGAGCGCCTCGGGTCCGCTGCGGCGGGGCGGGGTGTCCGGAAACGAGAACAACTCGATCAGGTAATGGCCGTTCAGGGCGAGTTTGCCCATCCAGGACTCCCGTTCGGCGCGGTAGTACTCCGCTTCGAGGGTGCACCCCAGAATCTCGAGATAGAAGGCCTTGGACACTTCGTAGTCGCTGGCAATAATGGCGATGTGGTGCACTCCGTTGATGAGCATCTCCGCAGTTTCGCATACTCGAGTGGCGGGAGGGACCGGTGGCTCCGGATGGGCAACCCGACGAACTGGCCGAGCCGGGGCGCCGCCACGGCACCGTTCCGGTGCGGCACCGGCGCCGCTCCCGTTGGCACAGCACGGTGCTGCCGTTGCTCGAGTTCACCGCGAGCACCCTCGCGGTCGTGTTGGTCAGCGGCACGGTCCTGGCGGGGTTGTGGGTGACCCGATTCGCCAACGATGTCACGGCGAACGCGGTCGACATCTCCAACGGCCGCACGGATGGCCGCGGGGCCGCCGCCCCGCAGCTCGGCTCGTTCGACGGCGGCTTCAACGTGCTGATGGTGGGGGTCGACAACACGGCCGACCAGAGCGCGGCCTTCGGCGATCGTGGCGGCACGCTCAATGACGTGAACATCCTGCTGCACGTGGCGGCGGACCACCGGAGCGCCGTCGTCGTCAGCATTCCCCGGGACCTCGTCATCCCGCAACCGGACTGCACCGACCCGGTCACCGGCGACGTCGCGGGCGCGGTCTCGGCCCAGCCGATCAACGAGGCGTTCGGCCGGGGCGGTCTGGGATGCGTGGTCGCGACGGTCGGCCTCCTGACCGGACTGTCGATCCCCTACGCGGGGCTGATCTCGTTCGAGGGCACCGTCGCCATGGCCGATGCGGTGGGAGGCGTGCCGATCTGCCTGACCGACCCCATCAACGACCCGTACACCGGGCTGAACCTCCCGGCCGGACCGAGCGTCGTGTCGGGCCAGACCGCACTGTCCTACCTCCGCAGCCGGCACGGGGTGGGAGACGGCAGCGACCTGTCCCGGATCTCCTCGCAGCAGGCCTACATGTCCTCGCTCGTGCGGGTGCTGAAGAGCAACTCCACTCTGACCGACCTGCCCAAGCTGTCTCGGCTGTCCGCCGCCGCCGGCCAGAACCTCAAGCTTTCCACTTCGCTCGCGAACATGTCCACCATGGTGAGCATGGCGCTGGCGCTGCGGGACATCAGCCTCGACCGGATCGTGTTCGTGCAGTACCCCTCGGAGCCCAACCCGGACAACAGCGCCAAGCTCGTGCCGTCCCCGGACCTCGCCACTGAGCTATTCCGCAAGGTCGCCGCCGACGAATCCTTCGCACTCGCGCCGGATGCGCTCGGTCCCAGTGCCACGCTCGACCAGGCGTCCCCGGGGCCGACCGCCCCCGCAACGTCGGTCCCTGCGTCGGCTGCCCCGTCGGCGCCACCGTCGATCCTGCCCGGCACCAACCCGTCGGCTGGCCCCGTCTCGGGCCCGGCCCCGGCGCCGACCCCCACGCCGACCCCGACCCCGACCAGCCCGGCGGTGCTCGAGGGGCTCCGGGGCCAGACCGCCGCGCAGCAAACCTGTTCGGAGGCGTCCTACTAGGTGAGTGCTACCAGCGGTGGGCGGAGGAAGCGGAGATGATCTGGAGCAGCGTGTCGCGCATCGCGTCGGCGTTCTCGAGCGCGGGAAACAGGTCCGCCTCCAGCGTGCGCGACTTCTCCCAGGCGGCGGTGCCGGCATCCGTTCGGGCCACGGAGTGTCGCCGGGCGTCGTGTTCGTCCCGGGTGCGCACCACGTAGCCCTCCCGTTCGAGCCGTTCGAGGGTGCGGGACATGGTCTGGGTCTGCACCCGGGCGGCGTGCGCGAGTTCGGTCTGGCTGAGCGGTCCCGAGCCGAGCAGGTGCAGTGCGATCATGCCGGCGTGGGTGAGTCCAAGCCGGTCCAGGGCCTCCACCCAGGCGTGTTCGACCAGCCGTGCGGCGGTCGAGAGCAGGCGTCCGGTCGGCCAGCAGGCCATCGACTCGGTCAGCGGCTCCTTCTCCGCGGGAGGTCCCGGATCAGGTGTGGTCATGCCCCTAATCTAGTGCTAGCGTCAAGTCATCAGCTAGCTGATTACTAGGAGACTGAAATGAAACAGAGCAGCGATCGCCTGCGGCAGACGGTGGTGCTGGTCAGCGCCGTCCTGGCCATCGTGGGATCGTTCATCGGCTCGGGCGCCGCCGGCGGAACCCCGATCCAGAACGCGTCGGGCGGTGCCCTCGCCGCGGACGCGACTCCGATCGCGCCCGGCGGCCCGGCATTCGGCATCTGGACGCCGATCTACCTCGGCCTCATCGCCTACGCCATCTGGCAGTTCCTGCCGGCGCAGAAGACGGATGCCCGGCAGCGCGCCCTCGGTTACCCGATCGCGGCCTCGCTGGTGCTGAACGCCGCCTGGATCCTCAGCATCCAGTTCGATCTTCTGGTGCTCAGCGTCCCCGTGATCGTGCTGTTGCTGATCGTGCTGATCCGGGCCTTCCGGCTCAGCCTCGCGTCGCGGCCGAAGAACCTGATCGAGACGATCGTCGCCGACGGCACGGTCGGCCTGTACCTCGGCTGGGTCAGCGTCGCGACCGCCGCGAACGTGACGGCCGTGCTGGTCGCCTCCGGCTTCTTCGGCTTCGGCCTCGGCTCCGACGTCTGGGGGGTCGGGGTGATCGCGGTGGCCGGCCTGGTCGGCGTGCTGATCGCCCTCTACGGCCGTGGCCGGCTCGCCCCCGCCGCCTCGCTCTGCTGGGGCCTCGGCTGGGTGGCCGTCGCCCGGCTGACCGGCTACCTCCTCTCCACCCCGACCGCGATCGCGGCCATCGCCGCGGTGGCCGTGATCGTGATCGTCACGGCCTTCGCCCGCATCCGCAGCTCCTCGTTCGCCTCAACAGAAGGATTGGTATCCGCATGACCGGCCCCGCCCCCGCCCCCGCCGTCACCTCGCCCGCCGCAGCGGCCCGCCGCCGCTGGTTCGGCCTCGTCTTCATCAGCGTCGCGGTGGCCCTGATCATCGTCGACTCCACGATCATCAACGTCGCCATCCCCTCGATCGTGGACGACCTGGCCATCACCTCGACCCAGGTGCAGTGGGTGCAGGAGAGCTACACCCTCGTCTTCGCAGCGCTCCTGCTCGTGTTCGGCACCCTCGCGGACCGCTTCGGGCGCCGCAGCATCCTGATCCTCGGCGTGGTCGTCTTCGCCACGGCATCCGTCTTCGCCGCGTTCTCGCAGTCGGGTGACCTGCTCATCCTGGCCCGGCTGGTGCAGGGCGTCGGCGGCGCGATGGTGCTGCCCACGTCGCTGTCGATCATCAACGCGACCTTCCGCGGCCGGGACCGCGGCATCGCGTTCGCGATCTGGGGCTCGACCATCGGCGGCATGGTGGCCGTCGGCCCGCTGCTCGGCGGCTGGCTGACCACGTATTACTCGTGGCGGTGGGCGTTCGGCATCAACGTGCCGCTCGGGATCGTCATCATCGTCGGCGTGCTGGTTTTCGTGGCCGAATCCAAGGACGCGGGGGAGCCCCGCCGCGTCGACGTGGTCGGCGCCATCCTCTCGGTCATCGCCAGCGCCTCGCTCGTCTTCGGGCTGATCGAGGGCCGCAGCTACGGCTGGTGGCTCACCAACAATGCCCCGACGGTCGGCGACTGGACCTGGCCGTACGAGGTGTCCATCATCCCGTTCGTGTTCCTGCTCACGATTCTCTCTGGGGTCGCGTACGTCTACTGGGGGCTCTACCGCCAGCGGGTCGGCAAGACCACCCTGCTCGCCTTCTCCCTGTTCGCGATCCCGTCGTTCCGCAACGGCAACATCGCCGCCATGATCGTGTCGCTCGGCGAATTCGGCATTATCCTCTCGCTGCCGCTCTGGCTGCAGAACGTGCTCGGCTACGACGCCCTGCAGACCGGGTTCGTGCTGCTCGCGCTCGCGATGGGCTCCTTTGTGGCCAGCGGGCTGTCGGGCGCGTTCGGCAACAAGACTTCACCGGAGACGATCGTGCGCATGGGCATCGTTGCGGAGATCATCGGTGTCACCGGGCTCGGCCTCGTCATCACGGCGGATGCCACCTGGCTGGTGGTCGTGCCGTTCCTGTTCGTCTACGGAATGGGCGTCGGCCTGGCCACCGCCCAGCTGACCGGCGTGGTGCTCAAGGATGTGCCGGTGTCCCAGAGCGGCCAGGGCTCCGGCACCTCCAGCACCGCCCGGCAGATCGGGTCTGCGCTGGGCATCGCGGTGCTCGGCACCGTGCTGTTCACCGCGGTCGGGGCCTCGCTCGACGAGAAGCTGTCCTCTGTGCCGGGTCTGCCGGTCCAGACGCAGACCCAGATCGTGGACGCGGTCGTGGACAGCGCCGGCTCCGCGATCCCGGCCCTGGAGGCGCAGAGCCCGGCCGTGGCGGATGCCGCGCGGGAGGCCTTCAGCGACGGCACCCGTTACTCGGCCTTCGCCGCGGCGGGGTTCCTCGTGCTCGGCTTCCTGGCCACCCTGCGCCTGTCCGGAACGGCGCCGCACCACGAGCCCCGCGAGCAGCCGGAGCCGGCGCCCGGCGCATCCGTCCCGGCGGCCCGAACCTCGGGCGAGCCCCTCTAGGCCTGCCTCGGCTGGCCTCGCGAGCCAGCCCCGCGCGTCTCCCGCACATCCCCCGCACGCGTGGGAGCCCCACGCCCTAACGAATTCGACGGAGATTTTGCCCAAATCGGTCCGGAACCGCCCGGATCCGGGTTTTTAGGGCAGTATCTCCGTCGAATTGGTTCGACGCAGGGCCCGGCCGCCGCGCGTCGAGACGGCGGCGCCGCCTCTGCCGAGAGACCTCAGATTTCGGAATCGTCGACCGGGGCGGCACCGGCGGGTGGCGCGGCATCCGCGGGCTGGGCGGACGCCGGCGGTTGGGGCGGGGTGCTGCGGCGGCTGGGCTGCGGCTTCTGGTACGACAGCTCACCGCCCAGGCGACCGCCGTAGGGGCGGCCGTGGTCGGCATATTCCTCCCGGAAGAACGCCATCCGCCACGGCCCCATTTCGATCCGAGCCCCGGTCCGCAGCACCTGCCCGGCGCCGGCCTGGTCCGGAGGGGACTCCCGCCGGGCGCCGCCGGACACCTCGCCGAGCGGGTACAGGACGTATTCGTCGTTCTCATCGTGGCGGATCTCGGCGTGGAAAGGCTGGAGGCCCTGCAGCTGCAGGTCGGCATCCGGCGCCGAACCGATCGTGGTGGTGCCCGGCAGCAGGTCGAACTCGCGCGGCATCTGCCCGTTCCAGTTCTCGGAACCGACGACGAAGATCAGCCGGGGCCGGCCTGCCCCCGCCGCGTAGTGCGTCGTCGTGATCCTGCGCCGGATCCTGCGGTCGAAGGTGGGCACCAGCGGCAACAGAGTCGGCGGCGGGAGCGGGAACGACGGGGCATCCGCGGCTCCCGCGCTCCGTCGGCGCAGCAGGGGAACCAGGGCGGCCCGGCTGCCGAGTGCGATATGCGCTGAGCCGGTCAGCAGACGTTGGATGACCGGCGCGCGCACGGCGCCGAGACGGATGATCAAACCGTCCGGCCCCGACACGGAGACGGTCAGCCCCCGCTCGGCCAGGTCGGCGGCCAGGCCACGGATGTCTTTCAGCTTCGTCGTTCTGGCCCGCACGAAGAGTTCGGGCTTGCTCGAGAAGACCTCGACGTGCAGTCCGCGGGCGGTGATGGTGCCGTTCATCTGCTCGGCGGGCTCGGACGGCGCTGCGGGGCCGGCAGCCGGGGCGGCGCCGGGCTCCGGGGACGAGGCCGCACCCGGCCCCACCAGGGAGAACGCCAGGTCGATATCCAGGCGCGTGGAGGGACTCATCGCTACGGCGCGAGCGGTTCGGTGCCGGAGCCCTCACTGGTGGTGACTTGCAGCGTCCCGTTCAGCTTCCAGGTGGCGCGCGGGGCGTCCGGCCCGATGTCGCGCGGCACCTCGACGGTCATATCGATGAACTTGTAGTTGATCACGGCGCTCTTGCCGGTGAGATAGGACCACATCTCCTTGCCGAGGTCGGTCCAGTCCTTGATGTTGTGTGCGTCCGGGCCGGTGGCGGGGCCGGTGACGCTGGGGGCGGCTGCGGGGTTCTGGCTGTCAGTCACGGTTGGTTCCTTCTCGCTCGTCTGCAGGGAATCGGGCGGCCGCTCAGGGTCTCGTCCGCCGCGTGTACGGGCAACCCTAGTCAAGGGTGACCGCCGGGGGAAGACCCGCGCGTGACCTGTTCCGGCTGATGCCGAAACAAAAAAAGCACCCTCGTGGCGAGGGTGCTCTTTTCGGTTTCGTCGCGCCGGCGGCGCGGGGTGCTACTCGGCGTCGAGGTCCGTTTCCAGGATCTTCACGAGTGCTTCGAGCACCTCGTCGGATCCGTCGCCCTCGGCGCGAAGAACCACGACGTCGCCATTGGAGGCGCCCAGGCTCATCAGCGACAGGATGCTCGAGGCGTCCATGGCGTCTTCGGCCGGGTCGGTCTCCAGGCCGATCGTGACCTCAGTGGTCTGTTCGCCGACCGCGGCCGCGAAGATGGACGCGGGGCGGGCGTGCAGGCCAACGCGGCTCGCAATGGTGGCTTTACGTTCGGACATTCTTCCTCCTCATTGGTGCTCGGCGAGGGTAAGGCCCGCCGATGGTGATGCTCACAGTGTTGCTCTGTGTTCTGCTGCTGCGACGGATGGCCGGCGAGCGGTCAGAGTCCCAGCTCTTCCAGTATGGGCAATCCGGCGCGCACCCGCGTACGCGCCTCGTCGGCGTTGCGTGCCGAGAGTGCGAGTTCGGCGAGCCCCTGGGCCTCTTCGAGCGTCACGGACTTGAGCACGGCGCCGACGGCTGACATCGAGCGGGATGTCATCGACAGGGTTGCGACGCCCAGTCCGACGAGCACCACGGCGAGCACGGGGTCGGCCGCGGCTTCGCCGCACACACCCACGGGCTTGTTGTGGCCTTCGGCGATCGACCCGGCGACGGTAAGCTGGATCAGCTGCAGCACGGCGGGCTGCCAGGGCGAGTTCAGCGCCGCGAGCGTGCCGAGCTGCCGGTCCGCGGCCATCGCGTACTGGGTCAGGTCGTTCGTGCCGAGGCTGACGAATTCGGCTTCGGTCAGGATGCTCGCCGAGCGGAGGGCCGCGGAGGGAACCTCCACCATGACGCCGGGGGTCTTCAGCCCGGCAACGCGGCACATGGCCGCGAAGTCGGCGGCCTCGTCGACCGTGGCGATCATCGGGGCCATCACCCAGACCACGGCGGAGGACGCCTCGGCGGCGGTCGCGATGGCCGTGAGCTGGCGCTTGAGCACGCCGGGGCTGGTCATGTCGGTGCGGTAGCCGCGAACGCCGAGCGACGGGTTGGGCTCCGTGCTGTCGGTGAGGAACGGCAGCGGCTTGTCGGCGCCGGCGTCGAGCGTGCGCACGACGACCTTCTTGCCGGGGAACGCGTCGAACACGCCCCGGTAGGCGACGACCTGCTCGTCGATGGTGGGTTCGGTGTCGCGTTCGAGGAAGCAGAACTCGGTGCGGAGCAGACCGACACCCTGCGCTCCGGCTTCAGCGGCCTTGACCGCGTCCGCGGCCCCGCCCACGTTGGCCAGGATGGGAACGAGGTGGCCGTCAGCGGTGGCACCGTTGCCGTCGAACACGGACAGGCTGGCCGCGACGTGCTCCCACGCCTCGACGGCCTTGCGCTGTTCGTCACCCGGACCGACCTGGAGGGTGCCGGCGGCCCCGTCCACATAGACCTCGGTGCCGTCGGCGAGGGCGTCGACGCCGACCGCCGCGACGACGGCCGGCAGGCCGAGGGCGCGCGCGATGATCGCGGTGTGCGACTGCGGTCCGCCGCCGCTGGTGACCAGTCCGAGGACCTTCTTCGGGTCCAGGGTCGCCGTGTCGGCGGGGGCCAGGTCTTCGGCAACGAGAATAAAGGGAACGTCCGAGTGGGGGATCCCGGGCGCGGTGACCCCGCGCAGTTCGGCGACGATCCGGGCTCGGACGTCAAGGACATCCGTGGCCCGTTCGGCCATGTAACCGCCGAGGTTGTGCAGCATCTCAGCGACGGATGCGCCGGACTCCCAGATGGCCCGTTCGGTAGACGTTCCGGTCGCGACTAATTTCACTGCGGCTTTAATCAGCATCGGGTCGGTGGCCATCAGCGCGGTGGCTTCGAGGACCGACTTGCTGGCACCCGTGGCGGCTTCGGCGCGGCGCTGCAGCTCGGCCTGCACCGTCTTGGCCGCGGCGCGTAATTCGCCGGTCGCCTCATCCGCCGATTTCGACGGATCCAGCCGGTCGCCAGCCGGGGGTTCGCTGATCGGTTTCGGCATTTGCCTGACGGATCCGATGATTCGGCCGGGGCTTACGCCGACGCCGGTGAAATTTTGCACGGTATAACCTCTATTCTCGCGCAGCGAAACTACTGCGCTCTTGATGCTACGCGTTGGTCAGTGCGGGCACGGTTGCATCCGTGGTGACCAGCGGTGTCCTGCGGGCGTAGCGCTTCAGAGCGATCACGAGCAGGGCCGCGACAACGGTTCCGATCGCGATGGCCAGGGCGAAGAGCGCGAAGCTGTCGATGGCGAAGAACACGAACACGCCACCGTGGGGAGCCTTCGAGGTGACACCCCAGGCCATCGAGAGAGCGCCTGTGACACCGGCGCCGACCATGCAGGCCGGGATCACGCGGAGCACGTCTGCTGCAGCGAACGGGATGGCGCCTTCGGAGATGAAGGACGCACCCAGCAGCCAGGCCGCCTTGCCGTTTTCCCGCTCAGCGACGCTGAACAGTCGGCGGTCGAGCACCGTGGCCAGAGCCATGGCGAGCGGCGGAACCATGCCGGCGGCCATGACCGCGGCCATGACCTGCCACGGCGCCTGGTTGGCCATGGTGGCCGTACCGAGGCCGGCGACGGCGAAGGCGTAGGCCACCTTGTTGACCGGGCCACCGAGGTCGAAGCCCATCATGAGGCCCAGGATCAGGCCGAGCAGGATGGCGGAGGCGCCGGTCATGCCGGACAGCCACTCGTTCAGCGCGGTGCTCAGCAGCGCGATGGGGCCACCGAGAACCAGGAACATCAGGCCCGAGGCGACGATCGACGCGACCAGCGGGATGATGACGACGGGCATCAGGCTGCGGAGCCAGCGCGGAACGTCGAGCTTCGCGAAGCTGGCGGCTGCGACACCGGCCAGCAGACCACCGGCGATGCCGCCGAGGAAGCCGGCACCCATGAACCCGGCAACGGCACCGGCGACGAAACCGGGGGCGATTCCGGGGCGGTCGGCGATCGCGTAGGCGATGTAACCGGCCAGGGCCGGAACCAGGAAGCCCATCGACAGGGCGCCGATCTTGAAGAAGACGGCTCCCAGGTAGGTGAGCATTCCGCCGTCAGGCAGGTTGAACAGACTGTTCTGCAGCGTCACCGTGTCGGCGACCTTGGTGATCTCGTAGCCTCCGAGGAGGAAGCCGAGTGCGATCAGCAGGCCTCCACCGGCGACGAACGGGATCATGTAGCTGACACCGGTGAGCAGGGCGCGCTTGACCTTCTGGCCGAAGTGCTCGTTGGTCTCCTCGGCCTCGGCCGCACCGACGGTGCCGCCGACGCGGCGGGCATTGGGGTTCTGTGCCGCGGCCAGCGCATCCTGGATGAGCTTGGCCGGTTCGTCGATGCCGCGCTTCACGGGCACCTGGATGACGGGCTTGCCGGCGAAACGCTCGCGACCGCGAACGTCCACGTCGACCGCGAAGATGACGGCATCGGCCGCGGCGATCACGGACGCGTCAAGCATCGTGAGGCCGGCGGAACCCTGCGTCTCGACCTGCATGTCCACGCCGGCGGCCTTGGCCGCGGCGGCGAGGGACTCGGCAGCCATGTAGGTGTGCGCGATGCCGGTCGGGCAGGCGGTGACGGCGACGAGGCGCTTGACCCCGGTGGCCGCGGACGGCGTGCTGCCCACGTTTGCGGACGCGCCGACGGTGACTCCGACGGGGGCGACGACGTTGGTGACCAGCTCGACGATCTCGGCCTGCGTCTTCGCCGCGCGCAGTGCGGCGGTGAAGTCGGCCTTCATCAGCGAGCGAGCCAGCTTGGCCAGGATTTTAAGGTGGTCCTGGTCGGCTCCCGCGGGGGCTGCGATCAGGAAGACGAGGTCGGCGGGGCCGTCCTTGGCGCCGAAGTCGACCGGGGAGGTCAACCGGGCCAGGGCCAGCGTCGGCTCGGAAACGGCCTCTGAGCGGCAATGAGGAATTGCGATGCCGCCCGGAATCCCGGTGGCGGTCTTCGCTTCGCGGGCGAGGGCATCCGCGTAGAGGCCCTCAATCTCGGTGGCTCGGCCGGCGCCGACGACGAGCTCGGCAAGATGCCGGATTACGCTCGAGGGCGCGGCTCCGAGATTCTTATCCAGAGCAACGAGCTCCGGCGTGATCAGTGCACTCACTGGACATCCTCCTTTGGATGGGTAACAAGCGTCGTCACGGTGACGTCGCCCGGTTTGGTTTGGTTCAGTGCCGGAACGGTTGATCCGGGCAAAGACGCGGCGGCTGCCCCATGGGCGGCTGCCTGACGAAGGGAGTCGGGGGCGGGTTCCCCGGCGCTGGTGCTGAGCAGGTATCCGGCGAGGGACGAGTCCCCGGCGCCGACCGTGCTGACCGCCACCATCGGCGGGGTCTGGGCCAGCCAGGCCCCATCGGCGGTCACCAGCACGGCACCCTTGGAACCGAGGGTGGCCAGCACGGCGCCGACCCCGCCGGCGACGAGGCGCTGCGCGGCCCGGGCCACGAGTTCGGGGTTGCCCTCGAGGCTGTCCGGGTCGGGGATGCCGGTGAGCTCGGCGAGCTCCTCCGCATTGGGCTTGATCAGGTCAGGGCCGGCGGTCACGGCGGCGGCCAGCGGCGCTCCCGAGGAGTCGACGGCCACCTTCGGGGCGCTCGTGCCGAAGCGGGTGCGCAGCTCGCGGGTGATCCTGGCGTAGAAGTCCACCGGCACCCCGGGCGGCAGGGAGCCGGCCAGGACCAGCCAGCTGGCCCCTTCGGCCTTCTCCAGCACGAGCTCGATCAGGGCGGCCTGCTGGGCGGGGGTCAGGACCGGCCCGGGCACGTTGACCTTGGTGGTGGTGCCGTCGGGCTCGGTGATGGCCACGTTGCTGCGGATCGTGGCGCCGATCGGCATTCCGAGGTGCGGGACACCGTCGGCGCGCAGGGCGACCAGGACCGGGTCCATATCGTCGCCCGGCAGGATGGCGAGGCTCAGGATGCCGGATGCCTCGAGTGCGCGAACGATGTTCACGCCCTTGCCGCCCGGTTCCTCGTGGGAGGAGCCGGCGCGTTGCACCTCGCCGCGCGCCAGGGGCCCGCTCAGCTCGATCGTGCGATCCAGGCTTGGATTAGGGGTAAGCGTGATGATCACGCGATCACAACCTCAACGTCGGCCGCGGCCAGGGCTGCGGCAAGTTCGAATGATGGGGAGGCGTCCGTGATCAGCACGTCGATTTCACCCAGGGCGGCGAAGCGCATCAGGGTTTCCTTGTCGAGCTTGGAGGAATCGGCCAGCGCGACAACGCGGCGGGCCGAACGGACGATGGCTGTTTTCACTGCGGCCTCGACGGCATCCGGGGTGCTGAATCCGAAATCGGAGTGCACGCCGTTGGCGCCGATGAAGGCGATGTCGGGCCGCAGGGCGTCGAGCTGGGCGATGGTGCTGGGGCCGACGACGGCGCGGGTGAGGCCGCGCACGCGGCCGCCGAGGATATAGAGCTGGATGTCGTCGTTCAAGGCGAGCTTGGTGGCGATGGGGACCGCGTTGGTGATGACGAGCAGTTCGTCGTCCAGTTCGGCCGGGGCCCAGTCGACCAGGAGGTCGGCGAGGAGTTCGGTGGTCGTACCGGCGTCGAGCAGGATCGACCCGGTCTGGCTGGCCGGGATCAGCGCGAGGGCTGCGGCCGCGATCCGCATCTTCTCATCATGGTGCTGGGTCCGGCGCTCTTCGAGGCTCGGCTCCGACATGCTCTGCCGGTCGAGGGCCACGGCACCGCCGTGAACGCGGCGCAACTGGCGGGCGCCCTCCAGGGTGGTCAGGTCTCGGCGCACCGTTTCGGGGGTGATGTCGAAGCGGGTGGCCAGCTCGCTGACCGTGACCCGGCTCGAACTGGACACCAGATCGGCGATTAGGGCCTGGCGCTCTTCAGCGAACATTTGTCCTCCTCGACGATGTATGAAACGGTTGTGGCGGGGACCACGGGACTTCAATGGCTCTACCGTACCTGTGTTTGTTTTTGCTTGTCAAGCAAAACGCAGATAAACAAAGAAGTGGCTGTCCCGGGGCGATTTTCGCCTGCCGCCTGCACGGCGATGGGCCCCGGATCGGCAGGCGTGCGGCCGGTGTCAGTGGTCGGCACTACCGTGAAGAGCATGAAGATCCTGCACACTTCTGACTGGCACATCGGGCGAACCTTCCACACGCATTCGACCCTGGGGCACCTGCGTCAGGTCCTCGACGCCCTGGTCCAGGCCGTGCGGGACCACCGGATCGATGTGGTTGCCGTCGCCGGCGACATCTTCGACTCGGCGATGCCCTCCGCCGACAGCTACACCCTGCTCGCGGCGGCGCTCCGCGAGATCCGGGAGGCCGGCGCCCAGGTGGTCATGACCAGCGGAAACCACGATTCGGCGACCCGGCTGGGCTTCCAATCCGAGTGGGCCCGGCTGGCCGGCATCCACGTGGTGACCCGGCCGGAACAATTCCTCGAGCCCGTCACCCTGCAGGACGAGCATGGCCCCGTGCACTTCTACGGCATCCCTTACCTCGAGCCGGCGTTGATCCGACACCTCTACCCGGACGAGACGCTCAAGACGCACGAGCAGGTGCTCACCTTCGTGATGCGCCGCATCCGCGCCGACCTCGCCGTGCGGGGCGGCCGCTCGGTCGTCCTCAGCCACTGTTTCGCGGCCGGAGTCGCGGTAGCCGAGGCGACCGACGTCGAGCGCGACATCACCGCCGGCGGGCTCGACCTCGTGCCGGTCTCGGTGTTTACCAACCCGGTATTCATTAACGACGGATTCATAAATGACGGCGCGAAGTCCGTCGGTCCCGACTACGTCGCCCTCGGCCACATCCACGGCCGGGCCGTCCTCAACGACCGGGTGCGCTACTCGGGAGCACCACTGCACTACTCGTTCTCCGAGGCCGGCAAGCCCCGCGGCGGCTGGCTGGTCGACCTCGGGCCCGGTGACGGGCGCGGCGGCCACGAGGCGCAGATCGAGTGGGTCGACCTGCCCGTGCCCCGCCGCCTCAGCGTGCTCACCGGTGAGATCGACGCGTTGCTTACCGACGACTCGTTCGATGAGTTCACGGATGACTGGGTGTCGGCGATCCTGACCGACCAGGTTCGGCCCCTCGATGGAATGCGGCGACTGCAGAAGCGTTTCCCGCACTGCGTCACCCTCGAGCACCGGCCCTTCATCGTCGTGCAGTCAGAGGTCGCGACCTACGGGGAGCGCATCTATCGCCAGAACGACCACGAGATCGTGGCGGGATTTCTCGAGTTCGTGCGCAACGGGGTCGGCCAGACGGATTTCGAGCGTGATCTCGTCGCCGAAATCCTCGCCGCGAGAGACCTCCTGGAGGTGACGGAATGAAGATCAAGCGCTTGCGGATCGCCGGTTTCGGTCCCTACAAGAACGAACAGGTGATCGACTTCCAGCGGTTCGATGCCGACGGAATATTCCTGATCAGCGGAAAAACAGGGGCGGGCAAGTCCAGCATCCTCGACGCGGTCTGCTTCGCCCTGTACGCCAGCGTGCCGCGCTATGAGGGCACCGAATCCCAGCTGCGCAGCGACCATTGCGACCCCGACGACCTCACCTTCGTCGAGCTCGAATTCGGCCTGAACGGCCAGAATTACCGCATCTACCGCACGCCCCGATACGAGAAGAACAAAAAGCGCGGGGTGGGCACCACCATGTCGCAGCCCGACGCCCGCCTCGACGTGTTCGACCGCGTTGGTGACAGCGGTGCTGCTGACGGTGCTGCTGACGGTGCCGGCTGGCGCAGCATCGCCACCCGCCCCGTCGACGTCGGACATGAGCTGGCGCGGATCCTTCCCCTCAAGCAGGACCAGTTCCTGCAGGTCATCCTGCTGGCCCAGAACCGGTTCCAGCGGTTCCTCCTGGCCAAGACGGACGACCGCCGTGCCGTGCTCCGCACACTCTTCGGCACGGCACGCTTTGAGAGAGTGGAGACGGACCTCCAGGGCCGGCGCAAGCTGCTCGGCGACGCTCTGGAATCGGTGCGGCAACGGCTGGCCGGGCTTTCCGGCACCGCGGCGCGGCAGCTCCAACGTGAGGACGTGCCGCAGAACCCCGACCGCGACTGGTTCGACGCCGCCCGGGACGAACTCGGCGCCCTGCACCGGGCCGCCGCCGTGACGGCAGACCGATCTGCGGCTGCACTCGCCGCCGCGACGGCTCACCACCAGGCGCAGGGCGACCTGCGCAAACGACAGGATCGCCGGGACGGTGCCCTGTCGTCCCTCACTCTGCTGCATGAACGCGAGCCCGGGGTGGCCTCAGACCGGGGCGCCGTGCAATCCGCGAACCGGGCGGCAAAGGTCTGGCCTCAGCTCCTGGCCCTGCAGGCCGCCGATGACGCCCGTGACCTCGCCCTGGCCGCGGAGCGGGCCGCACGTCAGGCCTGGCAACCGTTCCAGGACGACCCGGACACGGCCGGGGATTCCCCGGCTCCGGGCGGCGCGCCCATCCCGGCCGATCGGGTCGCCGCCTCCACGCGGAAGAGCCTCGGCACCACGATCGAAGTCCTTCTCGGTCAACTGGGCTCGCTGGACGACGTCGTCCTCGCTGAACAACGACTGCCGGGGCTCGACGGTGACCTCGCCGACCTGGCGGCTCGGCTCGGCCGCCACACGGCGGCCGTCTATGCGACGCAGGAGCAACTCGACCTGCTGCCCGACCGGCTCGACGGGATCGACCGGGAACTGGCCGCTGCGGTTCGGACGGCAGCACGCGAACCGGAGGCCCGTGCACTCGTGCAGGCTGCGCTCGCCGCCCAGACCGCGGCGGAAGAGGTGCGAGCCCTTGACGCCGATCTCGCGGCTGCCCTGGTGGCCGACGCCGCCACCGCCCGGGAGAACACCGAGGCCGCGGTGCACTATCAGGACCTCGGTGATCGGCGACTGGCCGGTCATGCCGCGGAGTTGGCCCTGCAGCTCGTCGACGGGGCGCCCTGCGTCGTCTGCGGCTCGAGCGTGCATCCCGTCCCCGCCGTCGGCGACGGCGAACCGGTCACCGAGCGCGACCTCGAGGCCGCTCGTGCGCGGATGGCGCTGGCCCAGGCCGGGCTCGACCGCAGCCACGCCCGAATCGGTTCGGTCACCACTGCTCTCGCGCTGGCCGGAATCCGTGCCGGCGAAGGGAGCGCCCACGAACTGGCCGCCGTCATCATCACGGCTGAGGCGGCGCTGGCCGAAGCCGAGGCCGCGGCCGAACGCGCCGAGAGCCTGGGCCGCGACAAGAGCCGGCTGCGGGCCGACCTCGAGGAGGCGGGGCGGTCACTGGCGGACCTGCGACTCGCCCGTGACGAGGCGGCCACGACCCTGGCCGAGCGCCGCAGCCAGCGCCTGGCCATCGACGAGCGGGTCGAAGCCCATCGCGGCGACTTCGCATCCGTCACGCACCGGGCACTGGCCCTGCGCGCCCGACTCGACGCCGCGCGCACCCTGGACGAGGCCCTGGCCCGCAGCCTCGAACGGGACAACGCACGGAAGTCAGCTCTCAACGTCATACACGCGCAGCTGGCGCAGGAAGGTTTCACCGACCAGGCGGCCGCGGTCACCGCTCGCCTGGACGAGGCCGCCATTGCGACGTTGGAGGCGGCGATCCGGCGCCACGACGACGAGCTGGCGGCGTCGCGCGCCGTGCTCGCCGAGCCGGAGATCGTCGGCCTCCCCGACGGCCGGACCGATCTGGAACCGTCCCGCATCGCCCTCGCGGCCGCCGCCGACGCCCGAGACGAGGCCGTGGCCGCCCGCGGGTCGCTGGACGAGCGGGTGGCCGTCATGGCCGGGCTGGTCGCGGACGCCGCGGCGCACTTCGACGCCGGGGCCGAGCTCCTCGCCACCCACACGCGGGTCCGCGAGCTGGCTGCCGCGGTGCACGGGGATGAACCGAACACCAAACGGATGCGCCTGGAGACCTACGTCCTCGCCGCGCAGCTCGAGGAGATCATCGCGGCGGCCAACAACCGGTTGCGCACCATGACCGGCGGCCGTTACTGCCTCGAGCACGATGATTCGCTGCAGTACCGGGGCAACCAGTCCGGCCTCGGGCTGATGATCCGCGACGCGCACACCGGGCGAGCCCGGCCCACCCACTCGCTCTCCGGGGGTGAGACCTTCCTCGCCTCGCTCGCGCTGGCCCTGGGTCTGGCCGAGGTGGTGTCGAACCAGGCCGGCGGCATCGCCCTGGACACCCTTTTCGTCGACGAAGGGTTCGGTTCCCTCGACAGCGCCACGCTGGAGACGGCCATGAGCACCCTGGACGGGCTCCGCGCCGGTGGCCGTACCATCGGCCTGATCAGCCACGTCGACTCGATGAAGGAGCAGATCCCGGCCAAGCTGGTCATCACCGTCACCGATCAGGGTTACAGCGAGATCGACGACGGTCTCGTGCCGGTGTAGTCAGTGGCAAGCGTGAGCCGGGGCCGGGGTCAGAACGCGGGCGCGGGCGTGTCGGCGTAGGCCTGCTGGTCGGGGCAGGCCGCGAGCACGCGCGCCATCGCGTCATGTTCGGCCGGGGCCACCCACAGGCCATAGGCGGCCTTGACCGAAATCTGCCGGGCGACGTATTCGCAGCGAAAGGACGAGGCTGCGGGCAGCCAGGTGGCGGCGTCGCCGTCACTCTTCTGTGAGTTGGAGGCGCCATCGGACGCGAGCAGGTTCACGGGATCGTTGGCCAGCGCGATCCGCTGGTCCTGCGTGAGCTGCTGGGCACCGGTCTGCCAGGCGTTCGACAGCGCCACCAGGTGGTCGATCTGCACGAGTGTCGAGGTCGTTTCGCCGCGCACGAAGGCCACGGTCCGACCGGTGTACGGCGCCAGGAGCTGGCCGCTCATGACCTTGCAGGGCCCGGACGTCACGATCACCGTGAGATCCCGCGCGAGGATGTCGTTGCGGGTGTCGCAGCCGTTTCGATCGACGTCCCGCCAGGCGGACCCGAACTCCCCGGTGCGGTCGTAGCCCGTCTTCGCGGCCTTTCCCTTCACCGGCAGGGTGGCGAGCAACGCCGAGGCGGAGCCGGCGGGGGAGGCCGCCGCCGAGGCCCCGGGTGAAGCCGCAGTGGCCTCGGGAGTGGCCACGGCCGAGGCGGCGGGCGACGCCGAGCTCGCGGCCGGGGCGCCCGGGTTCCCGGTGTTCCCGGCTGCGATCGCCAGCGCGAGAATCAGCAGGGGCAGGGCCACGAGCACGGTCAGGCCCGGCCGCAGCCGCGAACGCCGTCGGGCCCGGCCGACGTGGTGCAGCGAGTTTCGCACGGTTCCCCCAGGGTCGGCTTTCGACCCTACCGGTAGCGATAATGACCGGATGACCACGCGCCTCACCCAGCACAGGATGAAGCGCGGGCACTCGACTACTCGGTGTCGGCGCTCGTCTTGCCGATGCTTGCCTTCCCGGCGGTCGTCTTTCGAGAAGTCGTCTTTCGAGAAGTCGTCTTTCGAGCAGTCGTCTTCCCGGCGGTCGCTTTCCCGGCCGTTTTGTTCCCGGCCGACGTGCCCTTGGCGCGCGCGCGCTCCGTGGTGGTGCCGTCGAAGCTTTCCTCGGCGGACTCGGCGTCTTCCCTGGTCGCGTGCACGGTGCCGTCGGCATGCTGAGGCGGCCCGTACACAGTGACCAGCCGGAGCTTCTTGCCCCCGGTGTTCAACACGTTGTGCCGCGCCCCGGCGGGAACCACCATGCCCATGCTCCGACGGATTTCGGTGGTGATGCCGTCAATCCAGATCTCTCCCCGGCCTTTCTCGACGAGGAAGAACTGGTCCCGGTCATCGTGCACCTCCTCGCCGATGTCTTCGCCGGGCTTGAGTGACATCACCACCAGCTGCAGCCCGCTGCCGGTGTAGAGAACGCGGCGAAAATCCGAATTCTGACCGGCAAGATCCTTGATGTCCTGAACGAAACCCTTCATGGGCGACCTCCCTGTTTGAACGCACCATAGTCGCCGAGCCGGGGCCTTTCAACGTCGTTTGATGCCGTTGCTTGATCCGACAGGTGAAGCATGCTTCACTAGTTGCAGGAGGGGAGTAATCCTCAGCGTGTGGTCGTCACTACGGTTTCGTGATCGAAACCCGGCCGCACGGGCCACCACGGCCGGACCAGACCTCCAGTTGGCGCACCTGACTGGAAGGCATCACTCTCCCCATGGACGTTTCTCTCTCCGCCTGGCTGGGCGTCTTCGGCATCATCCTAGCGATGCTCGCCATCGACCTGTTCGCCCATCGCAAGGCGCAGGTGATCCGGGTGCGGGAAGCCGCAGCCTGGTCCGTCGTCTGGGTGCTGATCGGTATCGGCTTCGGGCTGGTGGTCTGGATCACCGCCGGAGCCGAATTCGGTCAGCAATACTTCGCCGGCTACCTGATCGAGAAATCCCTCGCGGTGGACAACGTCTTCGTCTGGGCGATCATCTTCGCGGCCTTCGCGGTGCCGCGGGAATACCGGCACCGAGTGCTGTTCCTCGGCGTGGTGGGCGCCCTCGTGCTACGCGGCGGCTTCATCGCCGCCGGCGCCGTGCTGATCGAGAACTTCTCCTGGATCCTGTACGTCTTCGCCGCGTTCCTGATCTACACCGGCTACCGCATGATCAAGACGCGCGCCGAACAAGCACATCCGGAGAAGTCGCCGGTGCTGCGTCTCTTCCGCCGCTTCATCCCGATGACCAACGCCTTCCATGGCCAGCGCTTCCTCGTGCGCAAGAACGGCATCCTGCTCGCGACGCCGCTGCTGGCCGTCCTCGTGCTCGTCGAGGTGACGGATGTCGTGTTCGCCGTGGACTCCATCCCCGCCATCTTCGCGGTCACCAACGAACCGTTCATCGTCTTCACAGCCAACGCGTTCGCGATCCTCGGGCTCCGCGCCATGTACTTCCTGCTCGCGGACCTCATGCACCGCTTCGTCTACCTGAAGATCGGCCTCGCCCTGGTGCTGGTCTGGGTGGGTGTCAAGATGCTGCTGCTCGACGTCTTCTACATCCCCACGACGGTATCGCTGGCCGTGATCGTGGCGATCCTCCTGGTGTCGATCCTGCTGAGTCTGCGGGCCACGCGGGGACAGGGCCGCCGCAGCGTCGAGGCGGTTCCGGCCGGGGCATTCCGGCTGGCCACTCCGGACGAACTGGCCGAACTCGAGCCGGTCTGGTGGATCCGACCGAGAAGAACCGAAAGTGAGACGAGACGATGACACAGATCCCGGCCCGGTCTCCGTCCCCTGCCCCGTCACTGTCCCCGGCGGACCGCCGGCCTCCCCCCGACACACGGTGGACGTTCCTGACTCACCACGCGCACCTGCTCCTCGCCATCGCGGCGAACCCCGATGCCCGGGTGCAGGAGCTCGCGGACACGGTGGGGGTGTCGTCCCGGGCGGCACTGAGCATCCTGGCCGACCTGGTCGAGGCCGGGTACATCCGGCGTGAACGGGTCGGGCGGCGCAACCACTACAGCATCGAGCGGAACCGGCCGTTCCGGCATCCATCGACCGCGGCGCACAGCGTGGACGAGATGATCGCGGTGTTCGGCACGTTCGCGCCCGCCGAACGGACTCAGTTGAGCCGATCAGGCCGTGGTGTCGGCCCGGAACGCAGGGGAACGGAACCGGCTCTCGGCGATCGCGGCCGCGGCGAGAGCGGTGATGAAGGCCGCGATGCCGAGCACGTAGAGCGCCACCGCGAGGTAGCCGCCCGGCTGGCCTGGGTCGAGGAAGGGGTAGGTGTAGAAGCCGGTCAGGTTGCCCCGCACCACGGCGTAGGCCACCCAGGCCAGCGGATAGATCAGGGCCAGACCGAGGCGCTTCCAGGCCAGGGCGGGGCGCCCCGGGGAGAGTATCCAGTCCAGCGCGATGAAGATCGGCGCCCAGACGTGCAGCACCTCGTTGGGCCAGGCGATCCCGGTGAACCCGTCGGAGACGACGTTGCGCAACAGAGCGTTGTACACGGCGCCGGTGACCACCGCGTAGGTGAGCACCGACATCCGTACTCCGGTCAGGAGCTGGGGATCCAGCCTTCGGCGCAGGGCGAGGGAACCGCCCACGAGGAGCACGACGACGTTCATCAGGCTGGACTGGATGGTGAAATAGCCGAAGTACTCGGTGGCCACGAAGGCATCGTTCCAGAGCTGGTCCGTGACCTGCGTGGCAATGCTCGCGAGAAGCAGCAGGCCCATGCCGATCCGCAGCAGACCGGCGAGGCGCCGGAAGGGGGCGGGCGATGTTGAGTCGGAGACCACCGGAGAAATCGCTGTTGACATCACTGAAGAAGAATAATGCCGCCGAGATGGGGAAAAAATTCTCACCGGGGATACGACAGGAAGGTCACCATTGCTGGAAGTAACCGCGCTCCGCTGGGCGCTCACCATCGCAGTCATTCTGGTTCTGCTCGCGCTGGACCTGGGCCTGGCCATCGCTCGGCCGCACGTTGTCAGGTTTCGGGAGGCCGCACTCTCGTCCGTGCTGTACATCGCGGTCGCGATCCTGTTCGGCCTCGTTTTCGCGGCGCAGGTGGGCTGGGGCTTCGGCGCTGAATACTTCGCCGGTTACATCGTTGAGAAGAGCCTGTCCATCGACAACCTCTTCGTATTCGTGATCATCATGTCGACCTTCGCCGTCCCGGAAAAATACCAGCAGAAGGTTCTTATCTTCGGGATCGTGCTGGCACTCATTTTGCGGGCGATCTTCATCGCCTTGGGCGCCGCACTGCTCTCGCTGTTCTCATTCATGTTCCTGATCTTCGGTCTGGTATTGATCTTCACGGCCGTACAGCTGTACCGGCACCGCAATGTCGACCCCGACGTGCAGGACAACGTGCTGGTCCGGGTGGCCCGCCGGGGCCTGACCGTCACCGACGACTATGACGGCGGAAGGATGTTCTCGCGAAGCGCTGGCCGCCGAGCGGTGACACCGCTGTTCATCGTGCTGATAGCCATTGGCAGCACCGACCTGTTGTTCGCACTCGACTCGATCCCGGCGATCTTCGGAATCACCGACGAGGCCTACATCGTCTTCACGGCCAACGCCTTCGCACTGCTCGGGCTCCGGGCGCTGTTCTTCCTCGTCAAGGGGCTCCTCGACCGGCTGGTCTACCTGTCGACGGGCCTGTCCCTCATCCTGGCCTTCATCGGTGTGAAACTCGTTCTGCACTGGGGACACGGCCTGGACGCCCGCGTGCCGGAGATCAGCACGAACCTCAGCCTGATCGTCATCGGTGTGGTCTTGACCGTGACCACGGTTGCGAGCCTGATCAAGACGCGGCAGGATCCCACGGCGCGGGCTCATGCCGGCTCACTCCGGGCAGCGGATCAGACCGTCGCGGAACCAGCGAATAAGCACGACCCCGAGCACCAGAGCTAGCGGGCGGATTTCAGACGCCGGCCGGTGGTCTAGAACGGGAACAACAGCCGGTGCAGGAACTGGCGGGTGCGTTCCTCTTTCGGCTCGCGAAGAACCTGCTTCGGATCGCCGTGCTCGACAACGGTGCCGCCGTCGACGAACGCCACCTCGGTGGCTACCTCGCGGGCGAATTCGAGCTCGTGAGTGACGATCACCATGCTCCAGCCCTCCACCGCCAGCTCCTTGATCAGGCGCAGCACGTCGCCGACGAGTTCGGGGTCCAGCGACGAGGTGGGCTCGTCGAAGAGCAGCAGCTGCGGTCGCAGCGCGAGCGCGCGTACGATCCCGACGCGCTGTTGCTGGCCGCCGGAGAGTTCGAACGGGTAGCTGTCCGTCTTGTCGCCGAGGCCCACGCGCTCGAGCAGGGCGATTGCCTCGGCCGTCACCTCGGCCTTCGGCCGCCGCTGCACCACGACGGGCCCCTCGAGCACGTTTTCCAGCACGGTCTTGTGCGGGAACAGGTTGTAGTGCTGGAAGACCATGGCCGAGCGGTCCCGCAACGCCGTGAGCTGCTTCTTCGTCGGGGGCGGGTCGAACGAGACGGACACCTCGCCACCCACATCGATCGTGCCGCCGTCGGCCAGCTCGAGGCCGTTCAGGCAGCGCAGGATGGTCGTTTTCCCCGAACCGGACGGGCCGATCAGGGCGAGCACCTGGCCGCGCCCGACCGTGAGGTCGATCGATTCGAGCACCCGGTTCGTGCCGAAGTTCTTCCGCAGGCCGCGCACCCGCAGCAGGGCGTCGGGAACGGGCTGGTCAGTGGGCGACATAGCGGTCCAATCGCTTCTCGAGGATGCTCTGCACCGACGACAGGGCCAGGCAGATCACCCAGTACACCAGTGCCGCTTCCAGGTACAACAGCATGAACTCCTGGCTGAACGCGGCCACCTCCTGGGCCTGGCGGAACAGCTCCGTGACCAGGATCAGGGAGGCCAGGGAGGTGTCCTTGACCAGGCTGATGAAGGTGTTCGACAGGGGAGGGACGGACACCCGGGCGGCCTGGGGCAGGATGATCCGGGTCAGCGCGCGCCGATGCGACATCCCGATCATGTATGCGGCCTCCCACTGTCCTTTCGGAACCGAGAGGATCGCCGCGCGGATCACTTCGGCCGCATACCCGCCCACGTTCAGCGAGAACGCGACCACCGCGCTCGGCCACGGGTCGATCAGGATGCCCAGCGACGGCAGGCCGTAGAAGATCACGAACAGCTGCACCAGCAGGGGCGTTCCGCGAATGATGGAGATGTAGACGCGGGCGATGCCGGACACCCAGCGGCGCCGGGATAGGCGCATCAGGGCCAGCCCGAGGGCCAGCGAGAGCCCGATCGCGAAGGATGCCAGGGCCAGCGGGATGGTTCCCGTGACGGCTCCCTGCGCGATCGGTCCCAGGGAGGTCAAAAAAAGGTCCCAGGCGGACTGGGTCGCGGTCTCGTTCATCGGTACGCCTCGTCAGCCGAGGCGGTTACTTGGAGACGTCGGTCCCGAAGTACTTCTCGGAGATCTTCGCCAGGGTCCCGTCCGCGGTCAGCTCGGCCAGGGCCTTGTCCGCGGCGGTCTTAAGCGCCGTGCTGCCCTTGATGAAGGCCAATGCGGACTCGGACTTCTCGTCGGTGTTCGCGGCCACCTTGAGACCGGCGGCACCGGTCTGCTTCTTGTAGTCCAGGTAGGTCAGGTTGTCGTTCACGGTCGCGTCGACGCGGCCCTGCTCGACCAGTGCCACCGACTGGGCCCAGCCTTCGACGGCCTGCACGTTGGCGCCGCTCTCGGTGGCCAGGGTGTTCCAGTTGCTGGTCAGCGACTGCGCCGAGGTCTTGCCCGACAGGGTCTTGAAGGAGGTGATGGACGTGTTGTCGCTCTTGACCACGATCACGCCCGTCGAGTACGTGTACGGCGTGGAGAACTCGTACTTGGCGGTGCGCTCTTGGGTGATCGAGACCTGGTTGGCGATCACGTCGAAGCGGCCGGCCTCGAGGCCGGCGAAGATGCCGTCCCACTGGGTTTCCTCGAACTTGGCCTTGACGCCGAGCTTGCCGGCGACGGCTTCGACCACCTCGACGTCGAATCCGGTCAGCTTGCCCGACCCGTTCTCGTGGAACGTGAACGGGCGGTAGGTTCCCTCGGTGCCGACGGTGAGCGTGCCGGACTTCTGCACGGCCAAGAGGGACGTGTCCGCCCCGGCGGTCTTGTCGGAGTCAGTGTCCCCGCCGGTGGAGCAGCCGGCCAGCGAAACGGCGATCGCTGTGAAAAGGACTGCCGACATGATCTTGAGCTTCATTAGTTTCTGGCCTAACCGAGGTTTCGTCGTTCCGTTGCTGATCAGCAACGTCCGAAGACTAACAAGGTGTGCGCACCGGTCACTATTCCCATCCGACATGTCCCGTCACACAGGAGGGGACGCCGGGTCAATGGCCTTGCCCGCGATTTTGCGTGGTAATAGGCTGCGCGAGCCGTACTCAACCCGAAGGAGTCCGCCATGAAGCTCACCCCTGCCCAGCACGATCGTTCCGCCGGCGTGCTCCTCGGCCTGGCTTGCGGAGACGCGCTCGGTGCCGGCTACGAATTCGCAGGCCCCCTGCCCGACTCCACGCCCGTCAGTATGCGTGGGGGCGGCGGGTTCCACTGGGCGCCCGGCGAATGGACCGACTACACCGCCATGGCCGTGCCCCTGGCGCTCGCCGCGGCAGACGGCGGAGACCTGCGGGATGAGGCCGTACTCGACGGCGTGGCCGTCCAGTGGGTGGGCTGGGCGAAATCCGCCCCCTACGGTGGAATCCAGCTGGGGGCGGTGCTCTCGCGCAGCGAACCGACGGCAGCGGGGGTGCGCCGGATGGCCCGGGAACAGCACGAACGAAACGGGCGCAGCGCCGGCGCCGGCTCGCTCCCTCGCACCGCGGCGGTCGCCCTGGCCTACCTCGACGACCCGGGGGCGCTGGCCGATGCTGCCCGGCTGGTCAGTGAGTTGACGCACTGCGAGACGGATACCGGGGACGCCTGCGTGCTGTGGGGACTCGCCATCCGTCATGCGGTGATGGAGGGGGAGCTGGACCTGCGGGTCGGTCTTCCGCTGCTGCCGGCCGGTCGGCGCGCCGCCTGGGCGGCGCGGTTCGCCTACGCCGAAGAAAAGCGGCCGGCAGACTTCTCGAACAACGGCTGGGTGGTGCAGACGCTGCAGGGCGCCTGGTCGGCGATCACCCACACCCAGGGCACGGATGCCGGCCAGGTGCGCCGCGCCATCGAGGCCGCTGCGCGGGGCGGGGGCGAGACGGATGCCGTGGCGGCCACCGTCGGTGCGCTCGTGGCCGCGCGCTGGGGACTGGCGGAGGTGCCCACGTCCTGGCGTCGCCTGGTGCAGGGCTGGCCGGGGTTGCGCGGCGTTGATCTCGTGCGCCTGTCCATGCAGGCGGCACACCGGGGCGAGGCCGCGGACGCCGACGAGGTCGGTGAGCGGCGGGGCGTCAAGCTGCGGGCGCTGCGCTGACCCGGGGCGCCGGCATCAGGACGTGAGGGCGAGAGCGAACGGCAGCACCGCCGCGACGCCCTGCCGCCGCAGCAGGCGCCCGGCGACGGTCAGCGTCCAGCGGCTCCCGGCGATGTCGTCGACCAGCAGGATCGGCCGCCCGGCGAACGGGGCCAGCGCCTGGGCGAGATCGGGCCCCACACTGAAGCGGTCCCACACATTGGAGAGCCGGTAGGCGCTGTTGCCGCCCGGGGCGCCGGTCGGCCCCGTGCCCACGAGGTCGAGGGAACCGAGCCAGGGCAGCCGCCCGGCATCGGAGAGGGCGCGGGCCACCGAGTCGACGAGCACCGGATGCCGCCGGGACGGCAGGCTCACCACCGCCGCCGGCCGCTCCTCCCAGCCCCACTCGGCCAGCACGCGGATGCAGGCGGCGATCATGGCCTTGCTCGCCGGGGCATCCGTGGCCTGAGCGGCGAAGAGGTCGCGCAGGGGCCCGCCCCAGCCCAGGTCGGTCAGCCGGGCGAGGGCGCGCCCGGCCAGCAGACGCTCGTCGACCGGGATGTTGCCCCGCACGTTCACGCCCAGGCTGGCGACCCCGGTCGGCCACTGGGCGCGCGGCTCGAGGGCCACGCCGACCCGGTCGAGGGACTGGGCGGCGGCTGATGCCATGTCGGGCCGCACCTCGGCCGGGAACCAGGCCGCGGTGCAGTTGTCGCAGCGCCCGCAGGCGACGGCGGTGTCGTCGTCGAGGGCGCGCTGCAGGAACTCCATCCGGCAGCCGGTGGTGGTCTCGTATTCGATCATGGACTGCTGCTCGGCGACGCGGGCGGCGGCGATGCGCTCGTAGCGCTCCTGGTCGTAGAACCAGGGCTCGCCCGTGGCGACCCAGCCGCCCGTGACCCGGCGCACGGCGCCGTCCACGTCGAGCACCTTGAGCAGGAGTTCGAGCGGGCTCCTCTTCAGGTCGACGCGGGCTTCCAGCGCCGGGGTGGAGAGCGGGGCGCCGCCGTGCGCGGTCAACGCGGCGATCACGGCCTCCGCCTTGTTCTTGCTGGGCATCGAGGAGGTCGCGAAGTACTGCCAGATGTCCTGGTCTTCGACCCCGGGCAGCAGCAGCACATCGGCGTTCTCGGTGGCGCGGCCGGCGCGGCCGACCTGCTGGTAGTAGGCGACCGGGGAGGAGGGTGCGCCGAGGTGGAGGACGAAGCCGAGGTCCGGTTTGTCGAAGCCCATGCCGAGGGCGCTGGTGGCGACGAGGGCCTTCACCTCGTTGCGCTTGAGCATGCCCTCGGACTCCTCGCGTTCGGCCGTGTCCGTCTGGCCGGTGTAGGCGCGCACCGGGTGGCCGGCCTCCCGCAGCAGCCGGGCCGTGTCTTCGGCCGCCGACACGGTGAGGGTGTAGACGATGCCGCTGCCGGGCAGCTCGTCGATGTGGCTGAGCAGCCAGGCCAGGCGGGTGCGGGAGTCGGGCAGGCGCAGCACGCCCAGGCGCAGGGAGGCGCGGGCGAGCGGCCCGCGGATGGTGACCACCGCGGCGGAGGTGTCGGCTCCGGCGGAGGTGTCGGTGGCGGATCCGGTCGCCGCGCTGTCCAGCTGCGCCGCGACATCCGTCACCACCCGGCTGTTCGCGGTGGCCGTCGTCGCCAGGACCGGCACCCCGTCGGGCATCTGGGCGATCAGGTCGCGCAGGCGCCGGTAGTCGGGCCGGAAATCGTGGCCCCAGTCGGAGATGCAGTGGGCCTCGTCCACGACGAGCAGGCCGACCCGCTCCAGCAGCGCGGGGAGCTGCTCGTCACGGAACTTCGGGTTGTTCAGGCGCTCCGGAGAGACGAGGAGCACGTCGACCTCGTCGTTCTGCAGCTGCTGCCGTACCTCGGCCCACTCGTGCGGGTTGGACGAGTTGATCGAGACCGCGCGCACGCCGGCCCGGGCGGCCGCGGCCACCTGGTCGCGCATCAGGGCGAGCAGCGGCGACACCAGGATCGTCGGCCCGGCGCCCTGCCGGCGCAGCAGCAGCGTGGCGACGAAGTACACCGCCGACTTGCCCCACCCGGTGCGCTGCACGACCAGGGCGCGCCGGCGCTGGTCGACGAGGGTCTCGATCGCCTCGAACTGCCCCTCGTGGAAGTCGGCGTCATCGCGCCCGACCAGGGTGCGCAGGATATCGAGGGCGTCGGTGCGGGTGTCGGTCATCGGTCCAGCTTCGCAGGTGCGGGTGACAGGATGCCGGGTGACCTCTGGGTCACGGCCGGTCACCGGGCGCCGGGCCGCACTCGCGGCGCAGGTTGTGGCAGCGGGCGCAGGTTAGAACCTGCGCCGGCGGGCACAGGGTCCGCCGCGACGCTGCGGGCGGGCGCGGGCGCGGGCGCGGGCAGGGGCGGGAGGTCGGGCGCGGGCGAGTGTGGGCAGGCGCGGGCT
>NZ_SOFY01000042.1 GCF_004402595.1 Cryobacterium shii | reverse complement strand
CTGGCAGCCGGCGCCGAGAAGACGTCGACCGGGGCCGCAGCGGCGGCCGCCGGGGCCGGCCAGGCCGCCGTCGGCGCCGGGAACCTCGCCGACGGAGCCCGGCAGACCCACGACGGAGCCGTGGCCGCCGCCACCGGGGCCGACAGCGCCGCCACCGGAGCGTCCTCACTGTCGGCAGGGGTCGGCAGCCTGCGGGACGGTCTCGGCGAGCTCCAAACCGGCGCGGGGACGCTGCGGGACGGCCTGGCCACCGGCGTCACCAGCATCCCGGACTCGACTGCGACCACCCGCTCCCTGCAGGGGTCGACGATCGCCGACCCGGTCTCACTGCAGACCGCGGCCGTGACCTCGGCCGGCACCTACGGCGCCGGGCTGGCCCCGTTCTTCGCCAGCCTGGCCGGCTGGATCGGCATCTACGCGTTGTTCCTGATCGTGAAGCCGGTCTCCCGGCGGGCCATCACCGCCCTGCACTCTCCCGTGCGGATCACGGTGGCCGGCTGGCTCACGCCCGGCCTGCTCGGGATGGCCCAGATGGCCGCCCTGTTCGCGATCCTGGCCGGCGTGCTGAAGTTCGAGGTGCACAACCCGGCCGGCACGTACCTGATGATGGGCCTGGCCGCCCTGGCGTTCGCGGCGATCATCCTCGCCCTGAACGTCTGGCTCGGCAGCGTCGGTCAGTTCATCGGCCTCGTGCTGATGGTGGTGCAGCTCGTGACCGCCGGCGGCACCTTCCCCTGGCAGACCCTGCCCGCGCCGCTGGCCTGGCTCCACCACGTGGTGCCGATGAGTTATGCCGTCGACGGCATCCGTCAGTTGATGTACGGCGGAAACCCGGCCACGGCCTGGTCCGATGCCGGCGTGCTGCTGCTCTGGCTGGCCGGCGCCCTGGTGCTCGCTTTCATCGGCGTGACCCGGATGACGCATTTCCGCACCCTGCGCGACCTGCGGCCCAGCCTGATCGGCTAGGCCGCCGGCCTCTTCGTCTCCAGTCGTCCTGCTACTCCTCGGGGCGGGAGGTGGCGCGACGACGCGGGAATGTCACCGCGTCGCCGCGGCTGGGCACCGCCGGCCGTTCCGACTCCTCGGCGGGAGCCGCTTCGGCCGAAGACGGGAGGGTGGACCAGCGCAGCAGGGCGGCAGCGCTCGTCTCGACCGGCAGTTCACCGGCCGATACCACGATCACCCGCGCATCCGTCAGGATCGCCGCGCGGACCAGGGCGTCGGCGGCCGGCACCGAGCCGAGCTCGCCGGCGCCGAGGGCCTCTGCCGAGGTGGCTGCCAGCCAGGGCTCGCGGTCGAGGGCGATCAGGGTCTCCGCCGGCGTCCGATCAGGGGCCAGCAGCAGCACGTCGACCTGGCTCTGCTGGAGTGCGCGCACCACGGCCGCGAAGTCCATCTCAGAGAGGCCGCTGCCCTGTCCCGTCCCCAGCCGCTCGAGAACATCGTGCTCCTCCCGCGCGAGAATCGCCGCGAGGTGGCGGTTCAGGTCGGTTTCGAGTTCCTCCTGCGTGGCACCGCCCGGGCGGGTGTTCGTGGGCACGACGTGCAGCACCTCGCGGCTAACCGGCGAAAGCTGGTCGACGAGAAGCTGCCGCGCACGCACGTCGCCGGTGAGCACGAGCAGTTCGGCCTTGCTGTCCTGCACGATCTCGTCGATCGCGGCGGCGATCTGGCCCTCGTTGCGCTTCCATACCTCCTCGGTGTGGTGCTGGTAGCGCCCATTTGCGAGGAAGTCGTCTTCGGACCCGACCTTCGTGAGGAATTCGGTGTCGCCCTCCACCTTCACCCTGGAGACCGGATGCGGGCGACTCAGCCGGTAGAGCGTGATCTCGCCGCCGTCCCGCCCGACCTCGGCCACCACGTAGCTGAGGTCCCGTGGGCGATGGATGAGCAGGGGCATCAGGTTGGGCACCGGCCCGTAGGAGACCAGCAGGTCGCCGAGCGGCTCCCCCGAGAGCACCTCGTTGATCTCAGCCACACCCTGCCGCACGACCATCAGCCGACCCATCGGGCCGCCCACCCCGGGCGGCTCCTCGCTCAGCTCGATGATGGTGCTGGCGTCGATCTCCGGCGCACCGGCCGCGGTCAGCGCCTCGCGCAGGGTGCGCTGGCGCAGGGCGGAGGTGCGCCGGGGATTCTGGGCATCCTGGGTCACGTCCACGTAAGCGCTTGACACCGAACCGGGTCGACGGAACAGCTCCGCGAGTCCTTCATTACCGAAATCAGCCATGGCGGGAGTCCCTTCTACCGTGTTTGCTCAGCACGGTAGCCCGCGGCCGGAGGGTTGACAACCCGGCCTCGGCGCGGCGGACGGACACCCAGGAGGGCGCGGCGAACACGCCCCGCAGACTCCGGGAAGACGCCGCCTAGATCGCGGTCTGCTGGTGCGCCGCGACGCACCAGCCGCCGTCCTTGAAGACATAGGTCGTCGACGCGTTCGCTTCGGTCACCTCGTCGCCACGGTGGGCGATGAGCCGGTAGACCAGCACGCCGGCATGATCGTTCAGCCGCACGACGGCCGGGTCGCGCAGCTTGTAGCTCGTGACCGGGGAGAGTGCCTGGAAGAAGGCGGGGGCCTCGTCGCGGGTGACGACCCGGCCCGGCAGGATCAGCAGCCCGTCGCTGGTCATCGTGCTCCGGTAGTA
Source organism: Cryobacterium shii (assembly GCF_004402595.1). GTDB lineage: Bacteria > Actinomycetota > Actinomycetes > Actinomycetales > Microbacteriaceae > Cryobacterium > Cryobacterium shii. The sequence goes on along the minus strand of NZ_SOFY01000042.1, from coordinate 33,179 downwards.
GGCGCCGCCGCGGCCGGCGAGGATCGCCTGCCACCCTTCGTGCTCTTCGTGCAGCAGTCGGGCGGGGAGATCGTCAGTGATCGAGGTCATGACCCAACGCTAGACCTAAAGCTTGGAGAACCGGTGCTGCAGCACCCAGTTGTGCATGGTGACGGCGGCCGCGGCGGAGGCGTTGATCGAGCGGGTGGACCCGAACTGGCTGATCTCCACGACGGCGTCGGCGGCGGCGATCGCCTCCCCGGACAGGCCGGGGCCCTCCTGGCCGAAGAGCAGCACGCAGCGCTCGGGGAAACTGAAGGTCTCGATGATCACGCTGCCCGGCACGTTGTCGATCGCGATGATCGGCAGGTCCGCCGTTTCGGCCCACTCGACGAAGGATGCGACATCCGGGTGGTGCAGCACGTGCTGGTACCGGTCGGTCACCATGGCGCCGCGCTTGTTCCAGCGCTTGCGGCCGATGATGTGCACCGTGTCGGCGGCGAAGGCGTTCGCGCTGCGCACGATCGAGCCGATGTTCATGTCGTGCTGCCAGTTCTCGATGGCCACGTGGAACGGGTGCCGTTTCTGGTCCAGGTCGGCGACGATGGCCTCCATCGACCAGTACCGGTACCGGTCGATCACGTTGCGGGTGTCACCGCGCTCGAGCAGCTCCGGGTCGTAGAACGACTCCTCGGGCAGTTCCCCCTGCCAGGGTCCGACGCCGTAGGTGGACAGTTCGGGCGTGGGGTTCTGCGGTTCTGGCACCGCTCCACCGTATCCTGCCCGGCCGGACCCACCCTTTCGGGCTCCCTAAATCCGACGTAAGATTTCGGCATGCCTAAAACGGATGCGCCGGCTGCCCCGGTGACCGATCGCCCGACCACCGTCGCCTCCACCCGCCTGCTCTGGCTGCTCGGGCCGGCCCTCGTCGCCGGCGTCGCGTACCTGGACCCCGGCAACGTGGCCAGCAACATGACGGCCGGCGCCCGCTACGGCTACCTGCTCGTGTGGGTGGTCGTGGCCGGCAACGTGATGGCCTGGCTGATCCAGTACCTCTCCGCCAAGCTCGGGATCGTCACGGGCACGAGCCTGCCGGAGATCCTCGGGGCGCGCATCCGTCACCCCCTGGCCCGCCGGCTCTACTGGCTCCAGGCGGAACTGGTGGCGATGGCCACCGACCTGGCCGAGATCATCGGCGGCGCGGTGGCGCTCTACCTGCTCTTCGACCTGCCCCTGCTGGCCGGCGGCGTGATCACCGGGGTCATCTCCATGGTGGTGCTGGGCGTGCAGACCCGGCGAGGGCCCCGCGTCTTCGAGCGGGTCATCATGGCGCTCCTGCTCATCATCACGGTGGGGTTCACCGCCGGGGTCTTCTTCGCCCCACCGGACCCGGCCGGGGTGCTGGCCGGGCTCGTGCCGCGCTTCGACGGGTCCAACTCGGTGCTCCTGGCCGCCTCGATCCTCGGCGCGACGATCATGCCGCACGCCATCTACGCGCACTCCGCCCTGACGCGGGACCGGTTCCCCTCCGTGGGCACCGACGCCGCGACCCCGCGCCTGCTCTGGGCCACCAAGTGGGATGTCTCCATCGCCATGGTGATCGCCGGAACGGTGAACCTGTCGATCCTGCTGCTCGCGGCATCCGCGCTGCAGGGCGCGCCGGGGACCGACACCCTTGAGGGCGCCTACCTGGCCCTGCGAGACACGCTGGGGCCCATCGTCGCGACCGTGTTCGCGGTGGGGCTGCTCGCGTCCGGGCTGGCGTCCACGTCGGTCGGCGCGTATGCCGGAGCGGAGATCATGCACGGCCTGCTGCGGCTGCGGGTGCCGCTGCTGCTGCGGCGCGTGGTCACGTTGATCCCGGCCCTGGTCATCCTGGGCGGCGGGTTCGACCCGACCGAGGCCCTCGTGCTCAGCCAGGTGGTGCTCTCGTTCGGCATCCCCTTCGCGCTGATCCCGCTGGTGTGGCTCACCGCTCAGCGCGGCGTTCTCGGGGAGTACCGCAACCGCTGGTTCACGACCGCCGCCGGCGCTCTCGCCGCCCTGCTGCTCGTGGCGCTGAACGTGGTGCTGCTCGTCCTCGTCTTCGCGGGCGCCTGACTCCATGGCGCTGACCAGCCCCGCCACCGAGGACTACCTCAAGACCATCTACGCGCACACCGAATGGCAACCTGACCCGATCACTCCGTCGGTGCTGGCGCTGCGCCTGGGCGTCGCGCCGTCCTCCGTCACCGAGATGGTGAAGAAGCTGGCCGCGGCCGGACTGATCACCCATGTGCCCTACGGGCCGCTCACCCTGACGACGGCCGGTGTCCTCGGCGCGACCGCCGTGGTGCGCCGCCATCGGCTGATCGAGACCTGGCTCGTGCGGGAGATGGGGTACGACTGGGACCAGGTGCACGACGAGGCGGAGATCCTCGAGCACGCGCTCTCCGACCGGTTGCTGGCGGCGATCGACGACCGCCTCGGGCACCCCGCCGCGGACCCGCACGGCGACCCGATCCCCGCGGCCGACGGCACGCTGGTGCGCGCCCCCGCGGTACTGCTGGCGGACGCCGCCCCCGGCCACGTCGGGACCGTGCTGCGCATCAGCGACCGCGACCCGGCCATCCTGCGGGGCCTCGGCGCCGACGGGATCCGGCCGGGAACCCGACTGACGGTGGACGAACCGTTCGCCGTGCGCCTGCCGGCCGGGGGCATCCGTCACCTGACGCAGTCGGCGGCCCGATCGATCTGGCTGACAAAGTAACCAGCGCGAAACCTCGCCCCGATAGTCTGGACCGTGAACCGAGGGAGCACCCAATGACTAGCCGTGACGAGATCGAATGCTGGCTGACCGACATGGACGGCGTGCTCGTGCATGAGAACAGCCCGCTGCCGGGTGCGGCGGAGTTGCTGGAGCAGTGGAGCGACGCCGGGACGCCGTTCCTGGTGCTGACCAACAATTCCATCTTCACGCCGCGGGATCTGAGCGCCCGCCTGCGCGCGTCGGGCCTGAACGTGCCGGAGGACCGCATCTGGACGTCGGCCCTGGCGACCGCGGACTTCCTGAAGTCGCAGGCGCCGGGCGGCACCGCGTTCGTCATCGGCGAGGTGGGCCTCACGACCGCGCTGCACGAGGCCGGTTTCATCATGACCGAGACGAATCCCGACTACGTCGTGGTCGGCGAGACCCGCAACTACTCGTTCGAGGCCATCACCAAGGCGATCCGTCTGCTGCTGGCCGGGGCCCGCTTCATTGCGACGAACCCGGATGCGACCGGTCCCAGCGCCGACGGCCCGCTGCCGGCCACGGGCGCGATCTCTGCCCTGATCACCAAGGCCACCGGGATGGAGCCGTACGTGGTCGGCAAGCCGAACCCGATGATGTTCCGCTCGGCGATGAACAAGATCGGCGCACACTCCGAGAACACGGCCATGATCGGCGACCGGATGGACACCGACATCATCGCCGGGATCGAGGCCGGGCTGCACACCATCCTGGTGATGACCGGCATCAGTGACGCCGCCGAGGTGAGCCGTTACCCGTTCCGACCGGACGAGATCCTCGCCGGCGTGCACGAGCTCGTCTCCGCGGAGCCGCAGGAGTCAGACGAGATCTGAGCCCGTCCCGCGCCGCCCCGCTGATCACCCCTGCTGCCGCTGCCGCTAACGAATTCGACGGAGATTCGGCCCTAAAAACACCGTTTTGGACCTGAACTGGCCTATTTCGGCAAAATCTCCGTCGAATTCGTCAGGCGGCAGGGGCGGGGCCGGGACCCGCGAGGCTCACCGTGAGCGGCTTGCCGGAAGACCGGCTCACGAAGCAGTAGTAGGACCGGGGGCCGCCGGTCCACTGCAGTTCGGTGATCGGGTAGCTGCCCTGCACCTGCAGGTCGGGGAAGGCCCCGGCCGCGGCCAGGTCGATCACGCCGGGGGTGCTGCAGAGCACGTTGATCTGACCGGCGAGCTCGGCCTCCCCGGGGAAGGCCGTGGTGTCGTCACCGGCGAACACCCCCCGGTACACGAGCTGCGCGGAGTGCGGGGCGCCACAGTCCGAAACCGTGAACTCCTCCTCCCAGGGCGACACGTAGGGCTCGAGGCATTCGCCGCCGAACAGGGTGTTCCACTGGTGCACGCCGGCTGGCTGCGGTCCGGTGACCTCGGGCGTGGGCGTCGGGGTCGGCGTCGGGGTGGCCATCGGCGTGCTGCCGGCGCTCATCGTGGGCGCCGCGACCGGTGTCGGGTCGCCTCCCAGGCTCTGTCCGATGAAGAAGAAGGCGCCCAGCACGACCACGAGAATGACGCCGGCGATGATCCACGGCAGCGACTTCTTGATGTCGATCGGCGGGCGGGCCGAGCCCCCGCGCGAGGCGGTGGAACCGGTCGGCGGCCGGCCGCCCGGGTCGGCATGTGCGGCGGCCGGTAAGGCGTGCGTGCCGGCGGACGTGGTGGTGAGGGCAACGGATGCCTCAGAAGGCTCAGCGGGCGTTGTCGCGCGGGCACCGCCAGCGGGCAACGGAGGCGCAACAGCAGGCGCAGTAGTGATGACGGGCGTGGCATTTCCGGGCCAGGCCTCAGGTCCGGCGGCCTCGGCAGCCCCGGGCGCCGTTCCGTTGGGCGCGGCGGCTCCTGTCACGGCAGCGCCTCCGGCGCCCGCAGCGCCACCTGCGTATGAGCCGGGGGAGGCTGAGGCGGCGACCGAGGCCACCGCTGCGGAGGCGGCGGCAGTTGCGGCGGCCGTGGCCGCGGACGCTGCCGTACCGGCCGCGGCGGACCAGGCGCGGAACCGGCTGCGGGCCGAGACCGGAGCCGGGAGCGCATCCGAGGCCTCGAGCGGCGCGGGTGCCGCGGGTGCCGCGGGCGTGCGAGTCACGCCGGCGATCAGGTCTGCGGCAGCGGTTTCCTCGGCAGTGGGCACGAGCGGGGACTGGGTGAGGGTTGTCCACCAGGGCGCCGGCTCGAGGTCCGCCTGCGAGCGGATGATGCGGGTTCCGCTGGGCACGGCGGAGCCGGAGCCGGTGGGCACGGCCGGAGCCAGGCCCGAGTCAGGGTCGACGCTCCGGTCAGGCGTCGGATCGGCCGGCACGGATGCTGCAGGAGTCGCCGCGCGTGCCGGGGCCGGCGCGTTCGGCGCGGGAGCGAGATATGCGGGAACGAGCGGTGCGGGTGCAAGGTCCGCGAGACGCGGCGGCGAGGAGGCGGCATCCGTGGACGGGCCGGGGTGACCGGGCCGGAACGGTTCAGACCCGGCGGGCGGGTCGGCTGCAGGAACCGCAACGGGCGGGTCGGCTGCAGGAACCGCAGCGGCGGGCACCGGCCGGACGCTCTTGAGCCGAGGATCGGTCTGGGTGGTGGGCTTCAGGCCCCACAGAAAGCCGGCGGTTTTGGGGTGGGCATCGACGGGCGGCACCGGCGGGGCCGGTTCGGCTGCCTGCCCGGGTTTCGGCCACCGGGGGATATGGATCGACCGCCGCGGGGTGAATTCGTCGGGCGTGCCGGGCCTGGCCCCGCCGCCGAGTTGCGAGGCGAGCCAGTCCATGCCGTCTTCGGCGGGCGCCTCGTCTTTCGACGCCCGGGAATTCGACGCCCTGGCCTTCGGTTCCTCGTCGCCCGGAACCTCGTCGAGCGGCACTAGTTCAGCCCCAGGTCCTCAAGGCCGATCGCGTAGTAGTACGGGTAGCCAGCGGCTTCGATCACTTCGCGCGCGCCGGTGTTGCGGTCGACGACCACGGCGACGCCGGCGATGATCGCCCCGACCTTGAGCAGCGCCTCGATCGCGGCCAACGGAGATCCTCCGGTGGTGGAGGTGTCCTCGAGGACGACGACACGCTTGCCCGCGAGGTCGGGCCCTTCGACCTGTCGGCCGCGGCCGTGGTCCTTGGGCTCCTTGCGCACGACGAAGGCGTCGTACGCGGCCCCGCGCGCCGCACCCTGGTGCAGGATGGCCGCGGCCACGGGGTCGGCGCCCATGGTCATGCCGCCGACCGCGGCGACATCCGGGATATCGGCTATCAGGTCGAGCATGACCTGACCGATCAGCGGTGCGACGCGGTGGTCGAGGCTGACCCTGCGCAGGTCGACGTAGTACGTCGCCTTCTTGCCGCTGGTGAGGGTGAAGTCACCATGAAAAACGGCGTCGGCTGAGATGTAGTCGATGAGTTGCTGGCGGGTATCGGTCACAGGACCAACTTTAGGCCATCGGCCGGCCGGTCCACTCGAGGGAGGACGCGGCTCTGACCGGGTGGAACCGAATCGACTAGAAGATGCGAACGAGCTTGCGCTCGGGCACGCGACGGTAGCCATCCTTGTGAACGTCGACCACGACGGCGACGAGGGAGGAGATCACAATGAGAACGAGAACGGCGAGGAGAGCAAACACGGTCGTACCTTTCGAGAATGGAGGCGGATGTCGGGGAGACGGAGGCACCATTGCACGAGTTCGACATTTTTATTTCACCACCTTTAACTTTGCAGCACAATCGTATTATTCTGCAGGGAGTGTGTAGCTTAGCTACATGGATGTGCAACGGCTCGAACTACTCCGGGAATTGGCCGAGCGCCACAGCATCACCGAGGTCGCCCGGGCCACGCACCGCACCCCGTCGGCGGTCTCCCAGCAGCTGAAAGTGCTCGAACGGGAGGCCGGTCTGCCTCTCACCGAGCGCAGCGGGCGCGGCCTGATTTTGACGGATGCCGGACGCGCCCTGGCCCGCAGCGCCACGAATGTGGCGGTCGCCCTCGCCCGCGCCACGGCGGTCTGGGACGAGTTCCGCAACGACGCCACCGGCGAGGTCAGCCTGGTCACGTTCCCGACCGCGGGCGAGATGCTGCTGCCCGGCGCACTGCGGGAAGTGGCCGCGGTGCCCGGGCTCGTCGTGAACTGCACCGACAAGGACCCCGAGCTGAGCGACTTCCCCGCGCTGACGGCGGAGTTCGACATCGTGCTCGCCTACAGCCTGCGCGGCCAGCTGCCCTGGGGCGGCCGCGGCCTGACGGTCGTGCCGCTGATGACCGAGCCTCTCGACGTGGGACTCCCGGCCGACCACCGGCTGGCCACCCGCACCTGGCTCACCCCGGCCGACGTCGTCGGTGAGACCTGGATCGGCGCGCCGCACGGCTACCCGTTCGAGCGCATCCTGCACCAGATCGAGCAGAAGGCCGGCAGCCCCGTCATCGTCGCCCAACAGTTTGCCGACCTGAGGGTGATCGAGGCCTTCGTCGTGGCCGGACTCGGCATCGCACTCGTGCCTCGCTACACCTGGGGCGGCGACCAACCGGGGCGGCTCGTGCTCAAGCCCCTGCGCGGGGTCGATGCCGAGCGGCAGATCGTGGCTCTGATGCGCCCCGACCGGGCCGAGCGCCTGGCCGTGCGCACCGTCGTCGACGTGCTGCGCACCGAGGCCGCCCGGGTGCAGGCCACGCACGCGGCGATCGCCCCGGCCCCCTGACCGCGCCCCTCTCACCCCTCCTCGCGGCAGCGAAAGTTGGCCGCGCAGTGCGGAGAACAGGGACGGGCGTCAGGCGCGGCCGTGGGAGACGCGGGTGCGACGGGACAGGGAGTCCACGATCACGGCGAGCAGCAGCACTGCGCCGGTGATCATGTACCGGATCGACGAGTCGAGGTTCATCAGGGTCAGGCCGCTGGAGATCGACTGGATCACGAGGATGCCCAGCAACGCCGAGTACGCGCTGCCGCGACCGCCGAACAGGCTGGCCCCGCCGATCACCGCCGCGGCGATGGCGTTGAGGTTCGTGTCGCCGCCGCCGCTGCCCTGGTTGGCTGCGGCCAGGCGGCCGGCCGCGAGCACCCCGCCGACCGCCGCAAAGGTCGAGCAGAGCATGAAGACCGAGAGGTAGACGGCTTTCACCTTGATGCCGGCCCGGCGCGCGGCTTCGACGTTGCCGCCGATGGCGTACACGGCCCTCCCCCACCGGGTGCGCAGCAGGAAGAAGTTCATCACGACCACGAGCACGAGGAACAGGAGGAACATCAGGCCCACCCCACGGGCCTGGTTGAGATACCAGGTGGGCACCCCGAGCACCACCAGGAGCCCCACGCTGCGTGCCACGATGGAGGTCGTCGAAATCGCGGTCAACTCCGCTTTGGTGCGCCGCCGGGCGATGAAGACCAGCTGTGCGGCGAAGACCAGGACGGTGAGCACGACGAGCACGTAGGACAGCCAGTCGGGCAGGAACCATTGCTGGGCGAACTGCACGATCCAGGAATCGAAGGGGATGTTGATCGACCCGGTTTTGCCGAGGACCCAGAGTTGCAGGCCGAGGAAGCCGAGCAGACCGGCCAGGGTGATCACGAAGCTCGGCACCCCGAACCGGGTGAACAGGAAGCCGTAGAGCAGGCCGACGAGCATCCCGGCGACGATCGACGACAGGATCGCGAGCGCCAGCGGCCAGCCTTGCGCTGGATGAGCCGTTCGTCCTGCCGGTCCGCCGCGACGGCCGGCGGCTCTGACGTGGGAATTGTCGGGGTCGTCATGATGACGCTTCCTCCGCACTGCGCGCCTGTGCGCGCCTCGTGACCGCGTTGTCCGTCGCCCCGGTGATGGCCGCGATGATGTCCTCGTAGGTGACGTCGGCGATCCGGAACTCGCCGTTGTTTCGCCCGAGGCGCAGCACGACGACCCGGTCGGCGACCGCCTGGACGTCGGCCATATTGTGGCTGATCAGAACGACGGCGAGCCCGCGCTAGCGCAGCCGCTCGATCAGGTTCAGCACCTCGGCGGTCTGGGCGACGCCCAGCGCCGCGGTCGGCTCGTCGAGGATCACCACGGTCGGCTCCCCGATCAGCGACCGGGCGATCGCCACGGTCTGGCGTTGACCGCCCGAGAGGGATGCCACGGCAATCCGCACGGAGGGAATCCGGGCGGAGAGTTGCTGCATCAGGCTCCAGGAGCGTTTCTCCATCTCCACCTCGTTGATGATGGCGCGGCCCCCGATCTCATGCCCCAGGAAGAGGTTGGCGACGACGTCGAGGTTGTCGCAGAGGGCCAGGTCCTGGTAGACCGTGGCGATGCCCAGGGCGTTCGATTCGGACGGGCTCGAGATCGAGACCGGCTTGTCGCGATGCATGATCGTGCCTCCGTCGGAGCCGTAGACGCCGGCGAGGATCTTGATCAGGGTCGACTTGCCTGCGCCGTTGTCACCGACGAGGGCGACCACCTCGCCGCTGTAGATGTCGAGGTCGACGGCGGTCAGGGCCTGGACGGCACCGAAGTTCTTGTCTATCCCCCGCAGTGAAAAGACCAGCTCCCCGGCGGGAATGGGGCTGTCGGCAACGACGAGGGCAGGGTCATGGCGAGTCCTTTGCGCTGGTCCGTTTCGTGCTGGTGCAGCGCCGGACGAGAATCACCTGCTGGTGATCCCCGCCCGGCGGTCTGCTGGTGCCGGTGCTGGCGTTACTTGATCCCGGCCGCCGTGCACGCCTCGGCATAGGTCGACGTGCAGATCTCGTCAACCGTGTAGAAGCCGTCCTTGACCACGGTCTCCATGATGTTGTCCACGGTCACGACCACCGGGGTGAGCAGGGTCGACGGGGTTCCGTCGACATCCGTGTCGCCCGTGAGCGTGTCGCCCTGGGCGAGGGCGTGCGTCAGCTCCGCAGCCTTCTCGGCTTCCAGCTTGATGGCCTTGTACACCGTCATGTACTGGTCTCCGGCGACGATTCGCTGGATGGCCGCGAGCTCGGCGTCCTGACCGGTCACCGGGGGCATCGGCGTGAACGCGGCAGCCTTGAGTGCCGCAATCGCGCCGCCCCCTGTGCCGTCGTTCGCCGCGTACACGCCCTGGATCTTCGGGCCGAACTGGGTGATCTGGCCGGCCGCCCACTCCTGGGCCTTGTCCGGGCTCCAGTCGGGGGTCTCGAACTCGGCGAGGATCGGGATGCCGCTGGGGTCGATGACGGAGTGAGCGCGCTTCTTGAACAGGGCCGCGTTGCCGTCGGTCGGCGATCCGTTGATCATGATGATGCCGGTGGTGGTGTTGTCCGCCTTCAGCTTGTCGACCAGCGCCGTGCCCTGCAGAACCCACAATCCGATCGCCAGGAGCGCGACTCTTTTCCTCAGTTTTCTCATTCTGGGCCTCCTACAGTGACCACCCTCGTTGGCGGTGCTACCACGATGGACCTCCGGGGGAGGTCGTCAAGGTTTCCGGCACCGCGCCGGGGCGCACGACGGAGGGCGGAAATCCGGCCCGGATTTCCGCCCTCAACAGGTATTGCGCGCGGTCGGTGCGGCTAGGCGTTTTGCGGGAAGCCCAGGTTGATGCCGCCGTGGCTGGGGTCGAGCCAGCGGCTCGTGACGGCCTTCTCGCGGGTGTAGAACGCGATCCCGGCCGGGCCGTATGCCTTCGCGTCGCCGAACAGGGAGTCCTTCCAGCCACCGAAGGAGTGGTATGCCACCGGCACGGGAATCGGCACGTTGATTCCGATCATGCCCACCTGCACCTCGTTCTGGAACCGGCGCGCCGCCCCGCCGTCATTGGTGAAGATGGCCGTGCCGTTGCCGTACCGGCTGCGGTTGATCAGTGCGAGCCCTTCGGCGTAGCTGGCGACCCGCACAATGGAGAGCACCGGCCCGAAGATCTCGTCGAGGTAGACGTCCGAGTCCGTGCTGACCTTGTCGAAGAGGGTCGGGCCGAGCCAGAAGCCGCTCGCGTCGCCGTCGACTTCGATGCCGCGGCCGTCCACGACGACCTCCGCGCCGTCGGTGTGGGCCACGTCGATGTAGGAGGCCACCTTGTCGCGGTGCACCTGCGTGATCAGCGGCCCCATGTCGCATCCGCGCATGCCGTCGCCCACCTTGAGGCCCGTGAGGCGCTCGGTGATCTTCGCGACCAGGTCGTCGGCGACCGGTTCGACGGCCACCACCACGCTGATCGCCATGCAGCGCTCACCGGCGGAGCCGAAACCGGCGTTGACCGCGGCATCCGCGGCCAGGTCCAGGTCGGCGTCCGGCAGCACGAGCATGTGGTTCTTGGCACCGCCGAGGGCCTGCACTCGCTTGCCGTGATGGGCCGCGGTCTCGTAGATGTACTTCGCGATCGGCGTGGACCCGACGAACGAGATGGCCTGCACGTTAGGGTGCACGAGCAGGGCGTCCACGGCTTCCTTGTCGCCGTGCACGACATTGAGCACGCCGTCGGGCAGGCCGGCTTCGGTCATCAGCGCGGCCAGCCAGTTCGACGCCGACGGGTCCTTCTCGCTCGGCTTCAGCACGACCGTGTTGCCGGCCGCGATCGCGATCGGGAAGAACCAGAGCGGCACCATCGCCGGGAAGTTGAACGGGCTGATGATGCCCACGACCCCCAGCGGCTGGCGGAGCGTGTAGACGTCCACGCCGGTCGACACGTTCTCGGAGTACTCCCCCTTGGTCAGGTGCGGCATGCCGAGCGCGAACTCGACCACTTCGAGGCCACGGATGATCTCGCCCAGGGCGTCGGAGGTCACCTTGCCGTGTTCCGCGGTGAGGATGTCCGCCAGGTCGCCCTTGCGCGCGTTCAGCAGCTCGCGGAAGTTGAACATGATGCCCTGGCGTCTGGCCTGGGAGGTGTCACGCCAGCCGGGGTAGGCCGCCTGCGCGGACGCGACGGCGGTGTCGACATCCGCGGTGCTCGCCAGGCGCACGTTCTTGGCGACGGCGCCGAGGGCCGGGTTGAAAACCGGGGCAGTCCGGGTCGAGGTTCCATCGACGGGGGCCCCGTCGATCCAGTGGGTGATGACGGGCAGGTCGGTCATGGGCGTTCGTCTCTCTTCATTCTCTTCATTGAGTAGCGGTCAGAGTGCCCGTTCCGGTCGAGAGTGCCCGGCGGAACGGGCACTCTCGACCGGAACGGTGCAGGTGGTGAGGGTGGATGTGCGGGTGCGGGTGGATGTGCGGGTGCGGGTCAGGCGAGGAGGTCGAGGCTCAGGACCTCGTCGTAGATGGCGAGCGCCTCGGCGACCTCGTCGTCGGTGACCACGCACGGCGGCACCACGTGGATGCGGTTCTCCGCGAGGAACGGCAGCAGGTTGCGGGCGAGCAGCTCGGTCTTGATGCGGCCCATCACCGCCCCGCTGAGCGGGTGCCGGGTCTCCCGGTCGGCCACGAGCTCCAGCGCCCAGAAGACGCCGACGCCGCGCACCTCGCCGATGACCTTGTGCTTCGCCTGCAGTTCGGCCAGTCCCGGAGCGAGCACGTCGCGCCCGATGCGGGCGGCGTTCTCGACGATTCCCTCGTTCTTCATCGCGTCGAGGGCCGCCACGATTGACGCCATCGCCAGCGGGTGGCCGCTGTAGGTGAGCCCGCCGGGGAAGACGTTGGTCTCGAAGTCGCTGGCGATGGAGTCCGAGATGATCACGCCGCCGGTGGGCACATACCCGGAGTTGACGCCCTTGGCGAAGGTGATCAGGTCGGGGGTCACGTCGTAGCCCTCGAACGCGAACCAGTTGCCGGTGCGGCCGAAGCCGGCCATCACCTCGTCCAGGATGAGCTGGATGCCGTAGCGGTCGCAGAGCGCCCGCACCCCGGCGAGGTAGCCGGGTGGCGGCACGAGCACGCCGGCGGTGCCCGGGATGGACTCCAGCAGCACGGCCGCGATGCCGGAGGGGCCCTCGCTCTGGATCACGTGTTCCAGGTGGCGCAGGGAGCGCTCCGACTCCTGCTCGGGCGTGGTCGCCCAGAACTCGCTGCGGTAGAGGTAGGGGCCGAAGAAGTGCACGTGGCCGCGCGCGAATTCGTTCGGGATGCGGCGCCAGTCCCCGGTCGCGACAATCGCCGCGCCCGTGTTGCCGTGGTATGAGCGGTAGGTGGAGAGGATCTTGTCACGGCCCGTGTGCAGGCGCGCCATCCGGATCGCGTTCTCGATCGCATCCGCGCCGCCGTTGGTGAAGAACACCTTGTTGAACCCGGCCGGAGCGCGCTCGACGATGCGTTTGGCGGCCTCGCCGCGGGCGAGGTTCGCCGTCGACGGGGCGACCGTGGCGAGCGTGCCGGCCTGCTCGATGATGGCCTGGGTGACCGCCGGATGCTGGTGGCCGATATTCACATTGACGAGCTGGCTGGAGAAGTCCAGATAGCTGCGCCCGTCGAAGTCCCACACCCGTGAACCCAGACCGCCGGCGATCACCAGCGGCTTCAGGCTGCCCTGCGCGGACCAGGAGTGGAAGACGTGGGCGCGGTCGAGTTCGTAGGCGAGGTCGTTCCGGCTTGAGGTTGCGCTCTGGGCTGTGGTGTCAGTCACGAATATCGGTTCTTTCTCTCTGCGTTGAGATGGAGGTGGAGTGATTCCTGTGGTGATGGCCCGGGGACGACGTGCACGTCCAGTCTGACCGAGTTTAGAACTTCGCCACGATTTGCTCGGTCATCTCCGGGATCACGGTCTCCCCGTAGACCCGGAGGGTCTCTTCCTTGTTGTCGTGCTGCAGATAGCCGGCGAACTGGTCGACGCCGAGGCTCCGCAGGGCCTCGAGCTTCTCGACGTGGTCCTTCGCGGTGCCGAGCAGGCAGAACCGGTCGATGATCTCGTCGGGCACGAAGGCGGCGTGCACGTTGCCCGCCTTGCCGTGCGCGTTATAGTCGTAGCCCTCCCGCCGGGCGATGTAGTCGGTCAGGGCCTTCGGCACGTGCGACTCGGTGCCGTACTTCGCCACGATGTCGGCCACGTGGTTGCCCACCATCCCGCCGAACCAGCGGCACTGGTTGCGCAGGTGCCCCCAGTTGTCGCCGATGTACATGGGAGCGGCCACGCAGAACCTGACCGACAGCGGGTCACGGCCGACGTTCGCCGCGGCCGCCCGAACGGTCTTGATCATCCACTCGGCCACGTCGAGGTCAGCCATCTGCAGGATGAAACCGTCGCCGATCTCCCCGGCCAGCTGGAGCGCGAGCGGGCCGTAGGCCGCCACCCACACCTCGAGGCTGGAGCCGACGCTCCAGGGGAACTGCAGCGTGGCGCCGTTGTGCTCGACCGGCCGGGAGTTCGCGAGCTCACGGATGACGTGCACCGATTCACGCAGCGTCTTCAGTGTGGTGGGGGCCCCGTTGGTGACCCGCACGGCGGAATCGCCGCGGCCGATGCCGCAGATCGTGCGGTTGCCGTACATCTCGTTCAGGGTCGCGAACGTGGAGGCCGTCACGGTCCAGTCGCGCGTGGCCGGGTTGGTGACCATGGGTCCGACGATGACCCTGCGGGTCTCGGCGAGAATTCGGCTGTGGATCACGTACGGCTCCTGCCAAAGCAGGTGCGAGTCGAAGGTCCAGACGTGGCTGAAGCCGTGCGCTTCGGCCAGCTGGGCCAGCTGCACGGTGCGGGCCGCCGGCGGGTTGGTCTGCAGAACGACTCCGAAATCCATGCCGTCCCCTGCCCTAGATGAGGTACTGGCTCAGGCCGCGCGGGACGAACCGGCCGTCGCCCCGGGCCCCGAGGTAGGCCTGGGCGTCGATGATGACCTTGCCCCGGGAGATCACGGTGTCGACGTGGCCGTCGATCTCGTAACCCTCCCAGGCCGAGTGGTCCATGTTCATGTGGTGGCTGCGGCCGGTCTGCTCGCCGAACTCGTCGACGCCCAGCCCGATCGAGGTGTGCCCGTTCGGGTCGTAGATCACGATGTCGGCGTCCGCGCCGGGCTGGATGACGCCCTTCCGGCCGTAGAGGCCGAACATCCGTGCCGGCGTGGTGGAGGTGATCTCGACCCAGCGTTCGAGCGTGATGCGCTCGTTGACCACGCCCTGGTAGAGCAGGTCCAGGCGATGCTCGACCGAGCCGATGCCGTTCGGGATCTTGGAGAAGTCATTCAGGCCCAGGTCTTTCTGGCCCTTCATGCAGAACGGGCAGTGGTCGGTGGAGACCATCTGGATGTCGTTCGTGCGCAGGCTCTGCCACAGGTGGTCCTGGTGGCCCTCGGCCCGGGAGCGCAGCGGGGTCGAGCACACCCACTTCGCACCCTCGAACCCGGGCGCCCCGAGGTTCTCCTCCAGCGAGAGGTAGAGGTATTGCGGGCAGGTCTCCCCGAACACGTTCTGGCCCGTGTCCCTGGCCGCCGCGATCTGCTCCACGGCCTGCCGGGCGCTCACGTGCACGACGTAGAGCGGCGCCCCGGTGAGGTTCGCCAGCATGATCGCCCGGTGCGTGGCCTCCTCCTCGAGCTGCCAGGCGCGCGCGACGCCGTGGTAGTACGGGGCGGTCTTGCCCTGCGCGAGCAGCTGGCCCACGAGCACGTCGATGGCCGGGCCGTTCTCCGCGTGCATCATGGTCATCAGCCCGGTCCCGGCGGACTTCTGCATGGCCTTGAGGATCTGCGCGTCATCCGAATAGAAGACCCCGGAGTAGGCCATGAACAGCTTGAAGCTCGAGACGCCCTCGGCCAGCAGCCCGTCCATGGCCTGCAGGGAGTCCGTGTTCAGGTCGCCGATGATCTGGTGGAAGCCGTAGTCGATGGCGCAGTTGCCGGCCGCCTTCTCGTGCCAGGCGGTCAGCCCGTCGAAGACCCGCTGGCCGTGGCTCTGCACCGCGAAGTCGATGATCGTGGTCGTGCCGCCCCAGGCCGCGGCCCGGGTGCCGGTCTCGAAGGTGTCGCTCGCGGCCGTGCCGCCGAACGGCAGCTCCATGTGCGTGTGCGCGTCGACGCCGCCCGGGATCACGTACCTGCCGGTCGCGTCGATCACGCGGTCGACGGATGCGGCCGGGTCGGCCCCGAGGAGGGCGGAACCGGGCGCCAGCACGGCGGCGATGGTCTCACCGTCGGTGAGCACGTCGGCGAGCACCCGTCCGGTCGCGCTGACCACGGTTCCGTTCTGGATCAGGATCTTCATGGTGTCCCCGCCTACGGTTCCACGATCGGGGCGTAGGAATCCGGGCGGCGGTCCCGGTAGAACTGCCACGAGTTGCGCACCTCGCGGATGACGCCCAGGTCGAGGTCTCGGATCAGGATCTCCTCGGTGTCGGTGGAGGCGACCTCGCCGACATAGTTGCCGCGCGGGTCGACGAAGTAGGAGCTGCCGTAGAACGTGACGGCCTCATCGCCGAACTCCTCGGTTTCGGCGCCGATGCGGTTGTTGGCGCCGATGTAGTACTGGTTGGCGACCGCGGCGGCCGGTTGCTCGAGCTCCCAGAGGCGGTTGGACAGCCCCGGCTTGGTGGCCGACGGGTTGAACACGATCTCGGCGCCGTTCAGGCCCAGCACGCGCCAGCCCTCGGGGAAGTGCCGGTCGTAGCAGATGTACACGCCGATCCTGCCGACCATGGTGTCGAAGACGGGGTAGTCGCCGTTGCCGGGGCGGAAATAGAACTTCTCCCAGAACTGCGGCAGGTGAGGGATATGGTGCTTGCGGTACTTGCCGAGGTAGCTGCCGTCGGCGTCGATCACGGCGGCCGTGTTGTAGAGCACGCCCGGCTGCTCCTCCTCATAGACGGGGAGCACGATCACTATGTTGTGCTCGGCGGCGAGCTTCTGGAACCGCTCCGTGAGCGGGCCCGGCACGCTCTGCGCGTAGTCGTAGTACTTCGGGTCCTGCACGATGCCGAAGTAGGGGCCGTGGAAGAGTTCCTGGAAGCAGATCACCTGCACCCCGGCGGCGGCCGCCGTGCGCACGAACCCCTCGTGCTTGCGGATCATCGACTCCTGGTCGCCGGTCCACTCCGTCTGGGTGATCGCGGCCCGAACGGTGTCGCGCCGATCGGTGCTGCCGCCCGTGTTGCCGGCGTGCGTTTTGCCCGTGCCCGTGTTGCTCGTGCCCGTGTTGCTGCTGTCCCCGGTCATCTCACTTGCCTCCACATCGCGCCCGACGCCGAGCAGGCCGAGAGGCCGGGAAGTGCAGCGCCGAATCAGGTGAGTCGAATCGGGCGGCTTCGCCCGTTTGTGCTGTTCGACGTCTATTTTGCAGATCTGTTTCTGTGTGACTTACGCGTAATCATCCTGTCGTCCGAACCGGCCGGTGGCAAGGGTTCCGGCCAACCCGTTCTGGCCTAGGCTGGGAGCAGACCGCCGGTTGGATCTGACCGGTCGAGCCGGCCCTGACTTGGGCGGCAGGTCGCCGGCATTCGCTCGGCTCGCATCCTCCTGCTCTCCCTTCTTCTCTCCCTCGTTCGCGAATGCGGGCGAATCGTCGCCATGGCGCGCTCATACCGACGATTCGCCCGCACTCGCAGCTCAGAACCGGATCGGTTTTATGAACCCGTACTTGTTGTCCCGCGTTTCTGTGCTGGCGGCGGTTGCCGCGTCGGCGCTGCTGCTGAGCGGATGCGCCGCGGCGGGCCCAAGCGCGCCGAGCGCCGCCCCGGAGGCGAACGCGGGCACCGGCTACCCGGTCACCGTCTCCAACTGCGGCACCGAGGTCACCGTGACCGCCGCGCCCGAGCGCATCGTCACGATCAAGTCCTCGGCCACCGAACTGCTGCTCGCGCTGGGCCTCGGCGACCGCATCGTCGGCTCGGCGTTCCTCGACGGGCCGCTGCCGGCATCCCTGGCGAAGGCCGGCGCCGACCTCAATGTGATCAGCGACTTCGTGCCCGGCCAGGAGGCCGTGCTGGACCTCACGCCCGACTTCATCTACGGCGGCTGGGAGTCCAACTTCTCCGCCGACGGGGTGGGCGAGCGTGCCGGACTGGCCGGCCTGAACGTGGGCAGCTACGTCTCGCCCGCCGCCTGCAAGGGCGAGGCCATGCCCGACCCGCTCAGCTTCGATTCCGTCTTCACCGAGATCGACGAGGCCGGCGCCCTGTTCGGGGCCCCGGAGGCCGCCGCCAAGCTGGTCACCGAGCAGAAAGCCGACCTCGCTGCGCTTAAGCCGGTCAAGGAGGACACCACCGCCCTCTGGTACTCGAGCGGCACCGACGCCCCCTATGTGGGAGCCGGCATCGGCTCCCCCGCGATGATCATGGCGGCCGCCGGCCTGACCAACATCTTCGCGGACGTGCACGACACCTGGACCTCGGTGGGCTGGGAATCGGTGATCGAAGCGAACCCGAGCGTGATCGTGCTCGTCGACGCCACCTGGAACACCGCTGACTCGAAGATCGCCACCCTCGAGACGAACCCGGCCACCGCGGAGCTCGACGCGGTGAAGAACAAGCGCTACATCGTGCTGCCGTTCGCGGCGACCGAGGCCGGCATCCGCAATGTGGAGACCGCCTCGTCGGCCATCGACCAGCTGGCCGCCCTCGACAAGCAGCTCAAGAAGTAGCCCGCGGCGAGACGGCCCCGGCGGCGGACTGGTGACGGAACGGTGACGGAACGCATGCGCGACGGATCGGTCGACGGATTGGTCGACGGATCGGTCGCGGCGCAGCCGACGCGGCGCGGGACCGGCGCGGGGCGCTACCTCGGCTGGCTCGTGCTCTCGATCGTGGCCCTCGTGCTGGCGGCCGCGCTGGCCGTCACGATCGGCCCCGCCGACGTGAGCCTGACGGATGTGGCCGCGAGCCTGGGCGGGCACGCCGGCCTGCCCGGCCTGCCCGCGGTGCCCCCGCTGACCGACTCGATCGTCTGGCAGCTGCGCCTGCCGCGCGTCCTGACGGCGGCGATGGTGGGCGCCGGGCTCGCGCTCTGCGGCGCGGTCATGCAGAGCGTCACCCGGAACCCGCTGGCGGACCCGTACCTGCTCGGCCTCTCCTCGGGGGCGTCGCTCGGGGCGGTCTGCGTGGTCATCCTCGGGGTCTCGTTCGCGCTTCCCGCCGCGGCCTTCCTCGGCGCGCTGGCCGCCCTGGTCGCGACCCTGAGCATCGCGCGGGTCGGCGGCACGATCACGCCCGGGCGGGCGGTGCTGTCGGGCCTGGCCATCGCGCAGCTCGGTGCGGCCGGCACCTCCTTCGTCATCTTCTGGGCCGCCAAGGGCGACTCCTACCGGGAAATCCTGAACTGGCTGCTCGGCTCGCTCGCCGGCAGTTCCTGGACGACCGTGGCCATCTCGGCGGGCGCCCTGGCCGTGGTCGGCACCGGGATCGTGCTCGCGGCCACCCGCCTGGACGCGTTCACCTTCGGGGACACGGCCGCGGCATCCCTCGGCATCGACGTGAACCGCACCCGCTGGGCCCTGCTCGCGGCGGTCGCCCTGCTCACCGGCGCCATGGTGTCGGTGAGCGGCTCGATCGGTTTCGTCGGTCTGATCCTGCCGCACCTCGTGCGCGGCCTGAGCGGGCCGGGCCACCGCCGCCTGCTTCCGCTTGCCGTGGTGCTCGGCGCCCTCTTCCTCGTCATCGCCGACACCGTGGCGCGCACGGTGTTCGACCCGCGCGAGCTGCCGGTGGGCATCATCACGGCGTTCATCGGAGTGCCCGTCTTCATCGTGCTGATCAAGAGCCGGAAGGCCGCGGCATGGGCGTAGTCCTGGACGCGGTGTCGTTCCGGATCGGCGGCACCGATATCCTGACCGAGGTGTCGGCGGCCCTGCCGACGGGCACCGTGACCGGCCTGCTGGGGCCGAACGGGGCCGGCAAATCCACCCTGTTGCGCCTGATCGCTGGGCTCGAGAGAGCGGATGCCGGCGGCGTCGAACTGGACGGGGAACGGGTGGGCGGGCGGTCCGGTCTGTCGCGGCGGGAGACCGCCCGTCGGGTGGCGTTGCTCGAGCAGAGCGCCGCGCCCAGCGTCGACCTCACGGTGCGCGAGGTCGTGCTCCTCGGCCGGATCCCGCACCGGAGCCGGGTTCTCGGCAGCTTTGGCGGCGACGACGACCACCGGGTGGCCGAGGAATCGCTGGCCATGATCGGCGGCAGCGACCTGGCCGACCGGGCCTGGCACACCCTCAGCGGCGGAGAACAGCAGCGCGCGCAGATCGCCCGGGCACTGGCGCAGCGGCCGAGCCTGCTGCTGCTGGACGAACCGACCAACCACCTCGACGTGAGCGCCCAGCTGGGCCTGCTCGGGCAGGTGCGCGGGCTCTGCGCGGGTGACGGCGCCGGTACGGGAACGGGCTCGTCATCGGGCTCGGACGCAAGCGCAAGCGCAGGCGCCGGCCTGACCGCGATCATGGCCCTGCACGACCTGAACCTCGCGGCCGCGTACTGCGACCGGATCCTGCTGCTGAACCGTGGCCGGCTCGTCGCGTCCGGCACCCCGGACGAGGTGCTGCGGCCATTGATCATCGCGGAGGTCTACGGCGTGGACTGCGACGTGATCCCGCATCCCCGGGGCGGGCATCCGGTGATCGTGTTCTCGCCGGCCGCCGCGCCGGCGTTCCCGTCCAGCCCTGAACCCCGCATCACCCGGCACGGAGGAAGCAACAGATGACGACCATCACGGTTTTGGCCGGAGGGATCGGCGGCGCCCGGTTCACCCGCGGACTGCTGCAGCACCTCGCGGCCACCGAGCCGGAGGCGGCAGTGACCGTGGTCGTGAACACCGGCGACGACATGTGGCTGGACGGCCTGCGCATCTGCCCCGACCTCGACACCGTGATGTACACCCTCGGCGGCGGCATCAACGAGGAACAGGGCTGGGGGCGACCGGAGGAGTCCCGCCGCACCTCGGCCGAGATCGCGGCCTACGGGCGCGGCTGGTCCTGGTTCACGCTCGGCGACCTCGACCTGGCCACGCACATCGTGCGCAGCGACCTGCTGCGGAGCGGGTCGACGCTGAGCGAGGCGACCGAGTTCCTCTGTCGCCGCTGGCAGCCGGGGGCGCGCCTGCTGCCGATGAGCGACACCCCCGTGGAGACGCATGCCCGGCTGGCTATGGACGCCGATGAGCACCGCGCGGGCGACCTGATCCACTTCGAGGAGTGGTGGGTGCGCTACCGCGCCTCCGTGCCGGTGACCGAGTTCGTGCAGGTCGGCCTCGAGTCCGCCGTGCCCGCGCCGGGCGTGCTGGACGCCATCCGGACGGCCGACCTGGTCATCCTGCCGCCGTCGAACCCCGTCGTCTCGGTGGGCACGATTCTCGCCGTCCCCGGCATCCGGGAGGCCCTGCGGTCCACGCCCGCCACGGTCGTCGGCGTCTCCCCGATCATCGCCGGCGCCGCGGTGCGGGGCATGGCCGACGCCTGCCTGCACACGATCGGCGTGGCGACCTCGGCCGAGGCCGTGGGCCTGCACTACGGCTCCCGCGCCGGGGGCGGCGTGCTCGACGCGTGGCTGGTCGACGAGACGGATGCCGGTGCGCTGCCCGCCCTGGCGGCCGCGGGCATCCGTTCGGTCGCCGTGCCGCTCTGGATGCGCGATTCGGAGACGACGATGCGGCTCGCAGCCGACGCGCTCGCTCTCGGCGCCCGTTCGGGGGGTAGGCTTAGTTAAGTTAGTTAACTTGAACCGGGTGCACGAACCGAGTCCGCTCGGTCTCAGCCGGAAGGAACCCCCGCTATGCCCGCAACTCGAACCGAAACCACGAGCCGAACGACCCCACCGGACATATTGATCCTGGGCATTACGGCCTGCCCCACCGGCATCGCACACACGTACATGGCGGCGGAGAAACTCGAGGCTGCGGCACGTGAGCTTGGCTACGACATCAAGGTCGAGACCCACGGCTCCGTGGGAGTCGAGGGAACCTTCAGCCCCGAGGAGATCAGCCGGGCGGACGCCATCGTGATCGCGGCCGACACCCAGATCGACCTGGCTCGCTTCGCGGGCAAACGGCTGATCAACGCCCGGGTCGCCGACGGCATCCACCAGCCGCAGAAGCTGATCGAGGATGCCCTCGCCGCCCAGCCCCGCAGCGGCGGGGACACGGGCGTCGCGCCGAACGGCGGGGCCGACTTCGGCGGCACCCTGTACCGCGCCCTGATGAACGGCGTGAGCTACATGATCCCGTTCGTCGTCGTCGGCGGGCTCCTGATCGCGATCTCGCTCTCGCTCGGCGGCGAGGCCACCCCGCAGGGACTCGTGATCCCGGAGGGCAGCTTCTGGCTCACGATCAACCAGATCGGCGTGATCGGGTTCACGCTGATGGTTCCCATCCTCTCCGGATTCATCGCCTATGCGATCGCCGACCGGCCCGGGCTCGCCCCCGGCATGATCTGCGGCTGGATCGCCACCACGGGCGCGTTCTACAACTCCGAATCGGGGGCCGGCTTCATCGGCGGCATCGTCACCGGATTCCTCGTCGGTTTCGTTGCCCTCGGCATCAAGAAGATCCCCGTGCACCGCTTCATCCGGCCGATCATGCCGATCCTGGTGATCCCCGTGCTCACGACCCTGATCGTCGGCGGCGCCTTCGTGCTGGCCCTCGGCCGCCCGATCGCCTGGGTCTTCGAGAGCATGACGACCTTCCTCACCGGTCTCGAGGGCGGCAGCGTCGTCATCCTCGGCCTGATCCTCGGCGCCATGGTCGCCTTCGACATGGGCGGCCCGATCAATAAGACGGCGTTCCTGTTCGGCGGCGCGCTGATCGCGACCGGCAATCCGGCCCCGATGGGCATGGTCGCGGCGGCGATCGCCGTTCCCCCGCTCGGCATGGGCCTGGCCACGCTGATCCGCGGTCGCTACTTCTCCAAGCCCGAACGCGAAGCCGGCATCGCCGCACTGTTCATGGGCTTCTTCGGCATCACCGAGGGCGCGATCCCACTCGCGGCCGCCAAACCGCTGCAGGTCATCCCCGCCAACATGATCGGCGGAGCGGTCGCCGGCGGCATCGCCGCCCTGTTCGGCGTGACCGACTCCGTTCCGCACGGCGGTCCGATCGTCGCCGTCTTCGGCGCGGTCTCGGGCGTGCCGATGTACTTCGTGGCCCTGATCGTCGGCGCCGTCGTCACGGCACTCGTCTCGGTGCTGCTGCTCGGGATCTCGGCCCGCCGCGCCGGGCGCACGGGAACGGATGCGGGAACGTCGACCGGGGTCGCCGCATCCGTCGCACCGGCCTCCCCGGCCCAGCCCGCCCCGCCCCTCAGGAAAACGGTTCTCGACTACATCGACGAGCGCACCATCGTGCTCGACGTCGACGAGACCGACCGGGACGCGATGATCCGCACCCTGGCCGGGCTGATGACCACGACCGGGCGGGTCAGCGATGTGGCCGCGGTCGCGCAGGCCGCGTTCACCCGTGAGGAGCACGGCACGACGGGCATCGGCGACGGGATCGCGATCCCGCACGCGAAGTCCGACGGGGTGACTTCTCCGGTCATCGCCTTCGCCCGCAGCCGCAACGGCATCGACTGGGGCTCGTCCGACGGTTCGAAGGCCACGCTCATTTTTCTCATCGCCGTGCCGGAGGCCGACGCCGGCACCGAGCACCTCAGGGTCCTGGCCCAGCTCTCCCGCGCACTGATGAAGCCGGCCTTCCGGGCCGCGATCCAGTCCGCCGCGACACCCGCGGACGTCCTCGACGCACTGGCCGTGCAGGTGGGCGCGACCAAGGCCGAGCCCACCCCGGTGTAGCACCGCGGGTCCACGACCTTCGGTGGGATGCCGTCGCCTGGCTATGCAGGTGGCGGCATTCTTTGTGCCGTCACCGGCCCGGTCCGCGGGCGCCGTCGACGAGCGGGCTGGTGTGCGGACCGAGCCCGAGGCGCGCCACCGCGAGCAGGTCGGCCGTGGTGTCGACGTCCCGGCGGATTCCCGCGGATGCCGGCAGCTCGAGAGGGATGTGGCCGGCGGCTTCGTGGGCGGCCCTCGACCCGACCCCGAAGCGTGGTTCGATCGGTGTGCCGGCCCGCGCGAGCAGGGTCGTGGTGCCGGTTCCGGCTGCGTCGGGCACCATCGAGCGCTCCTGCGCGGCCGCGAGGGTGAGCGCACGCTCGACCTCGGCCGGGGTCAGCGCAGGCAGGTCGCCGGTCAGCACGGCCACGTTCGCGTGCGGGAACTCGGCACGCACGACGGCCAGCCCCTGGCGGATCGCGGTGTTCAGCGGATCCGTTGGTGCGGCGGCCCGTTCCGGGGGAACAGGATCGTGCCGGGACTCGCGCACGATATCGGCCCCGAGGGCGGCCAGGCGGCCGGCGAGTTCGCCGTCGCCGGTCACCACGATGACCCGGTCGATGCCGGGCGCCGCCAGCAGCGCTCCGACGGTGTCGAGGGCGAAGGCATCGGCCAGCCGGGCCCGATCGGGCCGCGCCCCCAGCCGGGTCTTGGCTCCGGGGTTGCCCTTGACCGGGACGACGGCCACCCAGCTCATTCGGTGACGGATGCCGCGTCGCCCGCGGCCGCTCCGGCAGCGGCGCCGGCACCGGCAGACGCTGCGGCAGCCGCGGCCAGCCCGGCCGCGTAGCCCTCCGTAAAGCCCTCGGCGTGCGCCTCCGCGGTCCCCAACCGGAACATGTCGTTCGCGCTCGGTCGCTGCAACAGGAACGCACCGGGAGCGCGCGACGCACCGGAGGCCCCGGCCCCGCCGTCCACGGCGTCCTCCGCCACGAGACGCCCGAGCCCGCGCACCACGGCCACAGGGTTGCCGCTGGTCTTGCCCTTGACCAGGTCGGCCGCCCCGGCGATCTCGTCGGCCACGGCGGCGACGGTGACGTCGAGGCGGCGGCCGGAGGCGTCATCCGTGCCCCGCAGGTCGTCGAGCACCGCGACCCCGGCGGCGCCGATCGCGATGTCGGTCTGGCCTTCACGCCAGGGGCGGCCGGCCGTGTCCGTGACGATCACGCCGAGGCGCAGCCCGGTGCTCGCGCGGAGGGCCGCGCAGAGCGAGCGGGCGGAGGCGTCCGGGTCGACCGGCAGCAGCAGCACGGTGCCGTCGGGGGTGTTGCTCGCGTCGACGCCGGCCGCGGCCATGATCAGCCCCTGCCGGTTCTCGACGATGCGGGTGACCCCGCCCGGGTGGGCGCGGGTCGCGACCACGCGCACCGTCTCAGCCGTGATCGCCTGCTCGCGGTCGGCGGCCGCGACCTGCCGGCCCTCGGCCTTGGACACGATCTTGCTCGTCACCGCGAGGATGTCGCCGTGCCGCAGTCGGCCGGCGCCCGCGCCCGCGATCAGTGCGGCCAGGTCGGCGCCCGCCGCGATCTCGCCGATGCCCTCGAGGGCGAATACCCGCAGCTCAGGCTCGCTCACCGTCAGCGCTTGAGTTTCGGCAGCACGTCGCGGCCGAACACGTCGATCCACTGACGCTGGTTGCGGCCCACGTTGTGCAGGTAGATGCGGTCGAAGCCGAGATCCACGAACTTCTGGATGTACGCGCGGTGGTCGTCGGGGTCGGCGGAGATGATCATGCGGCCCTCGAAGTCTTCGGGGCGCACGAGCTTGGCGATCTGCTCGAATTCGAACGGTGAACGGATGTCCCCCTTCGGAAACTTCATCCCGCCGTTCGGCCACTCGACCAGGGCGTTGCGCATCGCCTCTTCGTCGGTCTCGGCCCAGCTCATGTGCAGCTGCAGCACCTTGGGCATGGTCGACGGGTCCTTGCCGGCGTCCCGGGCGCCGTCGTCGAACTTGCCGAACAGCATCGAGATCTTCTCCAGTGGGGCGCCGACCGTGATCAGGCCGTCGGCGTGGCGTCCGGCGCGCTTGGCGGTGACCGGCCCGGCCGTGGCGATCAGGATCTCCGGGGCCACCTCCGGCATGGTCCAGAGCCGGGTCGACTCGAGCTTGTAGAACTGGCCGGAGTGCTTGACGTCCTTGCCGGCGATGGAGGCGGTGAACAGCTTCGAGATGATTTCGATGGCCTCGAACATGCGGTTGATGCGCTCGGGCGCTTCCGGCCAGTACTGGCCGACGATGTGCTCGTTGAGCGCCTCGCCCGAGCCGAGGCCGAGCCAGTGGCGGCCAGGGTACATCGAGGCGAGCGTCGCGGAGGCCTGGGCGACCATGGCCGGATGCCAGCGGAACGTGGGCGCGGTGACGCCGGGGCCGAGGTCGCCCGTCGTGCGCTCACCGATGGCCGCGAGCACGCTCCAGACGAAGGATGACTCGCCCTGCGCGGGCACCCACGGCTGGAAGTGGTCGGCCGCCATCACGCCGCTGAACCCGTGCTCCTCGGCGTAGGCGGAGAGGGCCACCGCCTCGGCCGGGGCGAACTGCTCCAGCATCGCCGCGTAGCCGATCTGCAATTCCGTCATGGATCCGCCCTACCTTGTCGTCGTAGGCCTCAATCCTGTCATTCCCGGCTCCGAGAATGCCGGTCCCCCGCCCAGACTCCCCATCCGGGAGCCGGGCCGGAGCCCCTCCCACAGTGCCCGGGCACTGTGGGAGGGCGGGCAGCCGTCACGCGGCATCCGTCAAATAGGCTGGGCGGCATGCGCATTGCCACCTGGAACGTGAATTCCATCCGAGCCCGCTCCGGCCGCGTCGTCGACTGGATGGTGCGCGAAGACATCGACGTGCTCGCCATGCAGGAGATCAAGTGCAAGCCGGAGCAGTTCCCGGCGCAGGCGTTCGAGGACGCCGGCTACGACCTGGCCATCCACGGCATCAGCCAGTGGAACGGCGTCGCGTTCGCCAGCCGCCACGAGATGACGGATGTCGCCACCGCCTTCCCCGACATGCCCGGCTTCCTCAAGGGGGAAGAGGGCCCCGGCCTGCCGCTCGAGGCCCGCGCGCTCGGCGTCACCGTGGAAGGCATGCGCCTGTGGAGCGTGTACGTGCCGAACGGCCGCGCCATCGGCGACCCGCACCTCGCCTACAAGCTGGACTGGCTGGAACGGCTCCGCGCCCACGCCCGCGACGAGCTGAGCCGCAACCCGCAGCTGGCCCTGGCGCTGATGGGCGACTGGAACGTCGCCCCCTTCGACACGGACATGGGCGACCCCAGCTTCGTCCCCGGCCAGTCCACCCACATCTCCGAACCGGAGCGGGCCGCGTTCCACGCGTTCGAGGCGGAGGGCCTGCACGACGTGGTGCGCCCGCTGATTCCCGAGGGATTCACGTTCTGGGACTACAAGCAGCTGAGGTTCCCGCGCAACGAGGGGATGCGGATCGACTTCATCCTGGGTTCCCCGGCGTTCGCCGACCTCGTGACGGGCGCGAGCATCCACCGCAATGAGCGCAAGGGCGACGCGCCGAGCGACCACGTGCCCGTGGCCGTCGACCTGCAGCTGGAGGGCGAAGACGACAACCGCCCGATGATCTTCTGACGCCGTTCCACCGGCAATACTTGAACCATGTCTTCCGTGCCCCCGGGGAACGCAGCCGGAGCGCCACAAGCGCGGGCCGCGTCATCCGTCACCGTGTCCGTCACCCGCCGCGTCGAGCCGACCCGAATCCAGGACGCCACCCACTGGGCGCAACACGGCATGGACCTGGCGAGCAGTTTCCCGGGGTTCCTCGGCTCGGGCTGGGTGCCCGCCAGCGCCGATTCCTGAGCTGGCACATGCTCTACCGGTTCGCGAACTCCGACCTGCTGGATGCCTGGGAAGGCTCAGAGGAGCGGGCGCACTGGCTGATCGACGGCCACGACCTCATCCTCGACGCCCGGGTGGTGAAACGCACCGGAATCGAGGGCTGGTTCGACGCGCCGCTCTCCGACGATGACGACGCCGGTGCCACGCCGTCGTTCCAGGTGCCGCGGTGGAAGCAGGCGGTGAGCATCGGGCTGGGCTTCCTGCCCACCAACCTGGCCTTCACCCTGGTCGCGACCTGGCTCATCCCCGGCTGGCACGACGTGGCCATGCTGCCCAAACTCGTCGTGACCACACTCGTGATGGCGCCGACCATGACCTTCCTGGTGATGCCCCAAATCACCCGGATGCTGCGGCCCTGGCTGCTCCGACGGCCCGCCATTCGCACCCGGCGCCCGTAGCCCGGAGGCCGGCGGCCGGCGGCCGGCGGCCGGCGGCCGTTTCTTAGAGCGCCCTGTGCCGGTGAGCGCGATTCTGGGGAGATGGCCTCTGAGATCCGCTCGTCAAACCGTCTCCCGAGCAGTGCGATCCCGGCTGCCGTGGTCGTCGTCCTGGTCATTGCCACCGGGTCGGCCCTGAAGTCGGCGACCGGGTGGACATCCGTGGAAATGGGCGTGCTGCGCCGGGTGAATCTGGCACACACACCGGCACTCGACGAGTTCGCGCTCACCATCGACTGGCTGTTCGGCCCTCCCGTCGCCGTCATGCTCGTGCTGCTCGGCGGCGTCACCCTCCTGCTGGTCACCCGGCAGCCCCGGACGGCCATCCGGTTCATGGCGATCGTGATGGTCCCGTGGCTGGGCACCGAGGTGGTCAAGCTGCTCGTGCAGCGTCCACGCCCCGACATCCCTTCCCTCGCCCATGTCCTGGTGCTCGAACCGGGCGGTCTCAGCTTCCCGAGCGGTCACACGAGTTTCGCCGCGTGCCTCCTCCTGGGTTTGCTCGTCGTCGCCCGCGGACGGCGGTGGCGCCCGGTGCTCGCCGGGGCGGGAACGGTCGTGGTGCTCTCGGTGGCCTGCTCCCGGGTGTACCTGGGGGTGCACTACCCGACTGACGTGGCCGCGTCGATCGTGTACGCGACCGCCGGTGTCACAGTCGCCAATGCGCTCTGGTCGATGCTCCCGGTGCCACACTGGAGCGAACGTCGACCCGCCGCCGACGCGGTACCCGGAGAGGTGAGGAGCCCCTGATGCCAGCTGAGAGCACCCCTCGTGCCCGGCTGCTCCTGATCGAGGACGACCCCCGGCTGGGCCCGATGATCCAGCAGGTGCTGGCGGAAACCTACGACGTCACCCTGGCCACCGACGGTGCGGAGGGGCTCGCCGCAGGCCTGGCCCGTGAGTTCGACGTGATGGTCATCGACCGGCGACTTCCGTCGCTGGACGGATTGGGCGTCGTCGACGCGCTCCGGCGCAAACTGGTCACGACCCCGATCCTCCTCCTCACGGCGCTGGGCACCACCCGCGACAAGGTCGACGGGCTCGACATGGGCGCGAACGACTACCTCGTCAAGCCGTTCGAGTTCGACGAGCTGCTCGCCCGGCTGCGGGCCATCCGTCGGGTGTTCACCGGAGAGGGGCGAACCCTGTCGGTCGGCGGATGGGAGTACTACCCGGACAGCCGGACGATCTACTCCCCCTACGACGGGCGCGTCCTGCTGACGGAGAAGGAGAACCAGCTCCTCAGACTCCTGGCCGAGGCCCCGCAACGCACGTTCTCCCGCCAGCAGATCCTGAATTCCGTCTTCAGCGCCGGGGACACCGCCGGCACCGTCGACACCTACGTGCACTACCTCAGGCGCAAGACCGACACCGACATCGTCCTGACCGTGCGCGGTCGGGGCTACCGCCTGGGCCAGCCGTGACCCGCGCNCCGATCGTCGACAGCGACACGCTCGCGATTCGTCGTGCCTCACGCATCATCGGCACCCAGATCGCGATCGCGTGCACGGCCGTCGTCGTCGTCGTGATCCTGGCCGTTGTCGTCTACATCCTGTCGGAGATATCCGTCGCCGAGCTCGTCGAACCGGTGCCCGACCCCGACAATCTGAAGGTCGGTGCGGTCGGGCTCCTGCGCGCGGCCGCGGTGCTCGGCGTCGCCCTGATCATCCTGGCCGGCGTGATGAGCTGGGCGGTCGCACGGCGGGCGGTGCAACCCCTCGGGGACGCCCTGCGCATCCAGCGGGCCTTCGTCGCCGACGCAAGCCACGAACTGCGCACGCCCATCGCCGTGCTGGATGCCCGCCTGCAGATCCTGCAGCGGGCGCTTCCCGCGGACGGCCCCTCCTCGGCTGTCGTCGCCGAGCTGCGGAGCGACGCAAAGAGGCTGATCGGGATCGTCAACGACCTGCTCGAATCGGCGGAGATCGGCGGTTCGGCGCCGACCGAGGACAGCGTCGTCGACGTGAACGCCGCGGTCGGGGTCGCCGTGGAGTCGATGGCGCTGATCGGGGCGGAGAAACAGGTCACGGTGAAGCTGGACGCCCCGGATGCCGCGACCGCCCGGGTGCCGGCATCCGCAATCACCCGGTGCGTCGTCGCGATGCTGGACAACGCCCTGCGGTTCGCGCCGACGGGCTCCGTCGTCTCCGTGCAGGTGGCCGTGACGAAGAAGACCGTATCGGTCACGGTGCGGGACCGCGGTCCGGGCATCCAGGGAATCGAACCGAACCGCATTTTCGATCGCTTCGCCCACTCCGAATCGGCCGCCGACGAAGTGGGTGTCACCCGCACCGGCTTCGGCATCGGCCTGTCCCTCGTGCGCGAAATCGCGGTTCGCTACGGCGGTTCCGTCACGGTCGCTGACGGCTCCGCTGAGGGCACGGCGATCTCGTTCACTGTGCCCCGGGCGCGCACTCCCTGATTCTCACCTGCTCCAGTGCAGAATCCCTACCTCTGTGGAAAGTCTTAGACCGCGCGCGGTTCGCTGGTGAGATGACTTCATCCCTGATCCGCACCCCGTCACCGTCTCGGCGCATTCTGAACAAGGTTCCGGAGGTGACCCTCGTCTTCTGGGTGATCAAGGTTCTCGCCACCACGGTGGGTGAAACGGCGGCAGACTTCCTGAACGTGGACCTCGGCCTGGGCCTCGGCATCACGTCGATCGTCATGGCCGTGCTGCTCGTCGCGGCCTTGTTGGCACAGTTCCAGCTTCGCCGGTACATCCCGGCCGTCTACTGGCTGTCGGTGGTCCTGATCAGCGTCGTGGGCACACTCATCACCGACAATCTCACCGACAGTCTCGGCGTGCCGTTGGGGATCACCACCGTGGTCTTCGCCATCGCCCTGGCGGCGACGTTCACGGTCTGGTTCGTGTCGGAGAAGACCCTCTCGATCCACTCCATCTTCACAACGCGGCGGGAGACGTTCTACTGGCTGGCTGTGCTGTTCACCTTCGCACTGGGCACCGCGGCGGGCGACCTCGTGGCAGAAAGCCTGAACCTCGGTTTCCTCGTCGCCCTCCTCGTCTTCGCCGCGGCGATCGCCCTCGTCGCGGTCGCGTACTTCTTCTTCCGCCGGGGCGCCGTGCTCGCATTCTGGATCGCCTACATCCTGACCCGCCCGCTCGGAGCGTCGATGGGCGACCTGCTGTCCCAGCCCACCGCCGACGGTGGACTCGCACTCGGTACGACGGGAACGAGCGCTCTGTTCCTGGCCGTGATTGTGACGCTGGTGCTCGTTCTGACCGTGCGGTCCAGACGGGCCGATTCCGTCGCCGCGGTCGCGGCCTGATCGATCAGGACGGGACAGCGAATATGGGAAGCATTATTCTCGCGGCAGTGCCCGCCTCCGGGCTGCTCGATCCGCAGGCGGTGATCTCCGGCGCCGGAGTCTGGGGGCTGGCGGTCGTCTGCGCCATCGTCTTTGCGGAAACCGGGCTGCTCGTCGGCTTCTTCCTCCCCGGCGACACTCTCCTGTTCTTCACCGGCGTGCTCGCTCTCAGCGGCGTGATCAGCCAGCCGCTCTGGATCGTCGTCCCTGCCATCGCCCTGTCGGCCGCGCTCGGCGATCAACTCGGCTATGTGATCGGGCGGAGGTCCGGCCCCCGGATTTTCGATCGGCGCGAGTCCGGCCTCTTCAGCAGGAAGAGCGTGAAGAGAACCCAGGGCTTCTTCGACCGGTTCGGCCCCGCGGCAGTGACGGTCGCCCGATTCGTGCCCGTCGTTCGCACGTTCGCTCCCGTCGCCGCGGGCGTCGGCACGATGCCGCGGCGTCTGTTCACGATGTTCAACCTCGTCGGCGCCGCCGTGTGGTCGAGCGCTGTCGTGCTCCTCGGCTTCGGGCTGGCGCACATCCCGGGGGTGGCGGATTTCGCCGCCCGCTACATCGATCTCATCCTGATCGGAATCGTCGTCGCATCCGTCCTGCCGCTTCTGGTCAAAGCCGTGATCGGGCGCCAGCGCCCCGCGTGAACGGGATCGGGCGACGTCCCCGTGCCACCCCGCGCCCAACCTCGCGCCCTACCTCGCGCCCTACGCGGTCGGCGCCAGCCGCGCCGCGATCACCAGCAGCGCCGGCACCGAGGCCAGGGTGGTGACGAGCACGGTGTCGCGGGTCACCACGACGCCGCGGTCGTACCGGGCGGCGAAATTGAAGATGTTCTGCGCGGTCGGCAGCGCCGCGATGGTCACCGCCGCGAACAGTTCCGGGGCGCCCAGGTCGAACACGAATCGGCCGAACAGGTACGCGATGACTGGCATCACGGCGACCTTGATCACGGATGCCGCGGCGACCCGGCCGCGCCCGGAACCAGCCTTGAGCAGCCGTTCCCCGTGCAGCGACATGCCGAACGCCAGGAGCACCATCGGGATCGCGGCCCCGCCGAGCAACTCGAGCGGGGCCATCACCGCGGCCGGCACGGTGATTCCCGAGATGGCCACCAGCACCCCGGCCGCGGACGCGAGGATGATCGGATTGCGCAGCGGCTGGGTGACGATTCCGGCCAGCGACAGTCGTCCCCGGGTCGAGACGTCGAGGATTCCCAGAATGAGCGGGGCGAGCACGAGCAGCTGGAGCAGCAGCACCGGGGCCACGTACCGGGCGCTGCCGAGCACGTACAGGGCCACCGGCAGGCCGATGTTGTTGGCGTTGACGTAGCTCGACGAGGCCGCGCCGAGCACGGTCTCGGCGACCGGGGTGCGGAAGAAGACCCGGGCGATCAGGAGGTACAGGCCCGCGCCGACCGCGATGCTGCACAGCGTGGTCAGGAGGAACGTTGAGAACAGCACCCGGGCATCCGCGTGGGACAGCACCGTGAACAGCAGCGCCGGCGACGCCACGAAGAACGCCACCCGGTTGAGCACCCGGCCGCCGCCCGGCCCGGCGATCCCGGCACGCTCGATCAGGTAGCCCACCAGGATCACGAACCCGATGATGGAGAATCCGACCAGAACACCAACCATTCGATCGAGCATAGGGCCGCCCCCGGGCGTCGAACGGGCTGCCGCATCCAGTGGGGTCTTTCAGCACCAGGTGAAGGGGGAACGGCGGTGGAACCCGAGGGTCGCGGTTGGTTTCGCTGGGCAGACGGATGCTCCGCGCCCCTGACCCTGTGGCTCGCCCACGAGACGCGGTCGGCCCACCTGCCCGGTTCCTCCACAATGCCTGTTTGATCAGGTTATCCACAGTGTGCACGGCTGCCGGTGCAGTGTCGGTGGCCGCCTCTAGCGTGGTCCTCATGAAGCCGTCAGTGTTCGAAGAGCGAGAGGCCATGGGCCTCCATTTCGACGCCATTGCCGAGGCAGAACGGGACATCGCCGCGGCCTTCGCCCGGCGGGCCGAACGGGTCGAGGATGCCCGCCGATTCGGGCAGGCCATCGCCCACCACAATGCCCGGGTGCCGGGTGCGCGGCGAGACGCACGTGAGGTCGCCGAACGGGAGTTCTCCAGCGAGCTGGCCTGCACGATCCGGGTGCCGCAGCGCACCGCGGAGAACCTGGTCGCGGAGAGCCGGGCCCTGGCCGTGGATCTCCCGGCGACCCGGGCGGCGCTGGCGTCGGGGGAGATCAGCTATCGGCACGCGCAG
>NZ_SOFY01000071.1 GCF_004402595.1 Cryobacterium shii | reverse complement strand
CCCGCAGTCCGCGCCCGCCCGCAGCCCGCGCCCGCCCGCAGCCCGCGCCCGCCCGCAGCCTCCGCATCCCGCGCCGCCCGCAAACCGCCCCGACCACCCCCGCCCGAACTAATTCGACGGAGATTTTGCTCTAGAAAGCGGGTTTGAGCCCGAAACCGGCAGTTTCGGGCAAAATCTCCGTCGAATTGGTTCAGAGCGGGTGACCGGGCGCCCCAGCCACGCAGCAACCAGACGGATCCGGATTTGCGCCGGCCCGCGGCATCCCGTAACGTAGGGAAAAGCCAAAGACCGCCGGTTATTGCTCTGTGCAGAAATGCACAGGCAATCGAAGGTTCATTCACGTGAACGGCCCGCGCAGGATTCGAAGTCAGACTGCATTCCTCGAGAATGCGTTCCCAGCTCCGGCGCCTGCGTCGGAGCTTTTTTCATGTCTGCTCCCCGGGCTACCGGCACATGAAACCAAGAGGAGCGCCATGGCGAACAAGGAAGCAACGGTCGCCGAGCTTACGGAGAAATTCCAGAGCTCGACCGCCGTTCTGCTCACCGAGTACCGCGGTCTCACTGTTGCGCAGCTCAAGACGCTGCGCGTTTCCATCAGTGCGGACGCCACGTACGCCGTGGTGAAGAACACGCTGACCAAGATTGCGGCCAACAACGCCGGCATCACGTCGTTTGACGACGAGCTTGTCGGTCCGTCCGCAATCGCATTCGTTCACGGAGACCCTGTCGCCGTTGCGAAGACCCTGCGTGCCTTTACCAAGGCAAACCCTCTCCTGGTAGTGAAGGGTGGTTACTTCGACGGTAACCCGCTCACCGCCGCAGAGGTAGGCAAGCTCGCCGACCTCGAGTCCCGCGAAGTGCTGCTGGCCAAGCTGGCCGGCGCATTCAAGGCCTCGCTGTTCGGAGCCGCATATCTGTTCAACGCACCGCTGTCGAAGGCTGTTCGCACCATCGAGGCGCTGCGTGAGAAGCAGGAGTCCGCGAACTAGGCATCGGCCTGGCATCGCGGTGAGTAACTAAGAAACTATAGGGAGAAAAATCATGGCAAAGCTTTCCACCGAAGAATTGCTCGAACAGTTCAAGGGCCTGACCCTCATCGAGCTCTCCGAGTTCGTCAAGGCGTTCGAGGAGACCTTCGAGGTCACCGCTGCTGCTCCGGTCGCCGTTGCCGGCGCTGCTGGTCCTGCTGCACCCGCTGAAGAGGTCGAAGAGCAGTCCGCTTTCGACGTCATCCTCGAGGCTGTCGGCGACAAGAAGATCCAGGTCATCAAGGTTGTGCGCGAGCTCACCAGCCTGGGCCTCGGCGAGGCCAAGGCCGTCGTCGATGGCGCGCCGAAGGCCGTCCTCGAAGGCGTCTCCAAGGAGGCCGCTGAAAAGGGCAAGGCTGCTCTCGAAGCTGCCGGCGCCACCGCAGTCCTCAAGTAGCAGGCACCCCTCACGGGGCTCTCGCTCTTCGCTCACGCGGAGGAATGATCGGCGCGAGCCGATTGCGCTCTGACGGGCGTCGCATCCACTGGATGCGGCGCCCGTTCGTCGTTAACCCCGCAGCCGCGATTTATATATAGCCAAGCTATGTATAGTTGACGGATGTCCACGACACTCCTCGATCTGCTCGGCGACCTGATCACGGTCAACCACCGGGTCACCCGCCTGGCCGCCCAGGCCGCGAACGGCACCGAATCCCCGGCCGTCTGGCGGACGCTGAGCGTGCTGCGCCAGACCGGACCGATCCGCCTCGGCGAGCTGGCCGTGCGCAGCCGCGTCTCCCAGCCCACCGCCACGAAGCTCGTCAGCCACCTGGCCGAGCGCGGCTGGGCCGAGCGCCTGGCCGATCCGCTCGACGCCCGGGCGGCCCGCACCCGGGTCACCGCCTCCGGCGAGGCCGCCCTCGCGGCCTGGCGTACCGAGCTGGCCACCGCCCTGCTGCCGCTGTTCAGCGACCTGCCCGCCGCCGACGTCGAGGTCCTCGAACGCGCGATCGCCATCCTGCGGGAACGCGTGGATGCCGGCGAACCGGCCCCACCGGCCGAACCGGGCGACGCGGCGGTCGCGCTGTGAGCCGGGCCGCGAGCACCGCGCCGCAGTCCCAGCAGTCCACGCGGTCACCGGCCGCCAGCATCCTGCACCAGCCGACCGCGGTCTGGGCGGTGGCCTTCGCCTGCGTGATCGCCTTCATGGGCATCGGCCTGGTCGACCCGATCCTGCCGGCCATCACCCGCGACCTCGAGGCCACCCCGACCGAGACCGAGATGCTCTTCACCAGCTACCTCGTGGTCACCGGCGTCGCCATGTTCTTCACCAGCTGGATCTCGAGCCGGATCGGCGCCAAACGCACCCTGCTGATCGGCCTGGCCCTGATCGTCGCGTTCGCGCTGGCCTCCGGGATGTCCCAGAGCGTCGAGGCGGTGATCGGCTTCCGGGCGGGCTGGGGTCTCGGCAACGCCCTCTTCATCTCCACCGCGCTGGCCACGATCGTCGGCGCAGCCTCGGGCGGGACGTCCTCGGCCATCATCCTCTACGAGGCCGCGCTCGGGCTCGGCATCGCGATCGGCCCGCTGATCGGCGGCCTGCTCGGCAGCCTCAGCTGGCGCGGGCCGTTCTTCGGCAGCGCCTCGCTGATGGCCGTCGGCTTCGCGGCGATCGTGGTGATGTTGAAGACGGATGCCCCCGCACCGGTCCCGATCCGGCTCTCGGCTCCGTTCCGGGCGCTGGCCCGGCCCGCACTGGGTGTCCTCGCCGCGGCCGCGTTCTTCTACAACATCGGCTTCTTCGTGCTGCTGGCGTACACCCCGTTCGCGCTCGTGCCGCTGGGCCTCGGCAGCGCGATCACCCTCGGCCTGGTCTTCTTCGGCTGGGGGGTCTCCCTCGCGGTCACCTCCGTCTGGGTGGCGCCGCTGCTGACCAGACGGATGAAGCGCACCCATGTGCTGGCGGCCGTGCTGCCGCTGCTGGCGCTCGACCTGGTCGCCGCGGCCCTGGTGAGCGGCTCGGCGGCCGGCCTGGTCGTCTGCGTCATCGTCGGCGGGCTGCTGCTCGGCGTGCTGAACACGGTGCTGACCGAGTGCGTGATGGAGGCCACGGACCTGATGCGAGCGGTCGCGTCGTCCGCCTATTCCGGCGTGCGGTTCCTCGGCGGGGCCCTCGCGCCGCCCGCCGCGACGCTGCTCGCCGCCGCGTTCGGGCCGGCGGCGCCGTTCTTCGCGGCCGCGGCCGCCGTACTGGTGGCCGTGGCCATCCTGCTGCTGGGGCGCGCGCAGCTGCACCGGGCGAACGGGGTCGTCGACCGGCTGGAGGAAGCCGAGGCCATCGGCGCCGGCGACAGCTGAGCGCGGTGCGGCTCGGGTGCGGTGCGGCTCAGGCGCCGAGCGGCTGCCGGGGCCCGCTGGTGCTCGAACGGACGACCAGGTTCACGGGCAGCACGGTCAGGTGATTCGCCTCATCCGTGTCCGTCGGGCTCTCCAGCTCGGCCAGGAGCGACACCACGGCGAGCCGGGCCTGGCGCCGCGGATGCTGTTCTAGGGTGGTCAGCCGGAACATCTGGGCGTACGGATGCCCGTCGATCCCGATCACGGACAGGTCGGCGGGCACCTGGATCCCCAGTTCCCGGGCGGCGACGATCACGCCGATGGCGATCTCGTCGGAGGCGGCGAACACCGCCGTCGGCCGGGTGCGGGGGTCGCCGAGCACGGCCAGCCCCACGCCGTAGCCGCCGGGCAGCGTGAATTCGCAGGCGTAGAAACTGCCCTCGGTGGACAGACCCGCCTCGTTCATCGCCGAGGCGAAGCCGGTGCGGCGGTTGCTGTGCACCTTGAAGTCCATCTCGTCGGCCTCGCTGCCGCCGATGTGGAGGATGTCCTTGTGGCCGAGGCTGAGCAGGTGCTCGGTGGCGAGCCGGGCCGAGGCCACGTCGTCGATCGCGATGGTGTGCACGCCACGGATCGGGCCCCCGATGCCCACCAGCGGGCGGCCGAGGCGGTGCAGGAGGTCGACTTCGGCGTCGCTGAGGGCGACTCCGACAGAGATCACCCCGTCGAATCGCTTGCGGGCGAGGAAGTACTCGAAGACGCTGTCGCGTTCTTTCGACGCGGCCGGCAGGTTGTAGAGGGTCATGTCGTAGCCCTCTTCGAGGAGGGCCTGTTCCAGGCTCTCGAGCACCTCGGAGAAGAACCAGCGACTGATGAAGGGGATGATCACGCCGATGCTCTTCGTACGCCCGGTGACCAGGCTGGCCGCGTTGGGGGAGGCGACGTAGCCGATCTCCTTGGCCGCGGCGACGACCTTCGACCGGGTCTCCTCGGACACGTACCCGCGACCGCTGAGGGCGCGGGAAGCGGTGGCTTTGGCGACGCCGGCGAGACGCGCGACATCCGCAATCGATCTCATTCCAGCCTCCGTCCTTGGACCCGGATTTCAGACTAGCGCCTCCCCGGGCAGTATGGAACCGGTTCCATTCGGGATCGAACTGAGCTGAATGGGTTTGGGTGCTTGTTGGCCTGTTCGGGGCTATTTCGTGGCCCATCGGACCGATCTTTGCCATTTCGTAACCCCAATGCTCTTGCGATTCTCCGAACGGTGCCGTAACTTATGGTGTGGAACCGGTTCCCTATCTGACCGTTTCCAGCACCTGCAGCACCCCGGTGTCCCTGGGCAAGACCACGCGAACACCGCCAACACTCAATGAGGAGGAAATATGCGGTCATCCCTGCACCGCCGTTTCACAGCACCAATCGCCATTGCGGCGATCGCCGGTCTGACCCTGGCCGGCTGTTCCGGCGGACCCGGCAGCACGACGACCGATGCGGGCGCAGCCGGTGACGGAACCGTCACGGTCTACGGGACCATCGGCGACACCGAGGCAAAACTGCTCGAAGAGTCCTGGGCCGGCTGGGAAAAAGAGAACAAGATCGACATTCAGTACGAAGCGTCGAAAGAGTTCGAAACCCAGATCGCGATCCGGGCCCAGGGCGGCAACGCTCCCGACATCGCCATCTTCCCGCAGCCCGGCCTGATGGCGGACCTCGCCAGCCGTGACTACCTCAAGCCGGCCCCGAAGGCCGTCGAGGCCAACGTCGACAAGTACTGGTCCGCGGACTGGAAGGCTTACGGCACGGTCGGAAACACCCTGTACGGCGCGCCGCTGATGGCCAGCGTCAAGGGCTTCATCTGGTACTCGCCGGCCAAGTTCAAGGAGTGGGGTGTCGAGGTTCCCAAGACCTGGGCTGACCTCCTCGCCGTGACGAAGACGATCCAGGAGAAGACCGGCGCCGCCCCGTGGTGTGCGGGCTTCGGCTCCGGCGACGCCACCGGCTGGCCGGGAACGGACTGGGTCGAGGACCTGGTCCTGCGCCAGGCCGGACCGGAGACCTACGACAAGTGGATTAAGAACGAGATCCCGTTCACGGATCCCGCCATCAAGAAGGCGTTCGACTCCGTGGGCGAGATCCTGCAGAACCCGGCCTACGTCAACGCCGGATTCGGCGACGTCCGCTCCATCAACAGCACTCCGTTCGGTGACGTGGCAGCCCCGCTCGCCGACGGAACCTGCGCCCTGCACCACCAGGCATCCTTCTTCGACGGTTTCATCACGGATGCCGGCGGCAAGGTCGGACCCGACGGCGACGTCTGGGCCTTCATCACCCCGGGTGAAGAAGCCGGCAGCCAGGCCGTGACCGGTGGTGGCGAGATCGTCGCCGCGTTCGCGGACGACGCCGACACCCAGAAGGTGCAGGAGTACCTCTCCAGCGCCGACTGGGCGAACAGCCGCGTCAGCCTCGGTGGGGTCATCAGCGCCAACTCGGGTCTTGACCCGGCCAACGCGAAGAGCCCGATCCTGCAGGAAGCCATCAAGATCCTTCAGGACCCGAAGACCACTTTCCGCTTCGACGGTTCGGACCTGATGCCCGGCTCGGTCGGCTCGGGAACGTTCTGGAAGGGCATGGTCAACTGGATCAACGGAACCCCGACCGACGAGGTGCTCACGAGCATCGAAGCCGGCTGGCCGTCGAGCTAATCTCGGCCGTTCGCTAGCACCACCCGCACCACAGCAGTCGCACTACAGCAGTCGCACCAACAACCAGAACAGGGCGGGCCGCCCTTCACAACAGAAGGGCGGCCGCGCTCGGGTGCCGGTGTACCGTTGCGTTAAGTTTTCGCAGCGCCACCAGCGAACACTGTGAGTCCACAGTCGTACTCGAGAGGTTTCCTATGTCAGCATTTCTTTCCTGGCTCGCTGGCTTGCCCGCCCTCGCGCAAGTCCCGATCATCATCTTCGCGTTCGTCGCGCTGGTGGGGGCGATCCTGTTCTTCGTCGAAATCGCCCCGCGCAAGGGCACCCTGTACACCGTCATCCGGCTGGCCGTCTGTGTGCTGGCACCGATGCTCATCCTGCTGGCCGCCGGTTCGTACTGGTGGGCCGCCGCCGCCGCCGCCGTCCTCGGCGGGGTGTTCTTCATCGTCGACTACCGGTCACGGGTCGGCGCCGGCTATCTCTTCCAGCTCTTCGGCTTCCTCTCGCCCGCCATCCTGCTGCTCATGATCGGCCTGGTCATCCCGACCATCCAGACCACGGTGCAGGCGTTCATGAACTCCCGCGGAACAGCGTTCATCGGATTCGACAACTTCATCTGGGTGTTCACCCAGCCCGAGGCGATCCGCACGGTGCTCAACACGATCGTCTGGGTGCTCATAGCCCCGCTCGTGTCGACGATCGCCGGACTGGCCTACGCGGTCTTCATCGATAAGAGCCGCGGTGAGAAGTACTTCAAGATCATGGTCTTCATGCCCATGGCCATCTCCTTCGTCGGGGCGTCGATCATCTGGCGCTTCGTCTACACGGCCCGCCCGGCCAGCCAGAACCAGATCGGCCTGCTCAACCAGGTCGTGGTCTGGTTCGGCGGCCAGCCGGTCGACTTCCTCGCCAACGAACCGTGGAACACGGTCTTCCTGATCATCGTTCTGATCTGGGTGCAGACCGGATTCGCCATGGTCGTGCTCTCCGCCGCCATCAAGGGCGTGCCGGCCGAGCAGCTGGAGGCCGCGGAACTCGACGGCACCAACCCGTGGCAGAAGTTCACCAACGTCACCGTGCCCGGCATCCGTAGCGCCCTGATCGTGGTGCTGACCACGATCTCCATCGCCTCCCTCAAGGTCTTCGACATCGTGCGGACCATGACGGCAGGCGCCAACGACACCAGCGTCATCGCGAACGAGATGTACACGCAGTTCAAGAACTTCGAGCAGGGCCGCTCCGCCGCCTTCGCCGTGATCCTGTTCCTGCTGGTGCTGCCGATCGTCATCTACAACGCCCGCCAGATCCAGAAGCAGAGGGAAATCCGATGAGCGCCGTACTGCCTGTTGAAGTTCCGGACCCGACCACCAGGAACCACCTCCGCCAGGGCGAGAAACGCCTGGAGGCACCGGCCAAGCGAACCAAGAAGCGCCTGACCAGTCGCGGTGCGACGGTCGCGGCCCTGCTGATCGCCGTGCTCTGGACCGTCCCCACCTTCGGGCTGTTCGTCTCGTCGTTCCGCCCGGCCCAGGAGGTGCGCACCACCGGCTGGTGGACCCTCTTCCAGAACTGGGGCCTCACCCTCGACAACTACTCTCAGGTGCTCCAGGCCGGAAACAGCCAGCTGAACCTCGCGGGCGCGTTCATCAACTCGATCGCGATCACCCTCCCGGCCACGCTGCTGCCGCTGATCATCGCGAGCCTCGCGGCCTACGCGTTCGCCTGGATCGACTTCCGCGGCAAGAACGTGCTCTTCATCGCCGTGTTCGCACTGCAGATCGTGCCGCTGCAGATGGCCCTCGTGCCGCTGCTGAAGTTCTTCTCGCAGGGCTCGATCTTCGGAATCCCCGTGGTCACGTCGATCAGCGACGCCGGCGGCTATTCCCAGGTCTGGATCGCGCACACCATGTTCGCCCTGCCGCTGGCCATCTACCTGCTGCACAACTTCGTGTCGGAGATCCCCGCCGACGTGATCGAAGCGGCGCGGGTCGACGGCGCGGGGCACGGGCAGATCTTCTTCCGGATCGTGCTGCCGCTGACCATGCCGGCGATCGCATCCTTCGCCATCTTCCAGTTCCTCTGGGTCTGGAACGACCTG
This sequence comes from Cryobacterium shii, assembly GCF_004402595.1. Taxonomy (GTDB): domain Bacteria; phylum Actinomycetota; class Actinomycetes; order Actinomycetales; family Microbacteriaceae; genus Cryobacterium; species Cryobacterium shii. The sequence continues at coordinate 32,721 of NZ_SOFY01000071.1, read as the reverse complement.
CTGGTGGCGCTGATCTTCGCGGACGGCGCGGTCGCCCCGATGACCAAGCTGCTGGCCGAGATCACCGGCACCCGGGGTCAGGACTGGCACCTGCTCACGGCCGGCGCGTTCATCTCCATCCTGGTTCCGCTGCTCGTCTTCTTCTCCCTGCAGCGTTACTTCGTGCGCGGCCTGCTGGCCGGCTCGACCAAGGGGTAGCCCGACTGCCCCACCTGATCACCGACCGTGCCCGTTCCGGTCGACTGTGCCCGTTCTGCCGGCCGCGGTCGACCGGAACGGGCACAGTCGTGTGGCGGGACTGTGAAGCCGCCGACCGGGGGCGGCCGGGGATCGCCGGGAGTTTAGAGTGAAGCCATGAGTGGAATGCACGGCGGTGGTGGCGGGCGACGAGGCCGGGTCAGCGGTGGGGACGCCGTGGCACAGCGGGCCGAGAATGCCGAGGCCCCGCGCATCCCGAACCTGCTCGGCCGGATCGCCGGACTGTTCGCCCCGCACCGCACCGCGCTGATCGTGACCGTGGTGCTGGTGTTCATCAGTGCCGGACTCTCGGTCGTGCCGCCCCTGCTGGTGCAGAGGGCCTTCGACGAGGGGCTCTTCCCGCCCGGCGGCGCGCCCGATGTGCGGCGGCTCGCCGTGCTCGTGGGCCTGATGATCGCCATCTACCTGGGGTCGCAGCTGCTCGGTGTCTGGCAGACCTGGCTGACCGCCACCGTCGGCAACTCCGTGATGGGTTCGCTCCGGGTGCGCCTGTTCACCCACCTCCAGGCGATGGAGCTGAGCTTCTTCACCCGGACGAAGACGGGCGTCATCCAGTCCCGGCTGCAGAATGACGTGGGCGGCGTCGCGAGCGTGCTCACCAACACCATCTCGAGCCTGCTCGGCAACGTCGTGACCGTGATCGCGTCCCTGGTGGCCATGCTCCTGCTGAGCTGGCAGCTGGCCATCGTCGCCGTCGTCCTGATGCCCATCCTGGTGATCGCGCAGCGCCGGGTCGGCCAGGTGCGCGCCCGGATCGCGGCGAAGACGCAGGAATCGCTGTCCGACATGACGGCCATCACCCAGGAGACGCTGAGCGTGTCCGGAATCCTGCTCTCCAAGAGCTTCACCCGTCAGCCGACCGAGATCCGCCGGTACTCCGACGAGAACGACAACCAGGTCAGGCTGCAGGTCAGCCAGCAGATGAGCGGCCAGTGGTTCTTCGCGATGGTCAGCATCTTCCTCTCCAGCATCCCCGCGATCGTCTACCTGTTCGCGGGCCTGCTGATGGCCGGCGGCACGACCGACATCACCCCGGGCACGATCGTCGCGTTCACGACCGTGCAGTCCCGGCTGTTGTTCCCGCTGCTGGGGCTGATGCGGGTCACCCTCGACCTGCAGACCTCGAGCGCCCTGTTCGCCCGCATCTTCCAGTACCTCGACCTGAAGCCGGCGATCAGTGACGCCGCGGAGGCCGCCGAGGTGCCCACGAGCGGCACGGATGTCGGCCGGGTCGAATTCGACAACGTCACGTTCGCCTACCCGGACTCTTCCCCGGACTCGCGGCCCACCCTCGACCACGTATCCTTCGCGATCGAGCCGGGACAGTTCGCGGCCTTCGTCGGTCCGTCCGGGGCCGGCAAGACCACCGTCTCTTACCTGATCCCCCGGTTCTACGAGGCGTCGGCCGGCCGCGTGCTCTTCTCCGGCGTCGACGTACGCGCCCTGCGCCAGGAGTCCCTGGTCTCCCACATCGGCATCGTCAGCCAGGAGACCTACCTCTTTCACGCGACCATCGCCGAGAACCTGCGGTACGCGAAACCGGATGCCACGGATGCCGAACTCGAGGCCGCGGCCCGGTCCGCGAGCATCCACGGCACGATCGCGTCCTTCCCCGAGGGGTACGCCACCGTCGTGGGGGAGCGCGGTTATCGTCTCTCCGGCGGCGAGAAGCAGCGGATCGCGATCGCCCGCGTGCTGCTCAAGAACCCGGAAGTGCTCATCCTCGACGAGGCCACCAGCGCCCTCGACGCCATCTCGGAGCGGGTCGTGCAGGCGGCCCTCGACACCGCGTCCCGCGGGCGCACGACCATCGCCATCGCGCACCGGCTCTCGACCATCGTGGCCGCGGACGTGATCTTCGTCGTCGACGCCGGCCGGATCGTGGAGAGCGGCACCCACTCCGAGCTGCTTGCGGCGAACGGCGTCTACGCCCGGCTGTACTCGGAGCAGAGCACGTCGTCGTCGCCGCTCCTCGCCGAGTAGGTGCCGGCCGGCTCTCCCGGCGCGCTCGCGGGGTGGCCCGCGGCATCCGTCGCCCGCCTCGCCCCTCGCCTCTCTCGCCTCTCTCGCCTCTCTCGCCTCGCCACTCGCCCCTCTCGCCTCTCCCGCCTCGCCACTCGCCCCTCTCCAGTTCTCGCGGCGCACCCTTGAGCCGCGGGCGCATGTTCTAGCGTGCGCCCGCGTGCCGAAGGTGCGCCGCGAGTGTCGCCGCGCTTGGAGGGGTCGGCCTCCCGCGGAGAGATACGCCCCGCGGAGAGGTGCGCCCCGCGGAGAGATACGCCCCGCGGAGAGATACGCCCCGCGGAGAGGTGCGCCCCGCGGAGAGATACGCCCCGCGGAGAGGTGCGCCCCGCGGAGAGATACGCCCCGCGGAGAGGTGCGCCCCGCAGGGAGGACGCCCCGCGGAGAGGTACATCTTGCGGAGGACGCCCCGCGGAGAGCGCGGCCGGCTAGCCGACCTTTCCGGGGGCGGCGAGGGCGCCGGAGCAGGACTCGCCCGGCTCCGGGGCGGTCGGACCGTTCAGGTAGGCGGCGGCGAAGGCCGGGATGCGCGGGTCGGCGGCCGATTCCAGCCGCAGCTGCACATTCCAGGTGGTCAGCACGATCGGTGAGCCCAGCCCGGGGTAGGGCGACACAATGACGTGGTCGCCGGGCAGGGCGGCGCGAAGCGCCGCGACGTCGACCGGGGCGAGGGCCGGGTCGTAGGTGGCCCAGACCGCGCCGTGCTCGAGGGAGTGCACCGCGTTCTCTTTCGGCACGGCCCGGTCGTGGGCCCCGCAGTCCAGCCAGACGGGACTGTGCGGGCCGCCGGTCGGCGGGGATTGCGGGTAGGTGACGGAGGTCGTGACGTGGCTCGGTTCATTGAAGTACGTCTCCAGCCCGACGATCGGGGTCGCCTCGGTCGTGGCACCGGAAGGGCCGCCCGAGGGTGCGCCCGGCGTCTCGGTGCCACCGACTCCGGTGGCTCCGGCTCCGGTGGTGCCGGCCGGCTCTCCCGGCGCGCTCGCGGGGGCGAGCACCGACGAGACGAGCAGGGCGCTCACGCCCACGGCGCCGAGCACGCCCAGGGCGAGTCCGAACCGACGGTTCCAGGCCAGGCGCCTCCGTTCGTGGGGCGAGCGCGGGGCATCCGTCGCATCGACGATGGGCGCACCGACGTCGCCCGGCGAACTATCATCAACGGGCACGGGAGGCTTTCATCATGATCGCGATTCTACGCAGCCCGCGTGGGCCTGGTGCCCGGAGGCGCCTGGCCTGCGCCCGTCCTGCGTCCGGCCTGCGCCGGGCACGCGGCGGCCGCATCTGGTGACCCCGAGCACGCTTCGCTAGAGTTGGGATCGTGCTCGTTTTGATGTCGTGTCCGCGGTGTGATCGTCGCTGGCCGACCCCGGTAATCCCACACGACCTCGCGTTTCCGTAGATTTGCGCACAGCCGGCGCGTGCAGCCTTGGCCGCGCGGCGAGTGAGAAACGGCGCGACACCATGACGAAGGACACTCCATGAAAATTGCCGACACCATCCTCGACCTCATCGGCGACACCCCCCTGGTCAAACTGCACAAGGTGACCGACGGCGTCAGCGCCACCGTGCTCGTCAAGCTCGAGTACCTCAACCCGGGCGGCTCGTCGAAGGACCGCATCGCGACGCGCATCATCGACGCCGCCGAGCGCGAGGGGCACCTGTTGCCCGGCGGCACCATCGTCGAGCCGACCTCGGGCAACACCGGCGTGGGGCTGGCGCTCGTCGCCCAGCAGCGCGGCTACCGGTGCGTGTTCGTGCTGCCCGACAAGGTAGGCGAGGACAAGCGCAACGTGCTCACGGCGTACGGCGCCGAGATCGTGGTGACCCCGACATCCGTCGCCCCTGATCACCCCGACTCCTATTACAGCGTCTCGGACCGTCTGGCCCGTGAGATCCCGGGCGCATTCAAGCCCAACCAGTACGCGAACCCGAACGGGCCGCTCAGCCACTACGAGACGACCGGGCCAGAGATCTGGCGCGACACCGACGGCCGGGTGACCCACTTCGTCGCGGGCGTCGGAACCGGCGGCACCATCACCGGCACCGGCCGCTACCTGCGCGAGGTGTCGGGCGACACCGTGCGCATCATCGGCGCGGACCCCGAGGGCTCGGTCTACTCCGGCGGCACCGGCCGGCCGTACCTGGTCGAGGGTGTGGGCGAGGACTTCTGGCCCGCCGCCTACGACCCGTCCGTGGTGCACGAGGTGATCGCCGTCTCCGACGCCGAGTCGTTCGCGATGACCCGCCGGCTTGCCCTCGAGGAGGGCATCCTGGTCGGCGGATCGAGCGGCATGGCCGTCGTCGCCGCCCTCCGCGCGGCGACGACCCTCAGCGCGGACGACACGATCGTGGTGCTTCTGCCCGACGGCGGCCGCGGCTACCTCGGCAAGATCTTCAACGACGGCTGGATGCGCAGCTACGGTTTCACCAACGCCCCGGCCGGGAACACGGTCGCCGACCTGCTCGAATCCAAGACCGGCACGCTGCCGCCCTTCGTGTACGTGCACCCGAGCGCGACCGTGCGCGACGCCATCGGCGTGATGACCGAGTCCAGTGTGTCCCGGGTACTGGTCCTCACCGCCAAACCGCCCGTCGTGATGGGGGAGGTCGTCGGCGCGATCGACGAACGCCGCCTGATGGAGCTGGTCTTCTCCGGCGAGGCGCAGCTGGCCGATCGCGTGGGCGAGTTCGTGGCCGACTCCCTGCCTCTGATCGGCGTGAACGAGCCGGTCGCCACCGCGCGGGCCGCCTTCACCGGACACGATGCGCTGCTCGTCACCGACGGCGGCAAGCCCCTGGGCGTCATCACCCGCCACGACCTGCTCACCTACCTGAGCGTGTAAACAGGCACACAACCGTCAGACACATGACAGTCAGACAAACGAACAGCATGAACAAGGAAGACCCAATGGCTCGCACCCCCAACTTCGACACCATCGCCATCCATGCCGGGCAGGAATTCGACCCGACGACCGGCGCCGTGATCCCGCCCATCTACCAGACCTCCACGTATGTGCAGGAGAGCATCGGGCACCTTCGGGGCGGCTACGAATACAGCCGCGGCGGCAACCCGACCCGTACCGTGCTGGAGACCCTGCTGGCCGCGCTCGAGGGCGGCAAGCACGGACTGTCCTTCGCCAGCGGGCTCGCCGCGGAGGACACCATCCTGCGCGCGCTCCTGGCTCCGGGCGACCACATCGTGCTCGGCAACGACGTCTACGGCGGCACCCACCGCCTGATCAACCGGGTGCACGGCGCCTGGGGCATCCTCCATTCGACCGTGGAGATGAGCGACCTCGCCGCCGTCGAAGAGGCCATCATTCCGGGCGAGACGAAGATCCTCTGGGTGGAGACGCCCAGCAACCCGCTGATGAAGATCAGCGACATCACCGCGCTGGCCGAGATCGGGCACCGCTACGGCGTGACCGTGATCGTGGACAACACGTTCGCCTCGCCCGCGCTGCAGCATCCGTTGGCCTTCGGCGCCGACGTCGTCGTGCACTCGACCACCAAGTACCTCGGCGGCCACTCCGACGTGCTCGGCGGCGCCCTGATCATCAACGACGACGAGCTCGCCGAGAAAGCGCAGTTCCTGCAGTTCGCCGCCGGCCCGGTGTCGGCCCCGATGGATGCCTGGCTCACCGTGCGCGGAATCAAGACCCTCTCGGTGCGGATGGACCGCCACTGCAGCAACGCCCAGGCCATCGCCGAACACCTGCAGGCTCACCCGGCGATCGACCGGGTCTACTACCCGGGCCTGCCCGGCCACCCCGGCCACGAGCTGGCGAAGAAGCAGATGAGCGGCTTCGGCGGGATGCTGTCGATCGCGTTCGCGGGCGGCGCGGCCGCGGCCCGAACGTTCGCCGAGTCCACCCACCTCTTCCAGCTGGCCGAATCCCTCGGCGGGGTCGAGTCGCTGGTCAACTACCCCTCGGAGATGACGCACGCATCCGTCCGCGGCACCGAGCTGGAGGTGGCGGACAACATCATCCGTCTCTCCGTCGGTATCGAAGACGTCGCCGACCTCATCGACGACATCGACGGGGCCCTCGCCGCACTCTGATCCGGCAGCTGTTGGCGGCCGCCGGCAACGTTGGCGGCCGTCTGTTCTTGAGTCTGCATGCTCGCTGCTGAATCCCTGATCGCCTTGCATGCCGCTGATGGCATTGACCCGCTTTGCCTGTGCTGCCGCGGGCCAGGCCCGTCTCGGCGGTCCATGTGACTGTCACATCGGAGTCACTTGAAACCCCGCCGGACGTGCATACTGGATGTGCGATCACAATTGTGACCGTGCACATGTGAACAAGGTCGTTACGTGACAGGCAAGCCACCCAAAGTGCGCGCCCCCAGCATCAGAGACGTCGCACGTCTCGCCGGGGTGTCCCACCAGACTGTGTCACGCGTGCTCAACAACCACCCCAGTCTCCGTGACTCGACCCGGGCGAAGGTGCTGCAGGTCATGGAAGACCTGCAGTACCAGCCGAACCGGGCCGCGCGGGCCCTGTCCCGCGGCCGTTCCCGCACGATCGGCATCCTGACCGCCCAGAGTTCCGAGTACGGTCCGGCCAGCAGTATCGCCGCGATCCAGGAGGCGGCGCAGGAGGCCGGCTACTACGTGAACACGGCCAACCTGGCCGCCGACGACCACGAGTCGATCGAAGCGGCCCTGGTGCAGTTGATGCTCCAGGGGATCGAGGGTCTGGTCGTGATCGCGCCCCAGGTGCGGGTCTTCGACGTTCTCGAGCAGCTGTCGATCACGGTTCCCTACGTGTCGCTGCAATCGGGGGGCCGTCAAGACGGCCACGCCCTGTCCGTCGACCAGATTGCGGGCGCGCGGCTGGCGACCCGGCACCTGATCGACCTGGGCCACCGGCGCATCTACCACCTCGCCGGCCCGCAGGACTGGATCGAGGCCGAAGCGCGGATGCGCGGGTTCCTCGATGAGATGGGCGCCATGGATGTGCCGACCACAGCGCCGATCCTCGGCGACTGGACCGCGGACTTCGGCTACTACGCCGGACGCGAGTTGTTCGGGCGCCTGGATTTCACGGCGATCTTCTCCTCGAACGACCAGATGGCCCTCGGTCTGATGCATGCGGCGCGCGACGCCGGCCTCGAACTTCCGCGGGATGTCAGCATCGTTGGCTTCGACGACATCCCCGAAGCGGCTCATTTCTGGCCCCCGCTGACGACCGTGCGCCAGGACTTCGCCGAACTGGGCCGACGCTGCGTCGCCGCCCTGCTCGAAGACCTGGCGGGCCACGAACCCGTGGCCGAACAGTCGATCATGCCCCGGTTCATCGTGCGCGCGTCGACGGCCCCGCCCGTCCGGTAACTCCCGCGTAACTCCGGCCCGCCCCGGCCGCCCCTCTCCGCGCCCGTCGGAAACGGTTGAATATCGGCCCCAGGTTGGGACTTGACAACTGCGCCATGGGGAGAGCTAACATGAGACAGGCAAATGTGACCGTTCACATTTGACCGGCACATGACCGGGAGAACGACTCCGGCACGAGCACCACCAGCGAGACGAAGGAGTCGATTCCGTGGGAATCACCGAGCAGCCGGATGCGCATGCAGACGTCAATTCATACGTCATCGGGATCGACTACGGAACCCTCTCCGGCCGCGCGGTCGTCGTTCGCGTCTCCGACGGCGTCGAGCTCGGTTCCGCCGTCCTGGACTACCCGCACGCCGTGATGGACACGACCCTCGCCGCCACGGGCGCCGCCCTGCCGCCGGAGTGGGCCCTGCAGGTTCCGCAGGACTACGTGGACGTGCTCAAGAGCGCCGTCCCCGCCGCCGTCGCGAACGCGGGCATCGACCCGGCCCGCGTCATCGGTGTCGGCACCGACTTCACGGCCTGCACCATGGTTCCCGTCCTCGCCGACGGCACCCCCCTCAACGAGCTGCCGGAATACGCCGACCGCCCGCACGCCTACGTGAAGCTTTGGAAGCACCACGCCGCGCAGCGCCAGGCCGACCGCATCAACGAGCTCGCCGCCGAACGCGGCGAGAGCTGGCTGCCGCGCTACGGCGGGCTGATCTCGAGCGAGTGGGAATTCGCCAAGGGCCTGCAACTGCTGGAGGAAGACCCCGAGCTGTACGACCGGATGGACCACTGGGTCGAAGCCGCCGACTGGATCGTCTGGCAGCTCACCGGCCAGTACGTGCGGAACGCGTGCACCGCCGGTTACAAGGGCATTCTGCAGGATGACGCGTACCCCGGCGAGGATTTCCTCGCCGCGCTGAACCCCGGGTTCACGCGGTTCGCCACCGACAAGGTGGCGCACGAGATCGGCCAGCTCGGCGCATCCGCCGGCACCCTCTCCGCCGAGGCCGCAGCCTGGACCGGCCTGCCGGAGGGCATCGCCGTCGCCGTCGGCAACGTCGACGCGCACGTTACCGGTCCGGCCGCCCAAGCCGTCCTGCCCGGCCAGATGGTGGCCATCATGGGCACCTCGACCTGCCACGTGATGAACTCCGACCACCTCGCCGAGGTGCCCGGTATGTGCGGCGTCGTCGACGGCGGCATCGTCTCCGGGCTCTACGGTTACGAGGCCGGCCAGTCCGGGGTCGGCGACATCTTCGCCTGGTACGTGAACAACCAGGTTCCCGCCCGGTACTTCACGGAGGCGGCCGCCGCGGGCCTGAGCGTGCACCAGTACCTGACCGAACTGATCAAGGACCAGCCCGTCGGCGGCCACGGACTGATCGCCCTCGACTGGCACAGCGGCAACCGCTCGGTGCTGGTCGACCACGAACTCTCCGGCCTGGTTCTCGGCATGACGCTGACCACCCGCACCGAGGAGATCTACCGGGCACTGCTCGAGTCCACCGCCTTCGGCACCCGCACGATCGTCGAGACGTTCAACTCGAGCGGCGTCCCCGTCACCGAGTTCATCGTCGCGGGAGGCCTGCTCAAGAACGCTTTCCTGATGCAGACCTACAGCGACATCCTGCGCCTGCCGATCTCCACGATCGCCAGCGAGCAGGGCCCGGCGCTGGGCTCGGCGATCCACGCGGCCGTCGCCGCGGGCGCCTATCCCGATGTGCGCGCGGCCGGCCAGGCCATGGGCAAGCTCAACAAGAACGTGTACACGCCCAACGAAGAGTCGGCCGCGGCGTACGACAAGCTGTTCGCCGAGTACTCGCTCCTGCACGACTACTTCGGTCGCGGCACGAACGACGTCATGCACCGACTCAAGGCCCTCAAGCGTGACGCCGGCGCCTCGCTGGAAACCTCGGCGGTCTCCGCATGAGCTCCTTCGGCCCCCGGATCGAGGTTGCCATCGCACGGGTCCGCGACGAGATCGCGCGCCTGCACACCGAGCTGACCAGCAACGGGCTCGTGGTCTGGACGGGCGGAAACGTGTCCGGCCGTGTCCCGGGCGCTGACCTGTTCGTGATCAAGCCCAGCGGCGTCGACTACGCCGATCTCGCACCGGAGAACATGATCGTCTGCGACCTCGACGGCAACGTCATCCCCGACACCCCCGGGTCTGACCGTGCGCCGTCCAGCGACACGGCCGCGCACGCCTACGTGTACCGCAACATGCCGGACGTCGGCGGCGTCGTGCACACCCATTCCACCTACGCCACGGCCTGGGCGGCGCGCGGCGAGGAGATCCCCTGCGTGATCACGGCCATGGCGGACGAATTCGGCGGCCCGATCCCGGTGGGACGCTTCGCCATCATCGGCGACGACACCATCGGCCGCGGCATCGTCGAGGCGCTGACCGGTCACCGGTCCCGGGCCGTGTTGATGCAGAATCACGGGCCGTTCACCATCGGCAAGGACGCCCGCGACGCGGTCAAAGCCGCCGTGATGGTCGAAGACGTCGCCCGCACCGTGCACCTCGCCCGCCTCGGCGGGGAACTCATCCCCATCCCCCAAGAGGCGATCGATTCCCTCTTCAACCGCTATCAGAACGTTTACGGTCAAGCACCGCAAGGAGCACTCACGTAATGGCTACTCTCACCGACACCCTCGACACCTACGAGGTCTGGTTCCTCACCGGCAGTCAGAACCTCTACGGCGAGGAGACCCTGCGGCAGGTCGCCGAGCAGTCCCGGGCCATCGCCGACGCCCTGAACGCCTCGAGCGACATCCCGGTTCGCGTCGTGTGGAAGCCGGTCCTGAAAGACTCCGACTCCATCCGCCGCGCCGCCCTGGACGCGAACTCGGACGACAGCGTGATCGGCCTGATCGCGTGGATGCACACGTTCTCGCCGGCGAAGATGTGGATCGCGGGCCTGGACGCACTGGCCAAGCCGCTGCTGCACCTGCACACCCAGGCGAACGTGGAACTGCCCTGGAGCGAGATCGACTTCGACTTCATGAACCTGAACCAGGCCGCGCACGGCGACCGGGAGTTCGGTTACATCCAGACCCGGCTCGGCGTGTCGCGCAAGACCGTCGTGGGCCACGTGTCCAACCCGGTCGTCACCGGGAGCATCGGCACCTGGACCCGTGCCGCCGCCGGCTGGGCCGCGAGCCGCACCATGAAACTGGCCCGCTTCGGCGACAACATGCGCTACGTCGCAGTGACCGAGGGCGACAAGACCGAGGCCGAACTGCGCTTCGGGGTGCAGGTGAACACCTGGCCGGTGAACGAACTCGCCGAGGCCGTGCACGCGGTGACGGATGCCGCGATCGACACCCTCGTCGCCGAATACGAGGACCTCTACGACGTGGTCCCCGAACTGCGCGCCGGCGGCGACCGCCACGAGTCCCTCCGGTACGGCGCGGCGATCGAGCTCGGCCTCAAGGGATTCCTGGAAGCCGGCGGCTTCAGCGCCTTCACCACGAACTTCGAAGACCTCGGCGCACTCAAGCAGCTGCCCGGCCTGGCCGTGCAGCGCCTGATGGCCCAGGGATACGGTTTCGGTGCCGAGGGCGACTGGAAAACGGCCGTCCTGGTGCGCGTCGCCAACGTGATGGGGTCCGGCCTTCCCGGCGGCGCGAGCCTGATGGAGGACTACACCTACGATCTCACTCCCGGCGCGGAGCTCATCCTCGGAGCCCACATGCTCGAGGTCAACCCCGCACTCTCCGCCGCGAAGCCGACGCTGGAGATCCACCCGCTCGGCATCGGCGGCCGCGAAGACCCCGTGCGCCTCGTCTTCAACGCGGCCCCCGGCCCGGCCGTGGTGGTCGCCATGAGCGATATGCGCGACCGGTTCCGCCTGACCGCGAACGTGGTCGAGGTGGTCGAGCCGCCCCAGGCGCTGCCGAAGCTTCCGGTCGGCCGCGCGGTGTGGCGCCCGGAACCGGACTTCGCCACCTCCGCTGCGGCCTGGCTCACGGCCGGCGCCGCCCACCACACCGTGATGTCGACAGCCGTCGGCATCGAGGTGTTCCAGGATTTCGCCGAGATCGCTCGCACCGAGCTTCTCGTGATCGATAAGACCACCACCCTGCGTGATTTCACGCGCGAGGTGCGTTGGAACCAGGCCTACTACCGACTGGCACAGGGCCTGTAGTCACAGCACCACCGCACCACAGCACCACTACGCACCATCGCACCACCAGAAGTCCCCCTCCGGATTCACCTGCAATCAAAGCTGATAACAGAAACACGAAAGGTACTTACGTGAAGACAAAGAAGGTCCTCGTTGGCATCGCAGCCATCGGACTCGCACTCTCCCTCGCCGCCTGCTCCGGCGGAACCCGCGGCGGAACCACCGCGGATGACTCGGCCGGTTCCAGCAAAGGCGCCCTCGTCGGCGTTGCCATGCCGACCAAGACCAGCGAGCGCTGGATCAAGGACGGCGACGCCGTCAAGGCCTCGCTCGAGAAGCTCGGCTACAAGGTCGACCTGGAATATGCAGACGACAAGATCCCGCAGCAGGTGCAGCAGATCAGCAACATGCTGACCAAGGGCGCCAAGGTTCTCATCATCGCGTCGATCGACGGCACGGCGCTCAGTGACCAGCTCGACGAGGCCGGCAAGGCCGGCGTCAAGGTCATCGCGTACGACCGCCTGATCAACGGCAACAAGAACGTCGACTACTACACGACCTTCGACAACAACGAGGTCGGTGTGCAGCAGGCCACGAGCCTTCTGACCGGCCTGGGCGTTCTGGACAAGGACGGCAAGGAAACCGGCGCGACCGGCCCGTTCAACGTCGAGCTGTTCGGCGGAAGCCCCGACGACAACAACGCGACCTTCTTCTTCAATGGCGCGATGGACACCCTGCAGCCGTACATCGACAAGGGCGTGCTCGTGGTCAAGAGCGGCCAGGTCGGCTTCACCCAGGTTGCCACGCTGCGTTGGGACCCGGCGACGGCCCAGAAGCGGATGCAGAACCTCATCGCCAGCACGTACTCCGACGGCAGCAAGGTTGACGCTGTCCTGTCCCCGTACGACGGGCTCTCCATCGGCATCATCTCGGCTCTGACCAGCTCGGGATACGCCACCGACGCCCTGCCGATCGTCACCGGTCAGGACGCCGAGGCTGCATCGGTCAAGTCCATGATCGCCGGCCAGCAGTACTCCACCATCTACAAGGACACGCGCCAGCTGGGCGACGAGGCCGTGAAGATGGCTGACGACCTGCTCAACGGTCGCACCCCCGAGGTCAACGACACCACGAGCTACGACAACAAGGTGAAGGTCGTCCCGACCTTCCTCTTCGCGCCGCAGGTCGTCACGAAGGACAACTACAAGGAACTCCTCGTCGACACGGGTTACTACACCGAGGCAGACCTCAAGTAAGCAGGTCTCTCTCCCGGCAGTGGCGGCGGAGACGCCGCCACTGCCTCCCCCCTCTTTCCTCCTCACCGCACGGAAGAAGAAGTAACGGTGACCACAAATATTCTTGAGATGCGCAGCATCACGAAGACCTTCCCCGGAGTCAAAGCCCTCCAGGATGTGTCGCTCGAGGTGCAGCGAGGACACATTCACGCAATCTGCGGTGAGAATGGCGCAGGAAAATCCACCCTGATGAAGGTGCTGTCGGGTGTCTACCCGGCCGGCACCTACGACGGCGAGATCGTCTTCGAAAACGAGACGGTCGCCTTCAAATCCATCAACGAATCCGAAGCCACCGGAGTCGTCATCATCCACCAGGAACTCGCGCTCAGCCCGTACCTGTCCATCGCCGAGAACATCTTTCTCGGCAATGAGCAGCAGACCAACGGCTGGATCGACTGGAACAAGACCAACCTCGAGGCGGCGAAGCTGCTGGCCCGGGTCGGTCTCAAGGACAATCCCATCACCAAGGTGCGCGACATCGGCGTCGGCAAGCAGCAACTCGTGGAAATCGCCAAGGCGCTGTCGAAGGAGGTCAAGCTCCTCATTCTGGACGAGCCCACCGCCGCCCTCAACGACGAGGACTCGGCCAACCTGCTCGACCTGATGAAGCACCTCAAGGGCCAGGGCATCACCTCGATCATGATCAGCCACAAGCTGAACGAGATCAAGGCGGTCGCAGACGAGGTCACGATCATCCGTGACGGCAAGCTGATCGAAACCCTCGACATGCACACCGATGACATTTCGGAAGAGCGGATCATCAAGGGCATGGTCGGCCGCGACCTCGGCAGCCGCTACCCGGACCACGTGCCCCGCATCGGCGAAGAACTGCTGCGAGTCGCGGACTGGAACGTCTACCACCCCCTCGACCACCAGCGCCAGGTCGTCAAGAGTGCCAACATCACGGTCAGGGCCGGCGAAATCGTCGGAATCGCCGGGCTGATGGGCGCCGGGCGCACCGAACTGGCGATGAGCGTTTTCGGCCACAGCTACGGTCACAACATCTCGGGCAGGGTCTTCAAGAACGGCGTCGAGGTCAACACCAGCACGGTGACGGCCGCGATCGACAACGGTCTCGCCTACGCGACCGAAGACCGCAAACGCTACGGCCTCAACCTGATCGAGGACATCAAGCGCAATATCTCCCTCGTCTCCCTGAAGAAGATCGCCCGTAACGGCTGGGTGGACTCCAACAAGGAGGCGGTCATCGCCGAGGGCTACCGCAAGAGCATGAACATCAAGGCCCCCAACGTGGAAGCCCTGACCGGAAAACTCTCCGGCGGCAACCAGCAGAAGGTCGTGCTGTCCAAGTGGATGTTCTCCGACCCGGATGTCCTCATCCTCGACGAGCCCACCCGCGGCATCGACGTGGGAGCCAAGTACGAGATCTACGGCATCATCAACAAACTCGCCGATGAAGGCAAGGGCGTGATCGTCATCTCGTCCGAGTTGCCCGAACTGATCGGGATCTGCGATCGCATCTACACGATCTTCGAGGGCCGCATCACGGCCGACGTTCCTCGTGGCCAGGCCACGGCCGAATACCTTATGCAACACATGACTCAGGAAAGGGCGAAGGACAACCGATGAGCGCGTTCAAAACCGCACTAAACTACCTCGGCGGCCAGCTACGGCAAATTGGCTTGATCATTGCGCTGATCGCGATCACCATCTTCTTCCAGGTGGCGACCAGCGGCATCACTCTCAAGCCCATCAACGTCTCCAACCTGATCGTCCAGAACAGCTACATCCTGATCCTGGCCGTCGGCATGGTGATGATCATCATCGCCGGCCACATCGACCTGTCGGTCGGATCCGTGGTTGCCTTCACCGGGGCCATGGCGGGAGTGATGATCACCCAGTGGAACGTGCCGTGGTGGGCCGCCATCATCCTGTGCCTCGTGCTGGGAGCGGCGGTCGGCATGTGGCAGGGATTCTGGATCGCGTACTTCGGCATACCGGCCTTCATCGTCACCCTGGCCGGCATGCTCACGTTCCGCGGTCTGACCCAGATCGCACTGCAGAACCAGCAGATCTCGCCCTTCCCGGATGAGTTCCGTGCGCTCGGCAGCGGGTTTCTGCCCGACCTGGGCGGCGGAACGAGCGTGCTCGAACCGCTGACGGTCGCCATCGGCGTGCTGGCGACGGCGCTGCTCGTGCTCCAGGGCGTGCGCTCGCGCATCGCCCGCAAGAAGTACGACGTCGAGGACGAGCCGTTCGCCTGGTTCCTGGTCAAGCTGGTCTTCACCGCCGCGATCATCCTTTACATCACGTACCTGCTGGCCAGCTACCGGGGCACCCCGATCGTGCTCGTCGTGCTGGGCATCCTGACCGTCGTGTATGCGGCAGTCATGGCGAACAGCGTCTTCGGCCGCCACGTCTACGCCATCGGCGGCAACCTCAACGCCGCCGCGTTGTCGGGCGTCAAGACCAAGCGGGTCACGTTCCTGCTGTTCGTCAACATGGGCATGATCGCGGCCCTCGCCGGACTCATCTTCACCGCTCAGCTCAACCTCGCCAACCCGAAGGCCGGTGACGGTTTCGAGCTCGACGCCATCGCGGCCGTCTTCATCGGCGGCGCCGCGGTCACGGGAGGCATCGGCACCGTGACGGGGGCCATCATCGGTGGTCTGATCATCGGGCTCCTGAACAACGGCATGTCCATCCTCGGCGTGGGAACCGAGTACCAGCAGCTGATCAAGGGCCTGGTGCTCCTGGCCGCAGTCGCATTCGACGTCTACAACAAGCGCCGCTCCGGCGGTCGCTGACCCACCCGCAATACCGCGAGCACGAACAGTCAGACCCGGAAGGGCCGGCTCCCATGCAGGGGGCCGGCCCTTTCGCCGTCCGTGGCCGGGTGCGAGCGGCGCGCAAGATCCCGCGGCGCAGGTTCGGGTCGCCGGCGCACGTTCGAACCTGCGCCGGCGAGCACAGGTTGCGCCGCCGTCCACGGGCGCGGGCACCGGCACCGCCAGGGGGTCATTCATCCACAGGCGCCATTCCCGTGGGTTATCCACGGATGCTGCGCCGTGACCCTGCGCGGCAGCCGGCGGCTCCCAGAGTGAGGCATGACCCGACTTCTGGACATCGTCACCGCCGGCCACGCCGAGCTCATCCCCTACTCCGCCCTCCGGGAAGCCGGCTTCACCTCACGTGCGGTGGGTGCGCTCACCCGCGCGGGGGAGTTGGTGCGCACGCGCCGCGGCATCTATGTGCGCGGTGAGGTGTGGCGAACGGCGGATCCCGACCAGCGGTACCGCCTGTTCGTGCTCTCGGCGGCCGCGACCGCGGAACGGCCGCTCGTGCTCTCCCACCTGTCCGCGGCGGTCGTGCACGGGCTGCCGATCATCGGAGCGTGGCCCCGCACGGTGCACACGATGGATCCGGGCGCCACGGGAGGCAGCACGGCCCGGTTCACCACCAGCCACCGCGGTGCCCCGATCCCGGACACGGTGGTGAGGGACGGCATCGCGGTGACCTCGCTGGCGCGCACTCTGGTCGACGTCGCGGCCGGCACGAGCTTCCTGGCGGGTGTCACGATGATCGACCACGCGCTGCGGGTGGAGCAGGAGCGGGTCGCGGATGAGGCGCTCCGCGGCATCCGTGGGCAGCCCGCCCTGAACAAGACGGACCTGTTCGACGAGCTGGCCGCGGTGAACCCGCGGTGCGGGGCCCGCCAGGCGGGGCAGGCCATCAGATTCGGCAACGGCCTCGCGGCCAACGCCGGAGAATCGCTCAGCCGGGTGCGGATGTTCCAGCTGGGGTTCGAGGTCCCTGAACTTCAGGCCTGCTTCGCCAACGTGCAGGGACACGACTACTGGGTCGACTTCTACTGGCGGCGCATCCGCAAAATCGGCGAGTTCGACGGCAAGCTGAAATATACGCGCGGCGCGGTCCTGGGGGATCGGGACCCCGGCCACGTCGTATGGGCCGAGAAACGCCGTGAGGATGCGCTGCGCTTCCACGTGCGGAGTTTCGACCGCTGGGACTGGGCGACGGTGCTGTCGCCGCAACGCTTCCACCGGTTCCTCACGGAGCGGGGGATGCCGAGAGCCTGACGTTTGCGGCAGCCGTCCCGCTCGCGGCGCAGGTTCGGTTCGCCGGCGCAGGTTCGAACCTGCTCCGGCGGCCACAGGGTGCGCCGCGAGGCTCGGTCCGCCGCGCGGGCCCCGACGCGCGGGCCGGGGCCTTCGGCCGACGCGCTCCGACACGCCGCCGGAGTTTCCACAGGCTCCAGTTCGGGGGGCCCGCCGCCTGTGGATAACTTCGGCGTTCTCCGCGTAATGTGGGGCCACTCGCATCCGTCGGGCTGTGTACAACCGGTGGAATGTCGGTGGATAACTACATACTTGTAACTACTGCATGTAGTGGCCGTTCCCATTTCGCATCACTAGATGTAGTATTGAACTTCAACACAGCACGCCTTGAAGTTCAGATTTCACAATGAAAACCGATTTTAAGCACTGAGTTCGACACTGAGTTTGATACTGAGTTTGAATACTGATCCCTGAACGACGAGAAAGGCACTCCCATGGCTATCACGGTCTACACCAAGCCCTCCTGCGTGCAGTGCACCGCGACCTATCGCGCTCTGGACAACAAGGGAATTGAATACGAAATCCTCGACCTCTCGGTCGACGAAAACGCCCTGGAAGCCGTCAAGGCCCTCGGCTACCTGCAGGCCCCCGTCGTCATCACCGACGAGGACCACTGGTCGGGCTTCCGCCCCGACAAGATCAACGAACTCGCGCAGCGCCTCGCGTAGCAGCACCGCCCCGGCCGCCGGCCCACTCGTCGTTTTCGCAGGGATTTCCGCACCGGGTGGTGTGCGCGCCAGCTTCTCAGATTCACACACAGGGGGTGTTCTATGACCGATATCGTCTACTTCTCGAGCACATCGGGAAATACGCAACGCTTCGTCGAGAAGCTCGGGCGCCCCGCCGCGCGCATCCCGCTGTACGCGCGAGACGAACCGCTGGTGGTCGACGAGCCCTATGTCCTGGTCGTGCCGACGTATGGCGGCGGTGAGACCAAGGGAGCCGTGCCCAAGCAGGTGATCCGGTTCCTCAACGACGAGCACAACCGCTCGCTCATCCGCGGCGTCATCGGCGCGGGCAACACGAATTTCGGCGAGGCCTTCTGCGTCGCGGGCGACATCATCGCCGCGAAGTGCAAGGTCCCGCACATGTATCGATTTGAAGTACTCGGAACTCCGGATGATGTGCGCATCGTCCACGACGGATTGGAAGAATTTTGGAAGCAACAGCCGTGAAGACGATGACTCACCCGGCAGCCGGCCTGGCGATGGATTACCACTCGCTCAACGCCATGCTCAACCTGTACGGCCCGAACGGGGAGATCCAGTTCGAGAAGGACCGTGAGGCCGCCCGCGAGTTCTTCCTGCAGCACGTCAACCAGAACACGGTGTTCTTCCACACCCTGCGTGAGCGTCTCGACTACCTGGTCGAGAAGGAGTACTACGAGCAGGCCGTGCTCGACCAGTACTCGTTCGACTTCATCACCAGCCTCAACCAGCTGGCGTACTCGAAGAAGTTCCGTTTCCAGACCTTCCTCGGCGCGTTCAAGTACTACACCTCCTACACGCTGAAGACCTTCGATGGGAAGCGTTACCTCGAGCGTTTCGAAGACCGCGTCGTGATGACCGCGCTGGGCCTGGCCCAGGGCGACGAGCAGCTCGCGATCTCCCTCGTCGAGGAGATCATCGCCGGCCGCTTCCAGCCGGCCACCCCCACCTTCCTGAACTCCGGCAAGGCGCAGCGCGGCGAGCTCGTCTCCTGCTTCCTGCTCCGGATCGAAGACAACATGGAGTCGATCTCGCGCGGCATCAACTCGTCGCTGCAGTTGTCGAAGCGTGGCGGCGGCGTCGCGTTGCTGCTCAGCAACATCCGTGAGTCCGGGGCTCCGATCAAGCAGATCGAGAACCAGTCCAGCGGCATCATCCCCGTGATGAAGCTGCTCGAAGACTCCTTCAGCTACGCCAATCAGCTCGGCGCACGCCAGGGAGCCGGCGCCGTGTACCTGCACGCGCACCACCCCGACATCATGCGCTTCCTCGACACCAAGCGCGAGAACGCGGACGAGAAGGTGCGGATCAAGACGCTGTCCCTCGGCGTCGTCGTGCCCGACATCACGTTCGAGCTGGCGAAGAAGGACGAGGACATGTACCTGTTCTCGCCCTACGACGTCGAGCGCGTCTACGGGGTGCCGTTCGCCGACATCTCCGTCAGCGAGAAGTACCACGAGATGGTCGACGACCCGCGCATCAAGAAGTCGAAGATGAAGGCCCGCGACTTCTTCCAGACGCTCGCCGAGATCCAGTTCGAGTCCGGCTACCCGTACATCATGTTCGAGGACACCGTCAACGCGGCGAACCCGATCAAGGGTCGCATCAACATGTCGAACCTGTGCTCGGAGATCCTCCAGGTCAACACCCCAACCACGTACAACGAGGACCTGTCGTACGACAAGATCGGCAAGGACATCTCCTGCAACCTCGGGTCGATGAACATCGCCCTGTCGATGGACTCGCCCGACTTCGGTAAGACCGTCGAGACCGCCATCCGTGGCCTCAACGCGGTCTCCGAGCAGAGCCACATCTCCTCGGTGCGGTCGATCGAAGACGGCAACGACAAGTCGCACGCCATCGGCCTGGGCCAGATGAACCTGCACGGCTACCTTGCCCGCGAGCGGGTGTACTACGGCAGCGAAGAGGGGATCGACTTCACCAACATCTACTTCTACACGGTGCTGTTCCACGCCCTCCGCGCCTCGAACAAGCTGGCCGTCGAACGCGGCCACGCCTTCGACGGATTCGAAGACTCGACCTACGCCTCCGGTGCCTTCTTCGACAAGTACACCGACCAGGTGTGGGCGCCGGCGACGACCCGGGTCGTCGAGCTGTTCGAGGCCTCGAGTGTCAGCATCCCGACCCAGGCGGACTGGGCCGAGCTGAGGGCATCCGTCATGGCGCACGGCATCTACAACCAGAACCTGCAGGCCGTGCCGCCGACCGGGTCGATCTCGTACATCAACAACTCGACCTCGTCGATCCACCCGATCGCCTCGAAGATCGAGATCCGCAAGGAAGGCAAGCTCGGCCGCGTGTACTACCCGGCGCCGTTCCTGACCAACGACAACCTGGACTTCTACCAGGACGCCTACGAAATCGGCGCCGAGAAGATCATCGACACCTACGCGGCGGCCACCCAGCACGTCGACCAGGGCCTCTCGCTGACGCTGTTCTTCAAGGACACCGCCACCACCCGCGACATCAACAAGGCGCAGATCTACGCGTGGCGCAAGGGTATCAAGACGATTTACTACATCCGTCTGCGCCAGCTCGCCCTCGAAGGTACCGAGGTTGATGGCTGCGTTTCATGCATGCTTTGAGTGAGTTTGCTGTGAGCGTCCTGACTGCTGAATCGACTCTGAACTGCCACCTAAGGAACAACCAATGATTGACAAGCTCAAGCTCGTCTCCCACGTTGACGCGATCAACTGGAACAAGATCGAAGACGAAAAAGACGTCGAGGTGTGGAACCGCCTCGTCAACAACTTCTGGCTGCCCGAGAAGATCCCGCTCTCGAACGACGTGCAGTCCTGGGCCACGCTCACTCCGGTCGAGCAGCAGCTCACCATGCGCGTGTTCACGGGCCTCACCCTGCTCGACACGATTCAGGGCACCGTCGGCGCCGTCTCGCTGATCCCGGATGCGATCACGCCCCACGAAGAGGCCGTCTACACGAACATCGCGTTCATGGAGTCCGTGCACGCCAAGAGCTACTCGTCGATCTTCTCGACCCTGTGCTCGACGAAGGAGATCGACGAGGCGTTCCGCTGGTCGACCGAGAACGTGAACCTTCAGAAGAAGGCCGCGATCGTCATGGACTACTACCAGGGCGACGACCCGCTCAAGCGCAAGGTCGCCTCGACCCTGCTTGAGTCGTTCCTCTTCTACTCGGGCTTCTACCTGCCGATGTACTGGTCCAGCCGCGCCAAGCTCACCAACACGGCCGACCTCATCCGTCTGATCATCCGGGATGAAGCCGTGCACGGCTATTACATCGGCTACAAGTACCAGAAGGGGCTCGAGACCGCCTCGCAGGAGCGTCGCGACGAGATGAAGGACTACACCTTCAACCTCGTCTACGAGCTCTACGAAAACGAGGTGCAGTACACGCAGGACCTCTACGATGAGGTCGGTCTGACCGAAGACGTCAAGAAGTTCCTGCACTACAACGCCAACAAGGCGCTGATGAACCTCGGCTACGAGGCCATGTTCCCCAAGAGCGTCACCGACGTGAACCCGGCCATCCTGTCGGCGCTCTCGCCGAACGCGGACGAGAACCACGACTTCTTCTCCGGGTCGGGCTCCTCGTACGTCATCGGCAAGGCCGTCAACACCGAAGACGCGGACTGGGACTTCTAAGCACAAGCCACACCAGCAGCCGGCCCACAAGAAGGCCGGGAACCCCGAGGGGTTCCCGGCCTTCTCACCGATGTCAGAGCGTGGGGCCAGACCTACGATGTGAGGCGGTCCCGTTCCGGGGCCGCCTCAGGGACCTTCCCTCCATCGGGGTCGGGCACAGTCGCACGCCCGCCTCCTCAACGTCACGGGACAGGAAAGATCATGGCCAAATTTCTTTTCGAAGCGAACTACGTGGGCCAGGGGCATCAAGGGCCTCATGCGCGAAGGCGGAACGAAGCGCCGGGAGGCCCTCGTCGACGCCCTCAAATCGGTGGGCGGCTCGTTGGAATGCTTCTACTACGCCTTCGGTGACACCGATGTGCTGGACGTCCTGGACGTGCCGGACGATGCCAGCGTCGCCGCACTCTCTCTCATGATCAACGGCACCGGCAACGTGACCGTGAAGCTGAAGCCGCTCATGACGCCGGAGGATCTCGACCAGGCTGCGAAGAAGAGGCCGTCCTACCGGGCCCCCGGGCAGTAGGGCGGCGGTCAGTACACGGAGAAACGGATGGCCGGAAGCGCGGTGCGCTTCCGGCCATCCGTTGTTCTGCGGTGTTAGTTTCCGGCGTGAACGTCGGCGTCGGCGTCGGCACCGGTGTCGGTGTCAGGCCCGGCTGCGGCGTGCGCCTGGACCCGCTCGACGATCTTCTGGATCACGGTGCCGTAGTCGCCGTTCCGGGCGGCGGTTTCGATCGCCTGCGCGGCGGCCTCCTGCTGGTCGGCGGGCGCGTTCTTCAACGCGGCCAGGTCGGCCTGCAGGTCAGCCGGCAACTTCGAGAGCAGCGCCGGGTTGTCGGCGAGCTTGAGGGCCAGCTCCGTCGCCGAGGGGCCGGCAGCCTCGGCCGCCTCCTGATCGGTGCCCGATGCGGTGCCCGACGTGGTGCCCGATGCGGTGGCCGACGTTGTGCCCGTCGCGGTGCCCGACCTGGTCCCGAGGTCACCGCTCAGGGCGGCGCGCAGGGCGGCGGTCAGCGGGTGCTTCGGGTTGTCCCGCACGGCCTCGGCGATCTTCGTGATCTCCTCGCCGTATCCTCCCGCCAGGGCGGTGGTGCGCACGGTGTCCACGGCGGCCGCCCGGTCGGTTGCGCCGGAGGCGTCCTTGAGGGTGGTCAGGTCGGTCTGCAGGTTCGCCGGCAGGCTGTCGAAGAGCTCGGCGTGCGTGGAAATGGTGGCAGCCACCTTCTGGGCCTTAACGTTCCCGCTCTGCCCGTGGGAGAGGTCGCCGCGGAGCTCCATCGCGAGTGACGCGAGGAATGCGCCATTCGATGTGGCGGCGGCGTCCCCGCTGGTGCTCGCGCTGTGCTCGGCGCCGGGGCTGCGGGGAGCGGCGGTGGCGCCCTGGGCGCCGACCCCGAGGAGAGCGCCGGCGGTCAGCACGGAGGCTGCCCCGAGGGCGATGCGCTTGGTGCGGGAGGTGGCGGATGCCGGGTTGATCGTGTGCTTGTTCAAGGTGATTCCTTTCGATTGCGGCAGCCGGTCGGCGAAAAACCCGATCGACCGCTCGTAGTCATCGCCAGGAGTCTAGGCAGGCGGAGTGGGCGGCCGGTCCGTGCCGGCTGGGAATCCGGGCGGATGGCCTCCGCCGCCCGGCGGGCGTGTCACCGCAAGTTGTGCTGGCCGGTGTGAGGGCGTCTCTGAAGAAAATGCAACCTGACCGGGGATCGAGCTCGTCGCGGCCCGGATCTTGCCGGGCCGGGCGCCCGGGTCCTGTGGAGCCGAGGCGCTCAGGGCGATTAAGCTCTGCGCGGAGAACGCGCGACGCTCAGGACCCGGGCAGCAGTCCCTGTTCGCGGCAGGGCTGGCCGCCGACCAGGTTGAGGCAGGACGCGAACGCCGCCGGGTACCCGAGCGCATCCGACGACCCGAACCACTTGTTGTAGAACACCCAGAAGTTCAGGTTGCCGTGCGTGGAGCATCCGTCACCGTCGGAGCCCGGCTGGGCGAGCGCCGCGGGGTTCGGCTGGTATGGCGTGTAGTTGTAGAGGTTCGCGGTGGCCTGGTTGCGGATCTCGACCGGTGACGCCCCGCAGGCGGCATCCGGGTTGTAGCTCACGTCGACGCTGCCCACCTGGTAGGTGCGGTCGGGCTCCTGGGTGTACTGCCGGAACTGCCAGGCCGCGCGGTAGACCTGGTTGAAGAACCCGAAGTACTGCGCGTCGCAGTCGGCGGTGTCGGGGCAGCCGTAGCCGGTGGCGCGCAGATAACCGGATGCCGTGGGCCGGGTCAGCAGGGACTGCTCCTTCTGCAGCAGCGCCAGCAGCACGCGCGGGCTGATGGTGCAGGCCTCCGCGACCTTCGCGATGATGCGGCTGGCCGGTTCCGCGGCGGCGCCCGGGTAGGCGGCGCAGTGCCCGGCGCCCTGAGCGGGCTGGGTCACGGTGCTCTCGCGGTACTCCCACAGGCAGGGGACTCCGTCGGATGCGGTGCAGTGCCGCTCCTCCAGGAAGTCCTGGATCTCGTTCGCGGTCATCGCGTCGGGGTTGAAGAAGTTGTAGTCGCTGATGATGGCGCCCGGGTCGAAGACCGCGGGGCCGGCGAGGGTCTCGATCTTGCGCACGGTTCCGCCCCAGAACAGCCCCACGCCCACCACGACCAGCGTGACGAGCGTGACCAGCGCGAGCAGTTTGCGACGTGGCGTCCGCAGGTACGTCATGGGGGAGACCTTACCGCCACGCGGCGGGAGAGTGCTGGGAAGGCCCGGCCAGGAGTAGCGTGGGGTCATGTCGGACCTACAGCCAGAACAGCCCCCGCTCCCTCCGAACAGCATCGTGGTCGGCCACGATGGGTCGGACTACGCCACCCATGCCCTGAGCGCCGCCCTCGAGATCGCCGGGCAGTTGCACGCGCCCGTCGTGGTGGTGCGCGCCTGGTCCATTGACACGGCCTCGCGGCCGGCCAACTGGGAATTCGGCTACGTCTCCTCCCTCGAGGAGTATGCCGAGGCGGTGCGCGACGAACTTGCCCGCGATGTGCGCGCCGAGGTGGCGAAGCATCCGGATGTCGAGGTCGACTACCGCGCCGTCTACGCGAGCCCGGTGAAGTGCCTGACCGAGATCGCCAAGGGTGCACGGATGCTCGTGGTGGGCCCCCGAGGTCGCGGCGGCCTGGCCGGCATGCTGCTCGGCTCGGTCAGTGAGCAGTGCGTGCGGCACGCGAAGTGCCCCGTGCTGGTCGTGCGTCCGACCAGCTGACCGTAGTTCCGCCCATCGGCACCTCTGTCGTCGGGGCGTCGGGGCGCTGACGCGTCGAGGCACTGACGCGTCGAGGCGCTGAACCAATTCGACGGAGATTTTTCGGAAAAGGGCTCTGTCGCCGGAGTGTCGGGCCCGTTTCGGCCGGTTCTGGTCAAAATCTCCGTCGAATTCGTTAGGGGAGCGGGGCCGGGCCGGGCATAGCGGGGCGCCCGCTTCGGCCGTGGCGCTCGTCGCCGACGGAGAGAGCCCGGCGTGCCGGGCCTAGGCGGATTCGATTCCGTAGGCGCGCGGTGAGCGGTCGGCGCGCCGGGCCCTGGCCGCGGCTCGCCGGGTCTTCCACCAGCCCCAGACGCTGGTGAGGATGCGCCGGAGCAGCACGCCGACGCGGTGCGCGGCGGGGAACTCCGTGCCCAGGATGGCGATCCCGAGGAACACGACCAGCCAGCCGGGCCCGGGCAGGGGCACAAGCAGGAGACCGAGGGTGACCACGAACGCGCCGAGCAGGCCGACGGCCAGCCGGTACAGCCAGCGGATGCGCGGATACCGCTCCACCCAGGCCCG
Source organism: Cryobacterium shii (assembly GCF_004402595.1). Taxonomy (GTDB): domain Bacteria; phylum Actinomycetota; class Actinomycetes; order Actinomycetales; family Microbacteriaceae; genus Cryobacterium; species Cryobacterium shii. The sequence continues at coordinate 7,438 of NZ_SOFY01000071.1, read as the reverse complement.
GCACCGGCGCAGCAACCGCCGGATGGGATGGTGCGAACCGCTGCCTTGGTCGATCTCGCGCTGGAGGGTGTCGGACATGCGTTCAGGCTAGGTCGGGTGCCTGTGAACCGGCTGCGTCACATCCGTTGGCGTCATCTCGCCCCAGTGGCGCGAACGCGGTCATAATGCACGAGAGAATCACTCGGACTGAGCCGGCCCAACCTCACCTGCACGACATGAAGGAGTACCGATCATGAAGATTGCCCTTCTGGGTACGGGAACCGTGGGGCGGATGCTGGGAGCGGCGCTGGCCGGGCAGGGCCACGAGGTCACGCTCGGCACCCGGGACCCGGCCGGCCCACTGGCCTGGGTGGGCGCGGACGCGATGGAGAGCCCGCCGATCTCGGAGTGGTTCACGGCGCATCCCGGGATCGGCCTGGCCCGCTTCGCCCGCGCGGCCGAAGCCACCGAACTGGTGGTGAACGCCACCAACGGCGCGGCCTCGCTCACCGTGCCGGCCCGCACCGGGACCGGCAACCTGGCCGGCAAGGTGCTGCTGGACATCGCCAATCCGCTGGACTTCTCGCACGGGATGCCGCCGTCGCTCACGGTCTGCAACCGGGATTCACTGGGCGAGCAGATCCATCGGGCCTATCCCGCGGCGAAGGTGGTCAAGTCGCTCAACACGATGAGCGCCGCTCTGATGATGAACCCGGGCCTGGTGGCCGGGGGCGAGCACAGCGTCTTCGTGTCGGGCAACGACGCCGAGGCGAAGAAGACGGTGACCGCTCTGCTGACCGATCTGGGGCACACGGATGTGATCGACCTCGGCGACATCACGACCGCGCGGACCTCGGAAATGTTGCTGCCGATCTGGCTGAGGCTGTGGGGAGCCCTCGGCACCCCCTTGCTGAACTTCAAGATCGTGCGCTGAGGCGCACCGGCACGGCCGAGCGCGCCGCCGTGCCGCGGGGTACTGTATGCGGCATCCGGAGCAACACAGGAACATGGAGGAGACATCATCATGGCTGCCATTGCAAAACGAGAACGTTTCGAAATGCCGGAGCCCGTCCGGCGCTTCTTCGAGGGGGACTGGGACACCCCGACCATGCGGGTGGAGGAGTTCCGCGACGGCAACAGTCTCGTGATCAAGGCGGAAATGCCCGGCATCGACCCGGAGAAGGATGTCGACATCTCCGTGAGCGAGGGAGTGCTGCACATCCAGGCGCAGCGGGAGGAAAAATCCGAGTACAAGGGCAAGGACGGCTACCGGTCCGAATTCCGGTACGGGTCGTTCCTGCGGGACATCGCGCTGCCGCGGGGGTGCAAGGAAGAGGAAGTGACGGCCTCCTATCGGGACGGCATGCTCGAGGTGCGAGTGCCGGTGCCCGAGCAGGCGGAGTCGAGCAAAAAGGTTCCGGTCATCCGAAGCTGAGCCACACGGATGCGTCCGGTCGGGTTGAGCGGAGCGGATCTGTTCCGCAGGTTCTCCCCTGGAACCCGCCCGACAGTGCCCGTTCCGGTCGAGAGTGCCCGCTGTGCGAGTCACTCTCGACCGGAACGGGCACTTTCACGGTCGCGTCCGGTCGGACCCCGAATGGGGGACGTAATCGACCGATTCTCTTGACAGGCCGCACCTTAACCGGTTTAGTTGGGACTACTGAACCGGTTCAACGCTCGAACCAGGAGAGAAGACATGACGTACAACGCTGTTCGCTCACACACGACACGATCTCGATCGACCAGGAAGACCGTGGCCCTCGCCGCCGCGGTTTCGATGATCCTGATGGGAGCCGGGACCGCCGCCGCGGCCGCATCGCCGCCCGGCAGCATCCGTTCCGCCCCGGCGGCCTCCGCGCCGTCGACCCAGCCGTCGACCCAGCCGTCGCCCCAACCGTCGACCCCGCCGCTGACCAACCTGTCCCACCTCGACTTCTTGCTCGACACCGTGCCGTTGACCGCCCTGCCGGAGCACACGACCTACCGTCTCGCCGAGCAGCCTACCGCGCAGGCGCCGTGGACCTACTCGAACAAGTTGGCGGACGGAACCTACGACCGGGTCGGCGGCGGGTCGCTCGACCCCGCGACCGGGCACTGGAGCCAGGGTGCGTTCAACGCCGACGACATCGCCCGCACGGCGGTCGTCTACCTGCGCCACTGGCAGCTGACCGGCGACGCCGCCAGCCGGGAACACGCGCTGCAGACGCTGCGCTCCCTGACCTACCTGCAGACCGCGAGCGGGCCGAACGCCGGCAACGTCGTGCTCTGGCAGCAGGCCGACGGCACCCTGACGCCCAGCGCCACCCCGGTGGAACTGCCCGACCCGAGCGACTCGGCCGAGTCCTACTGGGTGGCCCGCACCGTCTGGGCCCTCGGCGAGGGCTACGCGGCGTTCAAGGACGCCGACCCCGAGTTCGCCGCGTTCCTGCAGGAGCGGCTGCACCTCTCACTCGACTCCCTCGAGCGCCAGTCGCTCGGCAAGCACGACACCTTTGACATCGCCGACGGCGTGAAGGTGCCGGCCTGGCTGATCGCGGGCGGGGCGGATGCCTCCGCCGAGGCCGCCCTCGGCCTCTCCGCCTACGTCGTGGCCGCCCCGGCCGACGAATCCGCGCGCACCGCCCTCACCCAGCTCACGGAAGGTGTCGCCGCGATGTCCTCCGGCTCCGCCAGCCAGTGGCCCTTCGGCGCGATCATGCCCTGGAACAAGTCGCAGACCCTCTGGCACGCGTGGGGTGGGCTCACCCCGGCATCCGTCGCCACCGCCTCTACCGTGCTCGGCCGCTCCGACCTGCTCGCCGCCGCCGTCAAGGACACCGCCCAGTTCACCCCGCAGCTGCTCGCCGCGGGTGGACCGGACAACGCCTGGAGCCCCACTCCCGGCGAAGCGCAGATCGCCTACGGCGTGGACTCCCGCGTGCAGGGACTCGTCGCGACCGCGAAGGCCGCGAACGCCCCCGGTCTGATCGACCTGGCGGCCGTGACCGCCGGCTGGTTCTTCGGCGCCAACCCCAACGGCGCCCCGGCCTACAACCCGGCCACGGGAACCTCCATCGACGGCATCGAGCAGGACGGCCGTCTCAACCCCAACTCGGGCGCTGAATCCACCATCCACGCCCTGATGACCATGCTCACCCTGGACGCGAACCCGGTGCTGAAGGCGAAGGCCCTCGGCATCGACAAGACCGTCGCGACCGTCGGGCTGAGCGTCGTCGAGGCCGAGTCCGGCACCATCTCCGGCAGCGGAACCGTGGTGCGGCCGCCGTCCTCCTGGACCGGCGAGGCCAACATCTCCGGCGGCGCCTACGTGGCCCTGGCCGCGGGGGACTCGCTCCGCATCCCCGTCCCTGCCGCCGACCAGACCCGCAATGTGTACCCGATCGTGAACCAGACCGAGGCGGCTTCCGGCGCAACGGCCTGGTCCTCCGCCACGGCGACACTGGGCAGCACGGATAACGGCGGCGCGGGGGCACAGGGCATCACGGATGCCCCGGGACGCCTGTTCCCGCTCTCGCTGCAGCAGGCGCTCCCGGCCGCGGACACCGCGGTCGTCGGGGCTGCCGACGGGGCGGCATCCGTTGACGCGCTGCTGATTCAGCCGCTCATCTCGTCGATCTCGGTGACCGGGCCGGCTGGGGACTCCACCGTCTACGTCAGCGCGGCGAACGCGCCGACCGTGCGCACGGTGCTCGTGCCGCGCGGACACCGGCTGGAGCAGCAGGCCTTCGACAACACCGGCAAGCCGATCGCGCCCACCCGCGCCGACATGAAGGCCGACAAGAAGGCGTCGAAGACGGGTGCCGTGACCGTTCTCGCTGGCGGCTTCACCGTGACGAAGCTGGTGCTCAAGTAGAGCGGCTTCTTCGCCGGGGCCCACACTGTGGCGTGGGGGTCNGGAAGATCGGGCAGGTGTCGCCGCAGCCCATGGTGATCACGACATCCGATTCCTTGACGGCCTCGGTGGTGAGGATCTTCGGCACGTTGTGGGCGATGTCGATGCCCTCCTCGGCCATGGCCTCGATCGCGACCGGGTTGATCTGGTCCTTGGGCGCCGAGCCGGCGGAGAGCACCTCGACGCGGCCCGCGGAGAGAGCCGTCATGTAGCCGGCGGCCATCTGGGAGCGGCCCGCGTTGTGCACGCAGACGAAGAGAACGGTGGGCTTGTCGGTCATGATCGCGGTTCCAATTCGGTTGTGGGGGAGGGGTGTCCGGTGTCGCCAGACGGATGCCGGGTGTCACTGGGGAACAGGCGGGGCCGCAGCCAGAGGGCCACGTAGACGAGGGCGACCAGGGCCGGGACCTCGATCAGCGGGCCGACGATGCCGGCCAGGGCCTGGCCGCTGGTGGCGCCGAAGGTGCCGATGGCAACGGCGATCGCCAGTTCGAAGTTGTTGCCGGCCGCCGTGAATGCGAGGGTCGTGGTGCGCGCGTAGGCGAGGCCGGCGATTTTTCCGGTCACGAATCCGGCGGCGAACATGATGGCGAAGTAGGCCAGCAGCGGCAAGGCGATGCGGGCCACGTCGAAGGGCCGCTCGATCACCTGGCTGCCCTGCAGTGCGAACAGGAGCACGATCGTGAACAGCAGGCCGTAGAGGGCGAACGGGCCCACCTTCGGCAGGAACCGGGACTCGTACCAGGCGCGCCCGCGGGTGGCCTCGCCGACCCGGCGGGACAGATAGCCGGCCAGCAGCGGGATGCCGAGGAAAACGAGCACGCTGACCGTGATCGCCCCGATCGAGAAGTCCGCGCTCGTGGTCGACAGGCCGAGCCAGGCCGGGAGCACCTGGAGGTAGAACCAGCCCAGGGCGGCGAAGGCCAGCACCTGGAAGACGGAGTTGAGCGCCACCAGGAACGCGGCCGCCTCTCGGTCGCCGCAGGCCAGGTCGTTCCAGATCAGCACCATGGCGATGCAGCGGGCGAGGCCCACGACGATCAGGCCGGTGCGGTATTCGGGCAGGTCCGGCAGGAAGATCCAGGCGAGGGCGAACATCAGCGCCGGGCCGACGAGCCAGTTCAGCACCAGCGACGAGATCAGGAGCCGCCGGTCGCCGGCGACGGCGCGGGCATCCGAGTAGCGCACCTTCGCCAGCACCGGATACATCATCACGAGCAAGCCGACAGCGATCGGCACGCTGACCGAGCCGATCGTGAACGCGCTGAGCAGGTCGCCGACACCCGGCGCGAACACCGCCAGGAGCAGTCCCGCGGCCATGGCGGCGAGGATCCAGACCGGCAGGAGCCGGTCGGTGGCGCCGAGCTGCGCCGGGGCGTCGGGCTGTGCGCCCGGCTGGGCGTCGTGCTGAAGGGAGGGCCGTGCGGAAACGGCGGGTGGTTCGGGGGAAGGCATCTGGCTCCATCAGCATCCGTGGCATAAAATCGACGTGCGTCGATAGGGAGTCTGACCAACGCATCGATGGATGTCAATTTATGGGGGATACTGTTCACATGTCGTTCACCGTTGCCCCTCCCGCGCCGGACTCGACGCCCGTCGACACGGACACCGCCGCCTGCTGCGCGCCGGCCAGCCGTGAGGCGATCGGGGCAGCGGATGCCGAGAAGCTCGCCCGGTCGCTAAAGGCCGTCGCCGACCCGGCCCGGCTGCGCCTGGTGTCGCTCGTGGCGGCGCACGCCGACGAGGAAGCCTGCGTCTGCGACCTGACCGAACCGCTCGGACTCAGCCAGCCCACCGTGTCGCACCACCTCAAGGTGCTGGTGGATGCCGGAATCCTGACCCGCGACAAGCGCGGCACCTGGGCGTATTACCGCCTTGTTCCCGGGGCTCTCGACTCGCTGGCGGGGTTACTCGCCGGTCTCTGAACCCGTTGTCCGGGCGAAATAAAACAGCCCGGAGCACACTTTTTAATTTGACGCCAGACCTTGCATTCTCAGGATAGCGAGGTATTCTCAAGTCTTGCGTGCCCGGCCCCCGACGTCCGGACGCGCCCTGGACACTTCCCCTGGGGGAGCGTCGTTCCCGTGGGCCTCGATCCGCGCCGCGAACGCCTGTTCCGTCTGAGTGAGGATCCATCCTCACCTGACCCGCGTAGCCGCGCTGACGAGAGTTGTTTTACCATGCCCATTCGCACATTCCGCCTGCCCACCGCCCTCCGGCGGAAGGGGCCCGCCCCCGCCCCTGCAGCGACGGACACCCGAGCGCGGCGGCCGTTCCGGGCCCTGCCGCCGGCGGCCGCCGTCGCCATGCTCCTGGCCGGACTCCTCACCGCGACCCTCGCCATTCCGGCGCAGGCCTCGGAACTCGACCACGCGTCGGGCCTGCCCAACGGCGTGCCGCCCGCCGTCGCCATCGGGCCGGCACAGAGCCTGCCCGCCAGCACGGCGACCACGGATCTAATCCAGCGCGACGGGTTCTCCGTCACGGAGGCCGCCGCTCCGGCCCCCGTCGCAGCCCCGGCCGCGAGCGCAGCAGCAGCCCCGGCTCCCGCCGCCCCCGCCCCGGTGCAGCCTGCCATCCGCTGGCCGTTCCCCTCGGCCGTGCGCCTGTCCGACACCTTCGGCCCGAGGGAAGCGCCCTGCGACGGATGCTCCACCTTCCACAAGGGACTTGACATGCTCCCCGGCGAGGGCGCTGCGGTCGGCGCGGTCGCGGACGGCGTGGTTCGGTCCGCCTCGGCCTCCGATGACGGCGGCCTCGGCGTTCACGTTGTGATCGACCACACGGTGGACGGGCGACTCGTGAGCAGCGTCTACGCGCACTTCCAGGCCGGCTCGCTGCAGGTGTCTCCCGGCCAGTCCATCACCGTCGGGCAGCACCTCGGCAATGTGGGCAGCACCGGGCAGAGCACCGGCCCCCACCTGCACTTCGAGATCCTGCTCGACGGGGTCACCCCCACCGACCCGTACGCCTGGCTGATGCAGTACGCCGGCGCGATGTAGCTTGCTGCCGCGCGCTGTCACGCGCTTCCGCCGGGGGCCGGCGCGAGGACCGTGGCGAGTGCGGTGCTCGCGGGGCCTGCGATGAGCCCGGGCGATGAGCCCCGCGCGGATCCTGGCGAGAACGTCAGGCGAGCGCCTCGGGGACGTCGAAGTACAGGTGGGCGTGGGTGCGGCATCCGTCGTTGAAGGCCGCGTCGCACCGGGGGCACCGGTCGGTCTCGCGGTAGTCGGCGATCGACAGGGTGTCGCCGCAGGCGCCGCAGAGGATGGCGTGTTCCGCCCAGCGATCGGCCGGCCACTGCCGGGCCGGATGCGTCTCGGCGGCCGCGTGGCACTGATAGCACGGGTAGAAACGCTCGCAGCAGACGAACTTGATGGCCACGACGTCCCGCTCGGTGCGGTAGTGCGCGCAGCGCGTCTGGTCATCGACGGTCTGGCCGTGCACCGTATGCTCCTGCGCCGGGTCTGCGGGCGCCGGCTCTGCGGGCGCCGGGTCTGCGGGCGCCGGCTCTGCGGGCGCCGGGTCTGCGGGCGCCGGGTCTGCGGGCGCCGGCTCTGCGGGCGC